>CAZCTC010000078.1:0-36558 GCA_964501335.1 uncultured Anaerolineales bacterium | reverse complement strand
GTTTTTAGGCCGTTTTTTTCACTTCGGCCACTATTTGCACAACCGATGCGCTAATAGCCTGTTCAATCTGATTTTTAGACAACTTAGTGGGGTCTCCCCCTCGCTCAAAAATCAAAAATATCCCCCATCCAGTAGCTTCATGCAAAGTAAAAGTGGCTGCTGCATTTGCAACACTACCTATTCCAGGAAGTAAACTCAACAACCCCTTTCCTAATGCTGTACCAATAGTCATTCCAACTATAACAGCCGCAAAAGAGGTCAAGGCACCTTCTTCTAACTTTTTTTCAAAAAGATCGGCAAGCATTACAGTCATACCAATAGTAAGAGCAGTCAAAGCTATAGTATCACCAGCCAATGGGCCAATAAAAGGAATTAAAGAGGACACGGCAGAAGTAGCAGCAGCAGCCACTGCAAATCCATGAATAATAATATGAGCACGAGTTGTTCTATCCAGTTCCATTTTAAATCTCCTTAAATTTTTCTAAAGGAAAATCTACAATAAAGGTTCTTTCTTTGTAACTCAATGATTGATATTCAGCTCGCAAATCTGCCTTGAACATCAAATATTTTGCCGCTAAATCAAAATCAAAATCGAAAGTCTCGCCATGCGTATATGTTAGTTCATACCTTAGCATGCGATTACCCTTAAGTGATTGAAATATCGCTTCCAGTTTCCCATCAGTAGAAAACCATAGAGACTTTTTTAGCAGATCAGGGTCAAGGCTAACCGCAATTCCCTCAAATATAACTTTTAATGTTTTACCTTTTTCAATATGCTGAGATATGTTCGTCCCAATACCACCGCTGATTACCATTTTTTCTGCAGCAACTTTACCACTCGCCGCCCATGTTTGACGCTCATTTTCTATGATCGTAACTTCTTTGGCCCCCATTTGCCCTAATAACATAATCAATTCATCATCTTTTTCAAGCGCAAGATTCTGGTGATAATGTTCTAATCGGGTCAACATTTTGCCATTTCGAGGATGAATAGTATAAGTACCAATAGCCAAATTCTGTGTCTCAGGATATCTCACTTGGGCAAGTTGAAAGGGAAGGATTTCAACTTCTTCAGAAATACCTCTTAAATCATTCAACAGAGAATCCACAGCAAATATAACAGCAGGATAAACAGCATCCTTTATTTCCGCTTCATCTTCTGACGATTCAATCACTCCTAACATGAATCTAGTGGCTAAATTTGAATAGGCATATTCTAAAATTTGTTTTCCATGAGTTTCCAAGAAATTATCTCGAGCATAATTTTGAATAGCTAATACATTCTTTTCCACTTCTAATTTTTCCGGATCGCTTTCATGAACTATTCTGATTATTTTCATTGAAACCCCTAATAATTATGAAAAAAATTCACCCAAAGCCTCACTTAAATTTCCTGTCGATTTATACGTTTCCCATGCTTTGTTTCTTGATCCATCAAGACTACGCCCTAATGAATAAGAAAGCAACTGAGATTGCTTTTGTGTAATTATCCCTATAGATACAGCAACAGCTAATGCGGCAATTTTTGCAACAGTACTTCCTCCGTAAATTATTGTCCAAGCAAGAGCATCTTTCCATTCGCTTTGCTCTGCCATCTCCCCCCCCTTTTGCTTAATTATGTTTATTAAAGGACAATCCCGCCTTACAACAATTCAGGCACGTCCATATTACAATTACTACCAGGAATTTATTAATATTATACTTACGAGGTGTGACAAAAGTGTGACACAGAAGGACGAAATTCAAAATAACAAAGCGAAAATCTCAAAATGCATATACACAATGCAATCACCGAGTGGTTCTATGAAAAGTACAATGAGGCGAATCAAAAAGGAATAACAATACAATCGTAGCACATCTCCTCACCTTGACAATTTTCCCATTCAGGGTAACATTCTCTCAATAACTTGAATATGCCAGGGAGTTCTCGCCGCCCTGACCAAAAGGCAGAGAGTCCGGCTTGCCCGGATCAGCAAAAGTCAGCGGACGCACTTGCCGCCGCTCAGCCTTGATTACCAAGGACCTAAAGGGGAAGACGTGGTTAGCCACGTCTTCCCCTTTTTTTGTTGTCTCGGAGGCTCCCATGCCCAACCGTAAGCTCTTTGACTTCCGCATCCTAATCGTCGGCCTGATCCACCTGGCGGCGCTCATCGTCCTGCCGGGTGGATACCGCTGGCTGCTCGCGACGGCCTTCCCCGTGGCCTCCTTCCTCGCCTGGTACAAGCCCGACGACCGCGACGCCACCCTGCCCCTTTCCCTCGGCATGATCGGCGCCGTCTCCGCTCTCTGCATCGGTTACCGCATTCTCTTCACCCTCGCCGCCGACACACCCGACCCCGAAGGGGCATTGCTCTACAGCACCAGCATCTGGGCCCTGGGCCTCGCCGGCGCGACCTATCTGGGCTACCTCATTTACGTGGCCCGCTTTGCATTTTGGGAACGGGGCAGCGCTCTGTACGGCCCCCGCGCCCGCATCAGCCAGGAGGTGATCCCCGATGTCAAACGCATCCAACGCCGATAACTTCCAGCTCATCCTCAGCGACAACAAGGAGCACCTTCGCGCCTACGTCGTGCGCCTGGCTGCCGGGCAGTTCGTCGCCTGGTCCCCGTATTTCCTGCGGGTCCTCCGCAAAAACGCCCGGGCCCTGCGCTCCCACCTGGATCTGGCCGACGATGTGGTGAGCACCCTGTACGATCCCCAGGGCGAGCGCAATACCTCCGCCATTTTCTCCCTCGCCAATGTCCCCGATTGGGGCCTCTTCCAGTTGTACGGTGGCCGCGCCGTGGCCCGCGACATGGAATCCGCCGTCGCCCGGGCGGAGCAGGGATCGGCGCGGCTGATCAGTGCTCTCAAAGGCCGCTTCCGCCAGTCCAACGGCGGGCCGCTGGAAGTGGAAGAAGCCACGGCCTACTACCGCCATCTCCTGGCCTGCAAATGTACCGCCGCGATGATCGGCCAACCGGTGCGCCGCCTGGCCGCGAGCGCCGCCGGGGCGGATGGCGTGGGGCAGATCATCGCCGCCGACGCTCAGGAGCAACTGGAAACCATCGTCGCCGGGCTGGAGGATGTCCCCTTCGCCTTGCAGGTGACCATCGCCCCCTACGCCGCCCAGGAGATCAATGCTTTGCTCCAGATGACCGCCCGCGAACTCTCCCGCTTCGCCTCCCTGGTCAAGGGCTCCGATTCTTTGAGCATCAGCATTTCGCCGGGCTCCCTGCTCACCCCCATCGGCGGGACCATTCGCCAGGATCAACGCTCCACCGGCATCAGCCGGGTGGAACGCCTCTCCGCCCTGGAAGAACAGGCCCACCAGCTCGAAGCCGGCCGCAGCCAGGGCCAGAGTGACTGGCAACGCCAGCAGCAAAGCCAGGAACACTTCAACAGCCATACCGAAACGCAATATGCCGCCGGTGCCCACATCACGGAGCACAGCAAAGAGCACGAACAGGCCCAGGTTCATCTGGATCGCACCTACGCCGAGCAATATCAGGCCCACAAGACCTACAACGGCGTGGAGAACAGCGTGCTCCGCGATACCACCCAGCGCAGTTCCGAGCAGCAAGGCACCCGCCACACTGATACCGGCGAGCAGGGCAACCTGAACGCCCACGACAGCATCAACGAAGCGACCTCGGGCAATCGCGCCGGTTCCGGCAACCGCACCGAGACCAACCAATATTCCTTCGGCGAGAGCGCCAGCTTCGGTTCCTCCAAGAGCTGGGGCGGCTCGGAACACGAACAATCCTCCAGCCAGTTCGCGGGCTCCGGCGGCGAGCAAACTTCGGGCGGCTACCACGCGGCCGATACTCGCTCGGGCACCGGTCAGGAACAGAGCACCTATCAACGGGCCGGCGAATCCAACGCCGGCGGCGATGGGGTCCGGATGGAAACCCATGCTTCCCAGGAACTCAGTTCGCGCGCCGGCGCGCAGGTCGGCGGGACGGTCCCCGGTCTGGGTGGGGCCTGGGTCAGCGGCGAGCAGACGCAGGTGGCCGGCCAGCGCGGTCAGAGCTACGAAGCCCGCGACCATGAAACGGTGCAATCCTCCGGGCAGGCCGGCGAACGCCATCAGACCGGCGAGACCACGGTCAGCAGTGGGGCCCGCACCTCCGACCAGGACTACCAGCGCAACGGCCAGGAATCCAACAGCCAGGAACGCAGCTGGGGCGGCTCAGAATCCATCAGTGGGACAGAATACCGTTCCGGCGGTGGGACCCGCACCGACAACGTGAGCTACGGCTACAACGAAGCCTACTCCGATCAGCACCATACCGACCGCGATTCCAGCCGCACCTGGGACAGCCAGGTGGCGCAAAACGTGGCTTTCCAGCAACAATCCCAGGAAGCCAGCCGGGGCGTGCAGTCGATGGTGAAGTCGTATTCCGGCTTTCTGGATGAGACCGGCACCCGTCAGGGTCAGTTGACCCAGGACGACCGGATTGCCACGGATCGAGAGATCAGCCGCGAGACCGACCGTGCCGAATCCGGCTGGCGCAGCGAATCCCAGGCCGGGGACATCGCCAAACAACAGACCGAACAAGGCCAGATGTCGATGCAGCAGGCGGTGATGAGCGACGCGGAAAGCTATGCCCGCCGCAGTTCGTCGCAGCTTGCCGGGGAAACCGGTTCCTTTGCCGGGTCGGGTCTGACCACGACTCGCGGCGTGCTGGGGCCCGGCGGGGCCGGCGTCTTTGCCGGGCTCTCTTTCAGCCGGCAGACCGTGGACGCGCAACGCGAACTCGCCACCCTGCTTTTTACGCAGCAGCGGGATCGCCTTTTCGCCGGCCTGAACACCGGCTTCTTTCGGGTCCAGTCCGTCTTGATGGCGCCCGAACCGTTGATCCTGGAACGATTGGTCGGCGCCGCGCTCTCCGCCTGGCGCGAGGAGGAAGTCGCCGTGCCGCTCACGGCCCGCAGCGGGGATGAAGCTCTGTGGGATCGGGCGGTGCGCTTCGACCTGGATGAACGGGTGGAGGACAATCCGCTGGAGCCCAAAGCCTACTCCCAGGGCCTCACCTCCAATGAGCTGGCGGCTCTGGTCCACCCCCTGCGCGTCGAAGGCAAGGGCGGCGTGAGCGCGACGCTTCGCCCCTTCCCCTCCTGTCTGGGATTGGTGCGCGGTCAGGGCGAGCTGGAGCTGGGGCTGGAGATTTCGCCCACCACTTCCGAGACCACCGATCTGGTCTATCGCTTAGCCGGCAAGGATCTGATGCACATGCTGCTGGTCGGCGCCTCCGGCTCCGGCAAATCCAATGCCGCCATCTGGATCGTCTCGCAGATCGTCAACCGGCTGCGCGAGGTCCCCGAGACCGGGATGCCGCTCCCCGTCGCCTTGACCGGGCCCCTGCACATCGATGTGCCCACCGGCCGGCCGGCGATGGGCGTCACGGTCTTCGATCCCACCGGCGAGTGGCGCCGCCTCGCCAGCATGGTGTTGACCAATGAGTTCCATTTCTTCTCGCTGACCGATCCGCACTTCTGCCCTTTGGGATTCAATCCGGTCGCCATTCCCAGCCCCTACATCACGCCCAAAGACTGGATCTCGATCTTTGCCAAGCAGTGGGCGCTCAACTACGCCACCGGCGGCACCGGCATGGCCCTGGTGCAACGCTCCCTCCGGCTGCTCTACGAAGAACACGGCGTCTTCCAAAACCCGGCCCAGTCGGCGAACCTGACCCTGACCCACCTCTACGAGAAAGCCAAAGAACTCCTGGAGGAACTGCAAAAGAGCCGCCAGGACAACATCTCGCCGGGCATTTTGAAGCGCATCGTGGACAAGCTGGAGGAGTTCACCCCCGGCGGCCTGCACTATGAGAACTTCGGCCAGCCCGGCGCCCCCGATCTGGAGCGGTTGCTCTGGCCCTACGGCGTGACCGTCGTCGAAGGCGCCTTCAAGGATGAAATGCTGAAGGGCTTCATTGTGGGATTGCTGGGGGCAGCCACCTTCAACCACAGCGCCGGGAAGTACGAGGCCCAGATCAAGCTGCACGGCACGCTCAATGTCCGCCGGCACCTCTTTGTCTTCGAGGAAGCCCATGTGGTGATGAAGTCGGGCGACAAAACGACCGAGGCCCAGGCCGCCGTGGAACAAACTGCCGGGATCTGGGACGACATCGCCGACCGCGGCCGCAAATACGGCCAGATCCTGATGACCGCCGCCCAACATTGGCTGGGATTACCGGAAGGCGTGGTCGGTTCGGCCAAGATCGTCATCGCCCAGGGGATCAACACGATGGAAGATGCGAAGGCCGCCGTCGCCGCCCTGGGGATTCGCCCCGGCACCGGGGCGATGGATGAAGTGACCCAGGTGATCGACCAGCTGCTCGACATGCCGGTGGGCGTGGGGATCTGCAAACGCAAGCGCCTGCCCAAATCCCGCGAGGACGAACAGAAGCCGGTGGCCTGTCTCTTCCCGGATATTTCCAGCATCGAGCCGCCCACCGACGGCCAACTGGCCTACATGCTGGCCCATGCCGCCCAACTGACCCAGCAGCAGCGGGAAACCTGGGAACTGGTGCGCAGCGGCTTCACGCCCCAAGGACATACCTTACTCAAATGAAAAAAGATTTAACGCAGAGACGCGGAGAGCGCAGAGAGACGCAGAGAAAGATTTATTATCTCTGGCTCTGCGTCTCTGCATCTTTGCGCCTCTGCGTTGAAAAGTCCTGTTCTGATAAGGAGGAACTCAAATGAAACACTGCATCCTGATCTTTTCGTTGGTATTCATCGCCCTCTTGCTGAGTGCTTGCGGCGTTGAACCTCGCCAGGCCCCCGGCGCGCCAGAGGTCCTGGCCGTGGTCACGCCCACCCCGATGGGCGCGCAACTCATCGCCGCGTCGGCCATCGTCACGCCGTCGATCCATGCGGGGATCTTTACCTCGAAATCCGTCGGCGACGATCTGCTCATCGTGACAGCCACGCTGACCAACACCGGCAGCACGGCTTTGCAGCCCGCCCTGATGGAATGGTCCGTGGTCGATGCCGGCGGCAAGATTTTCCTGCGCTCCAAGATGGCGGAGATCACGCTCAAAACTGCCGAGCAGCCGGTGATGCCCGACGAGCCCATCCCCGCCGGCGCCGCCGTAACCGGACAGATGATCTTCGATGTGGCCGGCTATCAGGCGCCCTTAAAGCTGGTCATCCGCCAGGACGAAAACACCTTGACCTCACTCGACTTCACCCCGGTGGAGATTCCGTAATGCCCACGCCGCCCGTCCTGGTGATGATCGTGGCCGCCACCGAAGCCGAGTCCGACGCGCTGCACACGGCGCTGGCGGCTTTGGGCCCCGGCGTGCGCCTCCGGGTCGCCGGCGGCGTGACGCCCGATCGCTTCGACCAGGGCCTGCGGCTCTTCCGCCCCGGTTTGATCTGCGCACCGACCGGCACCTTCGTGCCCGACACCCCGTTGCCCGTCGTGCGGATTCCCGCCGGCGCCGATCCGGCTGAAACGCTGCTCACCTATTGGAAGGCCCAGGCTGCGTCCAACGTGGAAACGCCGGCTGCTCCGATGCAACCGGCACCACAAAATACAACACCATCCCTGCCCTTGCCCCGGCCAGCGCGGCAGATCCGCCTGGGATTCTGGGGGACGCATGGCGGCGTCGGCACGACCACCGCCGTCATCGAAGCCGGCCGGCTGCTGCTGGAACGTGGGCTGAAGGTAGCGCTTTGCGATGCGCCCCAACGCGGCGATATCGCCCTACGGTTGAACCTGGAACCGTCCCCGGAACCGCTCAAGGTTCAAAACGCGGTGATCTTCAACGGGATTCCGGTCCCAGAACGCCTGGAAGGCTTCGGCGCCATCGTCATCGACGGCGGCCGGGCCCAGCGCGCTTTCAACGCTTCCTGGATTCAACTCCACGAGCCTTTGAAGACCGAAGAGATCCAACGGCTCGTGGCCCGGCACCTGCCGGAAGGAGTGAAATCATGTTGATTTTAGTCGTGGGCACTGCCGGCGGCGTCGGTACCACGAAGCTGATCTGTGAATTCCTGAAACACAGCGCTTCCGCCATCGCCCTGGACCTGGCCGACGGGAGCCTGGCCGGGCGATTGGACCGCAATGTCTACCCACTGGACACCCTGGTCTTCTCCCGCCGCGACCGTCTGACCCTGATCGACGAACTGGTGAAACGCCGGCCCGTGCTGCTCTGGAATCAAGTCTGCACCGCCCATCCCGAGCAGGTCTGGACGCTGATCCGGGAAATCGCCCAGCGGATGCCCTTGATTGCCGACGGCGGACTGCTGCCGCCCGAAGGGATCTGGGAACTGGCCGATGTGCAGCTCGCCGTCAGTCGGGAAGGCGATGTCGTCTCCGCCTGGCATGAAAAACGGCTCAAAGCCTTCCACCCCGCCTTGCGCGTGGTCTCCGGGGACTTAAAGCTGGCGGGCGCAGCGTTGGCGAATCAACTGTTGCCCAAGCCGCCGGCCAAACGCTTTTCCATGTCCGACTTATTGAAAATCCGGCAGGCGTAATCCGTTCCGGTTACGCATCACGAATTACGCAGTTACAAATCATTCACTCGAAAGGAAAGTCAAAAATGAAACGCTCCCTGCAAATGATCCTGGGTCTGCTGTTGGCCGTCTTGGCCTTCGTCGGCGCGATTCTGGCGAACGTCCTCACTCGCCCGCCCGAATATGCCGTCGCTATCGTCGTGGATGAAATCGCCCCCTTCACCCAACTTACCGAAGACAAAGTGCAGATCGACGTGCAGTCCATCTCCGAAGCGGTGGCCGCCAAGTACATCCTGGCCGACGAATGGGACGCCATGGTCGCCGCGGGCGATGTGATCGCCGTCGAATCCCTGCACCCGGGCCAGCCCCTGCTGCGCGAAGCCCTCGCCACCGGCGACAATGCCGGCAAGGTCAAACGCCTGTCCGTCGCCCTGACCGATCCCAAGCTGGTCATAATCAATGTCCCGGTCGATCAGGGCAAGATCCCCGCCGTCTATCCCGGCGATGCCATCGCCCTCTTCTATTCTGCCGGCCAGCTCCAGGCCCAGAAGATCGCCACGGATGTGGTCACCGCCGCCAATCTGGAACCCACACCGGCTCCCGTTTTGCTCCCGGGCGAGACCGCCTCGCACACTCTGGAGCTGCAATTGCCCCTCTCCAAGTGGATCGCCAACGGCCTGGTCTATCGGCTCAACCGCGAGGTCAAAGACAATCCCAACTACGGCGCTCCCGGCGCAGAAAACGAACCCGCCACGATCGAAGGCGCGGTCAACGGCCTGGATGTGGTGGTCAGCCGGGAAACTGCCGAATGGATGGCCTTCGCCCTGGCGCACGGCAAGGTGCAGGTCGGCGTTCTGCCCGCCGTCGCCGTGCCTGAGATCAAAGCCGGGACGCTGCCGCCTTCCCACGGCGTCACCTGGTCCGACCTGGAGGATCGCTTCTTCGAGGATCGCCCTGAGACGAAATCGACGCCCGTTGCGGTACCGGCCCAGCCCACCGCCGCACCGACCGAAGTACCCGCTCCCTAATTTCAAGAAAGGATTTTGAAACCATGTCGCACAAAGCCCCGAAAGAACTCAAAGTTGTCCTGGGATATCTCACCACTGAGGATCTCAACCAGGCCATTACGGCCCTGCAAAACACATCCCTGCATATCGTCGATGTGGCCGAAAACGGCACCGAATTGGTCCGGCGGGCCATCGAAACGGAAGCCGATGCCCTGATCTATCCCGCCGACCTGCCCGGTCTGGATGAAGGTTTTGTCGAGGTTGCTTTGACGGAATTGTTGGATGATGAAGGGAACGAGCTGCCCAGCATCAAACTCGACCCGCAACATCCCCCCGTCGGTGCGTGGTTGGACCCCGTCCTCCATGCCTACCGGAAATTCCTGCGGGCGCAAGGAGCCTTCTATCGCCTCTTGAAACGGTATCACTATCCGCTGGTGACTCTGACCATGGACCCGTTGGATTGGATCGAGGAAGATTTCCAGGGCGACGACGCCCCCGCTCAAAATCCAACGCTGTCCCAGCCTTCCGACAACCAATCCCAGGAGAGTGCATGAACACCCAGGCCCGCCCGCTTACCCTGGTCATCGCCCACGGCCCCGCCAATGCGGCGATGCTCCCCTCCCTGGTCGCTCAGGTGAAAGGAGCGCAGATCCAAGTGGCCACGATCGTCGTCAATGCCCGAGCCCTGGAAAGCCTGGCGCCCTGGGTGGGTGCCGATGCCGTGATCTTCACCCATGACCTGCCGGGAATGACGCCGGAATTGATCCAGGAGCTTTTGCAGCAACCCGATCGCCCCATCGCGGCGGTCGGGATCTTCCCAACCGGCACAGCCCTGACCATCGCCCGTTACCATGCCGCCGGCATGAAAGGGTGCCTGACCCTGCCGTTGGAAGACCCGCAACTCCAGGCTTTGCCGGACCTGATTCACCAGGCGGTGGACACGGCCTGGAACGAACGGATTGCCGCCCAGGCGCAATTCGCCGTCGCGGCTTAACAGGAGGTTTTATGAGCGACGAAATCAAGTGTATCGTCGGGTACACCGGCTTTCAGGACATCCAACTGCTCTACCAGGCCCTGGAAGGCACGGGGATTCAGATCGTCACCATCGTCTCCGACGGCGTGATGCTCGCCGATCAGGCCCGCAGCATGGGATTGGACTGCGCCCTCTTCACGCCCACCCTGCCGGGGATGACGCCTTCACTGGTTCAGGAATTGCTCACCTTCGAGGATCATCCTATCGCTGCGGTGGGCCTGATCCCCGCCGGCTCTGGGTACGCCTCGGAGTACAGCCGCTTCGGGATGAAGGGTTTCATCATGACGCCGCTCGACGTAGTGCAACTGCAACGGCTGCCCGAGCTGATCCGCTCCGCTGTCTCCACTAGCCGCGCCGAACGCAACGCCCGGACCTTCACTCCCGTGACCGCCGACGACGCCCTGGCGATTCTGGATCGCGGCGGCTGGCAACAGCAAACCATCGCCGTCTATTCGCCCAAAGGCGGCGCCGGCAAAACCACCATCTCCACCAATCTGGCCTGTGCTTTGGGGATGATCGCCCAACGACCCACCCTGCTGATCGACGCCGATATGAGCCGAGCCAATACTCACGTCCTGCTCAATATGCAGATCCCCGACGAACCCATGAAGCACATGGTCGCCCTCTACGAATCGGTGGTCAGTCAGGGTAAACGCAGCGGCAATTACGTAGTGCGAGCCCAGACCCTGCAAAATGCCACCCGGCTCTACGGCGGCAAACTCTCCTTCCTGCCGGGGATTCCTCAGATGCATCAGGCCGGCTCCGATCTCTTCATGGAAGATCCGCAACGCACTATGACCATCTTCGCCGACATCCTCCGCGAAGCGCGCGGCTTCTTCGATTTTCGGATCATTGACACCGGCCCCGATTACAACACCCTCTTCCACTGGTCGGCCCTGGCGAATGCCGATCTGGTGCTGCTGGTCGTCACCCCCGAACGCACCACCTTGAACGACATCCAGGGCATCATCCCCAACCTGGCGGCGACGTTCAACACCTTGCAGCGCTTTCGCATTGTTTTGAACGGCTACGACGAACGCTGGGGGATGAGCCCCAAGGACATCGCCGAATTCATGGGCGGGCGGATCCCGATCGTCGCCACCCTGCCCTGGTCGCCCGAAGAGGCCCGCGGCAGCATCAACCAGCAAAAGCCGCTGGTCCTGCAAAAGCCGCTCAATCCCCTGGGCGAGGGCATCGTCAAACTGGCCGCCCAGTTCTATCCGCCGCTGGAAGCCTTATTAAGGAAGAAAGAAGTCAAACGCGAGGGGGTTCTGAAGTCGGTCTTTGGCACCTTCGCCAAAGGAGGTTCCCGATGAACAATCGTCCGCCGTTTTCTACCAACGTCAGCCGCGTTTCGCCCGCCGCGGCCGCCTTGCAGCAGGCCCAGGCCGCCCGCCCCGACGCGGGGGAAAATCGCTTCGACGCCGTGCTCGCCGAAGCCCGCAACCGCATCCGCACCCAGTTCAACCCGGCGCAGATCGAAGATCCTTCCGACGCCGACTATCGCCTGGCCGAGAGCATCGTCCGCCCGCTGGTCGAGTCGATGGTCCAACATGCCCGCGGCGCCGGCGAAACGCTGACCCGCGATGCGGACGCCTATGTCCAGGAAATCATGGATACCATTTTCGGCTTCGGCGTGCTCTCGCCGTACCTTGCCGACGAAGGGATCGAAGAGATCATCGTCAACGGGCCCGGCGACATCTGGATCATCCACTCCAGCCGGGGCAAGGAAAAAGCCGGGGTGGCCTTCCGCAATGCCGAAGAGGTCCGCAATTTCGTTAATCGGGCCGTGCGCGGCAAAGGCCTCAGTTCCAGCAATCCCCAGGTAGACGGTCGGATGCGCGACGGCTCACGGCTCCACGCCATCATGTCTCCCGTCACGGTCAACGTCCCGATCGCCGTAACCATCCGCCGGCACCGGTTGGTCGCCCGTACCCTGACCGACCTGGAGCGATTGGGTTCCATCACGCCGACAGCGCGCGTGTTCCTGGAAGCGCTCATCAAGGCCCGAATCAACCTGGTCATCGCCGGCGGAACCGCTTCGGGCAAGACCAATTTCCTTAACGCCATGGCCAACGCCGCCGAAGATACGGACCGCTTCCTCGTGGTCGAGGACACCCCTGAAATCCAGATCAACAAACGCGATGTGATCCAGATGACCACCCGGGATCAGGCCGAGCAGGCCCGCAGCTTCAGCATTGCCGACCTGATTATCCAATCGCTGCGGATGCGCCCCGATCGGATTCTCACCGGCGAGGCGCGCGGCCCGGAGATCGTCGATGTGCTCACCGCCGCCAACACCGGCCACGACGGGCAAATGCTCACGCTGCACGCCAACTCCACCCTGGATGTGATCCAGCGCATGGAGACGATGTACCTGATGCGCGGCGTCGAGGTGCCGTTGGTCGCCATCCGCCGGCAAATCGCCGACGCTTTCCAGGTGGTGATCTATCTCAAGCGCGTTTCCATCGGTGGTATTCCCCGCCGGTTCGTCACCGAGATCGCCGAGGTCGCTCCCAGCCGCTTCATGGAAGAGGGCAAAGTCATCGTCCAAAACGTCTTCGAGGATCGCGGCCAGGGGTTGATCTTCACCGGCTACTTCCCGGACAAGCTCGCCAATTTGATGAAGGAACGCGGCGTGATCCTGCAACGCGCCGCCCTGGGGGCCCGATGACCCGGGAATTGGAAACTGGAAGGCTGGAAGGAATCTTCCATCTTCCATTCTTCCACCCTTCCGTCATGCCAGGATTTTAAGGAGGAACCGATGAATCCCACTGCTATCATTGCCGGCATTATCGCCGCCGCCGGCGTCTTTCTGATCTTTTCCGCGCTGATCTTCCCGCCCCGCGTGCGGCTGGAGCAGACCCGGCAGGACCCGCTGCATCAGCTGCAAGAACGCCTCGACGCGGCGGAGTTGCCGATCCAGGCCAAAGAATTCGTACTGATCTGCCTGGGCATCACCGCCGGCACCGCGTTGCTGGGCTTCGCCCTGGGCGCGCCGGTCTTCGGCCTCGTCGGGCTGGTCCTCGCTCCGCTGCTGCTCTGGCAACAACTGGAGTCCCGGCGCGACAAGTTCCACGAGCAGTATGCCGACAGCCTGGCCGAAGTCGTAGGGCTCTTGCGGGAAGGCTTCTCCGCCACCGGCGCCATGAACGATGCCCTGGCAAATGCCGCGAAAAACGGCCCCGATCCCGCCGGCGCTGACTTCCGCGAGATCCTCAGCCGCAAAAGTCTGGGCGACAGCCTGGACGTGGCCTTCGCGCCGATCCTCGACCGTCGGCACGAGCCCTATCTCAATATGGTGTCCGAAGCTCTGACCCTGAAAGAAAGCCAGGGCGGCAATGCCGGCGAAGTGCTCATGGGACTGGAAACGATGATCCGCGAGCAGTCGGCCCTGCGCAAAGAGATCGCCGCCAAACAGGCGCAGGCCCGGCTGGAAGCCATCATTGTCAGTCTGGCGCCGATCGGCTTCTTCCTGCTGCTCAAGTTGCTGCCATGGATGAAGGGCTATGAGCAGGGGTTCTACAACAGCGCGCTGGGCCAGCTGGTGCTGTTGGTCGTGCTGGTCTTCTCCGTCATCGCCTATGTCCTGTCCCAACGGCTGGCGACGCGGGGGCTCAATCTGGAAGTCCAAGAAGTCACCGTGATGGTGCGGGAGGTGCGGGCATGATGATCCTCTGTGGACTCGTTGCCGCCTTCGGCATGTTCCTGGCCGTTGATGCCTTCTTCCCCCGTCCGGTCAAGGTGCGCCTGACCGGCCCCGACGATCGGGCCCTGTTGCCCCGGCTGATGGACACCTTCTTCACGCCCGCCGGCAAGCGGGTGGCCCGGATCGGTCGGCGGGATTGGGAAGAGCAACGCTCGGATCTGGAGGAACGGCTGGCCCGCGCCGGCTACCCGCCGCCCTTCCTCACCCCAGAAAGCGTCATGGGCTACCGGATCTTCACCGCCGGGCTTTTTGCCGGGATGGTCGGGATCTTCGCCTTGATCCTCTCCTTCGTGATGCCCGGCGGCCTGGGCGGATTGGAGCTGCCCTTCGTCATCGGCGCGGGCCTCATGGGCTGGTTCATGCCCAATCAGTCGATCCAGAACGCCGAAAGCCGGCGCAAGGAGCAACTGACGCTGGACGCAGCCTCCACGCTGGACCGGTTGGCGATCTACATCAGCGCCGGCTACGCCCTGCCCATGGCTTTGCGGGAACTCAGCGAGCGACCTGGCGGAGCGTGGATCGGGGAGTTCAAGCAGATTGCCGCCGATTACTCCGTGACACAGGATTTCAAAGGCGCGCTGCAGGCCGCCGGTCGGCGCTGCGGCCAGTTGCCGGAGATCACCCGCGTCACCGAACGGCTGGAAGCCGCCTACGACATGGGCGGCGGCGGGCTGGCGCCGACGTTGCGCCGCATGGCCGGAGACGCCCGGGTGCGCATCAAGTTGCTCCTGACCGAGCGCGGCTACAAGAACGCCGTGATGATGGTCATCCCGGCCTTCTTCGCCATCGTCGCCATCGCTTTGTTGCTCATTGCTCCCGGCGCCATTCAGCTCGTCGGCGTCCTGGGAGGATGAAGGTTCATGTCAAAGAAAGGAGGTTGAAAAAAACGTGAAACGTAAAACGTGATGACCGGCCTTCAAGGAGGTTCTGAAGGCCAGGGACTCACATGGAGAAACCGTCACGTTTTACGTTTCAGAAAAAGCACCCGTTTTCTATCCAAAACCAGTGGCTCAAGTTTTCATTACGTTTCACGTTTTACGTTTTACGCTTTCGACCATTTAGCTCAAGGAGGCTAGATCCATGTTGTTGAAACAAAATCGCAGAGGGCAGGGATACACCGAGTACGTGGTCCTGCTGGCCGCCGTGCTCGCCATCGCCGGCATTGTCGTCGGCACTATCCAACTCGTCGGCAACGTTTTCCAACGTCAGCAGGGCCGCATCAACGCCCTGCCGTAGGAGGAACCCATGCTCAAACGTCGACGCGGACAGGGATATACCGAGTTTGTGATTGTCTTGCCGGGGCTGCTGCTCTTGCTCATGCTCATCTGGGAGTTTTCCTACTTCTGGTGGGCCCGCGAGGTCACCGCAACCGCCACCTTCGAGGGGGCGCGCCAGGTAGCCGTGGGCCGCCCGGTAGCCGACGGGTACGCCGTCTACCAGCAGATGTTGGGGACGGGCCTGGGGCGCATGTCCCAGGAGCACAGCGGAGGGTTTACGCTCTCCGTCCGCCCCGCCTATCGCTCGGTCCAGGCCCGCGCCGACGTCCCTTACCAATGGCCCACCGGCCTGGGAGCCCTCATGGGCGGCGGCCTGAACCTGAGCCTCAAATCCTCCGCCTTCTTCCGACTGGAGGACTTTTTCCCCGGACCGCCCGAGCGGTTCGAGTAAAGGAGAAAACCGATGTTCAAGTTGAAACTATGGAGTTTGCCCCTGCTCTCCGCTCTGCTGCTCCTGGCCCTGGGCGCGATCGGCGCGCAGTCGCCCGCAGAATCGGTCAAGGCCGATGCCGGCGAATTCTGTCTACCGTTGCCGATCGATCCTCAAACGTTGACTTACCGTACCTATCTCCCGGTCATCCAGGGGCACGGCGACACACCGGCCCCGGAGACCTGTAGCGTTTCCGAACGGGAGCCCAACGAAGTCCATACCGCCGCCCAACCCATCGACCAGTGCGTCAAGGGGGCGGCACCGGATGATTTGGACCAGGATTGGTTCAAATTGGAGGTCTGCCAGGGCCCGGTGGATTTGACGTTGAAGCTGGAAGGGCAGGGCGATGTCGATCTCTACCTGCACAGCAATCCGCCGGGTCAGCCCATCGCCCGTTCCGAGACTGTGGGCAGTCGAGAACAGATCCAGGCTACCCACCTGGTCACCGGCACCTACTACGTCCTGGTCCAGCCGGCCATCGGCGCCACCGGGACCTACACCCTGACGGCCAAAGCCGCCTGGAGCGGAAACCGTTAAAGGGAGGGTGCCGTGAAAACCTTTAAAGAACTGTGGAAAGAATTGCCGGGGCTGCTGGCCTTGTGGCTGCTCTTCAGCCTCCTGGCAATTTTGTTGGTGGGGGGGATCATACCGGCGCGAGACGCCCCGGTTGATCCCCGCTCACCCTGGGCTTTGCCCGAAGCCATCTGGGAAGGACGCTGGCCATGAAAGAAAAAGGTCAGGCTTACGTCGAATTCATCCTGGTCCTGCCGTTGATGCTGCTCTTTGTGGCCGGCATCATCGCCTTCGGCCAGAGCTTCTATGCCAAGCTGGCGACGCAAGCCGCTGCCTGGTCGGGAACGCGGCACGCCATCGCCACCTTGAACGGCGACCGCGGCCCCAGCCAGGCGTTCAATGCAGCCCGCTATACGCTTTCCGGCTTCGGGCTCAACCCCGAAACCGCGCAGGTGCAACTCCATGCCGCTACCTGGAACCGGGCCACCAATGTGCGGGTGCAGGTCTGCTATCCCATCCCGCGGCCCCCGGTCCCTTACGGCGACTTGCTCTTGCCCACCCGGGTCTGCTCTCAAGAAGAGATGCCGACCTACCGGTGGAAATCCCGTTGGTAGAAAAAGTATGATTCGTGATGCGTAATGCGTAACCAGAAACGGATTACGCATTACGGATTACGAAAAATCAAAAGGAAAGGAGACCCTGAAGTGAAACCTATCCCGCGAACTCCGACCGGCAAGGAAGACGGCCAGGCGCTCCTCTGGACCGCCATCCTGCTGCCGTTGTTCATCGCTCTGGTCGGCCTGGTGCTCGACGGCGGTTATCTCTGGCAGCAGTATGTCCGGGCTCGCTGGGCCGTCTCGTCCGCCGCGGTCGCAGCCGCCTCCGAGATCGACCCGCAGACCTTCACCGGCTCGGGACGGATGATCCTGAAACCCGAAGCGCGGGCGGTGGCATCGGACTACGCCACCCGCAACGATCCGCAGCTCCATGTGACCGATGTCCACATCCAGGACAACCGGTACATCGTGGTGCAGGGTTGGAGCGAGGCGCAGACCGTCTTCCTCTCGATCTTCGGCGTGAACGGCTTTCGACTCAATGTCCGGGCCATCGAGCGGCCGGCCTGGGGCGTGGGACAGGAGGGGCAATAGAGCGATTGCCGGGGTCATGCAGCCGGGCGGCTGCACAGCAAGGGCCTTTGCTTTACAGCGGCCCGGCTGCGTGACCCTATCCGCAGACGTATTATAATCGCCCTAAGCCATCTCAAATCCTTAAGGAGGAATCTCATGTCTCAGGAAAAGAAACAATCACTGGTTTCCCGGATTACCCCAGCCGGCTGGCTGGCTCTGGTCGTTGTGACCATTTTCATCGTCGGCGTCGTCGGCAACCTGGTCAAGGCCGCAGTGCCCTACAACCGGCTGCAAACTGTCGAACCGGTGCCCACTTACACCCCGACTCCCGCTCCGACGACAACACCGGAACTCGACACGGATGCGGCCTGGGAGACGTTTATTCAGGTCATCAACAAGTGCGATGCTCTGGCCGATCAAGGGGATGATCTGTCCAAGTATCCGCAAAGTTTAGAAGAAGCCACAAAAGGGATCGAAGAACTTACCACGGATCAAACATGGATAGAGCATTGCCAACGGTGGGGCAGAACCCTGGCCGAATTTGGGCCCCAAAATCTCTCTTGCAAAGGGAACACTTGCACAGCAGCAGTTTCGGTAAAGAGCATAGCAGGAGTAGTTTTCGTGGATGCTTGGTGCAAACAAACTCCAAATGAATGCGAAAAAGCACGAAACGAAAACCCTGATATTTATGCTCAGCGAGTAAAAGATCATCTTACGTTAAGCCGCCCACCCTTGTACGTTAACCCTAATCCTTTACGCCTTCTCAAAGGCACAGTTGAATATCAGGAGGGACGATGGATCGTCACCAAAATTCAAATCGATATTTTGCCGGCTTCACCCGATTCTACCGCTACGCCCCAGCCCTAATCAGTTTCGTAGGATTCATTCTGGTATTAGGGCTTGTCTTCGGGCAACAACCGGAAAAAGGTTGCGCCCAAGGAGCATGCAACTGTTCATGCCCTCCGAATTGCTATGATATAGTTACAGGTTGTTTCAATGACTGTGAAAGCCAAGGCGGAGGCGGGGCCACCCCACCTCCTTCCACACCTCCGCCTGGGCCAACAAATCCGCCGGGCGGCGGTGGCGATCCCGGTCCTCAGCCCACCATTCCGCCAGGAGGCGGCGGCCCTCGCCCGACCGCCGCTCCCCCGCCCGGGCTGCCCGCCGACGGCTACTACACCCGGAACTGCGTCATCGCCGGCGCCGATGCTCTGGTCTCTTGCCCTGTGCAGCCCGGCGAGCCCTATCCCTTCGCCGTCGTGACCTGGTGGCACTCCGGCCGCGTTTCCTACGTCGTCTCGGCTCGCTGCGCCGCCCCCGGCGAATGCAGCGCCGTCACCCCGACGCCCCGGCCACAGCAAACCCCACCGCCGGCTCCCGAATGGCCCTGCAACACCCCGCCCGAAGTCTCTGGCGGCATCATCACCCAACCCTGCCCCAAGTGGCCCGGCTGGAACATCCAGGCTCAGGTCATCATCCCCGCCGCGGAAGTGCTCCGCAATCCCTGGCCCCGCAGCCTGGTGGCTCTGCCCACCAAGTTGACCTACACCGGCAAGCCGAACGACATCGAATCGTTCTCCGAAAAAGCGCTGCCTTGCGATGTCGATTACAACGCCTCGTACACCGAGTCCACCATGCCCAACTGCCCGCAGGCCGGCGGCACCGTCTCGCCCGGCACCCGCGTCAACTATCAGATCGGCGCGGCCTGGCGGCGCTGGAAGCTCACGACCGGCGAAATCTTCGGCTTCCGGCCCCCCGACGAAGTGACCTGGACCATTCCCGATCGGGAGTGGAACGGCGGCACGCAGACCCTCTCCGGTTACGCCGTGGAATATTCCTTCGAGACCACCTCCTGGGAACTGGACCGCAACGGGCCCGCCTGGAATCCCGAATGCCAGGACCGGGAGTGCGCCTGCGACGAACGGGTGCAAAGCTGGGACCGGGAATCGTATCAAGTGCAGCTCCGCACCTGGTGGTACCCCGAATGGACCTTCCGCTACGACGAGATGAAGTGTACCCGGATGGAGTCCTCGCCCTGCTTCTGCCGGCCCGAAGGCGAACCGGTGGGCATCCCTCATTCGGACTGCGGTGGCAAGCCCGCGACCTGCCCGGCTACGGCCTGGTGGGGGAGCGTGGATCAGTGCGCCGAGTACAAATGGGTCAACCAGACCGATCCCTGGACCAAGTACAACCTATCACTGCTGGGTTACCAGCCGGTCATCCCCTGGTTCCTGGCAAAGCAGGCCGGGATGACGCCCGAAGGCCAGCAGTGCGGTTCCTATGGCCCCACCAACGGGAGCATCCCCGTGCCCGTGATCGAAGTGCAGCCCGTCGGAGTGCCCAACTGATGTCCATGCCCGACCTGACCTGGCTCACGCAACTCTGGAATCAACCGGCGCCCCAGACGATGGTTTCGCTGGCAGTCTGCCTTTGCTATCTCCTGGTCGCCTGGCAGGATCTGCGCCATCGAGAGATCGGCCTGGCACCCATGCTGGTTTTGGCGCTGGTCAGTCTGGTCGGGCATTCCGTCCTTTGGTGGGCCGTCGCCGCCGTGCTCTTCACCTGGCCCTGGCGGCCCACCTGGCTCATGGCGTCCCTGCCGTTGGTCTATGCCTTCGGCTGGAGCGCCGGGGACTACGGTCCCACCCTGGCGACGACCGCCGGCATCCTGGCCTTTGCACTCCGCTGGTGGGGCGGCGTCGATAGCGCCCTGCTCATCGTGGTCGCCCTGCGCTATGGCGTCACCGGCGTCTTCGCCGAAGCCCTGACCGTCGCGGTCGTCGGCCTGGTTCTGCTTGTGGCCCGGCGCCGGTTGCCCGCATTGGTCCCGGCTTTTACCGAAGTCCTGGCGGCCCGCCCGGTCGAACTGGCCGGCCCGGGCCGCCCTGAACACGAAATGCCCGCCGCCACCGCCCTGGCCGCCGCCGGGCTGGTGCTGGAGATCGCCCGGTTGTTGGGCGCCTTGTAAGGAGGGCAAATGCAAACCATCAATCAAGTCTGGATTTCAGGAACGATTATCGGGGAAGTGAAACGCTACACCGACTGCCCGCAGGGAGTCAAACTGGCCTTCACCGTCGGCAACGGCGCCGCCCGCTTCTATGTGGAAGGCATCGAGCCGCCGGACAGCCAGCCGCTGCAATCCAACCAGGCCGTGATGATTGCCGGGGTCCTCTTCAGCCGACGGATCAACGGCCAGCACATCGCCGGCATCCGGGCTGAACAGATCACGCCGTGGATGGGAAAACCGGCCGAGAATCCAACTCCAGTATCAGGAATGTAATTTTTATTGATTTTGACAAAAGAGAAATATGGTGTTTAATGCGCTTTCAGGAGGAACTGCCAATATGAACTTACTTTCGACTGAAAATTGTTTTTCAAACGAGCCCGTCAATCTGGCGGAGTTCGATATCATACCTTCCGTACGTTTCGGAAATGGCGATAGCGCAGTGAAGGAAGTATTACCCAAACCTCAACCGGGTGAAAATTTGCAACAATTACCTGAACCCCGCTATCTGCTCAAACGCGGGTTCGGCGATTCAATCTCAGAACGCTTGAGCTACCTCACCGCTTGCAAGTTGAACATTCCTTATCAAACCGTCCAATGGGTCATCAATCCCTTACCCACAAAACAAACCCTAAACAGTTCACAAAACAAAACGGAACCGGAACTTCCTCAGATAGCGATCAGCTTTGAGCAGGGAGCAGAAATCGTCACGGAAATCGACCCAGAAACCGGAACTGCTACCCTCTATGAATCAGAAGAAATAGTTCCAATCCATAACCCCTGGGATGCTTATCGTATTATTGCCTTAGGACATTTTATTGAAGACTCAGAACCCGGTATGATCTTACGCCGACCCGATGGCCTAATTTTTGGCATCGATTTGACCTATGGTTTTGGCGTAAGTGATATACTGATGGAAATCTTCAATATGCCGCTTCCATCGGCTATTCGCAAAGTGATTCCCCCCAATTTGGGTATTAATTCGACGGGATTAACACCTGAAGAAGCAAAGGAATCGATTGAATCTTTCTTCAAGAGTTTACCCAGTCTTGAAGCCCGAAAGGTGTATTTATCAACATTCCATCAGGCAGCCGCCCTGAATGATTTACCCGCATTGCTTGCAACCGATCTCAAACAGTCTCCTTATCCCCAAGTAAGCAGCTATGCAAAATCAATCTCCAATTGGATCCGCCGACGGCAAAAAGCCATAGCCGCGGCATTGAGTGAAATAGAATGACCACCCCTAAATTCCCATCGAGGAGGTGATCTCATGGGCTCTGAAATGGTGCCTCTACTAGGTTTAATAGTGACGGGAATTGCTGTTATCATTTTGGGTTTTAAAGTGGATAAGCTGGAAAAAGAAATAAAAGAACTGAAAGAGAAAAAGTAACTTTATCGGCAACCGCGCGGACCGGGCGTAAGCCCCTCGATTTCTCAGCGCTGTTGCTTTTGATGAACGCGCACGGATAGGCCCTCGGGCCTTCCGGCGGACCTGACTTCAAACAGGGCCGCCTCCTGGATTTACAGTGCGCCAGGAGGTGGCCCTGTTTTTTGTTGTCTCGCAGCCGATAAGGCTAATCAAATTCAAGGAGAAGTATTCATGGAAACGTTACTGGAAAGCGACATCGTCTCATTGGGGCTCTTTTTGCTCGCCATGGTCGAGGCATTTGGAGCCCTGCTCCTGATCCGCCGCCGCCGCACCACTCCCATGCTGATCGGCGCCCTCTTGATGGCCGCCGGCGGGATCGAAATCATCGCCGCGTTGGCTTTGAGCATGGTCTCCGGCCCCGGCTTCTGGCTGTTGCTGGTCATCGCCCTGCTCATCGAACTTTTCGGCATTGGCGTAACCGTGCTGATGTTGCGCCGCCGCCGGCAGGAACAGAAAGGCTGAACCATGATCGACGCACCGGCCTGGCTGGATACATCCTTGCTCCGTTGGGGCCTCCCGGTTGCCCTGACTGCGGTGCTGGCCCTGTTGCGCCGTTGGTCCTGGAGCCTCAAGGCCGTCG
This sequence comes from uncultured Anaerolineales bacterium, assembly GCA_964501335.1. Lineage (GTDB taxonomy): Bacteria > Chloroflexota > Anaerolineae > B4-G1 > SLSP01 > CAZCTC01. The sequence continues at coordinate 13,997 of CAZCTC010000078.1, read as the reverse complement.
CCGCGCCGCTCCTCTACCTGGCGCTGCTGCGGTTGCTGGCCGTCCAGGACTGGCCGGGCGCCCTCATGCTGCTGGCCGCCGTCTTCAACGTCTGGCTGAACCGCGAAGAACTGCTGGTCGATCTCTTCGCCCACGCCCTGCTGATCTCCCTCTCCACCTGGCACAGCCCGGAAAGCACCCTGCTGGTCAGCGCCGGCGTCCTGCTACTCCGGTTGAACTTCGCCGGCCTGACCACCGACGCGGAACGCTGGCTTGGCCTGGGTCTGCTGGCCCTGCATCCCACCCTGCCGGCGCTGATCTGTCTGGTGGCCGGCGACCTGCTGCTGCGAACCCTGAGCCTGGCCACAAACCGGGAAAGCCAACCCTGGGCCGCCCCCGGTCTGGCGCTGGGTTGGCTGGCCTTCCAAACCTTGAGGTGGCTGTGATCTGGGGCCCGGTCGATCCCCTCGTCGCCGACATCGTGCGCGGCTTGCTGGCTCTGGCCACGCTCAACACCCTGGGAATGCTGCTGGACTACCTGCTCAACACCATGGACCGGCCCGCCACCCGCGTTCGGGTCTGCATGAGCCATCTCATCACCCTCGCCTTCACCGGCGGATCGCTGATCCTGCTATTCCGACATTAGGAGGTGGATATGTTACCGGCCTTTGATTTAAACAAGAATTGGAAGTTTGGAAGAATGGAAGCCTGGAAGAACCGGAAACAGCCTTCCAGACTTCCAATCTTCCAACTCTCCCTGCTTCTGTTGCTCCTGGCCTTAGTCACTCCAGTGCTCGGTGCCACACTGCTCCGCGACGACTTCAACGGCGGCAACTCTGGTTGGAGCTTCGACCCGGGTCAGGGGTCTAACGTCGTCGATTTCAATACCGGCGGCGTGCTGCGCCTGCAAGGCGACGGCGGCACCGAGTTCCCCATCGTCGGGCGCAGCGTCTATCCGGGCGTGACTCCTTATTCCACGGGCATCCATCCCCACTGGATTCTGGCCCTGCGCTTCCGCTACACCGAGGCCTCCACCTACGGCACCGCCATCGCCCTGGGCTCCGACTCCGGCTTCACGATCGCCCGGCAACCTGCCGCCGATCCCCTCCGTGAAAAGTGGCAAAACCTCCTGTGGATCTATCAGGTGCGCAATGCCGGCGAGCACGTCTTCGAGATCGTCGCCTTCGGCAACACCCACTACAGCCAGGACACCATCGCCGGCGTGGATACCGCCTGGCATACCCTGGAACTGAACGTCGATGGGCCAACCTATACGCTGCTCCTCGATGGCACCGAGATCGGCGCCGGCGACACGTTGCCCACCACACCCCGCACTCTGTGGATGGGCAGCTACGTCACACAATCCACACCCGGCAACTGGTCCGACCTGGAGATCGATTGGCTCCAGACCGACGCCGATATCGAGCCGCCCACCGTCATGGTCATCCCTAGCGGAACACCGGGCAATAACGGCTGGTCGAAGGCTCCGGTCCAGATCGCCCTGGAGGCCACTGACGCCTGGGCTGGCGTACGCGACATCAACTACCGGCTGGACGGAGACTTGTGGTATTACCATGGCCCCTTTACCGTTGCCGGCGACGGGCTGCACACCCTGGAATACAACGCGGTCGATGAAGCCGGCAACGTCTCCGCCGTCCAAACCCTGCCCCTCGCTATCGATACCACCCCGCCCGGTTCGGCGATCCAAAGCCCGGCCAACAACGAATGGATCCACGGCAGCATCCAGGTCAACGGCACCGCCTGGGATGCGACCTCCGGCCTGGCCGCGGTCAGCTATGCCACCGACGGCGGCGTGCTCTGGACCCCGGTCTCGGGCACCACGGCCTGGAGCGCCACCTGGGATACCACGGCCAGCCCCGACGGCGATACCCTGCTCAGTTCCCGGGCCGAGGATCAGGCCGGCAACCTGGAAACGCCCACCACGCGCCTGGTCCACATCGACAACACCCCGCCCCACACGGCTGCCGCCCTGAACGGGACCGCCGGCAACGGCGCCTGGCATCGCTCTTCTGTCACCGTGACCCTGACGGCGACCGATGCCGGCGTCGGCGTGGATGGCACTGAATACCGGATCGACGGCGGATCATGGACCACTTACGCTGGTCCATTTACCGTGAATGGCGACGGTTCTCACACTGTGAGCTATCGCTCTGCCGATCTGCTGGGCAACCAGGAAGCGGAGCAAAGTCTGGAAATCTGGATCGACACGCAAGCGCCACAGACCACCGTCGATCTATCAGGTCCCCCGGGCCGCAACGGCTGGTACACCGGCACCGTCCTGGCGACCTTCACCGCCCAGGATGCGGCCTCCGGCATCGCCGACATCTACCTGGACGGCCTCGCCCTGCTGGCCCCTACCATGACCTTCGCCACCGATGGAGTCTTCAATTTCCCGTACTTCAGCGAGGACCGCGCCGGCAACCGGGAAACGGCCCGCACCCTGAAACTCAAGCTGGATACCCTGCCTCCCAGCGCCACTTTGATGGGCGGCACCTTCTGCCCTGGCTGCGGCGAGATCCTGGTTCTGCAAACCAATGCCTGGGATGTCGGCTCCGGCCTGGAGAGCTGGCGGCTGGAAATCCTGAGAGCGCGAGGGACGGGCCTGGTACAAACCTGGGAAGGGACCGGCATCCCACCGACAACACAATCCTGGAACGGCGCCGATACAGCCGGCCGCCGCCTGCCGGCCGGGATCTATCCCGTACAGCTTACCGTGGTCGATCTTGCGGGTTGGAATCGCGTCGTGACAGGGACCGTGCAGATCACCGAGGCTCCGGTCACGCCGACGGCCACACCCACCGCGACAGCTACCCCACGGCCTATCGTCACCCCAACGCCGCAGCCGACCGCCATCCCGCAGCCTGTTGCCGGGCAGGAAGAGCCCACCGCCACAGCCATGCCCACCGCAACCGGCACGCCGTCCCCGACCTCGACGCCGCGGCCCACCGTCACACCGACGGCAAAGCCCCTCCTGCAGGAAACGCCGGCATTGCCTACGGCCACCCCACAGCCCACAGTCACGCCGACGCAGATACCCATGCCGGAGCCTACGCTCCAGCCTGCGTTACCTAAAGAATTGCCGGGAAAGGCCGTCAAGGGTAGAAAGCCCGATTTGCCCCCGGCTCGCGCCGGCGGCCTGTGGTTGCCCCTCGGCAGCGCCGGCATGCTGCTGCTGATCGGGCTGGCTACCGTGCTGGATCGCCGATCTCTCGCAGTCTTCAAACTTATGAAAGTTATCTCGGCTGAAAAACTGGAATTTTAACGCCCGGGCCGGAAAAGCGGAAGAATGGAAGCTGGAAGATTCCTTCCAAACTTCCAACTTCCATTCTTCCATGGCCTCCTGGCGTTGAAAAAACTTTACTTGAAAAGAAAGGAGCTTCGATGACCCCCGTAGAATGGCTGGCTTTGTTGATGTTGTTGATTTCAGGTCTGGCCCTGGGCGCCGCCGTGACCGTCTCCAACGGCCGGGTGGCGCGGGCCGTGAATAAGCTGGAGCAGACCTACCGCAAGGAAAAGGCCCGGCTCCAGGAAGAGAAACATGCGGCCGAAATGGCCCGTTACGGCGAGCTGCTCCAGCAGCAGTTGCGCGCTGATCCCACCAACGGCTGGAAACCGGTGGCACTCAAGTTGATGCAACGGGCCTTTGAGACCACCCGGCAGCCCGCGCTGGCCCTGGCCGGCAGCGATCCGGCCTGGATCGAGATCAGTTTCCAGGACGGCGGCGCCAGCCTGGTGCTCACGCCGCAGCCGCGCCGCTTGGTCGAAGCCGGGTTGCTGAGCAAGCGCGACCTGGCGCAGCTCACGCCGATCGACGCGGCGCTCTACCCGGAAGCCCGCCTGGATGTGGCTCTGCTCTGGCGCACCCTGCTCCAGGCGGATCCGGGGCTGCATCCCTGGGAAGCGGAATCGGCGCCGTGGTACGCAGTGATGCGCCTGGCGCCTAAGTTGAAGGTCAAGTAGAAAATCAAAATCAAGGAGAAAACACGATGACAGAACAAACTTCGAGCAACGCGGTCGTTTTGGAAGGGGCCGTGGTCGGCCAGTGGAATCTGAACGGCGACACCTGCCTGCGCCTGGCGGTGCCCCGGCGCCCCGGGATGCCGGGCAATCCCGACGGCAAGAATTTCGACGCCGTGTCGGTGCGGTTCAACTATTTCCTGGCCCGTCAGGCCGACCTGCCCAAGAAGGGCGATTACATCCGGGTGCAGGGATTGATCCAGCAGCGCGACACGGAAGAAACGTTGAAACGGGCGCTGGAGCGGATCACGAATCCTGACGAGGGCGCGGTCAAGAAAGCCCTGGAGGTGTTGGAAGGGATCGCGGATCATGTCCGCCTGCAGCGGCGGGAGACCGAGGTGGTGGTGCTGAGCTGGGAGATCGCGGAGAAGCCGGAGCGGAAACAGAAGCGGGAGCGGCGACGAGTTGAGGCGGTGGCGGAGTAAAGTTTAGAAAGGCCCGCCGGCAGTCGGAATGATTGCCGGCGGGTTGGCTCTTTAAATTACCTATCCGATGATATCCCTCTGTTGTGACTGCTGAGGAGGATCGACCACCGTGACGCATATCAGCCCGGGTCAAAAACATGTTCCCCGGCTTCATTTTCATGATCGATCACTACGCCTACAAATGCTTCATAAAGAAAATCGTCGGCAATGTTTTGTCCCGTTTCCCGGTCAATCAACGCCAGATCGCCTACCTTTTCCTCCGTATAAACAATGCCGTCGATCACGCACAAAGTATCGTAGACCACTTTCATCGCCATAATCCTCAAAGCTTTTTTCAGAAGCTCAGCTTCCGCCGGTTCTAAATTCAGATTTTCCAGGATTTTCAACTGATCGGGTGTAAACCTGAACGTATAAGTTTCACCGGGAATTTTCTCAAAAAGCAACCGATTCAAATCATCTACCGTGGATTTCGTCAAGGAATAAATTTCTCTCAAAAAGGCTGTTTCTTGTTCTGACATTGTGGTTACCTCCGAATGTTATGATAGCTCAACGCATGTATCGCAATGTGCTCATCATAGCGTCATACTTCCCTAATCTGAGGCGTACTTCGTAGTAAACAGTCGCTATAAGACAAATGGAATATATGATAAGCTGGCTCAATCCTATAAAAACCAGGTTTTGCAAACCATACAAGCTGCCAAATGCAAATAATCTAAAAAAGACCTCAAGAGCAATCTCTCCTGTCGTAAGAAAAACACAAAACCCAACAATAAAAAGGTAGATATTCTTATGGTTGCGAAGGAGAGGGTAGGCGATTCCGAATCTGTTAGCAAAAGCAAGACCGACCAGGGGAGAAGTGTAAAATTGCCAATGAACATTAAATCCTTTGAGAAAGGTAAACCAGGTTTCCTTTCCCCCTATAACACCGCCAAGAATCAGACATTCGACTATCAGACCGATAGAAATAATGATATCCATCAAAAAAGCCAGGTGAATTCTTTTCACATTTTTTTCCCCGATCCGTGCTCTAAACCAGGGGACATTTATATTCAATGTCAATGATCGAACTTAATATCCAGGCCTTTACATTGGGGCCTTCAAAAATGAAAAGCTGATACCCCACCTGTAAACTGTGGCGGGAGGGTTTAATAACTTCACTGATGGCGGCTTCAAATTCTTCTTCTGTCCCCATCCGAAAATGGGCATAATTCAAAAACACGGGCATTCGCAGGTATTCCACGGCTTCGAATTTAATCTGGATTCCCCGAAAAAATCCATCTGGTTCTCTTACGCCCAACATGGTAAGTTGAGAATGGCTGCAATGATAGCTCCAGAGTTTATAGCTATATCCCTCCAGGGCCGCGATTTTCTCAATTAGTTCTTCCTTCGATTTATTCATGGGGCTCCTTGTCACGCTTACTCAGGGTCAAGACACAATGTGAACCCACGACTGACCATCCTTCAGACTTCCCGACTGAATGAGCTTTGTCAGATAAGCCACATCCTCTTCTACCATCATTTCCATATAACGGCTAAAACTGGGAGCCAGCAAGGTAATCCCTTTGTTTACACGGCCCGGTTCCTCAATGTTTTCCATGTAATGGAAAACGCGCGGATCATCCCCTTCGGAAAGCTTGAAAAAGTGGAACTGGAACTGGTCATACATGGAAAAGAAGAAAGCATCCTGGGTGAACTCATTCCACAGGTTATCTCGCTTCAAAATCTCCACGGCGGTGCTCCGGTTGTCTTCCAGATCTTCGTAAAAGCAATTGATCCCATTGAAGAATCGATAGGCTTCATGTCCCATCCACAAAAGATACTCTTTGTAAGCCGCCGGCAATTTCACACCGAACTGCTTCTCTAAAGCCTCGACTTCTTCAATCGTGCAGGGAACCATATTTCCAGGAAGGATCAGATTGAACTGATCAAAGGTCGCCCGGGCTTTGTCCAGATACATGAATCTCCTTTACTTATTCTTGTGGATATCTCGGCAAATCCAACGGTTTACACTGCCCTACATTGAAAATGGAATGAGAAGTCAGCTGGACGGTTTTGTCTTTCCACTCGGACACCCACAGGTTGTCGCGAACAAGGAAGTCTTTCTCCAGGATAGCGAAGGTGCCGACAGTTAAGCATTCAGTCTCTTCCCATGGCAAGTCGGGATAACGTTGAATGACCACCATTTCCTGAATCCAGTAGCTTTCCGTTGTGATGACGATCCTGGCTGGAAGCGGCCAGGCATCTTTAGCAATGATTTCCAGAGGAGCCGATAATGACACCCAGGCGACTATGTCCCAATGAGGTTTAGGGAGTTCTCTATAAGCCGGTCCCGCATAATGCTCCAGGGTCAGATATTTTGTCAGGATTCCATTCACATAAGGCCCGGCTCGCCAGGGGTAAGGCCCATCTTCTCCCATGACACATACGGGCGAGCCCGGCTCGATCTTTATTGCCCGCAGGGGGCTTGGATTCATCATGGTTGCCTCCTTAAGGTTTTATGGTTTGCGAAGTTTTTCCAGTCGTTCCCGGGCTGTATCGCGGTTCCATTCCAGCGGGTTTTCTAAAAGGCCTTGAAGCGCTGCGTAAACTTCTTCGGGATAAACCTCTTGCAAAAAATCGATAGCATCAAATTGCAGATATGGGTAAGGATCGTTCAACAAAGGTCTGGCCAAAGGATAACCACGAGGATCTTTAATTTCTGCCAATACGCTAAGTGCGGCATCCCGATCATCCGAATCTGGGCCTCCAATTAATTGCTCCAAAGCCGGCCATGCAACTTCAGGTTTTCTTTGCGTGAATTCGATACCAGCCTTCATCCGCACATAGGTATATCCCCGATGTTTAGTAAAAACCCAAAACAAAACATCTTCACGATCGGATTCAGTTTCGCCACACAGAAGTTGGTTGAGCATCTCCCACTGGTCTGCCATATAAGGTTCTGGGTCCAGCAGCTTTCTCGCTTTTTCGATTAAATCAAGGTTCATCGTTTATTCAGTCCCCCAGTGCGTTTCAATATCTTATCGATGGCGTATTGAGCATATTCTTGCATGCCTCGATCTTCCCAATCTTTGCCTTCATCGTGTTCCAGGGCCCAGTGCAAAGCCGGCAAGGCCCGTTCATCGCCGATCTTTTCCAATGCAAAGGCTGCCGTCAATCGAACCAAAGGAGTGTCGTCTTTAAGAAGACTGTCAATCAAAAGGGGAACAGAATCTTTATCGCCGTAAACTGACAGCACGCCACAAATGGACCAACGAACAAGGTAATTAGGAGACTCCAGAAAACCCTCTACAAATTCTTTTTGACCGGCAGAATCTACTTCCATCAATACATCGATGGCATCGCAGGTCAGATCGGTTTCCTCGAAATCAGCGTGATTCTCTACGGCGATATCCTTCAAAATCGGATTTAAATCTTCTTTATCGACCGCGTAAATCTCGCTTAAAGCCTCTTTCCTTTCACTAATGCTACTTTTCAAAGAGCGGGATTTTCTCAAAAGGCCTACGACCCGCTTCCGTAAATCGTCATCTATCTGCATGATGGCTCTCCTCAAAATCGTCGCTTCAACAAGATCCCGGGAATTGGCCCTCACCCTTCCCCAGCCCTTCCCTCTCCCAATCAACACATTGACATGGCTGCCTTAAAACCGGTTCGCTACCTGCTCCGTGGGAGAGGGAAGGGAGCCAGAGCCGCCGCTCACCAAAAACCGGGCCGTTCAATCCAGTATCAAGATCCCATCGGCGGCCGCAGATAATCCCGATCAGATTGATATAGAACCTGGCGCAAATCCCCGGCAAAAGCATCGTAATGCGCCTGGATATACTCAACCATCGGTATCGCACTTTGATATTCCTCGCAATCATCCGCCCAATATTGACTTTCCAGTTCCTCAAATCGCTGCATTTCCTTTTCAGGAAGTAATTCTATATCCAAATTCTGATATTGTTCCTCTGTAATATCCACATTTCCCCAAACATAGATGAGCAAGGCCTCAGCAAACAGATCGGCCAAACGGCACAATTTCATTTCCCGCAACCCATCAATCAACAGTTTGCACTCTCGTAAGGAATAAAGCTGTTCAAACAGACTGGAAAACCCATCCATCGCCACCGCAGCCCACATATTACGCAATGCCCAAATCACCAACTCAGATTCGTTAAGAGATTCATTCAAGTGGTATTTCCTGTACCCCAAAAGATCCCCTATATCCAATAAAAACTCGCTTTTATCCGCGTCGATCCAGGCCACGGTTTCGCCAAAACGATACTCAGTTTTCAACGCTTTATCCTCCTGCAAGGGTGGGCCTCTTTATTAAACTTTGCCCCGCTTCGATCATATCACTTTTTCCATACAAGCAAAGAAATAAGTGTCAGGTATTGTTTTTGGGGATTCTCAAAACTGGAAAGACCCTTTTGCAGGGTACCAAGCGACGATTACCCGGTAAAACAGAGATCCTTATGGTTCAGGCTGGTCTTAAATTATTTGAAAAAGCAATCTCGAAAACCATCGATATGATATTAAAAATGTAATACAAATGTATTACTGATCTAAAAATTGTAATTTAAACATTGTCGCATATAATCAACAGTGAATAGGCAATCACCGGCGTAAAACGGCCTTTTTGAGGCCGAAAAAGGCCCGCTAAGCAGGGGTAAACTACGTCGGTAAATATTCTCTCGTCACTTTGGCCCAACAGGAGGCTGCATGATGGACTGGAATACAGCGGTTGCGGAATACCTGGGAACCCTCACAGCCGGTACTCGCCGGCAATATGAACTCTCGCTGAAGGCCTTTGACCTGTGGTATGAGCTGCAATATCACGAGATCCCCGACCCGGCCCTGTTGACCAAAGAGGAACTCCGCGACTGGCAGAAAGCGCTGCTCGAAAAAAAGAACGAGGACGACAAAGAAGGGAAGAAGCACAAGGCCTCCACCGTCAATCAACGGATTGCCGCGATCAAAGGCTTGTCCCGACATTGCGGGCGGATGCTGGAGATCAAAGGAATTAAGCGGGTGGAAAAACCGATCGAGCCCTTGAACGGCCGCGAGCTGGGCCGGCTCTTCGCGGTGGCCGAAGGGGATTCCTGGCAGGATGCGCGGGATGTGGCTTTGTTGTCACTGATGGCGAGAGCGGGGCTCAGAGTAGCGGAAGTCTGCGCTTTGAACCAGGAGGACATCCGCATCAATGCTCGATCCGGCGAAGTATTGATCCGTCGGGGAAAAGGCGAGAAAGAGAGACCTGTAGCATTAGGTCTGGAATGCCGTAAGGATCTCACGGCCTATCTGAACAATCGCCCGGATTGGCCCACCGACAAACTTTTCTTCTCCAAGACCGGCAAAGACCTCGCCACCCGGGATGTGGAACGTCTGGTGGAGAAGCTGGTCCGTCTGGCCGGCATCGAGCGCCCCATCACCCCACATACTTTACGCCACACCTTCGCCACGCGCTTTTTACGGGACGGCGGAGATCTGGCTACACTGCAAAAGCTGATGGGGCATGAGAATATCGTGACGACTTCCCGGTATCTGCATCCGGATGCAGATAGGGTCCAGGAGATGGTGGAGAGGTTGTAACTTCACTCAGCCCGGCGAGGCGGAGATGGTCAAGGCGGCACCCAGGTCGAAGAGAACAAACAGGATAAATCCGGGAGGCGGGGGATGATCCGCTCCGGCGTAAAGGATGCCCAGCCAGCCGATAAAGAAGGTGCCGGCGATGATTCGGGCGATGGTTTTCGCACTCATTTCCAACCCGGCCTCCGGAGTTGGCAGGTGCCGACATTGAAAATGGAGCCGCCCGGTTTGCCCGGCTCGATCTTTGTTGCTCTCAGGTATGCTGGATTCATCACGACTTCTGTCCAGTCAGAAATTCCTGCCAGGCCTGAAGGATCATTTGGGGCCGATTGAAGTGCTTCATAATCTCACGAGACAACGGAAGTGGATTTTCCTCAAGACAGAGGTTTGTCAATTGGGTCAATTGCTCTAGCGATTCTGGCAGGTCGGTCAGGTGATTATTGTTGATGCATAACTTTCGCAATTCAGTGAGCTGGCCTAATGATTTCGGTAGGGTGGTCAGTCGATTGTGGCCGATGTACAACTCTTGCAATCTTGTGAGTTGTCCCAACCATTCGGGCAGGGTAGTGAGCTGATTGTAGCTGACATTCAGTGTTTGTAATTCTATGAGCCGACTCAGCCATTGGGGCAGAGTGGTCAATTGATTGTTGCCGACGGCCAGGATTTGCAATCCAGTGAGTTGGCTTAACGCTTCCGGTAAAAAAATCAGCTGATTGTTGTTGATACCCAATCCTTGTAAACTTGTGAGTTTGCTTAACGTTTCTGGTAAGGTGACCAGTTGATTTTCGCTAATGTCTAATCCTTGCAAACTTGTAATTCGACCTAACGATTCTGGCAAGGAGACCAGTTGATTGTTGGAAAGGTAGAGATATTTCAATTCTGTGAGCCGGCCAAGTGATTCCGGTAGAATGGTTAGTTGATTGTTGCTAATATCCAGTCTTTGCAATGTTGCGAGCCTTCCTATCTTTTCCGGCAGCTCTTCAATCTCCTGTCCCGACAAATCCAGTTCGGTCCACCCTTCCCGTTCGGCTTGATCGATCAATCGCAGCAGTTCTTCTCGATTCATACATTACCTCTTATTTGACGGGTTCTGTTCGGGATAAGGAATTTGTTCTTTCAGACGAAGAAAACCGGATGGCTATTTTCTATTCCGCCTGTTCAATCCTCAAAATAGCCGGATCTTCCGGCAGGAAAAATATATGGACATACTCCCCCGGATTGAGCCCGGCGCGGTCCCCTACATCGCATCTGACAGTGCCCAGCCCGGGGAGATTAAATTGGATAACTGTTTCTGCATTGGGTTGAGGGTTGGGCTGATCTAAAATAAGAACCGAAGTCCGGACGCCGGCGCTTTCCAATTGCCGGGCCTGACGATAGTGAGCCAGGCGGACGAGGGCATAGTAGAGCGAGAGCGCGCTGGGGATCAGGGTCACAATGATATCTAACAAATCGATTTTGGCCAGATCGCAATCCTGGGCGAAACAGGCCAGGGTAGGATCGGAAGCTGCGTAGAGGATCGGGATGGCTTGCCCCAGATGGAGAGAGTCAAAGGTGCTTTTGGATGTAATCTGGGCTTCGAGTATGGAAAATTCTCCTTGGGGTGTGGTAAATGTAAAGGAGATCTCGTAGCGTGTGCTTTTGTTCAAATGGTAGTTTTGCAGATCCGTGATAATCCCTGTCGCCGAACGGGCTTCATTTTTGATTAAAGCTGCGGCCTTGAATTCACTGGCCTGGGATGCAATTCCCAGGCCCAGCACGGTTATGCCGACCAGGGCAGCGAGGCAAAACTCAGCGGTCAATCGATTTGTGGGCAATAGGGGATGAATTTCAGGTGTAGGCCCGGTATCTCTTCTAGAAATAAATGGATCCAGCGCTCTCCGCCGGGCCGGATTGAGTGCAGCGCTGCAATACCGGATTCCCACGATCAACATGGCGGAAAAAGCAATCAGCGAAAGGATCAGCAATATCAAATCCTGGGGCATGATGAACATGGATTTTCGTCCCTCTCAGTTGCCTGCAGTTCCCTCACCCGCTCTGGATATTCCAGTGGACCTGTCCCTTCTTATCCACGAACAGATTGAGCACGCCCATGTCTCCCCAACCAAGTTCAGCGCTGTGTCGGGCTTCTTCGTAATTTCTGGCGCCGGCTCGATTCAGAAACGGGAAGGCATTGAATTGAGGATTTTTATGGCAGTCGCCTTGCGGCGCGAGCGTGGCGCTGGCGCACAAAAACCGCCCCGGCATTTCTTCTTCTTCTTGGACCCAATAGGGGACGCCGCCGATTTTGGTAGCTTCGAGGATGGGCAATTCATAACCCTGGTTGTATTCCTCGAAATATTCGTCGCAGTCGAGGTAGTCAAAGGTGCGATAGAGGGTTCCATAGCAGGGTGCGATAAACCAGGGGGAGAAAGGAATTTCCTCAGCAGTGATCAAGGGGAAATCGCCGATTGAGACCCACTCAAAGAGCATGCCTGCATTTTCGATTTCTTCAGCCCAATTGAAGCCGTATTCATCGAGGGAATCGGCAAAGATCAACAGGATGTCGCCCGGCAAAGGGCCGGTGAGATCGGTGGAATCGGCAAAACAGAACTGCCCGACAAAGGTCATGGGACGACCGGCTTCAGCCATGGGCCACTTTTTATCCCGGGCTCGATAGGGCAATCCACCGACTTTGGTGATTTCCCGGCGCCGCGGCTCGCCTTCATTCCATATAAAGCTATCCGTGGGCACCCGGCGCGGCAGGGGCTTGCCGGCCAGCGCTTCTTCCCGTATCTGTTCGACCATGGCGATATGAAATGGACTGGTGATGTTCATCCCGCCCGGCTGCAGGGTGATCGGGAGATCTTTCAGCTCGGCGCGCAGCTCTTCGAGCGGGAAATGGGCTTTCCAATGGGCGATGTCCAACTGATCGTGGATCATTGTGGGCCTCCAGATGATTTTGTTACTCTCCAGCACATCACCTTCCACCCAGCCCCTTCCATAACCGCTCCCAGAATGATTGAGTGTTGATCACTGGTGTCTCTACTGTTTTCTCTTTTTCCACATCAACCGCATACCCCGCCACGATGCAAGCCTCAACGATTATATTCTGTACTACCAAATTACTGAACAAAGAAGATAAAGCTCTAACAACCGAAAATACCATCATGAACAATAGTGTTACTCCAACGATATTCCAAAATTCCACCTTCTGACCAGAATCAGGAGAAGAGAACAAAACCTTGTTAACAAAACCAATAATCCCGTCAAGCGTTTCATTGAACCAATTTGTATTTGCGAACAACGCAACAAATGCCAGAATCATCGCAGTAGGAAGTAATCGTTTATCACTTCCTTCCCGATTTTCAGCTGCCCAATCCTTTAACGTTTCTAACTCGGATTTGTCTAAATCTATGAGCCGCCAACCTGCCCGCTTTTTATCCGATTCTTGAATCTCATCTATAGCTAATTGCTGGATCTTATCTTTTGGAAAAGCCGTATGAGCGGAAGCAATGTTATCAAAAAACAAAACTATCGTAACAATGACATGCAAAAGCAGAAACGAAAAAAAAGTAACCATTGGAATTACAAAACGCAAATATGTCCATCCTAACGCTAATATAGTATTCCAATAGCTAAAAATTGCCCTCAGATTGAACCCTGGATCAGGAGAAAGGGCAAGTACAACGAATACAATTGATAAAATCAATACAAACAATAAACCCGCCAGACGCCCTTCCCGAGGAAAACGCTTATCCACGATCAATAATCTCCCCCAATTCCAATAACAAAGCGCCGCCAATGGGTACAATAAAAACCACCAGAAATCCGTTATAATTCGACTAGGGAGATTGAAAACAAAAGAGCAATCTCGAATAAATGCTGCCTGATTTGCTATAAACTTTACATCTACGACTGCTGCAAAAAAACAATACCCTGAAGCCAAACACCATACTAACGCATCGGTTGTGCAAATAGTGGCCGAAGTGAAAAAAACGGCCTAAAAAC
>CAZCTC010000077.1:19220-37229 GCA_964501335.1 uncultured Anaerolineales bacterium | reverse complement strand
ACGGGTCGGGCTTTTTTTCTCCCGCTTTTCCGGGCTTACCGCACGGGTCGGGCTTTTTTCTCCTGCTTTTCCGGGCTTACCGCGCAGAAGGTTATTTCTCAGCCTCAGACTTTTCGGATTTCTCGACCTCTTCACAACAGCACGGTTCATGCAGGGAACGGAAATGCCGGTGGAAACGTTCGCGCATCGACAGATCGCTTTCCCCCTCCCGCATCGCCATCATAAAATGGGCCCGCCGATGTAAAATGGCACTGCCCAACAAAATAAGTCCTACACCGGCAAACAACGGCATCCCACACAAAAATCGCTTATGCATTTCAGATCTCCTTGATTAGATTCAGGAACCTCAGCTCCAACTGTCCCTATCATCGAGGAAACCTGTGAACGAAATATGAAGATCTATAGCAAATGTTGTGATTTTTGTCTATGTTTTCCGACCTGTGCGGTTGTTCATGGGTGTGAATTAAAAACGGTTTTTGCGCCCCGCAACAGGTGCTTTCCCGGTAAAAAGCGACGCGCTGTGCGAAGCAGAGAGAGTTTTTTTGTTCATATTTTGGGCGGCTTCAGAAAGCCGCCCAAAATATGGGTTTTTTCCAGACTAACCGCACAGGTCGTTTTTTCTTCCGCTTTTCAGGGCCAACCGCACAGATCGTATTTTTTCGCTGTCTACTTTCTACTGTCTACTAAAGAAAGGTATTGCCCCGTAAACGATTCCGGCACGGCGGCAATCTGCTCGGGCGTCCCGGCCGCGATCAATTGACCGCCGGCTGCACCGCCCTCAGGACCCAGATCGATCACCCAATCGGCCGCGCGGATCAGATCCAGATTGTGTTCGATGACCACCACGGTATTTCCCGCATCCACCAACCGATGCAACAGCTTCAACAACTGCGCCACATCCGCCGCATGCAGACCGGTCGTCGGCTCGTCAAGCAGATAGAGCGTCCGTCCCGTGGCCCGCCGCGCGAGCTCTTTGGCCAGCTTCACCCGCTGCGCCTCGCCGCCGGAAAGCGTGGTTGCCGGTTGGCCCAATTTCAAATAGCCCAATCCCACATCCGAGAGCAGCCCCAACCGATCGGCCGCCGCCGACACGTTGCGGAACAACGGCAGCGCCTCATCGATCGTCATCTCCAGCACCTCGGAAATGGTATAGCCGTTGTATTTGACCGCCAGCACTTCCCGGCGATAACGTTCGCCGTGACAGACCGGACAGCGCACCTGGACATCCGGCAGGAAATGCATCGAAACGGTCAACATCCCGTCGCCTTTACACCGCTCGCAGCGCCCGCCCGGAATATTGAAAGAGAAATATCCCGCCGTCATCTTCCGAGCCTTCGCCTCTGCCGTCGCCGCAAAGGCCTCCCGGATGGCCGTGAACGTATCGGTATAGGTCGCCGCATTGGAGCGGGCCGTTCGGCCGAGCGCGCTCTGATCGACGGTAATAATCTTATCCAGATACTCCCACCCGTCAATTCCGGCATGGGCTCCCGGAGCATCGCTCGCTCCGTAAAACCGCTGCCGGGCTGCCCGATCCAGAATATCGAACATCAACGAGGACTTCCCGGAACCCGAAACACCGCTCACCGCAATGAACAGGCCCAACGGCAATTCCACGGTGATCCCCTTGAGATTGTGCTCCCGCGCCTCCCGGATCACCAACCGTTTGCCGTTTCCCTGCCGCCGGCGTTCCGGCACCGGCACCCGCATCTGCCCGGATAGATAAGGCCCGGTCACCGAATGGGGATCGGCACTCACTTCGGCCGGCGTTCCCGCCGCCACCACCTCCCCACCCAGCTTCCCGGCTCCCGGCCCCATATCCACGACGTAATCGGCCGCCCGGATCATCTCCAAATCATGTTCGATCACCAACACCGTATTCCCCAGATCCCGCAACTGACGCAGCACTTTGATCAGCCGGGTAGTATCGCGCTGATGCAGCCCGATGGTCGGTTCGTCGAGCACATAGAGCACCCCGGTCAACCCCGAACCCAGCAGCGCCGCCAGCCGCAGCCGCTGCGCCTCCCCCGCCGAAAGCGAGGGCGACTCCCGATCCGAGGTCAGATATCCCGCTCCCACATCGATCAACCGCTGCAACCGGACTCCCAGGTCCATCAAGATCGGTTCGACGACGAGCCGGGCATCCTCTTCCAGCTTTGCGGGCAGCGCATTTGCCCAATCCACCAGCGTCGCGAGCGGCAGAGCTGCCAGCTCCAGGATGGTCTGCCCGGTCACGGTAACGGCGCAGCTCTCGGGACGCAGCCGCTTCCCGCCGCAGTCGGGACAGGCCCGCTCGATCAACAGCTTCTCCATCTTCTCCCGATAACTGGCATCGAGGATATGTTCACCGTACCGCCGCAACATCCCCGTGACGACCCCCTCGAAACGCCCCGTCGCCACGGTTTCGGGCGTTTTGACCGAGGGATAAAGCCGGGTAAACTGGGGACTTTCCACACCGTAGAGCAGCAGATTGCGCTGCGCCGGACTGTAGGCCTTGATCGGCAGGGTCAGATCGAACTCAAAGCCGTAATATTGCCCCGCCCGCACCAGCGTCTGCTGATAGCGTTCGATCTCGTACTTGTCCCACAAAATCACCCCGCCCCCGGCGATGGTCCGTTCCGGATCGATCAGCTTTTCCAGATTCCCGGTGCGCACCTTCCCCAATCCCGTACAGGTCGGACAGGCCCCCACCGGCTTGTTGAAAGAGAAATGCCCCATGGTCAATTCAGGCAACGCCGCTCCGCAGTGCGGACAGGGGGTCGTCTCGCCGGTCTCCACCGCACCTTCTTCACCCTCGATTGCCGGATCGTCGTTCCAAAGCTCGCCCCCGGCACTGTACGGCGGCGGGACATCCTGACCGCAGACCGGGCAGGGCCGATGTCCCAACCGGGCAAAAAGCACCCGCAAAAAAGTATAGACATCGGTCACCGTTCCCACCGTCGAACGGGGGCTATGATTGGTGATGTGCTGATCCACACTGATCGTAGGCGAGAGACCGATGATCGTTTCGATCGGGGGTTTGCTCATATCGGAAACCATGCCCATCGATTCCATATACTGCCGCAAACCCTCTTTGTGCAGGATATCGAAAGCCAGCGTCGACTTACCCGATCCCGAAAGGCCGGTTAAAACAACCAGTTGATTCTTCGGCAGGCTTACAGTAAGATTTTTGAGGTTGTGCAGCCGCGCCCCTTTGATCGTGATGGTTTCGCCCATGATTCCTCCAAAAGAAGATTTCGCTCCACAGCTAATTTTATTATAAAACTCTGGTGGGCTAACGGAAGGTTTTTGGAGGTTTCAACTCAGTGGGCGCGCGGTCGTGGACCGCGCGCCCACCCGGAACTTATCCGGCGAGGCAACGCCCGGTAAACGATCCCGCCACGGCGGCGACCTGCTCGGGCGTCCCGACCGCCATCAATTGGCCGCCGGCCGCCCCGCCTTCGGGTCCCAGATCGATCACCCAATCGGCCGCTCGAATCATATCCAGATTGTGTTCAATGACCACGACGGTATTTCCCGCATCCACCAACCGGTGCAACAGCTTCAACAACTGCGTCACATCGGCCGCGTGCAACCCGGTCGTCGGTTCGTCGAGCAGATAGAGCGTCCGCCCCGTGGCCCGCCGCGCCAGCTCTTTGGCCAGCTTCACCCGTTGAGCCTCACCGCCCGAAAGCGTCGTTGCCGACTGTCCCAACCTCAAATAACCCAGCCCCACATCCGAAAGCAATCCCAACCGATCGGCCGCCGCCGGCACATTGCGGAACAACGGCAGCGCCTCATCGATCGTCATCTCCAGCACTTCGGCAATCGTGTGCCCGGCATAGCGGGCGGCCAGCACCTCCCGCCGGAACCGCTCACCGTGACAGGCGGGACAACGCACCTGCACATCCGGCAGGAAGTGCATCGAGACCGTTAACACGCCGTCGCCTTTGCAACGCTCGCAGCGCCCGCCCGGAATGTTGAAGGAAAAATGGCCGGCGGTCAACCGTCGCCGCCGCGCCTCGGGCGTCGCCGCAAAGGCCTCCCGAATGGCCGTGAAGGTATCGGTATAGGTCGCCGCATTCGAGCGCGGCGTCCGGCCGATGGCACTCTGATCAATGGTGATGATTTTATCCAGATAGGCCCAGCCGTTGATGGCCGTATGAACGCCGGGGATCTCGCTCGCCCCGTAGAAACGCTGCCGCGCCGCCCGATCCAAAATATCGAACATCAACGAGGATTTTCCCGAACCCGAAACGCCGCTCACCGCAATCAGCAGCCCCAACGGCAGCTCGACGGTAATATCCTTGAGATTATGCTCCCGCGCCCCGTGGATCACCAACCGCTTGCCGTTTCCCGGCCGCCGACGTTCCGGCACCGGAACGCTCAGACGCCCGGAAAGATAAGGTCCGGTCACCGACGCCGGATGAAGGCTCACCTCGGCCGGCGTTCCGGCCGCCACCACCTCCCCGCCGTGCTCGCCCGCCCCCGGCCCCATATCGATCACATAATCCGCCGCCCGCACCATCTCCAGATCGTGTTCGATCACCAGCACCGTATTTCCCAGATCCCGCAGCTGGCGCAGCACCTTGATCAACCGGGCCGTGTCGCGTTGATGCAGGCCGATGGTCGGTTCGTCGAGCACGTACAGCACCCCGGTCAGGCCCGAACCCAGCAGCGCCGCCAGCCGCAGCCGCTGCGCCTCCCCTGCCGAAAGCGTCGGAGAAGCGCGATCCAGCGTCAGATAACCGGCTCCCACATCGATCAGCCGGCGCAGTCGTTCATCCAGATCGGCCAGAATCGCCTCAATGATAATCCGCGCCTCCTCATCCAGCACGGCGGGAAGCTCTTTCAGCCATTCCGACAGCGCCGTCAACGGCAGCGCCGACAGTTGCAGGATCGTCTGCCCGTTCACGGTAACCCCGCGGCTCTCCGGGCGCAATCGTTCACCCTCGCAGTCGGGACAGGTGCGCTCGATCAAGAGCTTTTCCATCTTTTCCCGATAATTGGGATCGTGGATATGTTCACCGTAACGCCGCAGCAGCCCGGTAATCACGCCCTCGAAACGCCCGGTCCCGGCCGTCTCCGGCGACTTGACCAATGGATAACGCCGGCCGATCTGCGGACTTTCCACGCCGTAAAGCAGCAGATCGCGCTGTACTGAACTGTATGCCTTGATGGGCAGGGCCGGGTCGAAATCAAAGCCGAAATGGTGCGCCGCTTTCACCAGCGCCTGCTGATAACGTTCGATCTCATATTTATCCCAGGCGATGACCCCGCCGTCGAGAATGCCGTGTTCCGGATCGATCAGTTTCTCCAGGTTTCCCGTGCGCACCGTTCCCAATCCAGTGCAGGTAGGACAGGCCCCGACGGGCTTGTTAAATGAAAAATGGGCCATGGAAAGTTCAGGCAGCGCCGTGCCGCAATGGGGACAGGGTCGGTTCTCGCCGGTATCCGCAGCTCCCTCTTCGCCTTCGATTTCAGGATCGTCGTCCCAGAGGTCGCCGCCGCCCACATGCGCCGGCGGGACATCCTGACCGCAAGAAGGGCAGGCCCGATGCCCCAATCGGGCAAAGAGCACCCGCAAATAGGTGTAAACTTCCGTCACCGTTCCCACGGTAGAACGAGGACTGTGATTGGTGAGATGCTGATCCACGCTGATCGAAGGAGAAAGCCCGATAATGGTATCGATTCGAGGCTTGCTGAGGTAATCGGTGACCATCCCCATCGATTCCAGATATTGCCGCTGGCCCTCTTTGTGCAACGTATCGAAGGCCAGCGTCGATTTGCCCGATCCCGAAAGCCCCGTCAAGACGACCAGCTGATTCTTCGGCAGGCTGAGAGTCACATTCTTGAGGTTGTGCAGCCGCGCCCCTTTAATCGTAATGGTTTCGCCCATGATCCCTCCACAAGAAGATTTCGTTTCGCTTTCAATTCGATTATAAAACCCTTGTGTGCTATAGGAGGGTTCATGGCTTTTATTTTTTCGCGCGCCGCAGACGGCGCGCGAAAAAATATACTCTCAGATTTACTTTACAACCTCTACCTGATAAGGCCCGCAAGGGACAGAGACGACGGCAACCGTTTCATCCCGCGGAGCGACCAACACCAGCGGAATGCCGGCGACCAGCAGAGAGGCGCTGTACTCCGGGCCCTTCCAGGCCGGAGCCTCCAGCCTGGGCCAGCGCTCCAGCAGATCCATCGCTGTATCGACCAACTCCGGACTACGCACCTCCAACCGGAATTTCAACACGGGGCGGATCTTTTCCTGCAAGACTTTAGCCATCTCTCCACCAACCCGAAAATCCCCCGGCTCCAACCCGGCCGTCAAAGCCTCCAGCACCATAGACAACCGCTTACTCAAATAGGCGGCAATGGGATGGAGCGGCGGCTCGGGCAACAACATCGCCTCTACCTGGAAAATCACATCCTGAGAATGAGGTTCCAGCTCGGCCAGGGTAGTAAGCCAGTGATCGGTTGCATACCAGACATCCTCATCCGGATCGGGAGTATCCAGAGCCTGCCGCAACCCCGTACGTTTCCCCTCATCCAGCCGCGTCAACATCCGCAAAATCGCCATGGTGCTGTAACGGGCATGCCGCAGCGTACGGATCACCCGCAGTCGTCCCAGATCCCGGGCCTCATAAATCCGATAGCCGTTTTGAGGATTGCGGGAAACGCGCAGCAGACCGTTACGCTCCCAATTGTGAAGCATATCAATGGTAACATCCAGATGGCGGGCCGCCTGTCCGATCGACATCGGCGGAGTTGAGCCGGTCGGAATCCCCTGCGCCCAACGTTCCAGATAAGCCGCCGCCGCCTCCGCCTGGATCCTTTCACTGCGGACCATCGCCTGAAGCCGGTGCGCCTGCTCCAGAGCGCCCCCCAGATCGCCGGCCGCCCCGGCTTCGACCATCGCATAAGCCACATGGCGCATCTCCCCGCCTAGCCACGTAAAACGAAGCGCCGAGCGGATCAAGCGCGCCTGCCCTAAATGGGCCGCCCCAAAGATCCGATAGCCTCCAGGAGTACGGGGAATGGGGGGCATCAATCTCCAGGATTCATACTGGCGAATGGTGTTGGCATGGACCCCAATCATGGCCGCAAACTGTGTCGTGTAAAGATAAGGAGTTTTCATCTGAACCCTGGTCTGCTATAAGAAGGTTTAATCTTTTTGTTTGTATTTTCGCACGCCGGGGACGGCGCGCGAAAATACAAACGCTTATCGAGAGATAACCGCCAGCCCGCCGTCGTCCAATTCAAGCGCCACCCGTTCACAAACCGGCAACAGAGCGGGAATCAATACCTCGGCAAAGTTATCCCGGGTGACGACGCTTTGACTGGCAAACCAGCCATCCAATACCGCATCCAGTTGCTTGCCGAAATAAAAGCGCAACGTTACGGCCTGAGGACTGTCGGGTTTGACGATCATCAACTTAAGATAGGGCAATCCCATCCGCTGGCCGGTCTGCCGGGCCCACACCTCGTCGTAAAACCAGAGCGCGCCTTCCAGCAACGTTGTAGCAGTGAACCACCGCCCAAATCCCACCGGCGAGACCTTCATTCCGGCACTGTTACAGAAAAACTCATACCAGCGCCGGCTTTCCCGCCAACCGGCAGCATCCATCCGCTCCACAAAACGTTCCAGCACCCGCCGCTGCTCTTCGGTCAGTTCGGAAAACTCCATCCCCGGCGCCGGCTGGAAAACGGCATCCTCCGGAGGAGATAAAATCTGCCAGCCCAACCTTTTACAAATCGCCTGCAACTCGCCCACCGACACCTGCGGATAAAAACGAAACCGGTTCAGCTCAGGAGCAAAGTCATACACCACATCCTGATAAATATGATCGGCAATCTCCCGGGCTTCCTGCATCACAGCCGGCGTATAGTCTTCCGGATTCTCCACGATCTCTGCCGTCAAGGCGGAAGTATCAAGTTTAAAGAACAGCCAGGGCGCATGGATCCAGGGCGTACGATTCAATCGCTGGCACAAATCGACAGCTCCCGCGCTGTTTTGAGGCGTCAGGATCAACACATGCACCTCCGAAGGAATCTCCAAAAAACTGCGCCACCGCTCACGATTCCAGCGCGCTTTAAATCCAGCCCTTTTCAAAAAACGATAAATTTCTTCTTCCAACAACCAGACAATCTCGCTGCGCGCCATCGACTCCAACACCATCCGCTGCGATTCAGTCAGCGTATAAAGCGTAAATCCCTTCCCGATCGGCTCCGGGAAAACCGTCTCCAGCAAATATTCCGCCAACCCGCAGGCAATCAAAGGGTCGGTCGCTTTCTCCAATAAAATGCTGAGAGAATCGATCAACGGCTCCCGCAGGGCCGGCGGCAACCGGAAAAAATAAAGATCCAACGCCAGACAATTCCCGACACTGCTCTCCGCCATTAAATCCAATAGTTGTTCAAAGAGGCCTGAGATCTTCAACAGTTTCACCATCTCCCTCAGGTCCGCTTTGGAAAGATCCGGACCGGCAGCAAAGGCATTCCCCAAAGCGCCGGCCAGGCGTACTCGCGGGCTGAAACTTTCAGCCGCCTCCTCAAACAACAAATCGGTTCCCCGGGCCATTTGCCCAACTGCCAGCAAAATAACGACCTGGATGAGTTCGTCATCGCCCACGGCATAACGCCGTCGCATAGCCTCAATTGGTTCCGGGCCGCAACAGGCCAGAACCGCCGCCGCACCACAGGCAAGCTCAAGGCGAGAACTCTCCAGCAGGCGCAGATAAGCCGGAACGCCGGTCTGAACGGCCTGCACCGTCGCCCGGACGGCCTGAATTTCTTTCTCCGCCAGCCCGACCTCCCGGCGCAACTCCATACGGGATTGCCCCAGCAAAGCCAGAAAAGAAAGCAACTCTTCCAGATCGGCCGATTTACAATTCAAAAGCTCGATTAGAAACGGAACGGCAGCTGCGGTAGCCGAATAAAACGATCCCTGATGGTAAATCGTCGAGTAAAGCTCATGCATGGCATTGTGCCGGACATCCGGATCCGTTGAAGCCAACGCCCGAATCACGCCCGGCGTATCCACGGCAGGACCGTAAGCATGCTCCAATTTCGCCCAATCGATCAACTCCAAACCTTCAAGCATAATCCTGTCCCTTCATCCCCGCTGTGTTTTCAAGAATGTCCGCACTTTGAAAAGATCCCAACCCGTAACCTTTTTCATTAATTGAACGGCCTGATAAGTTCGATGCTGCCGATCCAACGCCAGCGCGATCGCCGTCACATCCGCCACTTCCAGAAGCGGTCGATACTCCCCGCCCAAAATGTTCACAATATACGATTCAGCCTGCATCCATTCCCAGGAAAATTCTCCCCTCAGAAAATCGATGAGATCGCTTCGCAAAATCTGTCCCTCGGCGACCGGCCGGGACCAACGATAAATATACTGTTTGGCATCTGCCATACTCAAACCCGGCACGGCCTTTTGCAACCGCACAACGGCATCGACATATCGCCCGGCATCCAGACAGGTCTGTACTGCCTGACGATCTGCTGCTGAAATCTCCAACGGTGCCGGCTTTTCCGCCGGGGGCAATGGGGACCGCTCCACATATTCCTTGATCTCTTTCAATCCCACATGGGGCATCAACCGCCGCAATCGACTCACCGCTTCGACATTCCTACCGCCCGCCGCCAGGGTCTGAAGCGCCGTCCGAATCGATTCCGGCAGCTCCTTCAAATCCGTTCCAGGAGGGAAAAATTGCTGATACGGCTCTTCCGCGGCGATTTGATCCGCCTCATCCAATACCTGAAGCGCCGTCCGCACCGCCTCGGAAGGTTCCGCCTGCGGCCTGGAGCGCAGATTTAAAGCCGGGCGGGATCGCGAAACAAGGGATTCTTTCGGCACTTCAGGCGGCGGCATCGGCGTAAATTCCTGCCACGCCGCCAGCCGGGCCGCAACGATCTCGGGGGATAAAAGCGCCAGCTGCTCAATGTATTCATAATCAGCCTTGATCGTTTCCCCAGGCATCAACCGATGCAGCAACCACACCGCTTCGAACTTCGCCCCGGCCGCTGCCATCGCCTGCAATTTCATCCACAAAGGCCTGGGCAGATCGGACAAAGTGGCATGGAACGGGGGTAATAAATCCACATATTCCTGCGCCGTCTGCAAATTCCAGCCGGGCAACGCCCGCAATGAATTGATGGCCTCAATCCTTTTGCCGGCTCCCTTCAAAGTTTGCAGTTCCCGATATAAAGCATAAGGGATCGAGGCCACTTTGGGCACCGGAACGCTCTGACTCCCCGGCCGCGCCACAGGACGCCAGCCCCAACTTACGGCAAGCGGCCGTCCCCGCCCCTGCGCTTCCCGATAATCCCAGCCCGTCAGGGCCTGAATGGCCAGGATGAACTGGTAATAACCTTCCGCGTCATAGACCCGGCGCAGTTTATCCAATTCTTCAGGGGTAAATGGACTCCGGTCTCGCATCGATCAATCCTTGTCAAAGCTATCCTGTCCTGAAATAACCTTTTATGGTATGGCCCCGGCCTTGTAACGTCCCGCAAATGATTTTTTCCCGGTCAGATACGACGCGCGGGATCGGGAAAGAGAGTTTTTTGTTTATGTTTTCGCGGGCTTCAGAAAGCCCGCGAAAACATAGGCTTTTCCAGAGCCGCCCCGGCGGCGCAGGCTGTCTACTGTCTACTTGCCGCTGAATTTTCATTTTTCGGGGTGCCGCCCCTGCATGGCCTTCTGTCCTGAAAATGGGCCTCTATGGCATGGCCCCGGCCTTATAGCGTCCCGCAAATGGCCCTTCCCCCGTAAAACACGACGCGCTGGATCGGAAGAGAGTTTTTTTGTTTATGTTTTCGCGGGCTTCAGAAAGCCCGCGAAAACATGGGCTTTTCCAGAGCCGCCCCGGCGGCGCAGGCTATCTACTGTCTACTTGCTGCTGTCTACTTCCGCTGAATTTTCATCTTTC
The DNA here is from genome assembly GCA_964501335.1 of uncultured Anaerolineales bacterium. Taxonomy (GTDB): domain Bacteria; phylum Chloroflexota; class Anaerolineae; order B4-G1; family SLSP01; genus CAZCTC01. Next base: position 26,313 of record CAZCTC010000077.1, on the reverse strand, counting down.
GGGGTGCCGCCCCCGGCATGACCTTCTGTCCTGAAAACAGGCCCAGAAAAGACTCACCACAGATCGAAGATATTGCAAATAGACACGGAGGACACAGAGAAGAATTTAGAGAAAATCTCCTCTCTTCTTCTCTGTGATCTCTGCGCCTCTGTGGTGAAATCTCTGCTCTTTTTCATCTTTCGGGGTGCCGCTCCACCTAAAAACGCAGCGCCTCGACGTAGTCCTTGGCCTCTTTCAAGCCCCAACTGGTGGCCTGCCGCACCACCTTAATCGCTTCGATCTTCTTCCCGTTCTGAACCAGATTCCTGACTGTAGACAACACTTCAGGCGTCAGTGCCGCCGCCCCCTGAACCGCGGGCGGATCTTTTTGATTGGATTCGAGTTCTACAACATAGGCCTCGGCCCGGTCGCGGCTCCAGTTGTAATCCTCGCAGAGATAGGTCACAATATCCCGATGCGAGGCCCGCCCCAACATCGCAAGTACCCGTCGGGCTACCTCTTCATTCTCACTCGTCAAAGCCTGCCCCTGAGCGGCAGCCAAAACACCGCTTTTAACCTGGGGTTCAAGCGCATCCACATAATCCTTAGCCTCTTTCAACCCCCAGCCCGTATACTCTCGCACCAGCTTGATCGTGGCGATCTTATTCGAAGTCACCATCAATCGGATAACCGCCTGCAATTGTTCTTCAGAAAGTGAAGTAACTGCCGGACGGATTCCCGAGTTGGCCTGAATCAGAAGATCAACCGGAGCCGAACCGTTCGCAGGGCGAGATCCATTGGCTAACTGTTCCAGCCAATGCATTGCATCGCCCCCTCCAGTACTTGAAACCGAAGCGCCGGGAGCATTGCCCAATTGATCCAGATACTCTTTGGCCGTTTTCAGATCCCAACCGGTATATGCGCGCAGGCGCTTGATGGCATCGATTTTCCGGCCGGCGCTGATCAGGGTTCGCAATTCCAAAAGCAACGGTTCAGGAAGTGAACCAAAACTGCCGCTCTCCACAGGAGCTGCCCCCATTCCGGTGGTTGTGGGAGGCAAAGGCCGGGTCATCCCGGACGGATCACTGCCGGTCCCCCACGGATCCAATGAATCGTTGGTACCTGATTGCCTTCGTAAGGCAAGAAAGGCGATGACGACCACCACGACAACCCCGATTCCCAAAACGATCAACCATTCCATGGCAAACTCCTTTCAGGTTCTCCGCAAGGAAGCCGGATTTCGATCAAGTCTGAAGGTTCCGTTATTTTAACCCGGGAATCCAATTTGGGAATTTTTTGTTTGTGTTTTTGCGCGCCTGAGAATGCGCGCAAAAACACGGGCTCTTTTCTCTGCGCCCTCGGCGCCTTTGCGGTGAAATCCAAGTAATAATACGGCACTGAGTTTTTATTTATGTTTTCGGCTACTTCTTGTTCCGCATCACCACCGGCAGGTAAAGGGTCTTCACTCCCAACACCACATACTCGCCCTGACGGCTCCAACCATAAGTCTGCCCGTTAACCTGTACGGCGGTGATCTCCGGCCCCCACAGCCAGAGCTGAGCCGGCAGCGAGCCGTTCGTCGTCAACGCCAACCGCGTGCCGACATAATCCACCTGTACCCCCGCCATGGATTGCGTCCCGGTGATCAATAACGTACCGCCGTCCATCAGCTGCCGGCCCTCCGCCAGGATCGTCCGCTGGAGCGCCCCACCCGGCTCCCGCCGAACCAGACAGAGCACCCCGTCACAGGCAGCCGCTCCGAAATGGCGCAGCGTTCCCCCGACCCCGTCGGCCAACACCAGCAGACTGTCGGTATAGTTCACCGTTGCGACCAGGAAGGCCCCCGGCTCCGTTGTCGACACCGCATCCGTAGCCAACGCGGCAAACTGCCGCACCGTCGGCGTGAGCGATTCCGGCTCCAGCAAAGCCACGAAGGTCGTCTCAGTCATCTGCCGCCGCGCCATCGCCAACGGCACCAGCTTTTTCAAATTCGGCCCCAACCCTTCCCCGGTCACAATCGTCGTACCGGCTTCCCCCAACATCTGCAAGTGCAAGCCCCGCAGCATCGGCTCGAAGTCGGCCAGCAGCCCACGCCCGGCCGCCGGATAAAAAAGCACAATATCGTCCACATAGATCGCCCCGACCAGCGGCGCGCCGGTCTGATAGATCACATCGACGGCCACATCCGAAACCGGGCCGTCGAAAACACCGTTATTGTCCCCCTGCCAGTGAGACCAGGAAACCACATTAGTCGCCGTGATCACCCGCCAACCGGTCCAGGAGATCACCCCGGTCGTCGTCACATACTTCTCGCCGTTCGTATCGATCAGCCGCAGGCGCAGCTGCATCCCCGAACCCTCGCCGTAGACCGCCAGCTGCAACGCCGTCGGCACCTCGCTCACCCCCGTCGGCGCCCCTGCCGAATAGACAATGTACCGCGACGTGGTCAGGCCGGCGGTCGCAGAAAAATCATACCCCAACCGCCAGGAACCGATGCCCGCCGCCGCCCGTCCCTGCGTCAAGGTCGCCGTCGCCGTGATCCGCGAATCACTGGCCCAGGCCGAACCATACGCGGTTCCCGGCGCATCGTCCAACCGGAATTCCACCGCCCAATCCGCCGCGGTCGTCACCGCCGCGGTCCTGGTAATATGTTGATAACCGTTCACCGTCGGCAATCCCGGGTAAGGCGTCCGCACCAGGGTGGTCGTCAGCGTTCCGTTATTGTGATAGACCCAATCGACGCCGTGTGATTTGCCGTCCAAAGCCCTGACGTGCATCCGATCGATCACATAGTCGGTGCCCAGAATCAGAGTCCGAAGCAACGAAGTCGTGGTATAAGCGCTCCCCGCATCGGCTGCCGCCGCCGAAAGGCCGGGTAAAGCCACAAACCGGTGTAGATTCCCGGTCGCTTCAGCCTGAGTCAACCCGTCAACCACCACCGTATTATGAGCCACCGTCACCTTATCCCAGGTCGCATGGGTCGGCGCCGCATAGGATTGCGTCCCTGGATCGACACCCAACACCGTCCCCTGACCGAAAAGCACAAAGCCCAGTTTATCGTAATGGCCGTGCCCGCCGCCGTGCGGTCCATAATCCAGAGCCACATAGACCGGCGCAGCCCGTTCGGCATTGCGCAATACGCCATACCCCGCCTCAGGGAACAGGACGCTCGCCGTCGAAGGCGCCGTGGGAGCCGGCAGCGTGGCCATCCCCCAGAAAAGCGATTCCCGCCCCCGCGCCTTGCGCCCCAATACCCCCGAACACAACGTTCCCCCATAAGCGCTACAGGCCGATTCGTACAGGAAACTCTCACCGATCAACCCCACGCTGCCCGTATCGTTGAAAGAAGGCAGGGTCAAGTCAGGCTGGGCGAAATTGATCGGGGCCTCATACATCTTTCGGAGCGACGGTTCGGCAAAGAGGTCCAACCCCGCCCCCGGAGTGGCCCGGCGAGCCATCTCGGCCTGAAAACGCAGCGCCTGCAAGGCAAAGAAATGGTAACCCCACGACCCTTCGTACCAGAACCCTTCCGCAGAAACACTGTTGGCCATCTGAAAATTAAAACCGTTCCGGGGAGCGTCCATCGCCAGCGCCACCGGTATCGGGTCGCCCATCGCCCACCCGACCGCCGCCAGCCCGGCATTGTGCCACGACTGCCAGTTGCTCATCCCCGCGGGATGCCGCCGAATCGTGACGGCAATCTGAGCCAGCAGATCCTGTTCCACATGGAGGCGCGCCGTCCCGGTCAACGCCGGCGAATCGGCAATCAGATCGTAAGCCCAGGCGATCGGTACCGCCCAGATCGATTCATCCAGAGTCTGCGCCAGCACCCGTCCCCCGCTGTTGTTGGGAGCATTGTTGATATCGTGATAGGGATAAGCCGTGTAAGCATCGGCATAGGCCAGCAAGATCTCCGCCGACCTCTGGGCATAAGTGATATTTCCGGTTATCCGATAGGCCAGTCCCAGATCCCGCGCCGCTTCGGCCAGATCGTTGTGCATCCGCCCATAAATGACCTGATCGTACGGCCAACCGGTGTAATATTGTCCATTGGATGGGCAATAGTGGCGCCCCGGGCTCTGATAAACCAGATATTCCCCATTAGGGCAGATATACCACATGCCCCACTGCCCGCCTTCGGGCGGCAAACTCCAATTCGTCAGGTAATAAGTCTCGGTAAAAGAACGCGGCCAGGCATCGGCATCCCGCAAAATATCGGAGACGACCTGCGTCGCCCAGGGGATCGTCGCCCGCCAGGAAGCAATGCGGGTAAAATCGGCCGCATTCAACAACAACCGGGGATGCGGCGCCGGCGCGCCCACCCAGGGAATGGCGGCCTCCAGGTTCACGCCGTCGACCAGCCGGCCGCCTTCCAGTAAGACATAATCCACCTGATATTGATCGAACTGCGTCCCCGCCTGGATAGCGGCAGCCGGCACCGTGATCAACACCGTCGTGGTGACGGTGCCGCTGGCCGGCAGCGTCACCGCCGGGGCTGTCGCCGTCAGCGGCGAACCGACAGGGAAAACCAGCTCCGGCTGAAAAGTACGCGCCGCGCCGGTGCGATCCTGCAATCGCAGCGAATAGGTATAGACAAAATCAGCCCCCACATACCCCGACGTACGTGGCGCCACACTGATCACCGCCGTGCTGAAACTCAAATCGTCGAAGACCAGCAAAGTGTCGCTCAAAGGGGTATGGCTCCAGCCATCGGCGCTGAAACGGATGTAGTTTAACTGATTCCAACCCACCGGCTGCCGGGCCACCGCAAAACTGGCTTTGGGAATATGGATATACCGCCACCCGGTCCAATTGGTCACAATCTGATAGCGATAATAATCCCAGCCCGTCGATCCCGCGTTCTCCGAATCCAGAATGAGCTCGATCTGCGCCCCATTGGCCACCCCCGAATAGAGCCAGAAGTGCAAGAAGTCCATTCCAGAGGCATCCACCGGAGCCGTAAAAATTTTCTGAACGCCGGGAGTGGCCGGATGGTTGGCCCAGCGAGCGGCACCGGTCCCCTGACGAACCAGGGCGGTCTCGGCAGTCAATCCGGTCCACCCGGAAAGGGTATCGAAATCGTCGATCGGCAGCCGACCGGGAAGAGCCAGGTAGATCCAGCCCGCCGCCAGCAATCCAATCCAGCCCAACATCCCCCAAAGTTTAAGTTTCATACCGGAATCCATCTCCTTTGAACTTATATTTTTCGCGCGCCAAAGGCGCGCGAAAAATATCAACATAAATAAAAAACCTCTCCCCCTGCTTCGCACAGCGCGTCGCTTTTTACATTCACTCCTACAATCGTACCAACACCAACGCTCCTGCAACAGCTCCACAGATCAAGCCCCCCAGAATGTCCGTGGGAAAATGAACCCCCAGAGCAACCCGGGTAAAACAGATAAAGCTGCCCCAAAGAATCAATCCCAGCGTCCCCAAAGGGGGAAAAATGGCGCCCAGCACGACAATCAAACCGCCGATCCGGGTGGCATGGCCGGAAGGAAAAGAATAAAGGTCCAGCCCGGAATAAAGCGACAGGTTCTTGCCGGTCGGACGGCTCCGGCGTACCATCTGTTTTAACACCCCGGAAACGGCGATGGACACAATCACCGCCAAAAAAATACGCCCTCCCACCAACTGCCAGTAAGGCACATGCCAGAACGCGCCGCCGACCCAAAGCAGCACCCCCAAAACAAAAAGAAAGAGGCCGTCGCCGGTATGAGTAAAAAATAAAACAAATTTCAATAGATCGGGCTGTTGAATGACCGTTCCGGCCCAGGCCATCCATTCAATTTCCTGCGCGATCCAGGCAGCGCCTTTATCCTTCATAATTTTCTCCCTGGCCCTTCTTCCGGCCTGAGACGTTTTATATCAGTTCAACCTGCGGATCTCCGGCCGCAGGCCCAATTCCCGGACCATTGACAGCAATTCCGCTTGAGTCAACGGACGGCCTTTCCCGGAAATCGCCACCAATGCCGCCTCCAACATATTCGTGCCGAACGAACGCCCGGACAGACAGGGCGTGGTCGTCACCAGATACCGGACCCCGGCATTGCGGAAACGTTCCGTGTCCGCCTCCGTCGTCGTATTGGTCAAAACCGTCTTGCCGGGCAATTGATCCGGCATATGCCGCAAAGTATACAGGCTGTCTCCGGCAATGACCGTAGCCCAGTTAAACCATTTCACAAAGCGCGGCACTCGCTCGTGCTGTTTCTTCCCCGTCGGATAAAGCATCTCAAAGGGCAGCTGGCAAACCAACGGGGCCAGCACCCGCGCCACCCGTTCCAGAGATTTCAACCGTCGCAACGGCAGAGGAATCCCCAGCGTAAACTCCAAATCGCCGTAAACCATCTCGTATCCCAGTTCTTCCAACCCCTGCGCCATCCCATAACGATCCATCGCCACATTGACCATGGCACGCTTGGGTTGAAGTTCGGCCCCGATTTCCGCTTCGACATGGCGCATGGCCTGACGCTCCAGGGTATCCTTCAAGCCCCGGCCATCGACAAACGGCGTCTGCCGAACGTTTTTAACCAGATTGACCGCGGCACGAAGAAGATAAGAATGCGTCGGAGTGCCTACCGAAAGGTCGATTCCCCCCAGCCCAAAGGCATCGACATGGCCGTCGAGTTCCCGAAACCATTGAGCGGCTTTTTGCGCATCCCCGTCGGCGCCCCGCCGCTCCATGGAAATTCTTTGGCCCAACAGCTCAATCTCTACGGTTTTGTCGCGTCGCGAACTCCCCAGACTGATACTGATTGCCTTTTTCATCGTGATCCTCCCCCTCTTAAAATAACCTGGACGGCCCTTTAGCGTCCCGCAACTGGCTTTTGCCCGGCTCGAAACAACGCGCTGTGCGAAGCAGAGAGAGTTATTTTTTATTCATATTTTCGTGCGCATCAGAATGCGCACGAAAATATGGCCTTTTCCAGAGTCGCTCCGGCAATACCCTCTGAGCCCCTCCCCCTCATACCTATGCCGGCCACGCATCTGCACCAAGAATCTCCCGCGCTGCGCCTGTACCACTGCATGATGCGAAGCAGGGGTTGGGGTGAGGGCCTGGCGCACGAAAATATGGCCTTTTCCAGAGTCGCTCCGGCAATACCCTCTGAGCCCC
>CAZCTC010000077.1:0-19120 GCA_964501335.1 uncultured Anaerolineales bacterium | reverse complement strand
GCAGGGGTTGGGGTGAGGGCCTGGCGCACGAAAATATGGCCTTTTCCAGAGTCGCCCCGGCGGTACAGGCTGTCTACTTCTTGAGGCTGGCTACTTCTGCGATCACAATAACCCCAATTCGGTCGCCCGGGTAACCGCCTGGGCCCGATTCTGAGCCTCCAGTTTGCCGTAAATATGATGGACATGCGTTTTCACCGTCCCCACCGTCACAATCAAACGCGAAGCAATCTCCGAATTGGAAAGCCCCGCCGCCAGCAGACGTAACACTTCCAGTTCCCGCTCGCTCAACAGCCCCCCACCGCTCGCCGGGGTGACCTTTCCCGCCTGCTGCAAACGAGCAAGATAATCCCAGCCGGCCAGCTCGGGCCGCCGCGCCAGCGCCGCCAACAATACCTGGATCTGCTCCCCTTCATCCACAAAAATACGCATATAGCCTTCCGGTTCAGCCCGGCGCAGCACCCCTTCCAGAATCCCTAAAGCCCGCGCATCCTCGCCGCGCGAAGCCAGAGCCATCGCCGTCAGCGTGCGAGCCGTGATCCAATGCGCCCACCGTTCTCCCGCCGCCGTCTCCACCGCCAGAGACTCCAGGCGCCGCAGCGCCATGTCCGCCCGGCCCTGCGCCAGATTGATCCGCGCCAGCGTCAGGGTCGAAAGATCGCGAAAAAGCACCGGGGACTCCTGATGCAACGGATCTTCGGCCCAATGGACCGCGTCGGCAAGGCGCCCCTCAGCCAGCCACAACCGCACCCGCCAGGAGTTCAACAAATTATTACCCCGCGGCAAAACCCCATGGATCTGCAACGTTTGTTCGGCCTCCGTCAAAGCCCGCCAAGCAGCCGCCGTTCCCTCCCGCACCTGAACCAGACGCACCCGGGTGAAAAAAAGCAAAGGAAAATCATAGGGGATTCCCCACCATTCCCCGGCGGGCAAACGCCCGCGCACCCGATCCACCCATTCTTGAGCCTCATCCAAACGGCCTCGTTCATAAAGGAGATCGCTCCAGCCGATTCCCAAAAGTTCAGCGATCACCGCATCCAGCGCATCCGATAAGCCGGCCGAAAAAGGGACTACCGTGGGCGCTCCCAGCATAAAGCCGGTCTGATAGAGTTCTTCCGCCCGCCGTAACTGTCCCCGCACCTTCGCGGTCTCAGTCTGCTCCCCCACCGCCAGCGCAACCGTCAAATTGTTATCGGTCGCTTCCCCCAACTGGCGCATGATCGCCGCGCAACGCTCTGCTCCGGTCAGCTCCCCTCGCACTCGCAGGGTTCGTCCCTGAATGTAAGGGAAAAAACTCCGCGCCAGGGCCTCCTCTTCCGGCAAAAACTGATCCGCCGCCGTGGCCAGCTCCATGGCCTGCTGATAATCCCCGCGTCGATCGGCCACAAAGGCCCGTAACGTCAACACATGCCCGTACACCGATCCACCGACAGCCGGGGGTAGATTCGGCCAGGCCGCCTCCGCCGCCGCCAGCAACGACTCCATCGCCTCCATAGAGCTGTTAAAAACCGCCACCCAGGCCCGAATCACCACCAGAGTCGGACGCGGCAAAATCACATCCAAAGGCAAAACCGCCACCCAGTTCATCAACGTGGTGATCTCGCCCCGACTGTGCAGGAAAGGCGTGATCCGTTCAATCAACTCGGCCGCCCAGGAAGCATCGCCGGCCGCCAGAGCATGATCCACGGCTTCAATCGGGAAATGGTGGGCCTCATACCATAAAGAAGCCCGTCGATGCAGATCCGTCACCAATCCGGGCTCCAGCTGCCGCAATCGAGCCCGCAAAAGATCTGCAAAAAGATGATGATAACGATACCAGGAACGCTCATCGTCAAGAGGAACGATAAAGAGGTTTGCCGATTCCAGACCTTCCAGAAAGATCTGGCCCTGCCCGGCCGGGACTTCCAAAACAGCATCGCACAACGGGCCGGAAAGCCGCTCCAGAACCGAGGTTCGCAACAAAAAGGCTTGCACCGGCTCCGACTGCCCTCCCAGGACCTCTTCCATCAAATAATCCAGGATATAACGATGGCTGCCGGAAAAAGCCTGGATAAAAGCCTTCACATCCGACCGACGCTGGAGAGAAAGAGCCGCCATCTGTAATCCCGCGATCCAGCCTTCCGTGCGCTCCTCCAGCAAAGAGACTTCATCCGCCGCCAGTCCCAACCCCATCACCTGATTGAGAAATTGAGCGGCTTCATCCGCCGTGAAACGCAAATCGTCCGCCCGGATTTCCAGCAATTGCCCACGGGAACGCCACCGGGCCAGCGGCAAAGGGGGATCGGCGCGGGTGGCCAGCACCAGACAAAGATGAGGAGGTAAACGATCGCATAACAGAGTCAAGGCCCGATGCAGCACGGGGTTTTCGATCCAGTGATAATCATCCAGTACCAGGATCAATCGCTGAGAAAGCCCACAGAGATCGTTGATCAACAACGTCATCAGGGTCTCGGCTGGCTGAGGATTGGCCGATTGCAAAGCCGCCCGGGCCGTCACACCGATGGTAGGAACGGCACTCTGTAAAGCGGCGATCAAATAACCGAAAAAACGAACCGGGTCGTTATCCCCACTGTCCAAAGAAATCCAGGCCTCCAGACCTTGGCATTCCGTCAACCAGGATTCCAATAAAATGCTCTTTCCAAATCCCGCCGGCCCCGACACCAGAATTCGACCGGTCGCCATCCCTTGATCCAGGCGTTGCAAAAGGCGTTCCCGCACAATCCAGTTCGGCCGGGATCGTGAAACATAAAATTTAGTGGTTAATAACAAAGGGGTGGAATCTGATTCTGGTAATTCTTCCATCTTTTCCTCCAGCAACAATGGCGCATCTGTCATCATAACACAGCTTCCCGGAGGCTCAAATCCTCTCATCAGGCTGGCCACCCTATAGTGGGCCTTTTTAACATCCCGCACCCGGCACTTTCCGGGTAAAAAACGGCGCGCGGGATGGGAAGAGAGAATTTTTTATTCATATTTTGGGCGGCTTCAGAAAGCCGCCCAAAATATACCCTTTTTTCTTGTGTTTTTTGGCTCATCGCACAGGTCGTTTTTTCTTCCGCTTTTCTGGATTAACCGCACAGGGCAAAAAAGACTTTTTATATTCCAGGGATCATTTTCTCAAAATGCGCGCAAAAACACGAGAAACACCCCCCCTGAATACAGACTAACTTGACTTCAGTTGCAAAATAAGTTATAATTCAAAGAAAGTAAATTCCAGTTCTTCTACTCCTCATCCATAAATCAAGAGCAAGAAATAATGAATACCAATTTATCATTGCCGCACCGCACGAAACTACATCTTGTAATAGACAAGGGGAAACACATGGAATCATTCTATGATTGGCTTTTTGCCGATCAAGACCTGGAAACAATCATCGGCACCTTGGACCGGGTACGAGCGGCAGTCTGGATGGAATCTTATCCCGAAATTCACCAAATTCTCTTAAACACCCCTCCCCTTACCGAAAACCTGCAAAAACAGTTACACCGACAACTGGATTCTCCCTGGGCTGGATTTGTAGCCGCCTACATGGCTCAAAAAAAAGGACGCCCCGAAGAAGCCTGCTTATTGTTGAATTATCTCACCCGGGTAACCACCGAAACTCGTCTGTGCTTGATCGCCTGGTGTGCGCTCAGAAAATTAAATTCGGCAGAAAATCTCAGCTCAGAAACTTTAGGGCTTATTATTGAAAAAGCCCACGACCGCAACCTGGAAACCCTGGCCCTCTATGCCGACAACAGCGTACGCTACATCGCCCTCCATGGGAATATCATCACCTGGCAAAAGAACGATGAACGGATCATCTCGTTGATCCAACAATGTATCAAAACGCCCCCCCTGGGAACCTGTCACGAAACCCATATCCACGAAAAAATCCAGCCCGGCCATATCCGGCTCACCTTCCTCACGTCGCAAGGGCTCTACATCTGGGAAGGATTGCCCTCAGCCTCCGAGCTTCCCGCCCAATTGATGTCTCTCCAATCCCATCTGATTCAACAACTGACCTGGAGCAATCTGATCTATAACAGCCGGATATAATTTCCGCTTTTTCGTGGCTGCCACCCTCGACATCCACGAAAAAACAGAAGTTACAATCCGTCCAATTGTTCGTAAGTTTGGCTAAGGGGTCGTAAAAGAATAACTTACCGATTTTTATAGCGTTTTCCCCTGAAAATTCGGGAACTTATAAATTTACAGACCCTAAAAGCCGTTTTTCACATCCTGCAACAGGTACTTTCCAGTTAAAAAACGACGCGCTGGGCGAAGCAGGCAGAGAGAGTTTTTTGTTTGTGTTTTTGCACGCCTAAGAATGCGCGCAAAAACACGGGCTTTTTTCTCCCGCCTTTCCGGGCAAACCGCACAGGTTAATCAATTATACAAAGAGCGCGAGGTTATTCACCTCGCGCTCTTTCTTCCATACAGAATCTATACAGAATCTAAATCAGGCAGCCGCCGGCTTGAAATAAGCATAGGCCAGCAACGCCAGCGCTCCCAATCCAGCTACAATGATGAGCAGATTGATCAGCCCGCCCACAAACGGGATAGAAGCCAGCAGCCCGACAAAGAGCATCCCCAGGGCCACCGCTGCAAAACGATTGACGTTCGATTCCGGCTTGATCCGGTGCAGCAGCAGGTTCCCCAGCCAGTACCCCACGACAATCTTGGCAACAAATCCCGTCAGGATAGAGAATCCCAAGACAAGGGTCAGGAAAAGGAAGAACCCTAGCTTCAACGTCAGCCACATCAAGGAACCCAAGGTCAGGCCGCCGAAAATCACCGCCAGCAACAAGACCAGCAATCCGAGCGCCAGCATCCCAAAACCAAACAACGGATAGCTCAACGCCCCCCAGAGCAAACTCCACCAGGGCTTACCATGCAAAGTCGCCGCCCCCTGATGCAACATCCCGGGCATCAACCATGCCAGTAACAGACCCACGATCAACAAAGTCACCAGCAGGCGCACAACCTTTCCCAACCAGCCCGCAGGCGTGTCCTCTCGCTCCTGATCCCGCACTTCCGGTTCGCTTTCCACCCGACCGACGGTCTCGTCGTACGTAAAGGTCGTCTTGCCCAACACTACCCCGGCCGGAATTGTGATCTCCTTCGTCGTCCGATAGTCGAGATTGCCGGCAATTTTGGCCTCCGGTCCGATCGTCAACCCCATCTTCACGGTCGGCATTGCGGGAACGCCGGGACCAAAATCCCGCGGATAATATCCCTGAGAATCATCGGCCGAAGCGACGGAAGCCAGCACGCTGCCGCCGACACGCCCCTGCAACTCCAGCCCGGCCACGCCGGCCTGAACATCGCCCGTGATCTCCCCGGCCAGCAAAGACTGAAAGGCCCCCACAATCAACGTCCCGCCGATCTGACTGCCCGGCTTGGTCTCCAAACTGTAGCCGGCCGCAATGACATCATCGCCCACCATAGCATCGCGCTCGACCAGCAGGGTCATCCCCGCAATCCGGGCATCGTCCTGGATCTTACCGGAAATCGTGATGATCTGACCGGCTCCGAGCAAATCCCCTTCGACAACCCCCTTCGGGCCGATAACGATCGACTGACCGGCAGCAAGGAGATCGCCTTTGATGGTGCCGTCGACAATAATGGTTTCCGCTGCGGCAATCAAATCGTCGTCGACCACTTCACCTTCGGCAATGATCACAGTCTCGCCACTGCGAATGCCTAAAGCACGGGCCGGCATGGCCAACCCAAAAAGCAGAAAAGAAAGAATGAGGGCACAGCTTACCCCTCGAACAATCATGGTGCGGTTCATAACTCCTCCTCAGTTTAAATAAAAAGCTAATTCAGTCGGTCGTTTGGGGAAAATCCACTTAATTATACGGTAAGTCAATTACAAAGTTGCAGAGAAGAGAACGAGGATTTTCTAAGGGGTCGTAAAAAATAACTTACCGATTTTTAAAGCGTTTTCCCCTGAAAATTCGGGAACTTATAAATTTACAGACCCTAACCGTACCGATGTTTTCGCGCGCCTTCGGCGCGCGAAAACACAAACCCATACTATCCGATCCACTTCCCGATCTGGGATTTATGCAAATCAATGGCGCGTTCGGGACAGACCTCATGGCAGCAATAACAACGAATACAAAGATCCAGATTCATATGGGCCCGCCGATCCACGATCGTAATGGCATCCTTGGGACAGTTTTGAGCACAAACGCCGCAGCCGATACAGGACTCGTTCGCTCGCGGCGAGGCCACCATCCAACGCTTGGCCAATCCCCCCAAAGCGCTGGCAATCCCCTTCGGTTTCGCCTGCACGGCAACGGCGCTGGCCGGTTTGAAACCCTGCACATGAAAGGATTCAAAAGCCTCTCCCACAATGTCCACATCCTGGACCATCCCGGTGGTAAGCCCCTGCGCCACCGCCACCCGCAACGGGAAAACCCCCTCCAGATCCAATCTCACCAATCCGGCCGCCACCAGATCCAGGGCCACGGCATCGGTGCTGCCCAACAAGGCCCCGATTTCAAAGGGGTGGCCGGCAGCCGGACCTTCACCATCCATCCCGATAATCCCATCCATCAAGAAAAGCGCCGGTTTGATCAGCGAGACGATATCCAGCAACATCTCGGCAAAACGCTCTGGATCGGAAAATTGAGAGTGATAGGACATCTTGGACGACCCCGGGATGGCGCCAAAAAGAATCTTTGTGGCCCCTGTAAAGCCCATAAAGCTGTGCGTCTTCAACTTACAAAGGGGGATCACCACATCCGCCGAAGTGATAAAGGTTCCCACCTCCAATCCCCGGATGGCCTTGCCCTGCGGATGCGAGAGATAAATCTGATTGCAGTCAAAGTTCAACTCCGCTCCCGTCTCCTCAGCCACACGGCTCATTCCGGAACGCTGATAGGCCATCCGCAACAATGCCGGCTTGAACGGGCCTGCGGGGCTGTCCCCGATAATCGGTTTGCCCCCGACTTCCTGTACCAGTTTCACGACCGCCTTGACAAAAGCCGGATGGGTACAGACCACTTCTTCCGGCGTAGCGGTCCGCAGTAAATTGATCTTCAACAACACCCGATTGCCGGGTTTAACAAAGCGCCCCATCCCGCCCAAAGCATCGACCGTGCGCCGTACCCCTTCCAGGACCGCAGCTTCGTCGTAATTTGCACACCGTACCAGGGCTACCGTCGATTTTTCTGCCATGTGATCAACCTCTTAAGCTTCTCCCAAAATTTGCGCCACCAGCTTACGTTCCCGGGGCGCCGTATCGAAATCCAAAAAGACGATCTGCTGCCAGTTGCCCAACATCAGCCGGTGATCCACAAAAGGAACGGTCAACGAAGGGCCCACCAGCGCCGAACGGACATGGGCGCTGCCGTTGTCGTCGTTCCAGCGCAAATGATGAAAATAACGCCGGTCCACCGGGGCGATCTCGTCGAGCACCTGCTGTAAATCAGCAATGGCCCCGCGCTCATATTCAATGGTGGTCAATCCGCCCGTCGAGCCTGGACAGAACAGCGTCACAATCCCGCTGCGCAATCCCGAAAGGTGAATCGCCTCAGCCACCAGATCCGTGATGTCCACAGCATCGGTATATCCCTGAGTATTAAATTCCAACATCTGAGTGACAACGGCCATGGTTGATCTCCTTTGTTGAGTGCAGGTTTCTAGATGAAAGCTTTCTAATTTTCACGCTTCAACAAAAAAACAACAGGGCAGCCGCTTCTACCAGCTGAGCCAGAAAATCTGCGGAGTTTCCGGCAAATAACGCAGCGAAACCATTGTGCCCACCGTCGCCCGTTCGTAATGCTTCTTGCTCACCTGGGTGCCGACCTTCCCTGACTGCGGCGATTCATAGACCACGTAATATTCCTTGCCGTCACTGGAATCGACATAGCTATCTATCAGCGGAACCCAAATCTCGTTGCCCGCGGCCTGCAATCGTAGTCCCTTTCTCAAGGCATCAAGATAAAAAACCGCCACAAGTAGAAATACAATCCCCACACCCAACCCGATCCCAATCGGCCAGAAATTCTGTTCATCCGGCCGGTAATCCGCCGTCACCTTTACAATTTCCGGCCGGCTGCGGGCATAAATGATTTCAATCAGCTGGCCCTCTTCAACCGCCACAAACACATCGCCCGGCACCTGGCTTTCCGCTTCCCGTCGGGTTTCCTGCCCGTCCGCCAGAATCCATGAATAGCGCAAATGATAGGTATCGTTGCTGTCGCTATGTTCATAAACCATCTTCTCTACAACCGTCGCCCACGTTTTGACCCCTTCAGATTGCAACAACCGGGACTCGGTAAAAATCTTCTCCTGGAAATAGATTCCTCCGGCCATCATAGCTACCGCCAACACCAAAAAGAGTGCCATCCCGCCCAGGGCTGCTCCCGGCCGCATGGTTTGAGGGATTATCTGAGGGCGCTCTTTAGCCATCTGAGCTCCCTGAATTTTCATCTTCTCCAGGTAAGGCCGAATTCCACCGGCCTCCTGAATTTTATCCCGCTGTACCCACCACAAGAAAAACGAAACTACCACGATAAATTGTAAGAAAAAAAGGAGAATTCCCATCAAGGCATTAAGAATATCAAAAATCATACGGCCCCTACGTTGAATAATACAATAGCCAGCCAGAAATAAAGGCCGCGCAGAAAAACAAACAATGCCCCCAACGCCAGCGCCGCCACCGCCCCCCACACCGTCCCGGTCAAAGCAAAAGCCGAGAGGATCACCCCGATCCCAATCATCCCTATCGTATACAAGGCCAGCGCCAACCGGCGTTTTCCCGGCCCCAGGTGATAAACCCCCGCCACCGGAGTGACCAACAACAGCGACAATAGACAGGGTACCACAAAAATCGGCTGCCGCAACGCCAGCCCCAGTCCCCCGCTGACCACCACGCTCAACAAACAGGCCGCCAGCGCATTCGATGCCGCAATCTCATCCCGTGAGAGCGCCTGCCGGCCCAGGCGGTCGAACCGCACCAGCAGGGCGAAAAGCGGACGGCCGATCCAGCTCAAGGCCACAAAACCCCGATACAACAAATCCACCGGCAATACCAACAGCCATAACAAGGGGATCATGCCCGCCAGTTCATAAAGCGTCGTCCGCGCCGCCTGGATTCCCATCCAAACGCTCCATTGCTCTCCCACCGTAAAACCCGACATCCACAACGAATAGCGCAACAACCAGCGATAAAGAGGGTTCCGCGCCCGCAACGCCTCGACCAACCCATCCCGCGCCCATTCGGAGCCGGGATCGAGCCGCAACGATTCGCGAAAATGCTGCACGGCCTCCAGAGATTTGCCTTCATGCAACAATCGCCAGCCTTGATTGGCATGGGTCACGGCATTCTCGGGCTCCTCAGAAAGCGCCGTCTGCAAAGTCTGCGCCGCCTCCCCGCTCCGGCCCACTTTGACCAGGGCCATCGCCCGCAAATTCAGGCAATCCGTATTCTCGGGCTCCAGCTGCAATCCGGCCTCGGCCGCCTTGAGCATCCCCGGCCAGTCCTTGCGACGCGCCGCCAGATTGCCCAACAAATGATAATACTCCGCCCGCCGGGGATCCAGCCGTAACGCCTCCTGGATCGCCTTGCCGGCTTCCACCTCACGCCGCAGCTTGAAATAGGTCCAGGCCAGCAGATAGTGATAAGGAGCATAGGTCGGCTGTCCATGAACTGCCGTCTGCGCCTCGGTCAGCGCCCCCGAATAGCGTTCCTGGTGAAACCGCGCCCAGCCCAACAGGGCATGCGCGCGATCGTTGCCCGGCTCCAGCACCAGGGCCCGCAGCGCCGCCGCTTCGGCTTCGCTGTAACGCCGCACCTGCATCAGCGCGGACGCCTTTTCCAGAAAACTGGCGGCATCAGGTTTAACGTTTTGTTTCATAAGAACGGAAATACCCCCCTATCATCAGGCGAGACAGCAACCAGCCGGCGCCGAAAAGTATGGCACAGATCCAGGGATGCACAATTCCGGCTATTTCCCAGGCCAGCGTCAACACAATGACCCCGACCAACACACCGATCACGACCGCCATCGACTTGCGATGATCCAGCCGCTCCAACTGAAAAAACCACTCGATCGGAACCAGCAAAAAAAGGACTTCCAACATCCCCAGGCCCCAAAAGCTGCGCCAGGTTGCCAATCCAATCAATGCCAGCAGCGCGGCGCTGCCCAAACAGGCCGCCGCGATCAAAGCCGCCCGCCGGTCCTCCTCCAAAAGCACCAGCCGGCCGAATGGGTCACCCAGCAACACCAGTTTGACCAGCAAGCTGTTTATAAAAGGAAAGAGATAGAAGAAATAGCCTGGAGCAACCGCCACCCAGACGATCCAATGCCAATCCACCTCCATTTTCCACAGCCACCTCACAATCCCCTGGGTAAAATAGAGCCCTAGAACCAATCCCAGCATTTGCCCTTTGGTCAAATCCCCCGGCCCGGACTTAAATCCTGCAAACCACCGATAAAGGGAATGTTGCTCTTTGAGCACGGATCGTACCCCCTGCTGCGCCCATTCCATAAAGGGATCGCGCCGCAGCGCTTCCTTAAAATGCCCCAAAGCCTTTTCAAACTCTCCGTTCTCGAAATGCTGCCAACCCTGATTGGCGCGCGTGACGCTGTCCTCGGGATCCAGTTGAAGAGCCTGCCGCAGGATCTCAGCCGCCTTGACTTTCTGCCCCTGATTGCGCAGCGCCAGCGCATAGTTATTCAAACAATAAACATGCCGGGGATTGCATTGTAACCCCATCAAGGCCGCTTCTTCCATCTTTTTCCAATCGCGAAGACTCATGTACAGCGAAGCCAGCAGAGACCAGTGCTCGGGATTATGGGAGTCCAGCCGCAACGCTTCCCGGCTTGCCTCAATCGCATCGGTCGTCCGTTCCAATCCCAACAAAACCTTCGCCCGCACATAATGCGCTTCTGCCACATTGGGCTCCCGACCCAGGGCATGGTTCACCACCCCCAACGCTTCCGCCCGCCGCCCCATATACAGCAAAGTTCGCGCCAGCCAGAGCAAAGCCAGCACATTGTCGGGATTTTTAGCCAGCAAATCGCGCAACACCATCTCAGCCCTGTCGTAATGGTGCGCCTGAACCAGCATTATCGCCGGCGCTATTCCCTCATAGTTCGACCGATCATACACGCTTTCAGTTTTCCTTTATCCAGGTTATTACCGGAATTAAATAACAACCCGGATGGTTCAATCCATCAACAAATTTACAATCCAGGTAGAAGCGACCCAACCCACCAGGAAAACGGCCAGCGGCGCCCAATAAAGTACCGATCCCAGCAGCGCCAACACAATGCCGGGCGGGATCATGAAAGCCAGAAGGGCGGTATAAGCGATCATGATGTTCCGCCAACCAGCCCGCGAAATCTTGAAAATCCCCCCGATCGGCACCAACAAAGCAACACTGCCCACCGCGCCGCCCCACCAGGCCGCCTGCCCCGTCACCAACCCCAGTAAGCCCAGCAGCACCCCGCCCCCCAGACAACCCGCCGCCGCGGCAGCCGAAACGCGATCTTCGTGAAAAAGCGTCATCCGCCCAAAAGGATCGAACCACAACAACAGATTGAACAAAGGATCGGCAATCCAGGTAAAAAGAGCAAAGAACATGTACGGAATCAGGAAAATGCCCATAATCCAGCCCCAATCCGGGTTAAAGCGCCAGAGGGTCCGGGCAATCCGCACCGCTCCATATAATCCAAATAAAAGCACCCACCGTTGAACCCCGGAAAGCCGGGACGACCAGGTCTTGTACCCCAGGAATCCCGCATAGAGGGGATTCCGCGCCTTGAGCGCAGCCACCACCCCGCTCCGGGCCCAATCGGAAGAAGGATCTCCCCGCAACGCTTCCCGGAAATGGGTCAGCGCCTCGCCGATTTTTCCCTGCTCCAACAAAAGCCAGCCTTGATTGGCCCGGGACAGAGGATTCTCAGGCTCGCGAGCCAGGACCCCTTCCATCACCTGAGCCGCTTCATCCCTGCGTCCCAGATTGCGCAGCGCCATCGCCCGGAAATTCAAACAACGCAAATGTTCGGGATCGATCATCAACCCTTGCTCGGCTGCCGCCAGCACCCCATTCCAATCGCGGCGCTCCAGTTGAAAGAGCGCCAGCAGGGACCAATGTTCGGCGTTGGTGGGTTCACGCCGCAAAGCATCCTCGACCGCGAAAAGGGCCTTTTCCAGTTGCCCCATCGAAAAAAGCACCTGCGCCCGGACGTGATGGGCATCCGCCAGATTGGGCTCGTGGTGCAGAGCCTGCTGAACGCTTTCCAGCGCGGCTTCATACTTATCCTGCTGAAAAAGAGCCCGCGCCAGCCAGACCAGCGCCCGGGCATTTTCACGGTCGAACGCCAGCAGTTGACGCAAAACCGTCTCCGCTTCGGCATACCGGCGGGTTCGGAACAACAACACGGCCCGCGCCAGGAATTCCTGATTCTGCGATTCTAAAGAGTTCATTTACTGCCCCAGCCTTGTAGCGTCCCGCAAATGATCTTTTCCCGGCCAGATACGCCGCGCTGGACAGGAGGAGAGAATTTGTTTTTTGGGGAATTTGCACGCCTCAGAAGGCGTGCAAATTCCCCCCTTCCCCTTTTTTTGCTCCCGCCGCCTTAGCAGGCGCTTTCTTGTCGAGCATTCTCAGCCCCAAAGGGGCGACTTCAAAGTAGCCTGGGGTTCGGAGACCCCAGGGAACCGCGCTGGATAGGCAAAGAGAATTTTTTTGTTTATGTTTTGGGGCGCATCAGAATGCGCCCCAAAACATAGGCTTTTTCCAGAACTGCCCCGGCGACGCAGGCTATCTACTGTCTACTTGCGGCTGTCTACTTCCGCTGAATTTTCATTCTTCGGGGTGCCGCCCCCCGCATGACCTTCTGTCCTGAAAATAGCCACATGATCCCCCTCACCCCTTCCCCCTCTCCCGCGCGCGGGAGAGGGGGAAGGGGGTGAGGGCCAACGCCAAAACACAGGCTTTTTCCAGAGCAACACAGGCTGTCTACTGTCTACTTGCTGCTGTCTACTTTACGTTTTACGTTTTAGATAACCTTCTATCCCAGGTTGCGGAACAGGCCGGGCCGTTCCGGATGTTTGATATACTCTAAAATGTCGTCGTATTGCCCACCCTCGTTGGAATAGATCGCGTAATTTCGGGCGCTGGAAAACCATTCCAGGGTCGACGGCTTGATCTTCTTAAGCGCTTCCAACATATCCTGCGTGGTCAACGGCAACGGCCGCCCCTGCCGCATCGCTTCATGCAGCTTGGCTTCGACCGCCACATCGATCAACCCCTTCAGATCTGCCCCGGAAAAGCTCACCGATTCCTGCCCCAACTTATAATAATCGATCCGCTCGACCGGCTTTTCACTCAACAACAGCTGCAAAATCGCCGTCCGCGCCGGCGCATCCGGCGGCGGGACGAAGATCAGCCGATCGAAACGCCCCGGCCGGCGCAAGGCCGGATCCAGATACCACGGGGCATTGGTGGCAGCCAGGACCAGCACCCCTTCATTGGAGTCGGAAACTCCGTCCAGCTCCGAGAGGAACTGATTGATCATCTGGCGCATCGCGCTGTGGCGCAGATCCGAGCGGTTCGCCCCCAGGGCATCGACCTCGTCGAAGAAAAGCACACAGGGCGCATTCCGCCGGGCCGTCGCAAAAATGGCGTGGAGATTCTTCTCGCTGTTCCCCAACCACATATCCAAAACCTGGTGCAGGCCGATCGCCATAAACTTCGCATTGACCTCGCCGGCCGTGGCCCGCGCCAGATGCGTCTTGCCGCAACCCGGCGGCCCGTACATCAAAATTCCCCCGCCGATCGTTTTGCCGTAGGCTTTGTACAGCTCCGGATGGGTCAAGGGATAGATGATCTTCATCCGGATCTCTTCCTTCAGCTTTTCCATCCCGCCCACATCCCGGAAGGTCACTTTGGGCCGTTCCAGCTCCAACATCGTCGGATTATTCTGGTTGGAATCCACCGTGACAAACACCATCTCTTTAGGTGAACTTTTCGCCTTCTCTTTAATCGGCACACCGATCTCCGGCGACGGAGGCGGCGGCAACGTCGCCGCCAGCTCCGGATCGGCCAGCACCGGGTCGAGGGTGATCGCCTGATGATAGGCCCGAGAAGCGTTCTGCAAATCCCCGATCTGATGGTAGGCCCGGGCCGCCAGCATCCAGCATTCGGCCGTGGCCTGGTTTTCTTTGATCAGTTCTTCCAGGATCACCAGGGCCACCGAGCCCTTGTTCTGCCGGTAATAGGACTGGGCCAGCCCCAACTTCACCGCCGCATCGGACGGAGCATAATTCAGGGCCTGACGATACTCGGTTTCGGCCTCGGAAAAACGCCCCATCTGCATCAACAGCTGGGCCAGATGCTGACGCAATACCACATTGGAGGGAAGCGCATTCAACGTCTCCCGCAACGCCCGGATCAAACTCTCATTGTTCTGTTGTTCAGCCACTTGCCTGCCCCTGAGGATTCAAATTATGCGACATCACGATCAGATCCACCCGGCCGGTCCACCCCTGGGCGGTCCAGAATTCCAGCCCATTTTTATTGCCGGCCAGGACAAAAAGATGGCACTTCTCAATGCCCAACCTTTCTAAAGCCGCCAGACTGCGATCGACCAGAGTTTTTCCGATACCCCGCCGGCGATAGTCTGCGCTGACCGCCAGATGGTAAAGATACCCCCGCCGGCCATCCTGGGCGCAGAGAACCGTCCCGACCAACCGCTCTCCGTCCCGGGCCACAAAGCTCAAATCGGGATTGCGTTCCAAAAAACGCGCAATACCATCAGGAGAATCCGCGCTGGAAATCCCTACCCCTTCCGACTGCTGCCATAAGGAAAAAGACTCCTCATAATCGGCCATCGTCATCGGCTGTATCACCAAATCCATAACTGTTCCTCCTTGCACATCTACGGAGTCGCGTCGCCCGTTTCGACTCCCTCCGCAGCCGCACCGCGGGCCTGCACGGGCAGGATCACATGGAATTCGCTTCCCGGACAGAGCTGCTCATCAAAACCGGGGCTTTCCACCCAGATCCGGCCGCCGTGCGCCTCGATAATGCCGCGCGCAATCGTCAATCCCAGCCCCGGCCCGGCCCCTTTGAATTTAACGCCGCTGGTGCTGTGCAGACTCACATCACTGGCACGATAGAATTTCTCGAAGATCCGTTCCCGGTTTTCCGGCGCCACACCAATCCCACTGTCGCTCACCACCAGCTCGATGAGCTGTTCTTCCGGAGGAACGGTCGCATCCATCAAATAGCCCCGGATCGCAATCCGGCCGCCGTCTGGTGTATATTTGATGGCATTCTGCACCAGATGGGAAAAAGCCTCTTTCAACCGTTTGCCGTCAGCCATAATGTAAGGCATCTCATCCATCCGCTCGACGGAAAGCGACTGCTTGCGCTCGGTCAACGCATCGTTCCAGGAATCCGCCGCCGTCCGCACAATTGAAGAAATCGAGGTCAGGGAAACATTCAACGTCAACGTCGAGGTAGAGATCTTGGAGACCAGGAACATCGTATTGACGATATCCTCAAGATGCAGCACCGCTTTGCTCACCCCCTGCGTCAACTGCTCGGCCGTCTCCTGAGAAAGCGCGCCGGTACGCACCATCTGGCCCAGGATGTCGTTATAACCGCGAATCCGGGTCAACGGCGTGCGCAGCTCGTGAGAGGCAATGGTGATAAAATCCGTCTTGGCCTGATCCAACCGGGCCAGCTCCTGATTGGCCAGCGTCAATTCATCGTTGAGCCGCTGGATCTCATCCGTCCGCTCCTTCAAATCGTCGAAAAGCCGGGCATTCTCCAACGCCACCGCCGTCTGATCGGCCAGGGTATTTAAAACGGCCAGATCTTCATCAAAATAGCGGTCGCCGGAGAGTTTCGGCCCCAAAGCAAACAACCCGATCCATTCGCCTTTAGCGTAGATCGGCACATAAACATCCATATCCAGCTTTTTGAGCCAGGAGCGGATCTCCGCATCCAGTCCCCGAAACCGCGGCAAAAGGTCGATATCGTACTGATTCAAACATCGGTGGTCGGAGCTGAAATAACTGCCCAACGGATCGCTGACGAGAAGTTTTCCATCAGGGACAATCCCACCGATCCCCCGCAAAGAAAAACTCTGGGGCTGAACAGCTCCCTCATCTGACTTCGCCTCCTGGTGGACGACAAAAAGCGCGCCCCGCCGAATCCCCATCCCCGAGCAGATCACCCCCGTAGAAATCAGGGCCAGCCGCTGCAAATCCAATACATTGCTGATGCTCATGCTGTAATCCCGCAGTAACCGGGCCGAATCATACCCCCCCTGCGAAACCCACTTGTTAACCAGGGAGCGGATAAATCGCAACACCGGAGTGACCAATACAGCCAGCACCAGAGCCGTCAAACCGGCCCAGATCCAGGGCGCCACTTCCGGGAAAATCGAGATCAACACCGGCTGAAGTAACAGCACCCCCCAATAGATCGCCGTCGCCACCGCAAACCAGATCAAGGCGCTGAAAACCCGGCGGAAAGCCTCCCGCACATCCGGCAAATCATAGGTCAAAACGGCATAGGCCGCATTCAACACGCCGAACAGATAGAGCAAACTGCCGCTCAGCGGAGCGCCCAACAAAAAGGAACCGGCGCCGGCCACCGTCACCGCCAGAGCCAGCGACCAATATTTGATCCGATTACGATGCAACGGCTGCTGAATACGCCGATAGCCCCGAATCACCATGAACGTAGCGCTGCCCATAAAGACCCCCCAGCCCACAAACAAGGCCGCCGTTCCAGCCGCACTCCGGACAATACCGGCTCCGATGGGCAAAGGATCGGGAAAAAGCTGCACCGGCTCGATCAAAAGCACGCAAAGGGTCAACCAAATCACCCCCAGCCCCCACCACAACCACACCGTCCAGCCGGTTTGCCGTAAAAAGCTACGGTTCAATTGCAAAAACAAGACGGAAAGGACCAGCAAACCGTACAGCAATAGCCGGGGCAAAAAAACATCGGAAACAAAGGGCAGATTCATAACGCGCAAAGCCTGAATTACCGTCCAGAAAAAGGCCCCCAGACAATAAACAACCAGCAATTTGACCTGTCCTTCACGCCAGCCCCGGTTCTTTAACACCCCCCCAACAGCAGCCAGGTAAACAAGACTGGTAATCAGGAAAAAGATCAGCGCGGAATTTAAAACAAGCAGTCCACCCATAAGCTGGCCACCTCAATTAGAATAAACCGCAAGGTTTCGGAGGGAATTTTCAGCAACGTTATGGAATCCGGGTCTGTAAAAATGGAAAACTACAACCTGAATTAATAAGTCGAAGGGTATTCTACACCTAAAATCAGAAGGGGAAAAGAGCACACTTACATGGAATCGCCCGCCTTTTCAGGCGGGCGATTCTTTAATTCATACCTCTGCGAGAGTCAGCAGATCGAGAGATCAACCGGCTTCATTCTTTAACCCAGGAAAGCTCCATATCCTCGCGCGATCCCAGAATTTTCCCCAAAAAGGCCAGTAATTCCGGATCGGCTCCGCCGGCCTCAAACATATCCAGAGTATCCCGATTGATATAGTAATCCTGATCGGTCTCCGACTCCTCTTCCAGCTGGTCGATCATAAACTGCAACTGCGATTCGGAAATTGTTCCTAAGGCGGCACCGGTTTCCTTATCGTAAATTTGAACCATTTCCAGGCTCCTTTCTGACTAAGCTACCCTCACTTTAGCACATTTTTTAACCATCGCCAGTAAAATACCCCCTGTGGGGTTGACCCCAATAACCCGAGAAAAAAAGTCCATGTTTTCGCGGGCTTTCTGAAGCCTGCGAAAACATACCTAAAAAATCTCTCCCCCTGCTTCGCACCGCGCGTCGTTTCGAGCCGAACAAAAGCCCTTTGCGGGACGTAAAAAACCAACCAATGCGGTTAGCCCAAAAAAACAGAAAAAGACCTGTATTTTCGCGCGCTTTCTGAAGCGCGCGAAAATACAAACAAAAAATAATTCTCTCCCCCCATCCTGCGCGGCGTATCTTACGGGAAAAGCGCCATTTGCGGGACGTAAACCTAGAAATTCCTTTGCAGCCAATACAACATCAATGCCGTCGACGCTGCCGTCAGATAAGGAGTTACCCGATGCAAAATCAACACAAACCCCGGCATCGGCTTATCCACACTCACCAGACCGCCGGTCGCCATCGTACCGACAAACAACAACGCAGTCATCGCACAAAGGGCAATTTCCAGCCCGCCCAACTTCGCCGCCTGATTGATCTGATAGACTGCCACCGCCAGAAAAACAAAAGCTCCCAGAGAGATCAACTTATGAACAGTAAAAATGACCACATTGAACGGCTTCCCCGAATGGCTCAGCCAGTAACCGAACCCAAAAATGAAAAGAAAAAACAACCCGGCTCCCACAAATCGCATCTGTTGTACGTTCATTTTTCTCCTGATCTAAAATCTAATTCCGTTCCAGAAAATCTCGAACCCGGCCTGCAAATAAACCTCGCGCTGCGCCGGATCTGCCTGCGCCCGCATCAGATTCATCACCGCCACCACATCTTGATAAAGAATGGTGCCGATCAATTCGATGGGATAGGTCCGCAGCGCCTTCTCAGCCAGCCCTTTTTGAATCGCCTCATAGTAATAAAGGAGATACTTCCCCGATTCCTCCACCACCGCCGCCTCGACCAGACCCGAATCGCGCACCTGCTGAACATACTGATAGGCCTCCATGTTCTCCCAGAACCACTGAATCACTCCCTGCCAGATCGCCCAAAAGGTCTCCCGCACCGACAACGAAGGCTTCAAAAGCGAGCGGATGTACTCCGACTGATCCCGACTGATCTGCAAAACCAGCTCATGGATCAAATCCTGTTTGGTAGGAAAATACAAAAAGAGGGTGCCGGAAGCCGTCCCGGCCTCTCGGGCAATCTCCGCCGTCGAAGTATGCATCACCCCATTCGCCACAAAGAGCTTCAAAGCCGCCTGAAGAAACCGCGCCCTTTTTTCCGCATCCAGTTTACGCATCGTCGCCTTTCCCTTTATAATGACTGACTACTCACTCATTATAAAATCAAAGACTCCCTCTGTCAAGAGGACGATACCCCGAAAGATGAAAATTCAGCGGAAGTAGACAGCAGCAAGTAGACAGTAGACA
>CAZCTC010000076.1:0-37269 GCA_964501335.1 uncultured Anaerolineales bacterium | reverse complement strand
TCGCGCGCCGTCTGCGGCGCGCGAAAAAATGAATAAAAAACTATCTCCCTCCATCCTGCGCGTCGCACCTTACAGGGAAAGTGCCATTTGCGGGACGCTACAAGGCTGGGGTCTACCGGCACAGCACCTTAAGTTGCCTAATATGGGGGGGGGGGGGAGGGGGGCGTGCGGCTATTTTCAAGCCAGATATAACCAAATCTATAACCGCTTCTGTATCTGTTTTTATGGCCTCGGAATGGGGTTTTAGGGAATGATGGTGTGTTCGCTTAAAGTGAGCCGTTTTTAATTCAGGGTCTGTAATTTTATAAGTTCCCGAATTTCCAGGGGAAAACGCTGTAAAAATCGGAAAGTTATTCTTTTACGACCCCTTAGGGAAGGTGAGCGAGGCACGAAAGATGAATAGAGCAGCGCATTATATTTGCATTCATGGCCATTTTTACCAACCGCCCCGGGAAAATCCCTGGCTGGAAGCCGTCGAATTGCAGGATTCCGCCTATCCCTATCACGATTGGAATGCCCGGATTACAGCGGAATCGTATTGGCCCAATGCGGCGGCCCGGATTTTTGATATGCAGGGGCGGATCGACAAGATCATCAGCAATTACGCCCGGATGAGTTTTAATTTTGGCCCTACCTTGCTGGCCTGGCTGGCCGAGCAGGCCCCGGAGGCTTATGCGGCGATTCTGGATGCCGATCGGGAAAGCCAGAACCGTTTTGGGGGGCATGGTTCGGCGCTGGCCCAGGCTTACAACCACATGATTTTGCCGCTGGCTAACCGTCGGGATAAGATCACTCAGGTGCGATGGGGGATCAGCGATTTTGTCGCCCGTTTCCGGCGGTTGCCGGAGGGGATGTGGTTGCCGGAAGCGGCGGTGGATCTGGAGACTCTGGATATTTTGGCGGCTGAAGGGATACTTTTTACGGTTCTTTCTCCTCATCAGGCGGCCCGGGTGCGGCCTTTGGCGCCGGGGGGAGATTTTCGATCGGAAGAGGAGTCGCCGGAAAATGGAGAGGGTTGGATTGAGGTGTCGGGCGGGCGGATCGATCCTACCCGGCCTTATCTGGTGAAGTTGCCTTCAGGGCGTAGCCTGGCGCTTTTTTTCTACGACGGTCCGATTTCGCAAGCGATTGCCTTTAATCGGTTGTTAGAGAATGGTGAGGTTTTGGCTCAGCGTTTACTGGATCGTTTTTCCCGAGAGTCGAATCGGCCGCAGTTGGTCAATGTGGCGACCGACGGGGAAACTTACGGCCATCATCACCATTACGGGGAGCTGGCGTTGGCCCACGCTTTGCAATATGTTGAAT
Organism: uncultured Anaerolineales bacterium; assembly: GCA_964501335.1. Classification (GTDB taxonomy): domain Bacteria; phylum Chloroflexota; class Anaerolineae; order B4-G1; family SLSP01; genus CAZCTC01. The sequence continues at coordinate 35,964 of CAZCTC010000076.1, read as the reverse complement.
TGTACGGGCAGGCGCGACTGACGAATTACGGGGAATATCTGGCGCTTTATCCGCCCGAAGAAGAGGTGGAAATTTTTGAGAACAGTTCCTGGAGCTGCCCCCACGGGATAGAACGCTGGCGACGTAATTGCGGCTGCAATGTGGGCGGCCATCCTGATTGGAATCAGAACTGGCGGCAACCGTTGCGGGAAGCGCTGGACTGGTTGCGCGATACGTTGGCGGAGCTGAGTGAACCGGTCGGCCAGGCGCTGTTTCGCGATTTTTGGGCGGCCCGGGATGGGTATATTGAGGTTATTTTGCATCGCAATGGGGAGGAGATGACGGCTTTTTTGGAGCGGGAAGCGCAGCATTCTCTGGATCAACGGGAGCGTATCCGGGCTTTGAAGTTGATGGAATTGCAACGCCATACGCAATTGATGTATACCAGTTGTGGCTGGTTCTTCGATGAACTATCGGGGATCGAAACCATTCAAGTGTTGCAATATGCGGGACGGGCGGTGCAACTGGCGGAGGAGCTTTTTTCCTGCCCGGATTTAGAAGAGGGGTTTCTGCAACGTTTGGGGCAGGCCTTGAGCAATTTTCATGAATTGGGCAGTGGGCGGAGTATTTATGAAGATTATGTGCGTCCCGCGATGGTGGATTTGCCGAAAGTGGTGGGGCATTATGCTTTAAGTTTGCTGTTCAATTCTTATCCTGAAGAATCGCATATTTACAGTTACGAGATTCAACGGGAAAACTATCATTGGCAGGAATGGGGACGTACCCGGATGGGGGCCGGTCGGGTGCGGATTCGCTCCTGCATTACGGAGGAAGAGGGGTGGTTTGATTTTGGGGTGGTCCATTTTGGAGATCAGAATTTGAGCGGCGGGGTACGGCTGGCTCAACCGCAGGAAGAGTATCAGCGCATGCTGATGGAGTCGCAGGCGGCCTTTGAACGGACGGATTTGCCGGAGGTGTTGCAGGTCTTCACCCGTTATTTCGGCGAGCTGCATTACTCCCTGCGCTCTCTTTTCCGGGATGAGCAGCGGGTGATGATGCAACAGGTGTTGGCTCCGATTTTACAGGAGGCGGAGAATATTTATTATCGTCTTTATCAGCAATATGCCCCGTTGATGCATTTTATCCTGGATTTAAAGATTCCTTTGCCGGAGGTGTTTCAAGGTGTGCCCCAGGTGGCGTTGAATTCCTTGTTGCGGCGGGATTTACAGGATCCGACGGATCGGGAACGGATTATGCAACATTTCAATGCGGCACAGGAATTGGGGTGCCGGCTGGATATCTCCGGATTGGAATTTGTTTTTCGGGCGACCTTGGAACGGGCGGCGCTGGATTTTCGGGAACGACCGGAGGAATTTAACCGGTTGGAATGTCTGGAGATGGCGGTGGACTTGATGGCGCTGTTGCCTTTTCCGGTCAATACCTGGCGGACTCAGAATTTGTTTTATGAGGTATTGTTGACGGAATACCCGCGGATGGCGGCTCAGGCCATGCAGCTGACGGTATCTACGGAATATCCGATGGTCGGTCCGATTCAGTCCTTGCCTTCTATTTCATCGATTGAGGGGATGGGAATTCCTCCCACGGAAACTTCGGTAGCCGTTTCCTTGCTGGTATCGGGAATTGTAACTCAGCCGGACCCGGCGCTTTCAACTTCAAATTCGGAAGCCGTGGTGGCGGCGGCGCGGCGTTGGTTGGAACACTTTCAGCGGATCGGGAGCCGCCTGGGGATTCGGATTCCGGAGCCCGGTAAGGCATGAGCCGGGATAGTGCACTTGCTCTTTAGTTTTACTTTCGTATAATGGCGAGGAAATTACAGGGGGCCGGGCCTCGGGAAGCAATGATGCAAGAATCTGGAAAGATACGTGGGGGAGAGATCGCACATGTGGCGCCACGCAGTGCGGCGGCGCGGGCTGGTTTGTTGCCGGGTGATCGGGTGGTCGCTATTAACGGGCAGATCCTGCGGGATGTGATCGATGTACAGGTCTATGCCGCTGAGCCGGAGCTGGATTTCCTGGTGGAGCGGGAGGGGCAGCAATTGACGCTGCGGGCCCGGCGGCGTTATGGGCAGATTTTAGGATTGGAATTTGTCGAGCCTTTGTTCGGCAGCGGACGAATTCGGTCCTGTCGTAATGAGTGTGAATTTTGTTTTGTTACCCAGATGCCTCCCGGATTGCGGCCTTCACTTTACGTCAAGGATGACGATTACCGGTTTTCTTTTTTGCACGGCAATTATATTACCCTCACCAATCTCAGTGAGGCGGATTGGACCCGCATTAAGACACAATTTTTGAGCCCCTTGTATGTGTCGGTGCACGCCACCGATCCGGAGGTGCGGGCGGGTTTGATGCACAATCCCAAAGCCGGCGAGATCATGGCGCAGTTGCGGCGGTTGACCGAGGCGGGGATTGAGGTCCATACGCAGGCGGTGGTGGTTCCTGGGCGCAACGACGGCAAGCAGTTGGAACGGACCATCGAGGATCTGGCGAGTCTCTATCCCAAGGTGCGTTCGCTTTCGATTGTGCCGGTGGGATTGACCCGCTGGCATAATCCGGCCTGCCGGACCTTTACCTATGAAGAGGTGCTGGATGTCTTGGATCTGGCCTATCCCCGGCAGGTGAAGTTTTATAAGGAGCTGGGAATCCGATTTATTTATCTATCGGATGAGTGGTATATGCGGACCGGAAGCCTGTTGCCCGATTTGCATGAGTACGATCATTTGCTGCCGGCGCTGATTGAGAACGGTGTGGGAATGACGCGGAATTTCCTGATGAGCTATTCCAAATGGCGCACGAAGCTGGCTTCCTTGCAGGCGGCGCGGCAGACCTGGATTACGGGGGAGTTGTTCGGGACGATGTTGCAGCGGCAGGCGCGTAAATTTAGCGACGACACCGATATTCCCGTTCAGGTTTTCCCGGTGCCGAACCGGTTTTTGGGGGAGACGGTGACGGTGGCCGGGTTACTTTCGGTGCAGGATGTGTTGGCCCGGTTGGAAGGCGAGAAGGTGGACGAGGTGATTGTCCTGCCGGCGGCGATGTTCCGGGGGCCGGAAGGCCGTTCGATCGACGACCGTTTGCCGCAGGATGTGGCGACGGCGACCGGGCGGCGGGTGGTTTTGGCGGATGAATCTGGTGATATAATGCCGGTGGCGATGGGGTAAGTTTGTTTTATGTAGTTTTCCTGACCGCCGCAGGCGGTCAGGAAAAGTGTCAATCAGAGGCGATTTCAGGAGGTGATGTAAAAAAACGGTAACTGGATGGGATGTGTTGGGGAAGAGAGCGCCGGGCCCGGCATGCCGGGCGACGAGGTGGCGGTTGATCGAACGATCGGCGGATACCGCCAGGGGAATAGCCCTCCCCTCGTCTTCCCCTTCCTGAGACGTGGAAGCCGTGTCTCAAAACCGGCGGGTAACCGCCCCGACAAAAGCACGGCAGGGCTCTAACGCAGGCGCGGTCGCATTGCGACTCTTAGTGTGCGCCTGTGACGCTTCACCTTATTCAGGAGGAAACTATGTGTGGCATCGTTGGTTATGTGGGACCCCGGGACGCCGCTCCCTTGATTCTCGAAGGACTTCGCCGGTTGGAATACCGTGGTTATGATTCGGCCGGGATTGCGGTTTTAAACGGCCATGACGCGATTGAAGCCCGGCGGGCCGTGGGTAAATTGCACAATCTGGCCGATCGCTTGAAGGAAACCCCCTTGCCCGGCCATATCGGCATCGGTCATACCCGTTGGGCGACGCACGGGGGGGTGACGGAGCAAAATGCCCATCCGCATTTGGGGATGAACGGTCAGGTTGCTGTGGTCCATAACGGTATCGTGGAGAATTTCAGCCAGTTGCGGCAGGAGCTGGAGGCGGAAGGGATCACTTTTGCTTCGCAGACCGATACGGAGGTGGTGGCCCATCTGGTCGAAGGTCATCTGGCCGGCGGGGTGGATCTGACGACGGCGGTGCGTCGGACCCTGCCGATGTTGCAGGGATCGGGCTCTTTTGTCTTTTTGAGCGCCCGGGAGCCGGGACGGTTGGTGCTGGCTCGCCTGGGCAATGCGGGCGGATTGGTGATCGGGGTGGGCAAGGGTGAGACTTTCATTTCGTCGGATCTGCCGGCCATTTTGGAGCATACTCGGACGGTGATGTTCCTGGAAAGCCGACAGGTGGCGTCGATCACGGCTGAGCAGGTGCAGATTTTGAGTCTGGATGGAGCGGTCGTGCCGGCTGAAGTGCATACGATCCCCTGGGATCCAGTGGCGGCGGAGAAGGGGCCCTATCGCCATTTTATGCAGAAGGAAATTGCCGAGCAATCGCGCTCGGTTACCGATACGATCCGGGGGCGGGTGGATTTCCATACCGGCCGGGTGACGTTGGAATCGTTGGAACTTTCTCCGGAGGCGGCGACGGAGCTGGAGAAGGTGATCATTGTGGCCTGCGGGACTTCGTATTATGCGGGGCTGGTGGGCAAGTTTATGATCGAAGCGTTGGCGCAGGTGCCGGTTGAGGTGGATTACGCTTCGGAGTTTCGCTATCGCGATCCTTTAATCGGTCCGCGGACGGTGGTGCTTTCGATTACGCAATCGGGCGAGACGGTGGATACCCTGGCGGCGATGGAAGAGGGGCAAAAGAAGGGGGCCCGGCTCTGGTCGATCGTCAATGTGTTGGGCAGTCAGGCGCAACGGATGTCGGAAGGTTATATCCTGATGCATGCCGGTCCAGAGATCGGGGTTGCTTCGACGAAGGCTTTTACGACCAGCATGGTTGATCTCTATCTGCTGGCGGCCTATCTGGGGCAGCAGCGGGGGACGTTGCAGGGTAAAGAGCTGCGGCAGACGTTGCAGGATCTGGCCCGGCTGCCCGATCTGGTGGGGCAGGCGGCGGGGGAGCCTTCTAAGGTGATCTGGGAGCTGGCTGATCTTTTCCATCGGCGGGAGCATTTTCTCTATTTGGGGCGGGGGATTCATTATCCCATTGCGTTGGAGGGAGCGCTGAAGCTCAAGGAAATTTCCTACATCCATGCAGAAGGCTATCCGGCCGGCGAGATGAAGCATGGGCCCATTGCTTTGATCGACGGCGAGATGCCGGTGGTGGCGCTGGCGCCGCGGGACGGCGTGTACGATAAGATGATCAGCCAGATGGAACAGGTCAAGGCGCGCGGCGGGACGGTGATTGCGCTGGTGCAGAGCGGCGATGAGGTGGCGCACAGTCGGGCCGACTATGTGATCGAGGTGCCGCCGGCACCGGCGTTGCTGGCGCCGATCGTCGATATCGTGCCGTTGCAGTGGCTGGCCTATGCGCTGGCGGTGCGGCGCGGCGCAGATGTGGATCAACCCCGCAATCTGGCCAAGAGTGTGACGGTGGAATAAGGTTTAGAGTTTTTTTTGTTTATGTTTTCGGCGGCTTCGGAAAGCCGCCGAAAACATAGGCTATTTCCAGAGCCGTCCCGGTGACGCCGGCTGTTTACTTCCGCTGAATTTTCGTCCTTCGGGGTGCCGCACCTGCCATGGCGTTCTGTCCTGAAAACAGGCCGCGATGGCTGCCTCTATCCCCTCTGCCCCCATATCAGGCAATTTAAGATGCTGCGCCTGGATGGCTCCGGCCTTGTAGCGTCCCGCAAATGGTACTTTCCTTGTACGGTCCGACGCGCAGGATGCTGCGCAGGGAGATAGTTTTTTTGTTTATTTTTTTCGCGCGCCGTCTGCGGCGCGCGAAAAAATGGGCTTTTTATTCCTCCTTTTCCAGGTGATTGCGGGACGCTGGAACTGTTGAACAACCCCATGGGCTGGAAAATTAAAACTCCTCTTGCGAGAAATTAAAAACAGATCAAAATATAGAGATAAAATAACCCGCAGTATCCAGCGAATTCTCAGTCAATTTGAGCCTGTAAGACAGAGGAGAGAATCTATGTACAAGTTTTCAATGAATTACTTTCTCGCGGATGGGCATTTCGAGGCTGAAGACGAATCACAATGGGAAGTCAATCTGGGAGGCAGGCCGTGGGCGATAACGGCTGCTACGATAGGGGGACTCTTTTTTCTGTTTTTGATTTGGATAGGGTACGAGGACTCTGCATTTCGGGGATCTATCGCTTTAGGACTGGCGCTCCTGACCGGATGGTATCTCCCTTTGAAGGCCCGGCTCTCTTTGAATTTTCTCTCCGGGCAGTTTGGCCTGGAAGCTGACTACCTGCTGCGGTTGTCCGAACGGCATGTGGAAAAGCATCTGCCCTTGCAGGCGATTTTTGAGGCGCGGCTGGTGAAGGTGTTCGGGATGTGGCCTGTGTGGGTGGATCTTTTGTTGTCCGATGGGAGCTGGATTACCCTGTGGCTTTTTAGAAATCCAGCCGCCGCGCAGCGGTTGGTGCAGCGATTGCAAGCCCGGCTGGCAGCGCGGGCCCACGTTGTGCCGGAGGATGCTGCAATCCCCGCTTTTGATTTGGCGAAGCTGAGGAGCCGGCAGCTGAAATTCTGGGGTCTCTGTCTGGCCTGGCTGGGTCTGGTGAAAATAGTGCCGGGCGGGTGGTTTTTATTCCCGTTTTGGGAAGCCGCGGCCGTAGGGGCGGGACTGGCGGCTTTTTTATCTTCGGATATTTCACTGTTTGTAATCTTCGGGATGATACTTTTGGGAACTATGTATTCAAACTGGCAACCGACCAGCGAGTTTCAGCATTTCTGGGAGGAGGTGCTGCAAGGGGGGATGGCCGCGCTGATTTTCCGGGAATTCCACCAGTTTCGTAAGGCAGAACTGAGTATGGGGAATATGTTGGTCGATGTCCCGCTGATCGGGAAAATTTTCCCCTGGGTTGCTTTGATTGCGGGAGTGTGCGCATGGATTTTCATCGGCACCGGTTTGGGGATTATGATTTGGGCCGGGCAGAACGGGGTTGAGCTAATCAGTATTATGCCGATAGCAGGAATGTCGATCATGCCGGGCCTGGGCTGCGGCAGCGTGGCCTTTGCCCTGGGATTGGGAAGCTGGATCTGCGGCTATAAATATCGACCGGCTGCGATTATGGGATGCCTGATGGGGGTCTTGCCGGTGATTGCCTGGTGGGGATTTGTGGCGTTTTCCAGTTTGAGGTAGGAGATACCCAGGGGGCGGCCTGTTTTTACATCCCGCAAAGGGCTTTTGCGCGGTAAAAAGCGACGCGCGGGATGCTACGCAGGGAGGGAGGTTTTTTGTTCATGTTTTGGCGCACTTCAGAAAGTGCGCCAAAACAGGGGCTTTTTTTTCCGCTTTTCCGGGTGAATCACCTGCGTGGAGGGGTTCTCAATTAATTTTGTTTTACTTGCGAAAAATGAAAAATGTGAGAGAATTGGTTGGTTTTGAGTTGTTCTTATTATTCTATTGCCGCAGGTCGAAAATCATGCAAACAAATTCCGCAGTCCACATGTTGGGAAATCTCGGTGTAAAAAAGGAAAGTGAATCCGAGCAGATTTTGGGAGTTAAATCTTCGTCCAAGGGATTCCTTTTCCTCTGTGTTTTTCTGCTACTTGTTTTTCTGGGGGCCGGAATTGCGGCAGGGAGCAAGAATTTTCTTTTCTTCTTTTTCCCTTGCAGTGTTATGGCTTATATTATCTATGCATCGCCTTTAAATGCCGAGGTCAGGGCTGATTTTCTCTCCAATCTGCTTATCTGCCGGGTAGATTATTTGATTCATTGGCCAAAGCGCCGGGAAGAAGTCCAAATTTCTTTTGATGAAATTGCGTGGGTTGCTTTGACCCCTCGGAGCTGGAGTCAGCCGGATCAGGTTGAAGTTTTGGCTAAAGACGGCACCCGGGTTATTTTGAGGTTTTCCAATAAACGGCCTTCCGGAGCAGAAAAGTTTGCCCAACAGCTTCAGTCCGCTTTGAAGCCGCCGGCAGCATCGTTGTCGGAAAATCTCGCAGTAGAGGCTGATAGTGAAGCGATGGCCCCGGCTCCGGTTTCTCCTTTGATGGTTGCGTTGGTAGGGCCAACCGCAGCGGTTACGGCTGCTGAAAGCGTGAAAAACGCTACTTTGTTTAGCACTCGATCTGCCATGGCCCGTGAATTACAATCCTGGGCGAAGTGGTCGTTGGGGCTGGGAGTGCTTCAGATGATTGCCGCGGGGGGCTTTTCATTCTGGGGAGCCGTATTGATTTTGGTAGGGTTGGCTTCGTTCTATTTCCAGGAATCTTCGATGTTTGTCATCTATGGCGTGACGGTAGGCTGGGCGGGGATTTCCAATGTGACCTCCGGAGATGGTAAATGGATGTTCTTTGCTTTGCTCCAGGCCTATTTTGCTTTTCAGATTTTCCGGCAATTTCTGCGGTTCCGCAAGGCGGAAGTGGCGGCTTTGTCCTCTAATCTGGGGGATCTGCCGACGGGCCGGGCGGAGCGGTTTTTTCCCTGGGTGGCATTGGGGACTGGATTGCTGGCTTTGTTCCTTTCCTATGGCGGTTTTTTGACCGGAGTCGTGGTCGTGATCGTTTCCGAATTGGAGGGGATTCCGAACTTATTTCTTGTCCTTATGGAGATCGGCATCCATTTGGGCGTGTTGGCGCTGGCGGTGGGACTTTCCGCCTGGCTTTGCCGCTATAAATATCGGGGGGCTTCGATTGCCGGTTTTGTGATGGGGGTTTTGACCCTGTTGGGATACGGCGTTTTGATCCTGTTTAGCTCTATGGGTTAAGTTCATTCCTGTATAATCGTTTTTACCCTTTCGCGCGCCCTTTCCGGCGCGCGAAATCTTTAAATCAATCCAAGGAAGGCAATCATGGAATCTCCAGCTTTGTTGTTGATCGATTTGCAGAACGATTATTTCCCCGGCGGGAAGATGGAGCTGGTAAACAGCGAGGCGGCGGTGGCGGTGGCCGCGGAATTGCTGACTTTTTTCCGGGAACGGCAGCTGCCGGTCATTCACGTTCAACATCTGGCGGTGCGGCCCGGCGCGACTTTCTTTTTGCCCGGCACGCCCGGCGCGGAGATCCACCCGACGGTGCAGCCTTTGCCCGACGAGACGGTGATCCAGAAGAATTTTCCCAACAGTTTCCGTGAGACGGGATTGCTGGCTCATTTGCAGCAGGGGGAGATCCGTTCGCTGGTGGTGGCGGGCATGATGACGCATATGTGCCTGGATGCCGGGGTGCGGGCGGCGACCGATTATGGGTATGCCTGTTGGGTGGCGGCCGACGCCTGCGCTACCCGGGATCTGAAGTTCGGGGAGCTGGTGGTCCCGGCGCAGCAGGTCCATGCGGCTTTTCTGGCGGCCTTGCAGGGGGCGTATGCCAGGGTCATGCCGGCGGCGGGGATTTTGGAAGAGTTGGCTATACGGTAGTATTTAGCGTCCCGCGAAAGGCTTTTTTCGGTAGGATTTGACGCGCGGTGCAAAGCAGGGGGAGAGAGCCTTGTTGTTTGTATTTTCGCGCGCCGTCTGCGGCGCGCGAAAATACAAGTTCTTGATTTGCAATTGAGAATATTAAAATTTCCGACTTCGGCTAGAATAATTATTGCTTCCCCATATTAGCAGAAGGAGTTCTTCAATGCAGACCTGGAGTTGCGAGGCCGATGTGGTGGTGGTGGGTGCGGGCGGTGCCGGGCTGGCGGCTGCCATCGAAGCTGCCTCTGCCGGCAGTAAGGTGCTGGTGATGGAAGTGATGGACGATGTTCTCAAATCCAATACGGCGACCTGCGGCGGCGTGATGTTGGGGGCGGAGACTGCGGTGCAGAAGGCTGCCGGGGTGACCGATTCGATCGCTGAGTTTGATAAATATCTGGCGGCTGTGGGGGATGGATTTGAAGATCCGGCTTTACGGCAGTTGTTTGCCCGGATTTCAGGTCAGACGGTCGATTGGGTGATTTCCCTGGGTGTGGAATTCCCTGTGGAAAACCTCTATGTTTCCGGGGTGGAGCCGATGTTTGCTCAGGTGACATCGCCGGTGGCTCGCGGTCATGTAACGCCGATTCGCAGCGGGCGTCCCATTGTTGAAGCGATGCATCGCCGCGCTCTGGAGCTGGGGGTGGAGTTCCTGATGGAAAGCCGGGGATTACGTTTATTGACGGATTCTACAGGGACGGTGTGCGGTGTAGAAGCCGAACAGGGGGGGAATCGGATGTGGATCAAGGCCCGGCAGGGTGTGGTGTTGACGACGGCCGGCTTTACCCGTAATTCGGAATTGATCCGTAATTTCATGCCCAAGATGATGAGCGGCGGTTCTTTCGGCTCTCTGTGGCAGCAGGGGGATGGGATTGTGATGGGGCAGGGAGTGGGCGCCCAACTGGTGAATATGTGGGTGCCGCAGGCGGCGGTTTTTGGAGTGCCGACCACGCCGGAGATGACGCCCTGTATGGTGATTACTATTTGGGGCGAGAGCTGTATTATGGTGGCGACTGACGGCAAACGGCATTTCAATGAGGATCTTTATTATGAATTCCTCTATGATCGGATTGCAGAGCAGCCCGGCGGGTATGTCTGGACGATCTGGGATCAGACGGTGACCGATCGGGGGAGCAATCGCATTGTGGTGCCGCCCTTCAGTCCCGGGTTAACTGAGGAGGTGGCTCGCGGTTGGGTCAAAAAAGCCGATTCTTTGAGTGAACTGGCGGCCCTTCTTGAGCTGGACCCGGCGGCCCTGGAGGCTACCGTGGCGACCTATAATGCCGGGGTTGAACAGGGTGTGGATGCTTTCGGTAAAGTGGTGGGATTCGGAAAAATCGAACGTGGGCCTTTCTATGCGGCCCGCACGGTGCCGGCCATTTGCGATACGGCGGGTGGGTTGAAGGTGAATCTGGATATGCAGGTAATGAATGTCTTTGGGGAAGCGATTCCCGGTCTGTATGCTGCCGGTTCCACGACGGGCGGCTGGCGCGGTAAGATCTATCCGGGCAGCGGGACGGCGGTTTCGGCGGCGATCGGTTTTGGGCGGATTGCGGGAAAGCATGTGGCCCAACGAGGCGTTTGATTTTTGGTGTTGTTAAACATTTTGGGGCGCGCGGTTTATAGACCACGCGCCCCAAAATGTTATTCTAGGGGGTCTCTGTTTTTAGCGTCCCGCCAAGGGTTTTTGTGGGGGCGGATGCGACGCGCAGTGCGAAGCAGGGGGAGAATTTTTTTGTTTGTGTTTTTGCGCGCATTCTTATGCGCGCAAAAACAGGGGTCTTTTTTTATCTTATTTTTCAGGGCCAGCAGTGAGTGTTCTTCGCGTCCCGCCAAGGGTTTTTGTGGGGCGGATGCGATGCGCGGGATGGGGGATTTTTTATTCATATGGGTTCCTCTTTCGGTTGTTTTTCGGGTTAATTATGTAGATGGCGTTGTTTTCGGATGCGGTGCAAAAATGGAGCTTTGCCCGGTTGCGACGCCTGAAAAAGTGAATAGAATTAGAATTCTACCTGTGCGGTTTGTTCTTTTGTTTTCCGGGCTAACCACCTGGATGGGCGTTTTCGGTCCTTTAGTCGTATTCACGGAGGTTATGATGTTGTTTGCATTGAAGCTAAAATCCCACCTGGTGTGCCTGGGAATCATCCTGGCCTTGTTGGGGGTGTTATCATTGTTGGTTGTGATTCAGCCGGTGTCAGCCGACGGGGGGCCCGAGCCGGCTTTTGTGGTCATCGATGGAGATTATGAGGATTTGAGGGCCGTGCGGGCGGTGATCGAGGCGAATGGCGGTGCGGTTCCTCATATCTTTCCTCCGAATGCGATGATTGCACACCTTACTGCTGCTCAGGCATTGGAGATCGGGCGCCGTCCGGATGTGGCTTTGGTGACTTTCGAGGCGACGGCGAAGAATTCGATGGCGGCGGCCCGGGCTCCGTTGGCGGCGGCGGCCTGGAATTCAGTCTTTCATGGCGAGTTGTTGAACCCCCGGCCGGAGAGCGAGCCGATGTGGGACGATGTGATCGTGGCCTCGGCCGTGCCGGAAACTGTGACGGTGAAAGCGCCGGGGGCGATCGCGGCGCCGGAACCGGGTTACTACGATACCAGCCGGTATCTCTACGGCGATGTGATTATTGCCATGGTGCTTCCCGAAAGCAACGGCGTGATCAGTCCCAGCGTCGAGAACTGGACGACGGCGGAGGTTTACACGGTAACTTCGTCGTCGGTTTCCGGTATGAATGTCTGGTGGCAGAGTGAACCGAATGCGGCGGTGACTTTTATTTATGTTTTCGGCGATAAGCCGCCGGTGGGTGGGGTTTCCAACACGGTCTCCTGTAATTATGAGGCCGGGCGGATGAGCAATTTTGACAACAATGTGATGACCAGTTTTATGGCTACCCTGGGCTATTCCAGCACCTCCTGGAATACCAGCGTCTACAGTTATGTCAATGATCTACGTAAGCAATATGGGGCGGATTGGGCCTATCTGGTGCAGGTGCGCGACGACAGCGACGGCAGTTGCGGCCGGGCTTCGGCCTATCTCGGGGGACCGGCGACGACACTTTTCAATTGCGATCTGCGCAGTGGGGGGGTGTTGCGCCATGAAAGCGGCCATATTTTCCAGGCCAGCGATGAGTATTGCCCGGATGCCTGTCAAAGTCCGGTGGGACGGAGCGGTTATTTGCAGGTGGTCAATGCCAATTCGCAGGGGCCCAGTGGGACCGGGGGGCCGGGCTTTTTTAACGGTAAGGGTGAAGGGATCAGCAATGTCATGATCAACAATGGCGCCTCGATCGGCCCTTACACCCGGGGACAGATCGGCTGGCGTGACAGCGACGGTGACGGGATTCTGGATATCCTGGATACTTATCCCCGGACTGTCGGGTTGATACCGACCGTGGGGGCCGGGATTGTGGTGAACGGCCTGGCTTCGGTCGTGCCGTTGCCGGGATCGGGCAATGATATTTCAATCGATCGGGTTGCCGGAGTCGATGTGCGGATCAACGGTTTGACCTGGCTGCCGGCGCAACCCGTGGACGGCGCTTTTTCGGCCGTAACAGAGACTTTTCAGTTGACGTTGCCGCTGCTGCCCAACGGCACTTATTCCGTGACGGCGCGGACGCGCAATGGGGTCGGCAATGTGGAGCCGATCTTTACTTCCACTACGTTTACGGTCGCTTCCAGTCCGGTGACCAATGCGGTGCCCTTTGTCACGTTGGCGGTTTTGCCGATGCAGGCTGCGGTCAATACGACTTTTACCCTGGATGCCGGGGCCAGTGCGGATCTGGAAGGGCAGGCTTTGGAGGCCCGGTGGGATTGGGAGAATGACGGCACCTGGGATACCGGGTTCAGTCCGGTCCTGTCGGCGACGCACGTCTATACGCTGGCCGGTTCGTATGTGGCGGCGGTGGAAGTGCGCGATGCGCCGGGAGCTTCGGCGGTGGTGACCCGGGCCGTAGCGGTTCTGGCCTCCAATGCGGCGCCGGTGGCCGCTTTTACGGTAATGGATGGCGATGCCCGGTTCGGGGTCATTACGGCAACTTTCAGTTTCGATCCCGCCGGCAGTTCGGATGCAGAGACGGCCTTGAACAATCTGGCTTTTCGCTGGGATTGGACCGGGGATGGGACCTGGGATACCAGCTGGGTTACCGGTCCGGTGACCATCAGCCGTGATTATGTGCTTACGGCGCAGGGGATGTCGGACGGCCTGCCCCGTTCCAATCACTGGACTGTTAAACTGATGGTGCGAGATGCCGGGGGGGCGACGGCGACGACCAGCCGGCATATTTGGGCCAATCCTTACGATCATGCTCCGGTGGCCACGAAGATTTTTTCCGCCACAACGTGGAATACGGTAGCGACGTTACCGATCGATCCCAATCTGGTCAGCGATGCTGATTTTACGCAGACCTGGGATGGGCTGAAGGAGTATCGTTTTGATTGGAACAGCGACGGCAACTGGGATACGGAATGGCAGTCGGCGGCGGCGGCCGCGATACTGAAATTCCCCGGCCCCGGCCTTTATCCGGTTACGGCGCAGGTGCGCGATCTGTACGGAGCCTGGGCGACGGTGCGTCAGACGATGACTGTATTGACGCCTTCGGCTTTGAGCCTGAGCAACGACAGTTTGAATGTAACGATCGTGGCCGGTACCCGTGCCCGACGGATGATCACGCTTACCAACCAGGGAGAATTTTCTCCCACCTTCAATTTCCAGGAAGTGGCGTTGGGGGGCACCTCGCCTTATACGGTGCGCGACAGCCGGACCGGTGGGTTAATTTACAACTGGCGAAATACCTATCCCGGGGCCGTTTATCCGGGGGCGGGGGCCTGGCATGCCACCGCCGCGCCCCGGGATGCGGATGATGAAGGCTATGTCGGTCCGATCAACCTGCCTACGCCTTTCCCCTTTTATGGACAGGTCTATACCCAGGTTTATGTAGCAGCCAATGGCTATCTGTCGTTTGCGCCGCCGCCGGCCGATCTGGGGCAGGGGCAGATTCCCAGTACGACCGTACCGAACGGGTTGATCAGTCCTTTCTGGGGAGATCTGGATCTGTCAGTCATCGCGACTCAGGTTCCCACCAACGGTGTCGGAAATCTGGTTTACAACAATGTGGGTACGACGGATGGGGCTTTTGTGGTAGAGTATCAAGGGGTTGAGACCCGGGGGCATACCAACTGGAGCACCAACTATTTTGAGGTGGTATTGCGGCCCAATGGTGAAATTCTCTTCCAATACAACTACTCTATGGCCGATGCTTCGAATCAGCTGGTGGGCATTGAAAGTCCCGACGGAACAACGGGAGTGACCTATACTTTGCCGGTGACCCGTTATATGGCCGTGGCCTTTACTCCGGAGAATACGGATATCCCCTGGCTGCAATTGTCGTCGCCGTCTGGAATGGTGCCGCGCGGCGTTCCGCAAGCGGTTGAATTAACTTTTGATGCGACAGAGCTGGCGGCGGGGGTCTATCAGGGGCGGGTGTTGTTGTACACCAACGACATGACGGTGACCTATCGTAATTTCCCGTTGACGTTGACAGTGATCGAGCCGGTCTATCAGTTGAATCTGACGCCGGCGGCGACGGTGCTTACTGCAACCCCGGGGACCACCGTGACGGCCGTGTTTGCATTGACGAATACCGGCAATATCAGCGACTCCTTTGGGCTTTCCGTTGCGGGGAACGGGTGGTCGGTGCAGGTGATGCCGACGACGACTATGCTGTTGGCAGCTGGGGCCGGGACGCCGGTGACGGTGACGGTGGTTGTGCCGGAAGGCTCGAACGGGCAGGCTCCGGCCTTCCCCGTGGTGGGGCAATCCCTGACCAATCCGGCTATTTCTCAAACGGTTATGTTAAGGGTGTTGTCTTCGCATCAGCTCTGGCTGCCGATTATTATCCGGCAGCGCTAAAGGCCGCCGTTCCGCATCGTTTTAAGGGTGTTTTAGTGTCCCTCAAAAGGCTTTGGTCTGGCTCGATGCGAAGCGCCGGATGGGGGAGAGAATTTTTTTATTCATATTTTGGGCGGCTTCAGAAAGCCGCCCAAAATATAACTTTTTTATCTGTGTGGGTGTTTGTTGGTCTTCCTGACTTGTTCGCGCGCCCAAGGGCTGGAACACGCCCGGGATGTTTTAACCGAAATGGTTTTACAGGGGCGGAGGGCGCCCACGCAGGGGCGGCCCTTGATCTCAGAAGTTATGCGCGCTAACAAAGTCGTCGGGGTTATAAACAAGAAACGGAGGGAGTTTTTTCAGGTGAAAGGTAAGCGTTCTTCGCAAAAGGGACTGACCCGTAATCAGCAAATAACCATCCTGGCCGGGATGGGCGTTTTGACCTGTTTGATCCTTTGCGCTGGAGGGTACCTTGTGGTCGATACCCTCAATCAACCTGTGGTAACGGTCATGCCGTTTCCTACCTTGCAGGTGGCGCAGAGCCAGGCCGTAGCCGACGATCCGACTCCTTTTCCCATGCCGCCGACCTGGACTCCGGAACCTTCTCCCACTCCCGATTTGATGAATCGGCCTTATACCTTTGTTTCTTCTCGTTGTGAATTCAAGGTTCCTTCCGGCGCTGATGTGGAATGTGGGTATGTCATTGTGCCTGAATCACGGCAGGCGACTACCTCTACGGCAGTGGTGCGGTTGGCGGTGGCCATTTATCGCAGTACGGGTGATAATCCGGCTCCTGATCCCATCCTTTTTCTCAACGGCGGTCCCGGGGCGGCTACGCTGGAAGAGATCACTGCGATGTATAAAGAATTTATCCAGCCGTTCTTGAAGGAGCGGGATTTTATCACCTTCGATCAACGGGGGACGGGGTTCTCTGAGCCCAACCTTAGTTGTCCGGAATATCGCACGGTGGCCGAAGATGACTGGAAGCGCACTTATTCCGAGGAAAAGCAGGCGGAGGAATATCCGCATGCTTTCCGTCGCTGTCGGGATCGGTTGACCACCCATGGCGCCAATCTGGCTGCTTATACCAGTACCGAGAATGCGGCCGATGTGAAGGATTTGGTGACACTGTTGGGCTATCAACAGGTCAACCTTTATGGGGCTTCTTATGGGACGCGCCTGGCTTTGACGGTGATGCGGGATTCTCCTGAGGTGATTCGCAGCGTGGTGCTGGATGGGGTTGAGCCGATCGAAGTTCCGGTGATGAATCAGTATACGGAGACTGCCGATCGGGTGCTGCGCAAACTTTTCGATGATTGTGCGGCTGATCGGGCCTGCAATGCTTCTTATCCCCGTTTGGAAGCGGCTTACTATGCGCTGGTGGATCAGTTGAATGCCAATCCCGAAGAAATCTGGGTCGAGACGCCCCGTCATAAGCTCTATCGGATGCGGTTGACGGGAACCGATGTGACGTCGGCGATTTTTGGCGGGGCCTATGTCAGTGAGATCATCCCCTATATGCCGGCGATGATTTACAGCGCCTTGCAAGGCGACTATCAGTTGCTGGCATTGATGGTCGGGATCGGGGTAGACAGCAATTCCACCCTCAGTGAAGGGATGTACCTGTCGGTCAATTGCCATGAGGAAGTCTTTGCCACGACAGCGGATCAGATGGAACTGGATTACGAAGCTTATCCGGACCTGGAGTCCTTTGCCTATGATTCGGTTTTCGGTGCTCCGGAGACCCTCTTTACGATTTGTAATGAGTGGGGAGCGGCGGCCTTCGAGGGACGGGAAGGGGAGCCGGTGGTCAGCGATCTGCCGACGCTGGTGCTGGTTGGTGAGTATGATCCCATTACGCCGCCGAACTATGCGCAGATGGTGGCGCAGAATCTGAGTTACAGCTATTTTTATGAGTTCCGGGGACAGGGGCATACCGTGGGCCTGTGGCAAAGCGAGTGTGCGGCCGGGATGGTGCGGGAGTTTGTCACCGATCCCTGGACCGGGCCAAACGACAGTTGTGTGGCCCGGGAGAGCTCTCCGGATTTCAAGTAGTTTTTACATTTTCGCGCGTTCCGCAGGAGCGCGCGAAAATGTAAACAAAGAATTTCAATCTGTAAATCAAATCTTTTCCGGAGGAACCGATGAACAAAACGATTGCAGTGGTGGGCGGGCCCGTTGTCCAGCCGGTGGATGCTGTTTTGCAACTGGTACCGACGGGACAGGGAAAGCTGGCTGCCGAGATTGCGCTGGCTTTCGAGGTTCTTTATCCTCATGTAGAGCGGCTGGGCAACTTTTCGGGGGGAAAAGCCTGTACCTTCCATGAGCTGGAGCAGTGGATCGAGCGGGTTTCCGCCGATGTGGTAATCTTTTTGCCCCATCTGCCGAACGTTTTGATTGATTCGATTCCCGGTAAATTGCGTCTGGAAGAGGGTGAAACCGGCACGTTGGTCGTGCGGGCAGCCCCGAAGCTGGTCGGTCGGATCAAAACTTTGCATCCGGAGACCTTGCTGGTGCCCTTTAAACTGGCTGATCCTGAAATGTCGCGGGTGGAGATTGTGCGGTGGATGCTGGAATTGCATGCTGCATTAGCCGTTTATTCCAGGTTAGGGGATTCGGGCCATTATTTCATTCTGGATGCCTTGGGGAACGAAGTGGCGGTCACGCGGGCGGAATTGCCGGCCGCATTGGTGGAGACCGTGGTCCATTTTCTGGAGGCAAAGCGTCGTCGAAGTGAGCGTCGGGATGAGGTGATTCCGGCGGTTCCCTATCTGGACGCTCTGGTGGCTTTTTCGCGGCAGATGCAGCCGGCTTTTTCCCAGATTATCGAGCGAAATGTGGCCAGTGGACGTTGGCCGGGCAATTTTTCTTTTCGGTGTACCCACGGATTCCTTTCTTCGCGGGGGGCGGCTGGTTTTGTGATTACGCGGCGAAATGTGGCGAAGGAGGGATTAACGCCTCAGGATTTTGTCTGGGTGGATCTGGTCCTGGATAACGGGGTGTTGATCTATTCCGGGGAAGAGAGTTCCAAGCCGAGCATTGATGCGCCGGTCCATCGGCTGATTTATGATCAGTTGCCCTGGGTGCAGAACATCGTCCATGGACATTTACAGATTTCCGGAGATCCCTGTGTCCATCCGGGTTTGTTGCCCCGGTGGCCCTGTGGGGCGGAAAATGAAGGCGAGGATATTATTGCGGCAGCTCCGCATGAAGGCGTTGATCTGTGGGTTGCCAATGTGGCCGGACATGGATTTGTGGCACTTATTGGCGCCGCCGATCCCCGGCCGGCGTTGGAGAAGTTGAGCCGGCTGGAATATTCGGCGCAATGAGATCTGGTGAAGGCGATATCTTGGGAGATGAAAAAGAGCAGAAATTTCACCACAGAGGCGCAGAGAGCACAGAGAGGAAGAGAAGAGATTTATTTTAAATTCTTCTCTGTGTCCTCTGTGTCTCAGTGGTGAGTCTTCTGACTCTATTTTCAGGCCAGATCAAGGGCAGGTTCCCCGGTAGACGCCGAGTTCCAGGTTTTTCAGAATCGGACTGAAGTTCCAGGTGCGGGCCGAAGGGCAGAATTGATCGAGCGTCACGCCGGTATCGGCATATTCGGCCATCAGGACCGCCTTGTTGTTTTCGATGAAGGGCAGCATTTGTTCACACCAGCCGTCGGTATAACAGCTTTCCGTCAGGGCCCAATCGACATAAGGAAGCAGCTCCGATATGAGATCGGGGCTGTTTTTTTGTCCGATGGAGAGCCCTCGGGCATGGGCTTCCTGGGCGAGCCAGCGGACATAGGTCAACTCGTCGGCCCGGGTGAGCGGGAAACCCGTATCGGTCTGGTAGCCGTCGATGTTGTCGGGTTCGACGGCATCGAAGCCTTTGGATTTGCAGATGTCGAGGCGGGCGCGCATGAGCGGGCCTAAGAGATCAATCCGGCGGATATCGAGCCATTTTTCTCCCGGCCAACCTTCATAGTCTTTGCCGATTACTTCAGCAGGGAAGCTGGCGGCGTCGGGACGCCACTCTTCCCAGGAACCGACACTGATGTAGCAGATGACCTGTTTGCCCTGGTTGTGCAGGGTGGTGACGGTTGCGGTGGGCATTTCGTAGTCGATGTCGAAAACCTGGGCATTGACGGTGGTGTCGATCGGTGCGTCGGTGAGCTGCCATTGCCAGGTTATGCCGGGGCGTGGAATCCACCAGGCCGTCTGTTTGAAGGTTATCGGCAGGTAGAAATGATGGGTGTAGGTGATGGGGGCGGTGGCCGGATCCGGGAGCGTTGGGGCCGGGTGTGCGGGTGAGGTGGTCAGACAAAAAAACAGCATGAAGAGCATCAAGGTCGTTCCCCAAAGGATGGTCCAGTAACGCATCGCTAAAATCTCCTTTGTTGTGGCTTTTTTGCGCGCCGTTTGGGAATCATTATGGGGGATCTTTTTGCTCCTGCAAAGGGGGGCTGTCCTGAAAATAGGCCCCTATAGTAAGGGCTCGGCCTTGTAACGTCCCGCAAATGATCTTTTCCCGGTCAAATACGACGCGCGGGCTGGGGGGAGAGAGTTTTTTATTTATCTTTTCGGCGGCTTCGGAAAGCCGCCGAAAAGATGGGCTTTTTTTCCAGACTAACCGCACAGAGCGGTTTTTTGTTTATGTTTTCGTGCGCATTCTTATGCGCACGAAAACATAGCCCTTTTCCAGATCCGCCTCGGCGATATCTTTTTACCCCTTCGCGGTAGGGTTTGCCATGGGTGAGATTTGCTTTTATAATGAGTCGTTAGAGGTGGGATAGAACCTCGGGCCTTTGGGAGATGCTTCAATGACAGAAGATCTGGAAAACATCGAGATCGACTTATTCTTAGCCGCCATCTTCCAACGTTACGGCTACGATTTCCGCAACTACGCCCGGGCGACCGTGAAGCGGCGGTTGCGGCATCTTCTGGCGAAGACCAACTATGCCCGGATCAGCGATATGATCCCGCCTCTGTTGC
The DNA here is from genome assembly GCA_964501335.1 of uncultured Anaerolineales bacterium. GTDB lineage: Bacteria > Chloroflexota > Anaerolineae > B4-G1 > SLSP01 > CAZCTC01. Next base: position 15,769 of record CAZCTC010000076.1, on the reverse strand, counting down.
ACGACGAGGCCTTTGCCAGGCTGGTTATTTTCGATTTTTCGATCACCGTTACCGAAATGTTTCGTGACCCCGATTTTTACCGCGCGATGCGGGAACGTGTGGTGCCTTATTTAAAAACGTACCCCTTTGTCAAAGTATGGGTGGCCGGCTGTGCGACGGGCGAAGAGGTTTATTCGCTGGCCATTGTGTTGCAGGAAGAGGGCGTTTACGATCGGGCGACCCTTTTTGCCACCGATTTTAACGATCTGGCCCTGCAGAAAGCCGGCGAGGGAATTTATCCCCTCAAAGAGATGCGGCAATATACGGCCAATTATCAGCAATCGGGGGGCAAACGTTCTTTTGCCGACTATTACCATGCGCAGTACGATTCCGTCATTATGGACCAATCGTTGAAGGCGCGGATTACTTTTGCCAATCACAATCTGGTGACGGATGGGATCTTTGGGGATGTCCATCTGATCTTTTGTCGGAATGTGTTGATCTATTTCGACAAAACGTTGCAGCATCGCGTTTTAACTCTGTTGACCGACAGCCTTCTGCACGGCGGCTTTTTGTGTCTGGGGACCAAAGAGACGCTGGAATTTTCCCCCATCGAGAGTTATTTCCGGGTTATCGATGCGCACGAGAAGATTTATCAAAAGCGTTTGGGGTAAGGGGGATGGGGAATTATGCAGCGGTGGTAATCGGCACGTCGGCCGGCGGGTCCGCCGCACTGGCGCAGATCCTGCCGGTTTTTCCAGCGAATTATCCTTTGCCGTTGATTGTGGTGCAACATTTGCATCCCTGGCAAAAGGGGCCGGCTGTAGTCTATTATGCCCGTAAATGCGCCCTGACTTTGAAGGAAGCCGATGAGAAGGCTTTGGTGCAGCCCGGCCATGTTTATTTTGCGCCATCTAATTACCATCTGTTGATCGAAGCCGATCATACTTTTTCGCTTTCGATCGATGGAAAGGTGAATTACACCCGGCCTTCCATCGATGTTTTATTTGAGAGTGCGGTGGATGTCTACGGGGCGCAGTTGATCGGGGTGATTTTGACCGGGGCCAATGCGGATGGCGCGGAAGGGTTACGGCAGATCAAAGCGCATGGCGGGTTGGCGATTGTGCAGGATCCGGCTACGGCTGAGGTGCCTTATATGCCCGAGGCGGCCCTGAGAGCCACGCCGGTGGATTATGTGTTGTCGTTGCTTGAGATCGCTCGCGTTTTGGTCGAGTTGGGGACCGGAAAATCGGGACCCTTGCAGGGAAGATAGACTGTTTTTTCGCGCATTGCGGGTGTGAAAAGATAACTCCCTATGCGGTTAGCCCGAAAAACAAAAGAAAGAAAAGCTCATCTTTTCGGCGGCTTTCTGAAGCCGCTGAAAAGATGAATAAAAATAATTTTTCTCTGCCTGTCCAGCGCGTAGATCCAAACTGAACAAAAGCCTTTTGCGTGACGCTGAAATGCCAATCGCATGGGTAGAAAACTGATCAAAAAATTTAAAGTCGGCCGGTGCTTAAGGCCCGACCTTCAGGAGGTAAGGAATGCAAATGGCGCCCCAAACTGAAAAACCCCAACATTTATCCCTGCGCGAAAATCTAAAGCGGTTCTGGCAGCTGATGACGGAGCCGCATATTTCGGTCAATGAATCCGGGGCGCGGCGGCAGGTGCGGCTGGCGATGATCCTGGCCTTGATGGGGACGGTCCTCAGTGTGGTTGGGCTGTTGGTTCTGGCCCCGGCGATGGCCAGCGGGGCGGTGCAAAGCAACCTGTTGGGATTTGGCCTGCTGGCTCCGGGCTGTTTGCTGGCTTATATGCTTTGTCGGACCCGCTTCCATAATATCGGGGGGATTTTATTGGGGGTGTCGGTTGCGCTGACAGCATTTGGGGCCGCTTTCGGTTCCGAGGATCCTGCCGTGCCGCTTTTTGCGATTATTCCTATGGCGCTGGTGATCGGGGGGATTTTCCTGCCGGTGCGAGGGTTGATTGCCCTCACGGTTTTCAATGTGGCCGGGGCTTTTCTGCTGCCGTTGCTTCAGGGGAATCCGATTTCAGGGCTGGATTTTCGCAATGCCGGCCTTTTGCTGGCGATGGGGGTTTTGCTGATTGTGGTGACGTTGTTTCGCAATTCGCTCGACAAGACGCGGCTGGTGGAGTTGCAGATGATCTGGGATTTGCAGCGACATCAGACGGAATTGGAGACGCAGCTGGCGGAACGCAATCAGGCCGTCGAACTGGCCCGGCAGGATGCCGAGGCGGCGCGGCGGGCGATGGTGACGCAGGTCTGGCAGACGGTCGGCCATACGCGATTGAACGATGCAATGCGGGGGGAACAGGATATCCTGACGCTGGCTCACAATGTGATCCGGCATCTCTGTCGTTATCTGGATGCTCCGTTGGGGGCGATTTTTGTGATGGAAGGGGAGATGTTGACGCTGGTGGGCGGCTATGCTTACATCCCCAATCCCCGGCTACCGGAACAGTTCAAGGTGGGCGAGGGGCTGGTGGGACAGGCGGCTCAGGAGCGGCAGATGATTACGCTCAACAAGATCCCTCAGGATTATGTATTGGTGACTTCAGGGTTGGGGGACAGTTCTCCCCGATCGCTCGTTATTTGCCCTTTTATCTACGCCGATCAGGTGATCGGCGTGGTGGAAATCGGCGCGCTGGTCGATTTTACGCCGGTACAACTGGAGTTTATCCAGCAAGCCATGGAGAATATCGGAATTGCTTTCGGGACGGCGCAGACCCGGGCCCGGATCAATGCTCTGCTTAAGGAGACGCAGCGGCAGGCCGAAGAGATGCGAGCGCAGGAAGAAGAACTGCGGGCCGCCAATGAAGAGCTGGAGGCCCAGGCGGAGAGTCTGCGGGCTTCGGAAGGCCGGCTGCGCGATAAACAGGCGGAGCTGGAAGCGTTGAATGCCGAGCTGGAAGAGAAGGCTGCGGCACTGCAACCAAAGCGGTAGAGGGCAGGAGTCAATTATGTCAGTTCGCCCGCAATTGAAAAAGATCTCCAGGCTCTCATTCGCCCGTGTGTGGAGCTGGTTCGCTGCGCCGAGTTCGAAGCTTACCGATCCCGGGGAACGGCGGCAGGCCCAGTTGTTGATGGTTTTTGCCTTGACGATCGGCCTGGGCATCGGCGCGGTGCTGATCCTGACCATGAACTATCCCAATATCCAGACTTTTCAGCCGACGCTGCTGTTTTTGATCGGCGATTGTCTTTTTACTTACCTGACGGCGCGCAGCCGTTATTTCAAGATCGGTTCGATGGCGCTCTGTGGCGGGATTTCGGCCTGCGGCTATGCGTTGGTCTATTACGGCGCCGGCCAGCCCGATGCGATGTTGCTGGCGACGGTCCCGCTGGCTTTGATCATGGGGAGCGTTCTGCTGCCGGTCTGGAGCATGGTTTTTCTGGCTTTGGTCAATGTGGCGGCCACGGCGGCTGTCGTCTATTTTTCCCGCGAGCTTGATCTGGTGACAGGTTCCATCGTGATGGGTGTCTATTTTGCGATGGGTGTCTTGCTGGTCATCAACAAAGTCTATCATTCTTATGTGGAGAAAGCCCGGGTCGCCGAGGTCCAGGGCGTCAATCTGGAGCTGAAATCCTTCCAGACTGTGCTGGAAGAACAGATTGCCGAACGGACCCAAAATGTGGAAGCGGTGCGGCGAGAGGCGGTGGCGGCCCGCGAGGAGGCTGAGACGGCCCGGCGGATTGCTGAAGAACAGGCCTGGCAGGCAGAAGGCCAGGCTTTATTGGGCGAAAGGATGCGGGGAGAGCTGGATTTGCAGGGGTTGGCTGCCGGCGTGGTTAAGCAGATCTGTCTCTATTTGGGGGCTCCCGTAGGGGCTTTGTTTGTGGCCCAGGGGGATCTCTTCCGGTTGGTGGCCAGCCATGCCTATACCCGTCGCAAGCATACCATCAATCAATTTAAGATGGGCGAGGGATTGGTGGGGCAGGCGGCGTTAGAAAAGTTGCCGTTGATTTTGACGCGGGTGCCGGCGGATTATCTCAGTATTTCTTCCGGGCTGGTGGAAGTGGGTTTGAAGTCGTTGGTGGTAACGCCTTTGATTTATAACGACCGAACGGTCGGGGTGCTTGAGTTGGGGAGTATGGCGGAGTTGACCGCGCAACAGATGGAATTTTTGCAGAAAGCAGCGGAAAATATCGCCGTGGCGGTCAATACCACCCAGGCGCGGACGAAGATCAATGAGTTGTTGAGCGAAACCCGCTCGCAGGCGGAGGCGTTACAGGCCCGGGAAGATCAGCTGCGGCGTTCCAACGGCGAACTGGAAGTGCAGGCCGAACGGTTGCGCGCTTCTGAGGGGCGGCTGCGGGAGAAGCAGGGCGAGCTGGAGATGGCCAATGGGGAGCTGATGCGGAAAGCGTCGGCGTTGGAAGCCAGCAGCGCCGCGTTGCAGGAACAGAAAGCGCTGCTGGATCAGCAGAATCAGGAGTTGGAGCGGAAAGCCGAAGAGCTGTCGTTGGCCAGCAAGTATAAGTCGGAGTTCCTGGCGAATATGTCCCATGAATTGCGGACCCCGTTGAACAGTTTGCTGATCCTGGCGCGGATGCTGGCGAACAACGACGGCGGTAATCTGACGACGGATCAGATCAAGTCGGCGCAGGTGATTTACAACAGCGGCACCGATCTGTTGAATTTGATCAACGAAATTCTCGACCTTTCCAAAGTCGAGGCCGGCCGGATGGAGTTCCACTTTGCGCCGATGCCGATCGAGGATCTGATCCAGGCGATGCGGGCTCAGTTTGCGCATGTGGCCCAGGAAAAAGGGCTGGAATTCCAGGTGGTGGTGGACGAAGAGATGCCGGCGACGATCGAGACCGACGAGCAGCGGGTCAAGCAGATCATCAAGAATTTGCTTTCCAATGCCTTCAAATTTACCGATAAGGGCAGTGTGCAGTTGCGGATTGCGCGGCCGCGGGCCGACGATCCTAACGGCTGCCGCAAGCTCGATCCGAAGCAGGCCGTGGGGATCAGCGTGATCGACACCGGGATCGGGATGAAACCGGAACAACAGAAGGTGGTGTTCGAGGCCTTCCGGCAGGCGGATGGAAGTACCAGCCGGAAATATGGCGGGACGGGATTGGGGCTGACGATTTCGCGGGAGATGGCGGCCCGGATGGGGGGCGAGATCGGGCTGCAAAGCGAATTCGGACAGGGCAGCATGTTCACGCTCTATTTGCCGTTGCGGCATAGCGGTGCGAGCGGAGAAGTCAAAGCGGCGGAGTCTGCGGCCCGGGTTGCGGCTCCAGTTGCGGCACCGTCAACGCCGTTGCCGCCGCCTTCACGTCCGGCCAATGCGCCGCCGCCGCCGCCGGTTATTGCCGATGATCGGGATTCGCTGGTCCAGGGCGATAAGGTGTTGTTGATTGTCGAAGACGACACCAAATTTGCCGGCGTGGTGCGCAGCTTTGCTCGGGCGAAGGGGTTCAAATGTCTGGTGGCCGGGGACGGCGAGTCGGGGTTCCATCTGGCGCAGACGTATCAGCCCAAGGCGATCATCCTGGATCTCAATTTGCCGGGAATGAACGGCTGGCAGGTGTTGGATGCGCTCAAGCAGACGCCGGAGACGCGGCATATTCCAGTGCATATCATTTCGGCGATGGACGGCAATCACGATGCCGGGAAACGGGGAGCGGTGGGTTTTATCACCAAGCCGGTCACGCTGGAAGGGTTGGACGGCGTCTTTCATAAGATCGAGGAGATGATTTCGCGGAAGGTGAAGAACCTGCTGCTGGTTGAAGACGATGTGAATTTGCGGCAGAGTTTCAAAACGTTGTTGAGCGGTGGGGATGTGGTCATTGCCGAGGCCGGGACCGGCAAGGAGGCTTTGTCGCAGCTGGCCACGCAGCCCTTCGATTGCATGATTCTGGATCTGACGTTGCCGGATATGACCGGATTCGAGCTGTTGAATCAGCTGGATGCCGATCGTTCGATCCATCGTTGCCCGATCATTGTCTGTACCGGCAAAGATCTGACCGAGGCGGAGAGCCGGGAATTGATGAAACATGCCGACAGCATCGTCATCAAAGGGGTCAAATCGCAGGAACGGTTGTTGGATGAGACGGCGCTCTTTCTGCACCGGGTGGTGGCGGAGATGCCTGAAGACAAGCAGTCGTTGCTCAAGAAGCAGTTGCACGCCCGGGAAGGACAGTTGGAAGGCAAGCATATTCTGGTGGTCGATGACGATATGCGGAATGCCTTTGCCCTTTCCAAACTGTTGGGGGAAAAAGGGGTTGATGTGGCGATTGCGCACAGCGGGATCAAGGCGCTGGAAGTGCTGGAGACTCGCCCGGAGATCGATTTGGTGCTGATGGACATTATGATGCCGGGGATGGATGGTTATGAAGCGATTCAGCGCATCCGGGCGCAGGTCAAGTTCCGCAATTTGCCCATTCTGGCCCTGACGGCCAAGGCGATGAAGGGCGATGCCGATAAATGTATCGCTGCCGGCGCGAGCGATTACCTTTCCAAGCCGGTGGATGTCGATCGGCTCTTTTCTATGCTGCGGGTCTGGTTGTACAAATAATTTTTTATTCATTTTTTCGCGCGCCGGAGGCGCGCGAAAAAATGAATAAAAATTCTGATTATAAAAAGTAGCAGTCAGCAGACAGGAGACAGGGAAGATGAAAGAACTGCCCAAAATCTTGATCGTCGATGATAAGCCGCAGAACCTTTATACGTTGGAGCAATTGCTGCGCAAATTCGAAATTCAAGTATTTTCGGCTACTTCGGGTTTCGACGCACTGCAACTGGCCGTGGAACACGATTTCTTTGTGGCCATTGTGGACGTGCAGATGCCCGAAATGGACGGATATGAACTGGTCGAATTGCTGCGCGGCAATAAGAGCACGGCTACTTTGCCGATCATTTTCGTCAGCGCCATCTATTCCGATGAATATAATCATCGCAAGGGCTATGATGCCGGGGCTGTCGATTTCATCAGTAAACCTTTTGTCCCTGAAATTCTGCTCAGCAAGGTCCGTGTTTTTCTGGATATCTATCAGCAACGCGAGCGATTGCAAACGCTGGTGGGGCAGTTGAATGCGGCGAACAATTCCCTTTCCCGTTATACTTTGCAACTGGAAACGAATGCTCAGGTGAGCAGCCGGATTACCTCGATTCTGGATCTGGACACTCTTTTGCCGCAGGTCGCGCATTTGATTCAGGCCCAGTTCGGTTATTGTTTTGTGGGAATCTGGCAGCTCGATTCGGCTCAACAGGTAGTGCGATTGAAGGCGGCCAGTCAGAGCGAAGGGATCGAGCCTTTTGATCCCGAATTTTCTATTCCCCGCGGGAGCGAGCGGAGTATCGTGGCCCATGTCTATGAGACGATGGAATCCTATCTGACTCAGGATACGCAAGCCGATACCGTTTATCTGGCGGCGGGAAATTTGCGCGATACCCGTTCAGAGCTGGTCTTGCCGTTGCTGGTGGGGACGGAGATGCTGGGGGTTTTGGATATCCAGAGCGAGTATACTTCGGCTTTCTCCGAGGGCGATGTCTCCATCCTTTCGGCGCTGGCCGGTCAGATTGCGGTGGCGATTCGCAATGCCCAGCTTTACGAAGGGTTGGAAGAGAAGGTGCAGGAACGAACCGCGGAACTGGCTACCGCTTATCACCAGCTGGAATTGTTGAATCGCAATAAATCGGATTTCATTCAGGTGGTTTCTCACGAACTGCGCACACCTTTGACCCTGATCAAAGGGTTCAGCCAGATGCTGATGTACGTGCCGGCCATTCAGGAAGATCCTTCTTATCAACAGTACGTTATGGGGATCGTCAACGGCTCCAAACGGATGCACGAGTTAGTGAACAGTATGCTGGATATGGTCAAGATCGACAGTCAGACATTGGAACTGGCCATTGAAAAGGTTTCATTGCGGGTTATTTTTGAGACATTGGAGCGGAATTTACAGGATGCGCTGGCCGAGCGGAAGATTTCTTTGACGGTGGATCCTTTGCGGGCATTGCCGGAGATCGATGCCGATCCGGAGACTTTGAGCAAGGTTTTCGACAATTTGTTGACCAATGCGATCAAATATACTCCAGATGGCGGGGCCGTTACTGTTTTCGGGCGGTTGCTGGAGGATAACGGCATTCCGGAAAACGACGAACCTTTTATTGAAGTGGTGGTCCGCGATACCGGGATCGGCATTGCGCCGGATTTGCGGGAGCTGATTTTTACCAAGTTTTATCGTACCGGCGCCGTGGCGCTCCATTCGACCGGACGGACCAAATTCAAAGGGGGCGGGCCGGGACTGGGACTTTCGATTGCGCGGGGTATTGTCGAGGCGCACGGGGGACGGATTTGGGTGGAGAGTCCCGGCTATGATGAGAAGAGCTGTCCGGGCAGTGAGTTCCATGTGTTACTGCCGGTGATTCACAATCAGAAATCGGCCGAGCAGATCAAAAAAGATCTGGTGGCTTCGTAGAGCTTCTGGTGCTTAAAAAATTTTCGGGCGCCCCCTTGGGGGCGCCCGAAAATTTTTTAAGCTTATATTTTTTATTTAGCCGACGGCACAGCTGTCGCCGTCGATCTCCAGGAAGGCTTCCAACGGTGTCTGGCCTTTGATAACCTCAATCAGACCGGGTAGATAGGTGCGCATCGTATCCAGTGCCGGATAGACCGCATTGCGGATCAATTCTGTATTCAGTTGAGTTCCCTCAAAGTCGATGCTGCTCTTGTAACGGATCTCCCCATCTCCAAAGTCCAGCTCGAAATTCCCGATCCACAGGCCGTAGTTTACCCGGGTGAGAAATTCGGCCATGGCTACCCGTCGGTGATCGGGCGTTTGAAAGGGAGCCAGGACATAGAAGGAAAATTGCTGGACATCATCGCGGATCTGGGCATAGGTGATCAGAATGCCCTGGGGAATGGAGAAATCCAGGCGGTAAATCGGCCGATCAGGAAAACGTTCCGGGCGCCAGCCCTCTTTTTCCAGAGTCTGGCGGAGGGTTTCCAGAGCCTTGGCGCTGTTTTCGTTTGCCAGTTGCAAGGGAGCATCAAACGGTTTCATCTTTTTGTCCTCTCCGAGACGGGTGTGTTTTCAAGCGCCGCCCAAAATTTTCCGATTCGCAGGGCTGCTACCTGGGGACTTTGGTCCTGATTCCAGTCTTGCTGGAATTTTTGAACATTCTGGCGAATTTCGGAATCTGCCAGCAGAGTTTCCAAGGCCGTTTTGACTTTTTGGGGGGTCAGTTCCCGGGGCGAGAGGGCAAGGCCCAGCCCCTTTTTTTGCACGATCCAGGCGTTGATCCGTTGTTCGTTGTTGAAGGGGATGACGAGCGCCGGTGCGCCGTAGAGCAGTGCCTGATAAGTGCTGCCGCTGCCGCCGCTGTGGATGACCGCCTGAGCCTGGGGGATGATGCGGGCACCGGGGATGAAGCGGGCCAGATAGAGATTGTCGGCGAGAGGGGCGAAGGCCGGATCGATGAAGGCGCCGGTGGTCAGGACGGCTTGATAGGCCGGATCGTTGCTCAGAGCCTGGGCTATCTGTTCCAGCAGAAGCCGTTGTCCGGTGTTGCCGGCCGTCGCGTAGATCAGGGTGCGCTGCGGGTCCGGTTCAGGCAACAGGAGCTTTTCGGGTGTGGGATCGCCTTCCCAAATCAGGGGGCCGATGTAACGGACCGATTCGGGTAGGTTGGGCAACGGGCAAAGTTGCGGTAGATCGGCCACCAGGGTCAGATCGCCGGCCAGAAAATCGTAAAGGGAAGCCAGCTTTTTGATGCCGTGACGGCGCGCGGCTTCACGCCAGGGGCGTGCCAGGGTCCATTTCTGGCGATCCTGGATGGCGCGGGCCAGCCAGTGGGCGATTTTAAACCGGTTGGGGTGTTCTTCAGGAGAAAAAAGCGTTTCGACGGGGTTGAAATAATGGGTCAGGACGCCGTTGACAACGGTTACCAGCGGGATGTGGGCAACGCGGGCCGAGATTGCTGCGCTGAGGCGGAAGTCGGCCAGGATCAAATCGGGCTGAAATGTCCGAATGGCCTGGAGTTCGTCCTGGATGCAACGTTCGATCAGTGAGGGATCGAAGGCGGCGTAGACATTGCCGCTGAAATCGGTCACCCCGGCGTCGGCTACCGGATAGACAGAAAATCCTTCCCGGAGAAGAAGTTCATGTTGTGGGTTCTGATAGGCGAAAGCCACTTCCGCCGCCAGTTTTTTCAATTCTCGGGCGATCAGGATCAGGCGGGTGAGATGGGAACGCCCGACCGCGGAAGCTATTACCAATACTCGACGATTTTGCAGGGGTGTCAAACTCAGGTCCTCCCGGATGGTTTGGGAAACCAAGAAACATTATAGCATAAAAAGCGGTAAAGCGGAGATTGCGGGAAGAATAGGGTAACTTTATATTCTCGCGCAGCCAAAGGCCGCGCGAGAATATATAAACAAAAAACTCTTCTTTTTTTGATATGTCTTTTTTATGGGAAAAAAGGACAAACGTCCTGTCTGTGGATGGTAAGAATATGGTATAAGTCAATGAGAATATTTCCTGTGAACCTGGACTGATTATATCGGGTAGTAACCTGCGATTTGGAAGGAGTCAGAAGATGAAAAAGCGACAGATGATACTGTTGGGTGTGATCGCGCTGGTGTTGTTGGGCGTATTTACCTATTTTTACGCTTTTCAGAAGAATACGGCGGTTTCGCTTCCTACCCTGGCTGGTGAAATCAAACAGGGGCTGATTGCGCAGATCACGTTAGAAAATGACAATCTGCAGGTAACCTACCGGGATGGGCGGACTGTCCAGGCAAAAAAGGAGCCCAATTCATCCCTGGTTGAGCAATTGACGGATTTGGGGATCACCCAGCAGGATCTGGCCGGGACGGAAGTGGTGGTCGGGGGCCCTCCGACGGTGGAGCGGTTGGGCCGGCTGGGCGGTATTTTGCTGCAACTGGCGCTGGCCGGGGGGCTGATCTACTTTGTTTTTACGCGGGCGCCGGGGTTCGCCGATTCGGGCGGCCTGGGCAGTCGCAGCCGGGTTCTGGCGGAGAATCGTCCCGAGGTCACGTTTGCGGATGTAGCGGGGGCCGATGAGGCCAAGGCGGAGTTGCAGGAGATTGTGGCGTTTCTCAAGGAGCCGGAACGTTTTGCCAAAATTGGGGCGCGAACGCCGAAGGGCATTTTGCTGGTAGGAAATCCGGGAACGGGAAAGACCTTGCTGGCCAAGGCGCTGGCCGGCGAATCTCAGGTGCCCTTTTTCAATATGTCCGGCTCGGAGTTTGTGGAGATGTTTGTGGGGGTCGGGGCAAGCCGGGTGCGCAAACTTTTTGCGCAGGCTAAGAAGCACAGTCCCAGCATTATCTTTATCGATGAGATCGATGCGGTCGGGCGTCATCGTGACAGCGCGGCGCAGAGCAATAACGGCGAGCGGGAGCAGACGCTCAATCAGATCCTGGTGGAGATCGATGGTTTCGACAGCGGGACCGGGGTGATTGTGGTGGCGGCAACCAACCGGCTGGATGTGCTCGATTCGGCGTTGCTGCGGCCGGGGCGGTTTGACCGGCAGATTACGATTTCGGCTCCTGATATCAAAGGGCGCGAGGCGATCTTCAATGTCCATTTGAAGGATAAGCCGCTGGAAGAGGGGATCAATGCGACGCGGCTGGCGCAGGCGACGCCGGGTTTTGTGGGGGCGGATATTGAAAATGTGGCCAACGAAGCGGCGATTCTGGCGGTGCGCAACGGCAAAGATTCTATCGGAATGGTGGAGTTTGAGTCCGCCATCGAGCGGGTGATGGCAGGGCCGGAAAAGCGAGGCCGGATCATATCCGCGTACGAGAAACGGGTGATCGCTTTCCATGAGGTCGGGCATGCTTTGGTGGCCCATTTGTTGCCGAACTGCGATCCGGTGCGGAAGATCTCGATGATTCCCCGGGGTATGGCGGCCGGCTATACGCTTACGATGCCGGAACAGGATCGTTATCTGATTCCTCGCAGCAAGCTGGAAGACGATCTGGCCTTTATCCTGGGCGGCCGGGCGGCGGAAGCATTGGAATTCGGCGAAGTGACGACCGGTGCTTCCAATGATTTGCAGAAGGCGACGGCGATTGCGCATCGGATGGTGACGCAGTACGGGATGAGCGAAAAGCTGGGACCGCTCTGTTACAGCCGTTCCGCCGATGGCGTGACCGGAGAAATGCACAGTTACAGCGAGGCGCGCGCTCAATTGATCGACGATGAGGTCCAGCAACTGGTGGAAAAGGCTTATGCGCGGGCGGCGGCGACGCTGGCGGCCCATCGTGAGCTGGTTCAGCGGATCGTGGATCAATTGATGGCTTCTGAAACATTGGGGGCCGAAGAATTTAAAAAAATTGTAGAAAGTGGTGTGATGTAGATCATTGTGGCAACCTCCTCGCGCCGGTATACTGAGGTCATCAGATGAGAGATGACCTGAGACGAAGCGAGGAGGTGTGAAATGGTTTACATGATGTTATTGGCGCACTTGTTGGGAGATTATGTCCTGCAGTGGAATGCTCTCGCCCGTTGGAAGGCTCGCTCGGTCTACGGTGTTCTGGCGCATTCCGGAGTTGTGGCGGTCGTCACGCTGCTGTTGGCGGTGATTGTCGATCCCGGCTGGTGGATGTATGCGCTTTACATCGGCATTTCACATGCAGTGATCGATGTGGTCCGGGCTAAGTTGTTGCGGACCACCCATCCGACCTGGGAAATGGTCTGGTATCTGGGCGATCAGGTATTGCATTTGACAGTGATCGGGCTGGCTTTGGTATGGGGCGGCGATCCGTGGCAGGAGTCTGCCACGTCGTGGCTGATGACTCAGCTCTTTTTCAATCGGCGGATTCTGCTCTTTGCCCTGGGTTATTTGCTGCTGGCGCAGCCCTCGTGGGTGCTGCTGCGGATGCTGGTGCGGGGCATCGGTGGGCCGGAAGCGGCTCCCAATCTGGCAGCCGGCGAGAAGTACGGGGCCATTATCGAACGGCTGGCGATCGCCACTTTCACCCTGGGGGGCTTTTACTTCATGGCGCCGCTGGTCCTGTTGCCCCGGCGGATGAGCAGCTTGCAGATTCAAGATGGCGGGGTGGGGGTGCTGGTCCTGCGATCAACGGGCAGTTGGGTGGAGACGTTGTTGAGCATGATGCTGGCGATGACGGTAGGGTTGCTCCTGCGGACCGTGTAAAAGGAAAAGGTGAACCTGAGGAGGTGCGCCATGATTACCCGGACCCTGGAACCTAAAATTGACGGACGTTACAATGCGGATTACAATGGAGAGACCAGGAGAGAATTGATGGAACCTTGGGTTTTTCTCCGATCAATTACACTGTTCCAGGATCTCGACCCGGCGACTCTCCGTTGGTTGGCCGATCAGGCGACTCGTACCCGTTTTTCCCCAGGAGATTTTATCTTTCATCAAGGGGATCCCGGCGTGAGCTGTCATATCATCGAACGTGGGCGGGTGCGGATCTTCGTGGTAGCGGAGGATGGGCGGGAGTTCTCTCTACAGTTGCTGGGGGCAGGGGAAATTATCGGCGAGATGGCGATTTTGGAAGAATTGCCCCGTTCAGCCAGTGTAGAGGCTTTGGAGGATACCTGGACTTACGAATTGCACCGCGAGACGCTGGTTCGCTGTGTGCAATGCAGTCCCGCTCTGGCTCTGAGATTGTTACGGGTTTTGAGCGCGCGGTTGCGCAATACCACTTACGACGCGGAAGGTCTGGCTTCGCTGACGGTGTCGGAGCGGTTGATGCGGCGGTTGGAGCATCTGGGCCGGTGGACCGGTCGGGCCGTTCCGGGGGGCGTGCGGATTACGCTTCCCATGACGCAGCAGGCGTTGGCGACCCTGGTCGGGACCAGTCGGGAGAGCGTCAACCGGGCATTGGTGCGGTTGCAGAATCAGGGACGGATTCGGATGGAAGAGGGCTGGATTATCCTGCTGGACCCGGTTTTCTCCGTAGCAACCTACGATTCGGACCTGGATGATCGATAAGATGGAGACGCTACATGTTTTGTCACCGGATAGATGCCGGGTGACCTGAGAAGACAGGCCACCCGGCATTTTTTTATGGGGCCTGGGTCTCTTCGACGGGGGTGAGGCGCCAGTAAGGATTCAAGCCGCCCTCGACCAGGAGGATCTCTTCGCCAGTTTCGATGTTGACTTTGTAGATGTTGAAGTCGGCGCCTCTTTCGCAGCCTTTGGGGAACGGTAACATGCAGCGGTGGTAGACGATCCACTGGCTGTCGGGGGACCAGGAGGGGATGGGGGGATATTCATCCCAATAGTACCAATGCGGCGGTGAGTTATGGATGGTGTTACGGTTAGCAATTTCTATTTTTATGATTCTTTGTGGGAGCCCTCCTTTTGCAGGGATTATATAAATTCCATCAAAGGCTGTGTAGGCTATCCATTGACCATCTGGGGAAAAGGCCGGGGCTTTTAATGCCACAGTTCCAGCATCTCCCTCCTGATGGATCAACACCGTTGTTTCTTCTGTAAGTAAGTTGTAAATTGCAATTTCATTTTCTATTTTATCGGCTGACCTGTCTATATTCCATTCGCGTTGATAAACGAGTCGGTTATGATCGAGGGATCGGGTCCCGACGGCTAAACTAACGCCTGATGTGGGGATAGAGGTGGCAGAAAGATAGACCATAAGAGACTTCCCACTTTCTAAGTTAGCTTGATACAGATAATCATTATCATTGTCGTCATAAGATTGTAGAACAACGGTGTTAACTTCTCCTTGAATTAGAGATGGGTATTCTCCAAAATGAAGATCGAAGTCTTGTTCATATCCTTCCTTTGAAATAACCATTAATTTTAACCGTTGGGGATCACGAAAGATGATATTTTTACTATCGTCAGTCCAGATAGGATTGAAAGGGTAAGGAAAATATCTTTGTGGATCTTTAGGTAGATAGGATAACTCATTTCCATCTTGATTGATGAAACCGAGTTGGAATTCCCCCCTGTTTTTTTCATTTAAAAAGACAATCGAAGATTCTTGTGGTAAGGGGGCATCCAAGCCTCCTATTCGGATACCAAGTTCGCTACAGCCTGCAAATAAAATTATTCCCAAGGGTAGTAATTTTTTTGCCAAAGCACTCATAATTTTATCTCCTTAATTTAGAGCAGTTAACTGAATCGGTTCCCGGTATTGCTCTGATAAATGATCATTTCTCTATCATATCCTATGGCTCGGGCCCAAGGAGTTCGTCGTGACCAGTTTTCTTCAAAAGTTGTCCAGGATTCGCCTGTAACTTGAAAAGAATCCTTTGAAGGATCTAGATAGTAAATCATATCTAGTGTTTCATCATATCCTACAACGAGGACATAATGTCCACCTCCATTTTTGTATTCAGGCACTTTAATTTTCTGATCAACAAGGGGAAGTTTTTTTTCTGTAAATTCGATTTTATCTGCCCACACCAATAGAACTGTGATAGGACATCCTAACTTGAGATAATGAATCAGATCAGCTTTAGTTCCTCCACTTTTTCGAACAGCTTCATAGTGTATGTCAAATTGACGAGCCAGTTTATTAAAACTTTCTACCATAGCGTCGATGGTAGTGGCTCCTTTTATGTCCGATAAAAAAGGAATGTCTACTCGATCTATATTATTTTCGACAGTGGATGTAAGGAAGATTCTAATGTTTGGGTATTCCCCAGGGTGGGAACCCAGCAAGGAAAGGGCCATGGCTATATTAGTGGGTCCACAGCTATTAGTGTTTTGTTTTTGCTGAAATTGTTCCAGATAAGCCTTATCTCCCCGTACCCAAATGATGGAAGCGGTTTGCTGTTCGCTGG
>CAZCTC010000075.1:0-37959 GCA_964501335.1 uncultured Anaerolineales bacterium | reverse complement strand
TGGCTAAATCTGGCTACGATTCGTCCTTGACATTTATCACAGTTGCTCTGTGGTGGATCTTTCTGGCCCTATATTCAGAACAGTCCACTTAAAAAACAGAATTCGCGCCCAGCTCCAAAAGCAATTCCTCGATTTCGGCATCCCGGGCATGAGCAAAGCCGCGGGATTCCCCGACCACCGCAAAACCGCATTTCTCCAGGACCCGCCGCGAGGCAATGTTGTCTTTCGCCACCCGCCCATAGATCGGCCGTTTGGTATTGACATGGAACAGAAAATCGGAAAGAGCCCGGGTAGCAATGCCCTGCCCCCAATACTCCTTTCCAATCCAATAGCTGACTTCAGGATGCCCCTCATCTTCGTAACTCAAGACACTGCCGACGATCTGATCATTGCACACGACGGTCTTAATCAAGATGGTAGGATCGGCCATAATTTTATGCCAGTGAGCCATAAAGGCTTCCCGGTTGGTGGGATCTTTAGCCGTGAAAGCAGCCATGTGATTGGCCTCGGGATCAAGCTGATGGTCAAAAAAGATCGGGAGGTCGGCTTCCAACACATCGCGCAGACAGAGATTGTGGGTCATGGATTTAATCTCCTGATTCAGATTACCCTGCCGCTTATAAGCCTTCAAACGATAAGAAAAGTATAAGATCAGACTATCGGAAGTCAAATTTGTAGCCTGTACAGTTATCTCCCAAAAGCGGTGGAAAAAAGCCTATGTTTTGGCGCGCTTCAGAAAGCGCGCCAAAACATAAATAAAAAACTCTCTCCCCCCACCCGGCGCGTCGCTTTTTACCGGAAAAGCACCCGGTGCGGGACGCAAAAAACCGGCTGTCAAGCAACCCAACAAACCCAAGTTCCGAAATTTCTGGCATGATCGGATATCAATCTGGCGCGAAACGATAGAGCTAATTGTACTGAATGGACTATACTGGGATCGTCAAACCAGATTTCACAAGGAAAAATCAAAATGCAAACCCGACAAAAATATATCAACCTCACCCATAGTATTCAGATGCCGATGGTAGGATTCGGCACCTACCTTATCCGAGACGAAGAAGCCCAACGCCTGGTACATGAGGCCATCCGTTCAGGCTACCGGCATATCGATACGGCAGAAGCCTACGGCAATGAAAAGGGCGTCGGCTCAGGGATCAAAGCAGCCATGGAAGAGTCTGGACTCTCAAGGGAGGAAATTTTCGTCACGACCAAGCTTTGGCCGGGCAATGAAGCCTGGGGACACCCGGCAAAAACCTATGCTTCAACCCTTGATTCATTCCAGGCCAGTCTATCCAGGCTACAACTGGATTACCTCGACCTCTATTTGATCCATGCCCCCTTCCCCCAGGCTCAACGACTTGAACAATGGAGAGCCCTGGTTGAACTTCAACAACAGGGCAAGGTACGGGCTATCGGCGTGAGTAATTTCAACGAGGCCCATATCGAAGAAATCAAAGCCGTCGGGCTCCCCCTGCCCAACGCCAACCAAATCGAACTTCACCCCTGGTCGCAAAAACCCGATTTAGTCTCTTACCTGAACCGGAACGGCATCTCTATCATCGCTTACAGCAGCCTCGTGCCGCTCTCAAACTGGCGAAATGTCGAAGGCCAGGCGAGCGCCAAGACCGATCAGATGAAAGCGGATGGCGCCGCTTTGGATTCCCCCTTCAAAGCAATGGCAAAGAAATACGGCGTATCAGAGGCCCAGGTTCTCCTCCGCTGGGGCATCCAAAAAGGCTATGCCGTTCTGCCCAAAAGTACCAGCGCGGAAAGAATTCGACAAAACATCGATCTGTTCGGCTTTGAAATCGATGAAGAGGACATGACCACCATCGCAACGATGGATAGAGGCGAAGGTGTTGCCTGGAGTACCGGAGATCCGACAAAGGAAGCTTGAGATTAAAAAACGCGAAAGGTAGTACCGCATAATTCACTCAGATTGCACCGCAAAGGCGCCGAGGACGCAGAGAAAAAAATCCATGTTTTCGCGGGCTTTCTGAAGCCCGCGAAAACATAAACAAAAAAACTCTCCCCATCCGGAAGGTAAACTTTGATGAATGAGATAAAAGAACTCCACAGTCAGCGATATAATTTCGAAAAGGGCTGGCAGACCTTACTGAAAGATCTGCACATTCCGGTTCAGGATGTGCTGCGATATGCCCGACTGCCTTTGGATCTGTTGCTGCGCAAAACACCTACCGTCACAGCGGCTGAATATTTTCGTTTCTGGGAAGGATTGGCTTATGTATCCCAGGATGAGCCGGCCTTTGCTTTGAAATTGGCCAAAAACATCAGCGCCAACACGCTCGACGTGGCGATCATCGCATTCCTCAGCAGCAATAATTTGAATATGGCGCTCCAACGCATCGCCCATTACAAACCTGTTGTAGCCCCGGTGCGCATGAACCTTGAGCAGAATGATCGCCAGACAATCCTGACTTTTGCCGGATTGCCGCCCCACGATCCTCTGCCCACGCTCTTTGCCGCTTTTGAACTCGTCTTCTGGGTCGAGCTGGCCCGTATGGCGACTCGTGAGCCAATCAATCCGGAAACGGTTCACGTCAGCCTCGATTTGCCCGACCGGGATGCCTATGAGGCCTTTCTGGGGACCCCTATCCGGCGTGATGAAATCAACAAGGTGGCATTTTCCGCCGTAGATGCCCAAAAGCCCTTTCTGACCGTCAATCATGCTATGTGGGCGATCTTAGAACCGGCCTTCGACAAGAAAATGGAAGACCTCCAGGAAGCTTCCTTTCGAGATCGGGTCCGGGCCTGCCTGATCGAAATGTTGGCCAGCGGGCACTACTCCATCCCGTACATTGCCTCAAAATTGGCCATCAGCAGCCGAACCTTACAACGCCGGCTGGGAGAAGAAGGCACCACTTTTCAGAAGGTATTGGATGAACTGCGCGAAGAGCTGGCGCGCCATTACCTTTCCGCCACCGACTATACCAGCGTAGAAATATCCTTCCTCCTGGGATATGAAGAGCCCAATTCGTTTTTCCGGGCATTCCGCGCCTGGACGGGGCAAACCCCCGAGCTGGTTCGCGCCAGCAGACAGAGTAATTTTCTCGGTAACGCATAACTCACCTGCCTGTGTGACTGTCCATCGGCCAGGCTTACGATCAATTCCTTGCGTCCCGCAAACGGCTTTTTTCTCCCCTGTTTTCCGGGCTGACCGTACAGATCGTAATTCACTCAAATTGCACCGCCAGACGTAAAAAATTTCCGTTAAATTCAATCACAAAAAAGGAGCTTGAAATGAAGATTTTAGCCGTCGCCAAAGTCGCTCCTCAAACAACCCCTGAGAAAATAAAACCCTATCTTGAAGCAGAAGTAAAGTGTGCCTGGAAGCTGTACAAAGAAGGCCCGGTTCGAGAGATGTACAATTGCCGGGATCGTCGTCTGGGAGTCGTCTTTATCCTTGAATGTGACAATGTTGACGAAGCGCGAAAAGCCCTGGATGAATTGCCCTTCGTCCGTGAGAAATTCATCGACTTTGAAATGATTCCCCTGGGACCCTTTCCTTACTTTGAAATGCTTTTTAAAGACTATCAACCGCCGCAACAGGGATAGCTCTCCGCTTTCAGGGTGCCCCGGCCTTGTAACGTCCCGCAAATGATCTTTTCCCGGTCAGAAACGCCGCGCAGGATGGGGAAAGAGTTTTTTTGTTTATGTTTTGGTGCGCCTCAGAAGGCGCACCAAAACATGGACCTTTTCCAGAATCGCCCCAGCGACGCGCCTTCTTACCCCCTCTCCCTCCCGTATCGTTCGCGGTTATACCCCAAAACGCATCCACTCGAATCGCGTCGCTGCTTAACAACAAAACATGGGAGAGGGGGCAGGGGGTGAGGGCCGCACCAAAACATGGACCTTTTCCAGAATCGCCCCGGCGACGCGCCTTCTTACCCCCTCTCCCTCCCGTATCGTTCGCGGTTATACCCCAAAACGCATCCACTCGAATCGCGTCGCTGCTTAACAACAAAACATGGGAGAGGGGGCAGGGGGTGAGGGCCGCACCAAAACATGGACCTTTTCCAGAATCGCCCCGGCGACGCGCCTTCTTACCCCTCCTTCCCCCACAAAATAGTCGTCATTCGGAAACCGGTTCCCCGTTCCCACATGTTCGTTGGGGGAAGGAGGGGGCCAGGGGGAGGATGAGGGCCAACAAGATGGCCCTGAAACCCATTTTCATCTTTCAGAGCCGCCCCGGCCTTGTAACGTCCCGCAAATGATGCCTTCCTCATAAGATATGCCGCGCAGGATAGGGGGAGAGAGTTTTTTGTTTATGTTTTCGCGCGCATCAGAATGCGCGCGAAAACATTGTCTTTTCCAGAGCCGCCCCGGCGACGCTCTCAAAATCCCACCCCCTGTTTACATACCTTTATCGAAACCGCACCGGACCGTTGCCTCTGAACAACAAATCATTACGTTTCAAAAAATCTCCTCTCCTCTTCTCTGTGATCTCTGTGCCTCTGTGGTGAAATCTCTTCTCTTCTTCATCCTTCGGTGTGCCGCCACTTGCCAAAACGGCAAGCTGCGGCACAATTGCTTACATGACCACAGACGACTTAGCCGATGAACTGCTCGCGCAGGCCCGACAGGCCGAGGACCGGGGAGACTATACCACGGCCCAACACCATTACGAAGAAGCCCTGGCCTGTTATGAAAAAATGCCGGCCCTTCGAGGGCAACCGGTTTCCCGCTGCTGGCAGGGCCTGGGCAAAATCGCCTCCCAGCGCGGTGACTACACTACAGCCCGCAGCTGGCTGGACAAAGCCCTGGAAATCCGGCCGAGATTCTTCGGCTCCCCCTCCCCCGAAGTCGCGGAAACACTTCAAGCCCTGGGAGAGATGCTCTTCGATCAGGGCGAATTCGACGCCGGAATCGAAAAGATCAACCAGGCCCTGGAAATGCGCCTGGAAACGCTGGGCCCTGACGATCCCGCCACGATCGAAAGCGAATTGATTCTGGCCCTGATGCAGGGGTACCTCACGAAATCCCAGCAGGCCCTGCCCCTCCTTCAAGAGCTGTTGGAACGCTGCACCCGGCGCTGGGGAGAGGAACATCCCATCACGGCCCGCGTCTACAATGCCCTGGGCCTCACCTGGATGCGCCAACCGGAAACGCGCGAGCTGGCCCGTCAGGCCTACACCCGCGCCCTGGAAATCACTCAAAAACTGAAAGGCCCCGACCACCCCGACACGGCCCGCAGCCTCAACAATCTGGCCACCGCCTTCGCCGATTTGAAACAAGACGACGTAGCCATCCCGATCCTGGAACGCTCTCTAACCCTGCACGAACGGATCTTCGGCCACCACTCCCCCATGACCGCCCTCACGCTGTCCAACCTGGGCGATTGCTACAAACATACCCATCGGCTGATCGAAGCCCGCCGGCTTTACACCCGGGCTCTCATCATCCGCGAAAAAATCTGGGGCGCGCGCCATCCCGAAACCATCCGGGCGCTGCGCAAACTGGTCTCTCT
The DNA here is from genome assembly GCA_964501335.1 of uncultured Anaerolineales bacterium. Lineage (GTDB taxonomy): Bacteria > Chloroflexota > Anaerolineae > B4-G1 > SLSP01 > CAZCTC01. The sequence continues at coordinate 32,471 of CAZCTC010000075.1, read as the reverse complement.
GCTGGGAACGCTGTCCCAGCAAGGCGACCCCGCCGTCATGACCGAAGCCATGCCGCTGCATCAATCTCTCACCGCTCTGGAAGCAGCAGCCGATCCCGAACAGGACCAATCCTTCAACTGGATGCCGGGCGCGCATCAAGACCCCGAAAAAGCGGCCGCTGAACTGCATCGCCTGCTCGTCCGGCTGGAAGAACAACTCAACCAGCCTCCACGCTCAGCCGCCGAACTCGCCGCCTTAAAAGAAGCCGACGATCTGATCGAACAGGCCCGAGAGGCCGACGCAGACGGTTTCTTTGAAGAAGCTCACGATTATCTCACCCGGGCGCTGGCCCTTCAAGAACAGGTGTTGGGCCCTGCCGATCTGGAACTGGTCCCCCTGCTCAAATTGCTGGCCGATATCGAAAAAAAGCGCGGCCATCCCAGCGCCGTTCTCCCCCTCTACCAGCGCATCGCCGACATCCACATCAGCCGGCTGGGAGCAAGCCACATCCAAAGCCTCCAGGCTCAGTCCGAGCTTTTTCTCCTCTACCACCAGGAATATGGCCCGGCCGCCGCCCTGCCGCTTCAGGAACGGCTGGCCCAGGCCACCGTGGAAGCCCTGGGCCCCGACGCCCCCCAGTCCAAAATGATGCTCGAACTCTTCGAACGATCCAAAGAAATGGCCGCCCGTGAACCGGAGATCCGGGAGCAATCCCGCTCCGCCCAACGCGAAGCCGCCCTGGCCGCCCCACTCCCGCCGGAACGCGCCGCACTGCTGGATGGGCTCGACGCCATCGACTGGCACGCCGTCCACCATGCCTACGGCCCCGCCGACGATGTGCCGGCGCAACTGCGGCTGCTCCTCTCCGACGATCCCGAAATCCGCGAGATGGGCTGGCAGGAACTTTTCGGCAGCGTCATCCACCAGGGCACCATCTACGAGGCCACTGCCTGCGTAGTCCCCTTTATGCTCCGAATGCTGGCTCAGACCGGCGATCCCCAAAAAGAGCTGGAACTGCTGGATTTCCTGATCTTGGCCGCCGAAGGAACCGGCTATTTGATCGTTCACGCCCGCGAGGAAAAAGATCAGGAGATATGGCGCGGAATTCTGGCCAAAGACGGCCGAACCTTGGAAACTGCCATCCAGCGCGAGATAGCTATCAAAGCCGACCTGCACCACGCACTCGAAGCCGGGATCGACCTCTATTTCAAATTGCTCGAATCGGATGACCCCGAAAACCGCCACATGGTGCTCTACCTGCTCGCCGCCTTGACCGGTCGGGCCGGAGAGATCGCACCGCCGCTCCGCTCCCGGCTGGAAAAAACCGCCGCCCCTGAAATGCAGATCGCCCTGATCCGCGCCCTCGACAATCTCCTGGACGACGGACCCGAAAGCTGCCGGTTCTTCGCCGGCTGGATCTCTGGACCGAACCCCGGCGCCGGCTTCTTCGCCGCCGCCGCCCTGCTCCAACGCACTCGCACCGCCGCGCCCGACTTCGCCGTCCAATCGCTAACCCGCCGAATGATAGACCTGCGCAAAGAGCCCTCCTACGACGAACACTTAAATTACTACGACAACCGGCCCACCACCTTTATGACCGGCCTGCGGGCCTTCTCCAAATTAGATGAAGCCCGCGCCGTCACTGCCCTGCTGGAAATCCTGCCGGCCCTCGACGATCCCGATCAAAGCCTGGAGCTGGCCGAAATTCTGCTCGATATCGTCTTCAACGACGGCCGGATCCAGCCCCAAAGCACCGCCCGGGGCCGTGATGACGATGGCAAATATCATGTAAATTACGGAAAGCCGCAGTCCCCGGCCCTCCGCGATCTTGCCATGCTGACCAACCTTCAACGTTCCGTCCTGAAGGCCCTGATCCATCACAATCCCTTCTGGAAATATCGCCACGATCTGCTGAAGATCTACGGCCTGCCGATAAGCAGAGAAGAACTTAAACGCGAATTGTAACATGACAGAAACTTCCAACATTCAGGATTTTCAACAACAACAAACCGACAACTCTGATGTAATTTTCGTCGGACGCGCCAGACAACTAACTTATTTTGGAAGAATAAATGTAGATCCCTGGTGGCTTCGGCCCAAAATCGTCGATATCTCGGGCCCGGCTGGAGTCGGCAAAACCGCCCTGCTGGAACAATACAAACGCTTTCCTCTGGACAGTCAGGCCTTGACAGCAATCGCCGGCGCCGATCAGCGCACCCTTTTGGAAGTGCTGCTCTGCTGGGCCGGAGAACTGGAAAAAACCAACCCGGAAAATTTCAAAGCATTCAACGAACGCTATCGCAGATATGGCGAACTTAAAGCGGAGATCGCAGCCGATCCCCGCGCCCCTCAGAGCCGGCTGGACTTTGCCGCCCAAAGCATGGTCGAATCCGAACTCGAAGAAAAAAGCGCCCTGACAGTTTATATCGAGCGAAAAATTACCGATAAAGCCGACAGGCTGCTGTTGCTGGACCCCGAAACAGAGTTGAGCGATCATTTTGCCGAAGCTTTGTCCCTGTTGATCGAGCAACATCGAAGGGTTGTGCTGGTATTGGATGACTACGAATATACAGCCCCTCAACTGCGCAAAGGAATCCAATGCATGCTGAAGGGAAATTTAATTAACCTTAGCCACTGGGTACATCTGGTCATGATCGGACGCCGGCCGTTAAGTCAATCCTGGGTTCCTGTCGATCAGGTTTTACACCATGAGCTTCCCCCCTTTCTGGACGATGAAGCAGGCGAATACCTGCGGCAGCGAGGACAGACCGAAGAAGCCACCGTGCAACCCATCCTCCGGCTGGCAGAAGGCAATCCGGCCCTGTTGGCCTTTTTGACCTCAGTGACCGGCACCCCGGAAGCCGACGAGACGGCAGCGGAATACTTTCTGCGCAACCTCGCGCCCGACTGGCGCGGAACCCTGCTCGCCGCCGCCGTCCCCCGTTACTTCAATCCAGAGATCCTGGCCTTGATCACGGACAATTCAGCCATGGCCGCCTTTGAATGGTTGACTCAGACCTCTTTTGTGCGCCCGTGTGTTTACGGATGGCGCTATAACGAAAAGGTACGGCAGCTGTTGGGGCAATATTTGCAATTGCACGCGCCGGAACGATGGCAACAGTTGCATCAACAATTCCATGATTACTATCAGGAACAACAGACAAAGCTAACGCTTTCACCAGCAGAAGAACGACGAGATCCCCGCTGGCGCGCCCTGGAAACCGAACGGATCTATCATCGGCTGTCGCTGGAACCGCTGAATTCGCTGCCGGACCTTTTCACCTCGCTGTTGTTGAACCTGCAAAGCGATTGTGAAAATGGCTCCCGGAGCGCTACCGAAACAGCATGGTGCAGCCTGTCGGAACTCACAACACTGCTGGAACAGATCGACGAGGAAACCCACGCTCCCGATTTGGCGAACTGGCGGGCCGACCTCCAAGCGATCCTGAAAGTCTTCGATGCTGAACCGGCCGCCCTGTGCCGTTTCTTCAAAAAGCTGGGGAATTACGCCCCCCTCAGCGAGCCAATTCGCTGTCGGGCAATGGAACTCTGTGGCTACATCCATTACGAGGTCGGAGATTACGCCGGAGCCCGGCTTGATTTCACGGAAGCGGCCCGACTCCAACCGGGAAACGGCGGCCATTATCACTGGCGTGGCCGCTGCCATTACGCGCTCAAAGAATATCCGGCAGCACTGGCCGATTTCACAGAGGCCCTCCGGCTCCAGTCTCCGAACGGCTGGAATTATCACTGGCGCGGCCGCTGCCGGTACGCGCTCAAAGATTACCGGGCGGCGCGGGCCGATTTCACGGAAGCCCTCCGACTCCAGCCCGATGATGGTTACAGCTATCACTGGCGCGGAGGCGCCGCCGACGAACTCCAGGACTACCCATCCGCGCTCGCCGACTTCACCAAGGCCATCCGGCTCCTGCCGCAAAAGGGGTATAACTACTACCGGCGCGGATACATCGATTACAGGCTCGGGGATTATCCATCCGCGCTGGCCGATTTCACGGAAGCCGTCCGGCTTCAGCCCGAAGGAGAAAATTATTTCCGGCACGGCCCGGCCGCTCAAATCCAGGCCGATGAAAACTGCGAAGCTCTTTTGCGAGGGATCATCCACTACGGCCTCGGGGATTATTCCGCAGCGTTGATCGATTTCACCGCCGCCGTCCAGGCCGTCCATGAAGAAGGCACCCCTTATTACTGGCGCGGCCGCTGCAATCACAAACTCCAGGATTACCCCGCCGCGCTGGTCGATTTCACAGAAGCGATCCGGCTGCAACCGGAAGAAGGGCAGAACTATCACTGGCGCAGCCGCAGCCATTATGAACTCAAGGATTATCCCGCCGCCCTGACCGATCTTGCCGAAGCCATCCGTCACGATCCCAACGATGCTGATAGCTATCACTGGCGCGGCCGCATTTATCGCGAACTCAACGACCAACCGGCGGCCTGGACCGAATTGACCGAAGCCATCCGGCTCCAGCCGGAGAATGGAGACCACTATCGCTGGCGAGGATCCTGCTACCATTACAACAATAGCGCTCCGGCGCTGACTGATTTTATCAAAGCAATTCGGCTCCAGCCGAACAATGCCGATAATTTCTACCGGCGCGGACAAATTTATCATTACGATATTGAAGATTATCCCATGGCCTGGGCCGATTTCACCAAAGCCATCCGGCTCCAACCGGACCAGGCTGAATATTACTCCATTCGGGGCACACTCGGATGCGACTGGGATGTCAGAAATTATCTAACGGCACTGGCCGACTTCAATGAAGCCATCCGGCTCCAGCCGAACAATGAAGTTCATTACGGCCGGCGGGGATATCTCTACTCCGAACTGAAAAATTATCCGGCAGCATTGAACGACTTAACCGCAGCCATCCAGCTCGGCTCCCAATGGAGTGTGGATTACTACCGGCGTGGGTGCATCTACAACGAACTCCAGGATTATCCGGCAGCGCTGGCCGACTTCACCGAAGCGATCCGCCTGGATCCCAACGAAAGCCACCACTATTATCAGCGAGGACTCCTTCATTACCATCTGGAAGATTATCCCGCGGCGCTGGCCGATTTCACCGCTGCGCTCGAATTCTTCCGGGGTGGTGATAATAACGACTACTATGCCTGGTGCGGCCGCACACACCTGATCCTCGGAGATCCCGAAGCGGCCCAACAGAATTTTTCACAGATCCACTGCTCAAAATGGGGCAGCAACGAAGCGGCCTACATTGTCGCCGGGGGCTTTGCACGCCAGGGCGATGTCGAAACAGCCCTGGAATGCCTGGAGATCGCCCTGACCGACGAGACAAAATGGCTGACCCAAGCCCTGCAAGACCCGGATTTCGCTCCCATTCGCGAACACCCCGCGTTTCAGGCCTTCCTTGAAGAAAAATCAAAATCCTAAACAACTTTACAATGAAGAAAACACTGAAAATACTCTTAATTCCGCTGCTGATCCTGATCCTCGCCGTCGCCGCCATGAGCGGCTACCGCGCCCTCTTTGAATGGAATCTCGACAGCGCAAAGACCGAACTGGGCCTCTTTTCAGAAGATCTCTACACCTTCACCTATATGAACCGCAACGATTCGGCCCAGGTCTGGCATTTCGACATTCCCATGGATCGAGAAGTCACGCTCAATGCCTGGACCATGAACCTGTGGGGCACCGTTCGGCTCTCGGTGATCGATGTCGACAACCAAACGGTCTTCGAGAAACAACTCGACGGCACCTCCCAACGCTTCAAAGTCCACCTGCCCGCCGGGAGCTATCAGGTCATCGCCACCTTTGACAACGCCTTCAACGGCGGCAGCGTCTTCGGCCTGGATTATGAACGCGCCTACATCGCCGGACTCAAACCGCTCCCCGACAGCGACGGCGACGGCCTGCCCGACAGCCGGGAAACCGGAATCGGTTCGGATCCCCATCAGGCCGACAGCGACGGCGACACCCTGAGCGACTACGCCGAAGTCGTCAAATACAGAACCGACCCGCTCAAGGCCGATTCAGATCGCGACGGCAAACCCGACAGCGACTGGGACGAACGGCGCGAGTTTGCTTACACCGTCCATGCCCGGATCAAAATGCAGCAACCGTTCGATCTGACCGCCATGAACGATCTCTATCAGGATGTCCGCACCGCGGGGCGCACCACCACCGACGGCTACACGCTGCTCGATATCGTACTCTATCCCGAAACCAAAGCCATTCTGAACGCCGCGCCCTATCCCCTGCAAGATCTGCCCGCCGCCGTGATGCCTTACCTCAAGCCGGGAATCGGGACAAACTACAACGAAGCAATGGAAGTCGAAGCCGGGAAAATCGTCCACGACGCCCCGGTCGAAACCGACGTACAGGCCGTGCAAAAACTCCTCTCCTGGGTCAATCAAAGCACCGCCCAATATCTGGATTATTCCATTCCGGAGGTCTACTTCACCTACCTGGAGACCGGAACGGTCAAGGTACGCAACTACACCGATCCGCTCCCGGTCGATGAACTGCTGCGCACCCATTATTTTGCCGACTCCATGTTCAAAGAACGGGTCCACGGCACCTGCACCTCGGTCGCCACCCTCAAATGCTCCATGATCCGGGCCGCCGGCATCCCCTGCCGCATGATCCAGACGATCTTCCCGATCTACTATCACGGCGATCAGACCCTGCCCTATGAAAACAAACTGCAACGGCCCTGGGGCTGCAACTTCGAGCAGGCCGCCGGGACAGAACTCACCTACGCCAATCACGCCTATCTGGAAGTTTTTCTGGGGGGACAGTGGCTCCGCGTCGATCAACATTTAGGGGTCTACAGCGACGATCCGGAATGCCTGAACCTGAAGATCGTCTCGGTCGCCGACTGGAGCGAGGTCGATTTCTCTCAGACCTGGCCCGTCGACTGGATCGACCACCGGCCCTATTACACGCTGCTGCTGGAAGATTCCGAACCGCAACACACCGCTTCCCGATAAACTAAACTCTCTCCCCCTGCTTCGCACAGCGCGTCGCTTCAAGCCGGGAAAGAGCCCGTTGCGGGGTAAAAAATACCACCTATGCGGTTAGCCCGAAAAACAAGGGCAAAAAAACCCGTATTTTCGTGCGCATTCCTATGCGCACGAAAATACAAACAAAATAACTCTCCACCCATCCCGTGCGTCATTTTTACCTGGAAAGCATCTATTGCGGGTGGGTAAAAAAGTCTATGCAGAAAAGGAACCAGACATTATGAAAGAGCTAAAGATCGTCAACAATGGAATCGAAATCCAGATCCGGGATTATGAAGGAACGGGATCAGCCGTGCTTTTCCTGCATTACGGCGGCGGAAATCTAATGATGTGGCAGGGTGTGATCCCCTTTTTTCAAAAAAAACACCGCCTGATTCTCCTCGATCTGCGCGGCCATGGCCGATCGAGCAAACCGGCAACCGGATATCACATCGACGATATGGCCGGCGACGTGCAAAATGTAATCCAACAACTGCAACCCGGCCCGGTCCATCTCGTGGGCTGCTCGATGGGAGCGGAAGTCGGGCTCAGCCTGGCGGCCCATTACCCCGAACAGACAGCATCCCTGGTATGTGACGGGGCCTTTTACAGCGAATATGGACCGTATGGAGGTTGGGAAGAATCGGAAACGGAGTTCAATGAGATGGTTGCGCAACAGCTGACAGAGATACACAACGCTACCGATCCGATCTTTGACAGCGTCGCCGAATTTGTCGCCAATCGGCGGCAACTATTGGAAAAATACAATCTGTGGGATCCCCAATTCGAAGCGATCTTTACCTATGACGCCTGTCAACAGACTGACGGCCCCGGCTATACCCGGAGCTGGCAAAAAGCCGCCCGCGAAGGATATTTCAAACATTACTTCAACTATCGCTTTGAAGACTATTACCGGCGCGTCCAATGCCCCCTGCTGGTATTGGCGCCCAAAGACGAGCTGGAAAATCCCAAAGCGGCGAAAATTATGCAGCAAGTGGTGCAATTAGTGCCTGATGGTCGACTCGTTCCGGCGCCGGCAGCAACGCAGCACCCTTACGGCTGGATTCAAGATCCGGCAGGGATGAGCGAGATCGTGCTAAAGTTCCTGCAAGAAGTTGACAACGAAAATCGATAAATCATTTCCATCATAACCTGTCCTGAAAATAGGCCCAGAAAAGACTCACCACAGATCGAAGATATTGCAAATAGACACGGAGGACACAGAGAAGAATTTAGAGAAAATCTCCTCTCTTCTTCTCTGTGATCTCTGCGCCTCTGTGGTGAAATCTCTTCTCTTTTTCATCCTTCGGGGTGCCGCCCCCCGCATGACCTTCTGTCCTGAAAATAGCACTTTCCCCGTAAAATACGACGCGCTGGATCGGGAGAGAGAGTTTTTTATTAGTGTTTTGGCGCGCATAAGAATGCGCGCCAAAACACAGGCTTTTTTTCTCTCGCCTTTCCGGGCTAACCGCACAGATCGAGAGTTTTTTGTTTATGTTTGCGGCGGCTTCAGAAAGCCGCCGCAAACACGACTTTTCCATTTTACGTTTCACGTTCACGGCGCCTTTCAGACATGGGATCTCTGTGGTAGAATACCTCCGCATAAACTCAAAACAATCAGGAGTCTCAATCGCCGATGCATGGGAAGCTCCCCCTGGTCATAGCCCTGCTGTTGACATTCTTACCGGTCACCCCGGTCCTGGCCGGTCCCCTGCCCCCGGTAACCGAAACCGACGGCAGAATGGGCACCTGCTTTTCCTATTACGATACCACCTGGAACCGCCTGGCGGCCGAAGCCGGCTCCCGCTGGGACCGTTTCGACTTCCGCTGGGACGTCATTGAAGCCCAACGCGGCACCTTTACCTTCGGCCCTCATGACTCTGTCGTAGCCCAGGACCGTACCTATGGACTCAATATCGTCGGAATTCTCTGGGCCACGCCCACCTGGGCCGGCGAACCGATCTCCGGCGTGCAAAAAACTTCCCCGGCAGTCTTGCCTCCCGGTTATCCGGCGCGCTCCCTGCAAAATGCCGGAGACCCCGCTACCGCAGTCCCTCGCAATCTCAACCTGGCCTGGGATAACCCCGAAAATTACTGGGGACAATACGTCTACAAAGTCGTCTCCCATTACAAAGAACTCGGAGTCCATACCTGGGAAGTCTGGAATGAACCCGATATGCCCGGCTATTGGAACGGCACCTCCCAAAATTACACCCGGCTCCTGCAGGTCGCCTACCTCGCCGCCAAAGCCGCCGACCCGCAGGCCACCATCCTCTTCGGCGGTCAGGCTTACTGGTTCAACCCGGGATTCCATGTCGCCGTCCTCGATCAATTGAAAAACGCCCCCGGCGCCGCCGCCTACAACTACTACTTCGATGTGATGTCCCTCCATCTCTACAGCACCGCCGAATCGCTCTACGAAATCCCCGCCCAGATGCGCCAGACCATCACCGATCGCGTCGGCTATCACCCCCTCTGGCTCACCGAAGCCGGCGTCCCCCTCTGGGGTGAAAACGGCCGGCTGCCCTATCTCTGGAGTGCCACACCCGCCGAAGCCGCCGCCTTTACGCTGGAAAGTTATGCCCTGGCCCGCGCTGCCGGCGTGGAACGCTACTTCTTCTTCCGCATGCATGACGATGCCGCCGGCATGGGAGAATTCTTCGGCCTCAGCCGCGACGACCACAGCCTGCGTCCCGCCTACACCGCCTATCAACTGGCCGCCCGTTATCTCCGCCACGAAAATCAGATTACCGGCCCCTTCCGCAGTACCACCGGCCGGGTAACTTATTGGGGCACCCCCTACGGCCGCGTCACACTGATCTGGAATCGCATCACCTCCACCGTCGCCTACACCCACAGCGCCGTCATGCCGACTGTCACCGTCATCAACCTCGACGGTCAGGCCGAAGTTCGCGCCGCGCCGCAGGGTCAACTGCCTCTCACCCTGGCCCCCGCTACCGCCAACAACGGCGCCGGCAACGCCATTATCATCGGCGGGCCGCCCCTCCTGCTGCTGGAAATCGACACCGAACTGCCCACTTCAACCCTCAGCGTGCCCCTTGCCCCGGTAACCTCTTCCACAGTCTCGGTGAGCTGGCAGGTGACGGATACGCTTTCCGGCTACTGGTATGAAGAAATCCAGATGGCCGCCGGCCCTGCCGGCCCCTGGACCGCCTGGGCCGGCTATCCCCAAACCCTGGCCACTGCCACGTTCACCGGCACCCTTCCCGGCAGCGGCCCCTGGTATTTTCGCGCCCGCGCCCGGGACAAAACCGGCAACTGGGAAAACTGGCCCGCCACACCCGACGGCATCATCTATCCGGTAAGCAACCGTCAGGTCGCCCTCCAGGCCGCCGTGTACGGCGATCTCAATCTCAACGGTCAACGCGACGCCCAGGAACCGGAACTGCCCGACGCCATCCACCACTGGTTCGACATCAACCGCCATCAGATCGCCGAACTGAACGGGGCCACGGTCCATTTCACCGCCACGACGACAACCGGGAACAATTTTCTCCGTGTCGAGGCCCCCGGCTATCTCTTCGCCGATGCGCCCTTTACCGTCACTTACGGGACCGGCATCCAGGAAACCTCCCTGGAAATCGGCCTGCATCCCATCCACACCCGGCTCTTATTGCCGTTGATCTTTAAAAAATAACCATGAAAATCCACTGGCCCCGGCGTCTGGGATTCTGGTTGGCGGCAGGACTTCTGTCGATCCTGCTGCTCGGCCTTTTGACCCAGGCCGGCCCGCTCCTGACGACCAACCGGCTCCTCATCCAGGCCCAGGAAAAGGCCCGGGCCGGCGACCGGCTGGCCGCTGAAGCCGACTATCGCCGCGCCCTGCGTGAACTGCCGAACGATCCCTATCCCGCTCTGCATCTGGCCGATCTCTACCAGGAATGGAACCGTCCGGCCGACGCCCTGAACGCCCTGAATGAAGCCCTCCGGCGCGGCGCCGCCCCGTCCGAACTGGAATCTCAACGGCTCACACTCCTGGGAGCCACCGATCAATGGACAACGCTTAAAGAAGCGGCCCGGACACGTCTGCAAAGCCATCCCACAGAGACGCCCACCCTGCAACTCCTGACCCGGGCCCACCTCCGTCACGGTGAATGCGCCGAAGCTGCCCAAACCGCCGATCGCTGGCAAACCGCCGACCCACAAAATCCCCAGGCGCTCCTCACCTGGAGCATGTTGCAACCGGCCCTGAATGTCGATCCTGCCCGCCTGACTCTTTGCCGGATAACCCCCGAACTCTGCACCATCCTTTATACCTGTACCTCTTCCGGGGATTGCGATGTCAGCGCCGGACGGAACCTCCTGGCCCGCCAACAACCGGATCTGGCAGTCTGTGTCCTGCAACGCGCCGTCGCAGCCCTGCCGCAATCGGCAACCGCCCACACCTGGCTCGGCGCAGCCCTCGAACAAAGCCGACGGGGAGCCCCTCTCGACCATTTCCAGCGGGCCACAGACCTCGCCCCCAATGACCCCGCAGCCTGGTTGCTGTTGGGCATGTATCAGCTCCGGCAGGGACAACTGTCGGCCGCCCAATCCGCGCTGGAAAAGGCCCATCAACTCGACACTAAAAACCCGGCCCCCTGCCTGGGATTGATAGGGCTGGCCGTTCTCAAATCTGATTATCCTGCCACGGAACGCTGGACCACCCAGGCCATCCTCCTGGCCCAAGACGACCCGGAAATCTTGAAAAGCATCGCGCGTTTTTATCTGGAACGCAATCTACAACTCCAAAAATGGCCCCTGGAAGTCGCCCAACAGGCTGTCCTTCAGGCCCCCGACGATGCCGAGGCCCAAATGCTGTTGGGATGGTCGCAGTTCAAGGAAGGGGATCTCTCCAGCGCCCTGCTCGCCCTGGACGAAGCCCTCACCCTCGATCCCACGCTGGCCTATGCTCACCTGTTGCGAGGCTATGTGCTGGAACAGCTCGGTCGTAGCGCCGATGCCGAAGCGGAATTCACCCGCGCCCTAAACCTGAATTACACTCAATAACCTGGAGGAAAGAAATGAGTAAAAACTGGACCCATGAGGATATTTTCGACAACGGCGAACGCGTCTCGCATCTCTGTCAGGACGGCACCTTCTACGGACACCTGGCTATCTACGACTTCGCCACCCAATTCTGTCAGGGTGCCGATGTACTCGATGTGGGCTCCGGTGCCGGCTACGGCTCGGCCTACCTCGCGGAACATGGCGCCCGCTCGGTCCACGGCGTGGAAATCAGCCCCAAAGCCGTTCAATTCAGCCGCGAAAATTTCAAAAATCCCAACCTCAATTATTCCCAAATGCCGGCTGAAGAAATCACCGGATTCCAACCCCAAAGCTTCGATGTCATCTACACCTCCAATGTGCTCGAACATGTGGAAGGCGTCGACGCTTTTATGCGCACCGCCTGGACCCTCCTTAAACCCACAGGATTGATGATCCTGGCCGTCCCCCCCATTACCGACGAACGGCTGGAATATCTCAATATCATCAACCCCTATCATGTCAACATCTGGAGCCCGAAACAATGGCATCACGCCATCAACCGCTATTTTGCTGAAATCACCCCCTACCTCCACGGCGTGGAAAAAATCGGCTGTGATTTCACCCCGGAACACTACGCGGGAAAAGCCATCACTGAAAAAAGCTTCGTTTTCGAACCGGCCACGGTAGATGACATGTACAAAATGTTCACCCTCACCGCCATCTTCCTGGTAAAGAAACCCCGCGCCGCAGCCGAAATCCCGGCCGAAGGAACGCCGGTCCCCTTCATCGACGATTCCTATACCCGGGGCCCCGGGATTATTCCCTCCCCGGTCCGCCAACGGCTGGATCCCTATTTCAAAAATCCCCCCTCGCCCATCCTCGAGGCCACCCCAACCTCCGAACCAACCCCCTCCGCCTCCTTCATGGACCGCATCAAGGGTTTATTAAAACTTAAATAATTCAAGTTACCACCTCGATAAATCCAGCCCATGATTCAAGATCCGCTGCATGCCGTCCAAAAGTAGACAGCAGCAAGTAGACAGTAGACAGCAAAAATCTTCGCCTTACCGGCTCAAATGGACTGGAAATCCGCTGTCTACTGTCTACCGTCTACTTTCTACTAAACCTTTGCATGCAAAAAAGCTTAAATAGTAAGCACGTCTTTTAAAGGTAGCAACTTGGGTTAAATAAAAAGCACCCATGCAGTTAACCCGGAAAACTCGAAAAAAAGCTATGTTTTGGCGCGCTTCAGAAAGCGCGCCAAAACATAAACAAAAAAACTCTCTCCCTCGCGTAGCATCCCGCGCGTCGCATCTACCCGGGAAAAAATCCTTCGCGGGACGCAAAAACAGCCCTGACTGCACCCATCGAAAATATGGACAACTACACTACACTTTGCCGATTAACCCCGGCAACCCCACCCGGGCCAGATTCAAAATCCAGAACGGCACCGGCCCCACCGGCACATCCAGCTCCTGCTTATCGCAAACCGTCGACGTATTAGCCCGATCCACACGCTCTTTCAACCCCAACATCGCCGTCTCCAGAGACGGTCCCTCCAAGCGGGCCGCCAGCCGGTCGATCTCCCGCAGCAGCTCCCGCGCCGCACCGATCCGCGACTCCGTCTCCTCCGCCTTCGCCGCACTGATCAGCCCGACCTCCCGCTTCAACCGGTTCAATCGGAACCCGGCCTCATAGGTCACCTCAGCCAGCGTATCGCGGCTCATCCACTTCGTCTCATAAGAAAGGATATCCTTCCAGCTGGGCTGCAACAACAGCCGCCGATGATCCTCCAACGTCGCCGCCCGCCGCAGATAGCCGAAACGCTCCGGCTGCTCGTAAGCCCGGCTCCCCGGATCGAGGAACGGAGCCAGCGGCGAGGTGAACGGGATCAGCCGACCGTCGCCGTAACGCTGCAACAGCTCGCGCGAATAATCCACCGCTCCCAACGCCGACTCCGGCGTCTGCTGAGACAACCCCATCATAAAGAAAAGATCGAACCGTCGCGCCCCGGCCGCCAGAGCCGCCTCAACCGTCCGCTCGATCCCCGCATTGGTATACCCCTTGCCCGAAGCCCGCCGCACTTTGGGATCCTGCGACTCGATCGAAAACTCCACAATGAAATCCGGCAGGGCCGCCGCCAGCTCTTCCATATAAGCCCGGTCCACCGGCCAGAAAAACTCCACAATCACCGCTCCCCGGAAACCCTGCACCGCTCGGAAAAAGCGCCGGGCATAATCCATCCCCGCCTGCCGCAAATCGCCCAACAAAAAGACCGGTGCCCGACTCAACGCCCCCATCTTTCGCACATCCGTCGCCAACACCTCCGGCGAACGATAGGCCGGCCGGGTCCGCCCCGTCATCTGCCGCCCCGCCGCCGCCGAGCCCCCACAGATCACACAACTCTGCGTACACCCCTTCACCGTCAAAGCCGCCATAATCGGATATTCCATCCAATGGCTGAACGGCACATAGTTCAACAAGTCCCGATCGCGCACCACAGACCGCACCATCGGGTAATAATCCATCGTCAAATGGTCCAGGCTCTCCGGGATGTAAGTCTGCGAATTGACATGCACAGTCCCGTCGCGCTCTTTCCAGGTCAGATTCGGCACATCCACCGGCGGCGTTCCATCCGCCAGATGCTCCATCAGCAGACGCAACGGCTCCTCCGCGGAATCTCCCCGCAGCACATAATCCACCACCGGCAACCGGATCAGCTCCTCATGGAAATAGGTCGCAGAATAGCCGCCAAAAACAATCGGGGCCTCGGGATGATGTGCTCTGACCATGCGAGCCAGCTCCAAAGAGCCCTGCGCATGGGGCAACCAGTGCAGATCGATCGCAAAAGCCTTTGAATGGATGGAAGCCAGCGCCGCCTCAGCATCAAACCGCTCCGATCGCACCATCCGTGCCGCAAAATTGAAAATCCGCACATTGAAACCTGAATGTTCCAGATAGGCCATCATGGTGGAAAAACCGATGGGGTACATGTCAAAAACCGGCGTGGAAGGAACCAGATCGGAAATCGGCCCCCAAAGCGTGGCCCGTTTCCGGAAATCATACACACTCGGAGCATGCAGAAAAACCAGGTCGTACATCAATCACCTCCTGATTACTATATTTTTACACCAGTACCGTTAGTCCGGTAAAGCAAGAAAAAACCGTATTTTCGCGCGCTTCAGAAAGCGCGCGAAAATACAAACAAAAAAATTCTCTCTGCCTGCTTCGCACAGCGCGGCGCTTTTTACCAGGAAAGCACCTGTTGCAGGGCACAAAAACCGTTTTTAATCCACTCTCATGAACAACCGCACAGGTCGAAAAATCTTCGCTTTGCCGGCTCAACTGGACTGGAAATCCGCTGTCTACTGTCTACCGTCTACTTTCTACTAAACCTTTGCATGCAAAAAAGCTTAAATAGAAAGCACGTCTTTTAAAGGTAGCAACTTGGGTTAAATAGAAAACCTGCCTGTTAAAGGTAACAACTTGGGTTATTTAGCATTTTGGCGCGGGGCCTGCGACCGCGCGCCAAAAATGCTATCCATCATAAATATTTTACGGATTTATTGCAAAGCGCTGCACAACCCCCGCAACAGCGCCCCCACCGCCGCCTGATCCTCGGGCGTCACCTGAGCCGGCAACGTCCGCAACCGCTTGGTCTCTTCCGGCAGCCGATCCAGCGACCAGACAAAAACAGCCGGTTGATGCAAATCCAGCCGTCCCTCGCCCGCCCAAACCAGCCGCGGGTCCACCCAAATATCCTTCTTAAGATGTTCCCGGATATACTCGTGCAACTGCGAGGCATTGAAACGCGCCTGCAACGCCGGATTACGCCGCTGCACCTGCCATCCCATCATGGTTTTACGTTGCCACTGCGTTCCCCGCAGCGCAAACCGCCCCCGATAGGACTTCACCTCCAGGGTAAAGATCCCCGGCGGCCCCAGCAACACCATATCGATATCGCTCTGCTGGCCGGGAATCTGCACATTCATAAACAACGTCCATTGATCGTTCAGCCCCTGCCGCAGCAAACGGGCCACCGACCGTTCCGCTTCCCGTCCCTGACGGAAACTCTCTTCTTCCTGAATGGCATCCTGCAAGCGATCGAACAGCCAGTAAAGCGGCACCAGTAACAACAACCCCAGGAAAGCGACCGCCGGTGAGATATGCAAAACGCCCGAAAGGGAAGAAAAGCCCACCACCACCACAATCACGGCCGCAATCACCACCAGCGCCAACGCCAACACCTGAATGAAAATCTGCCGGCGATGCCGCCGTTCAATCTGTCGCGTCAGATAATCCGACCCCTGAATCATCGGCATCGGACGATTGGAAAGCGCACGCCCCGCACTGGTACCAGCAGCAGCCGGTTGCGACAGCGCCTTAGGCGTATGCCCTCCCTTCGCTGTCGTATGCGTCTCCGCCGGCTTGCGATTGCCGCCACCCGACTTCGGTGAAGCCGGTGCCGGTTTCTTCGCCCGTTCCTTATGCGCCTGCGGCAACATCAACCGCGCCGCCTCCCGCAATCGAGGCTCGTCGGCAAACCAGGCCGCCCACCGCAAATCTTTCGCCGTGATCAGGCCCGTGTCGACCAGTTCACCCAACGGGCGATTCATCCGCCGGAAAGGCCAGGAGATCAACCGGGCCTCCCCTTCCGTCAACATCACCAGAGGCAAACGGTGGATCTGGCCCAGGATCACCTGAGAGGCAATCCGCACGCGTGGCTCGCGAGCATGTTTGGCCGTCCATTCCAGATCCTGCCGGGTCAACAGACCGGCATCGATAAAATCTCCCAGCGTACGACGCTGCGATCCCCGCGGCCGGAAAGGCCAGCTGATGTTCATCGCCTGCCGCAACGTCATCCCCTCACTGGGACCCTCGTCACGGGCCGCACGGGATTCGACCGATTCGGGCTCCGAAAAATCCTCATCCTCATCATCCTCGCCCTCTTCGGCCTCACCCTCATCTTCCACTTCAAATTCATCCGCCTCAACCTCTGGAAGCTCCCCGGCTGGAACGTCAACCGCTGCCGGTTCAACCACAGGTTCGGCCTCAATTACCGGTTCAGAAACACTCGCAGGCTCCGGCTCAACCGGAACCAATGGCACCGTTTCCACCGGCTGGGTCACAGGCAACGTGGCCTGACGAGCCGCCAGGCCACGACGTGCCATCTCGTTATTGGGGTTCAATTGCAATGCCCGCTGTAAAGCGCGCACTCCTTCTTCGGGATCTGGGGTCAATCCCCCCAGAACCACCCAGGCGTCCGCGTCTTCAAGGTGTTCCAGCAGATAATTCCGCAAATGAAACAGGGCCGCTTGACGATTTCCAGTCCGGGCCATTTGGATTAATTGTAGCAGTTCGGGGTCCACGCCCGCCAGGCCTCCATTTTATTACCTCGTGCAATTGAGCACGTGCCCCCGATCATACCACAGGATCAGTAATTGAATAGTCAAAGCCCCCCGCCTTCAGCTCAACGAAATCACTTCACATTTCACATACCGGCAATAACTCTCAGTCAGCATCACCCAGAATCCCTGCGACGTATAGCCCCAGGATTCCATCAAGGTCTCATCCCAGCCAATGGGGCGGATTGACTCATCCTGAAACTCAATGAAAACATGCCATTGCGATTTCCAATTCACGCCTTGATTCTTCGATCCCTTCCCGACCAGTACCTGCCGCCGTACAATCCGGGCAATATCCTTTAACGGAATGATCCGGCTCGGAAGTAAAATCCGGCCCACTTCAATACAATCGAAATTCAATCGCACTCCCGTCGTGATCCCTCGGATTGTAGCGAACATCGCCATCAAAGACACCAATGCAAACATTCCGCCTGGGACAATAATCCGTTGAGATTCCACGGTTCCCAAAGCCATCATCACACCGCCGCCCAGATACAACAACAAAAACACCACCGAATTTCGCAGGATCGCCAAAGTGGAATCCATCTCCACCGGGAGTTGAGCGGATTTCTTACCCTTCAAAAAGGAGACCGGGCGCCCCAGCGCACTATGAAACTCCTTGAAATCCGGCATCTGTCGGGAAAATTTCATCGTCCGGCCGTCGCCCGCCTTTAAAATGAAATGGGGAGGGAAATGTCCGTCAAAAGACTGAAATCCCGCGATCTCCAGGTAAATCATACGCTGCTCCTGGCCGAATCGCTGCAACACCACCGCATCCTCCGTCAACACAACCTGCCCGCTGTGGCGCACAGCCAGATAAAATCCCAAAATCAACAACGGCGTAGCCCACAACACCGCCATCCCTAAATAGAGATAATTCATGGACGGCAGAAAAAGATGGTCGATCATCCCCCAGGCGAGAAAAAGTGCTGCCGCCACCAGCCCCCATCCCCCTAACTGCCAGGGTAAACTGAAAGAAAATTCTTCTCGCTGCATTGCCATCCTCCAATTAATAAACCAACGGGAAGGGATAAAGTTTTTCTACCTGTTCGGTGGTGTATAGGTTTGACAGACAGCCGGCTTCTTACGTCCCGCTCAAGATTCATTTCCCGTAAGATACGACGCGCTGGATGGAGAGTTTTTTGTTTATGTTTTTGCGCGCATAAGAATGCGCGCAAAAACATAGGCTTTTCACCTGCGTTCTCCGGACAGTCTTCCACGCTTCCGTTATCCCTTAACCTCCAGCATCACCTTCTGCAAATCGGCCGAATTAGGTCCCACCAGCACCTCAAACTCACCCGGCTCGACCGTCCACGCCATCGTCTCATTAAGGAAAGAAAGCTCTTCAGGCCCCACGGTAAACTCCACCGTCCGCCGCTCGCCGGGCTGAAGGGTGATCCGCTGGAACCCCTTCAACTCCTTGAGCGGCCGGGAAACCTGCTCGGAAGCCACATCGTGCAGATAAAGCTGCACCACCTCATCGCCGGCTCGATCGCCGGTATTGCTCACCGTCACACTCACCCGGGCCTTCCCCGCCGGCCCGATCTGCGCCGGCTCGACCTTCAAATCGGCATACGCAAAGGTGGTATAGCTCAACCCATACCCAAAGGGATACAACGGCCCCTTCTCCGAAAAAAGATACCGCCGCCCCGAGAACGGCTTGCGGTTGTAATAGGCCGGCAACTGCCCCACCGAACGCGGGAAGGTGATCGGCAACCGTCCCCCTGGATTCACATCGCCAAAAAGCACATCCGCAAAAGCCGTCCCCCCCTCTTCGCCCAGATACCAGCCTTCAAAGATCGCCGGAGCATGCCCGGCCAGATGATTGATCGAAAGCGGCCGCCCGTTGAGCAGCAGCACCACCGTCGGCACGCCGGTCTCGAGGATCGCCCGCGCCAGCTCCTCCTGCCGCCCCGGCAGATCCAACGAATCGCGATCGCCCAAATGATCCTGGCTCCAGGCCTCCCGACAGACCGACTCGTTTTCACCCAACACCAACACCACCGCGTCGGCGCGACGGGCCACCGCCGTCGCCTCGGCAATCAACCGGGCATCCTCCTCCGGATCGGGCGGCAGCACGGAATCTTCCCACCACCGCTTCCAATCCGCCCCCCCGAAGTCGTTGCCCGTGATCTTACAGCCCTCCGCATAGAGCACCTCAAACCGCCCGCCGGCCTTCTGCCGCAGTCCCTCCAGCACGGTGACGCTGTGGCCGGGCTGATTGCTGTACCCGCCCAGATGCAGCCCGGCGGCATTCGGCCCGATCACCGCCAGCGTCTTGATCACCCCCGCATCCAGCGGCAGCACGCCCTCGTTCTTCAGCAGCACCAGACTCTTGTACGCCGCTTTCAACGCCAGCGCCCGATAGGCCTCACAATTGGTCACCCGTTCGGCCTCCTCCGGATCGACATACGGATTCTCAAACAGCCCCAACAGGAACTTGGCCCGCAGCACCCGCCCGACGGCCTGATCCACCAGCGCTTCCGCAACCTGCCCCGATCGAACCTGCTCCAACAACGTAGGGAAACAGAGATCGTACTCGAAATCGATCCCCGCCGCCAGGGCCTTGCGGGCCGCCTCAGCCGGGGAAGTCGCCACATGATAGACCGACTCCAGCATCGAGACGCCGCCGCCGTCGGAAACCAACAGCCCCTGAAAACCCCACTCCCGCCGCAAAATATCCCGCAGCAGCCAGCGGTTGATATGGGCCGGAATGCCGTTGATCTCATTGTACGACGCCATCACCGAAGCAATCCCCGCCTCGACCACCGCCTGGAAGGCCTTCAGGAAATTCTCCCGGATCTCCCGCTCGGCATAATTGGTCGGGCCGCAGTTGCGCCCGCCCTCCGGCTGGCCGTGGACCGCAAAATGCTTGGCCGTCGCCATCACATGATCCTGGTCGATGGCCGGCCCCCTGCCCTGAAAACCCTGCACCGCCGCCACACCCATCCGCGACCCCAGGTAAGGATCTTCGCCGTAAGTCTCCTCCGTGCGGCCCCAGCGCGGCTCGCGCGCCAGATCCAGCACCGGCGTCAGCGCATGATGCTCCCCGCGAACCCGCATCTCCTTGGCCGCCACCGCAAAAACCTCCCGCACCAGCTCCGGATCCCAACTGCTCGCCAGCCCAATCGCCTGCGGAAAAGAAGTACAGCCCCAGGCCATCGCCCCATGCAGCGCCTCATCGATGCAAAGCACCGGAATGCCCCAGCGAGTCTGCTCGCGGACATAACGCTGAAGGGCATTGGTCCATTCAGCGGTCTCGCGGGGCCCTCGATTCACCCCCGGCCGGCCCACCGCCCCGACCCCGTAAGACCACTGCCGCTCAATCTCCGGATCAGCCAGCAACTCCGCCACCGAACCGCTACGTCGGTTCTGCGGATCGAAAATCGACATCTGAGCCAGCTTCTCTTCCAAAGTCATCCGGCTGAGCAGATCAGCCACCCGCTGCTCCACCGGCAACGACGCATCCCGATAAGGATATTCAGTTGAAATCGGCATAAAATCTCCTGTGAAAATTCAATTAAAAGATTTTACGGCACCGCAGCCCCGCGGGCCGCCGTGAAAAGTCGATACCACTCCTCCCGACTGAGCTGCACCCCGTCGGCCAGACAACTCGCCGCCAGCCGCTCCGGATTCGTCGTCCCCACCAACGGCTGAATCCCCGCCGGATGGCGTAACAACCATCCCAACGCAATTGCCTCCGGCGCCGTCCGATAAGCCTCGGCAAAGGCCCCGACCAGCGCCGCCGTCTCTCGCACCTGCGGCGCCGCCTCCGCCGGCGGCGTGATCACTTTGCCGCCCGCCATCGGAGCCCAGGCCTGGATCAAAATATCATGGAGCCGGCAATAATCCAGCGTCCCGGCCGCAGCCGAATAACGCCCGCCGACCTGATTGGCGACAATCCCCTCATTGATCAAATCCGCGTGCAGCAAACTCAACTCCACCTGATTGACCACCAACGGTTGCTCCACATACCGCTGTAACAGCTCGATCTGTGGCCCGGTATGATTGCTCACCCCGAAATAGCGCACCTTCCCGCTGCCGTGCAGCTCCGAAAAAGCCCGGGCCACCTCCTCCGGCTCGACCAACGGATCGGGCCGATGCAGCAGCAAAATATCCAGGCGATCCGTACAAAGCCGCCGCAAACTTCCCTCCACCGAACGCACGATATGCTCGTAGCTGAAATCATAGCGCCCCGGATCTTCCGGCCGGGGATCTCCCGGGAAAAGGATGCCGCACTTGCTCTGAAGCACGATCTGATCCCGCAGCCCGGGCATCTCATTCATCACCTCGCCGAAAATGGCCTCCGATTTACCCCGGGTGTAAATATCGGCATGGTCGAAAAAATTAATGCCGTTCTCGACCGCCTTCATCACCAACCGCTTCGCCAGGCTCTTCTCCGCCTCCGAAAAAGTCAGCTGGTCCCAGCGCCCGCCGATATTCATACATCCATACCCAATCCGCGAAACGCTCAAATCCGTTTTAGAAATGTGATAAGCTTTCATCCACCCCTCCAATTAGATTCCACCGGATTAACTCTACCCGGGTCGCCACACTGGCCGCCGAACGCAGCCCATCCTCCGGCGTATGCAGCACATAATCCACCAACCGCTCCACCGACGAAACAGCCACATGGATACGGGTATCCGAAGAAGCATAATAAATGAAGACCTGATCATCGCTGCGGCGCACCCACCCATTGCAGAACAACACATTGGAAACATCCCCGATCCGTTCCTCACCCACCGGCGCCATAAAATAACCGCCCGGCCGATGAGTCACCACCCAGGGCTCCTCCAAATCGCTCATATAAAGGTACAACACATAGCGCAATCCCGCCGCCGTACCGCGCACCCCATGCGCCATATGCAGCCAGCCCCGCGCCGTCTTGATCGGCGCCGGCCCCTCGCCGTTCTTGACCTCCTTGATCGTATGATAGGCCCGGTCGTCGATCACCATCTCCTCATCGATCACCGCCGGATTCATACTACGAGAAAGTCCCCACCCGATCCCTCCGCCTCGCCCCACCTGAATAAAATCGTCCTGCGGCCGGGTATAAAAGGCATACCAGGGCTCGCCGTCGGCCCCCCGGATAAACTCGGGATGCAATACCACATTGCGTTGTTGCTGCGAGCGGGTTTTCAAATCCGGCAACCGTTCCCAACTCTTCAGATCGCGCGTACGGACCAGACCGGCCTGCGCCACTGCCCGGCTCAAATCACCCGGCGGCGCCGCCGGATCTTTACGCTCGGCACAGAAAATCCCATAGATCCAGCCATCCTCATGCTTCACCAGCCGCATATCGTATACATTGATATCGGGATCGTCGGTCTCCGGCAACCCCACCGGATAATCCCAAAACCGGAAACGGTCCACCCCGCTCTCACTTTCCGCCACCGCAAAAAACGACTTACGATCGTCTCCCTCCACCCGGCAGACCAGATAGATCTTGCCGTCCAGCTCAATGGCCCCCGGATTGAACACAGCATTGACCCCCAACCGCTCCATCAAATAAGGATTGGTCGCCGGATTCAAATCATATCGCCAGAAAAGCGGCGTATGCGCCGCCGTAAGCACCGGCTGACGATAACGCACAAAAACACCGTTATCCGACTCAAAATCAGGTTCATTGGACAACTCAACCAAAGCGGTATAACGAGCCTTCAAAACCTCCCACCGCTTTCCAAAACTTTCGGAATACATAAAGCCTCCCGGGCTACAATGGAATTTTCGATGACCGCCTTCCAATTTAACACAAATACCCCAAAACGTAAAACGTGACATTCATCACTTAAATTACCGGTCTAACCGAATTATAATCATCACCACGCCCGGAGAAAAAACTCCTCTCTCCCATCCAGCCCGTCGCCTATCACCGAACAAAGACCCGTTGCGGGACGCAAAAAAAGCTAACCGCGCAGATCGGAAAAAACCGTGTTTTTGCACGCATAAGAATGCGTGCAAAAACACAAAAAAATAACTCTCTCTGTCGTGTAGCATCCAGCGCGTCGCCTTTTACCGGGCAAATACCCGTTGCGGGACGCAAAAAGCTAACCGCACGAAAGAAAAGAATTTCTATTCCAGGAAGGAGTCCCACCATGATTATCAACCGCAATTTAGCGCTTTCCGTCAAAGACGACCTGACCTTTGAACTGCAACTGGCCGACGATAACTCGCTGCTCGCCCGCGGACAGGTTGCCCTGGGCCCCCATCACTGGCATTCCACAATCCAATGCGCTGCGGAATCGATCTCCACCGACCTGGGAAAAGCCGCACAGCTCACCGTCAACGCCGGCAATCTCGCCCAAACCTTACGCGCCACCTTCACCGTCGAAGCCTATGCCCAATGGCCCGATGCCCTGATCCTCCAATGGCAATTTGAAAATCTAAGCGCCGAACCGATCCACATTGAACAGCTCACGCTCCCTCAACTCGATCTGACCGCCTGGACGGGCGAACGCTGGTCCTTCCAGGGCGCCGCCGTCTCCTGGGGCCAGGACTTCGCCGGCCCGCTCCCCCGTCACTTCAAACGCGACAATTTCCTCGGCCACCGTCACAGCACCGAAGGCGGAGGACTCCCGTTGGTTTACGTCTGGGACACACATCAGGGTCTGGCCCTGATGCACATCGAACAACATCCCCAAGAATGGCACATGCCCGTCCAGGCCCGGGAAAACCAGATCACGCTGGCGCTGGAAGACCGCCGCCCCGGCACCATCGCGCCGGGCGGAACGCTCCACGGCCTGCGCACCCTGCTCTCGCTCCACCACGGTGATTTCTTCGAACCGCTGGCCCTCTATCGCGCCGTAATGGCCGAACTCGGCCTCCATGCCGCCGAACCGACCGAAGAATGCTACGAACCCGTCTGGTGCTCGTGGGGCTATGAATTCGATGTACGCCCCTCGGAAATCACCGGCGTGATGCCCAAGACAACCGAACTCGGCCTTCGCTGGCTGACCCTCGACGACCGCTGGTTCGATCGCTATAGCGACTGGAACCCCCGCACCGACACCTTTCCCGGCGGCGAGCCCCAACTGCGCCACATGGTCGACGATCTCCATGCCGCCGGTGCCTGCGCCCAGATCTGGTGGTATCCACTCGCGGTAGAAAACCAATTCAGCCACTGGGAAAACTACCCGCACGAACTCTCCGAGATCCTGCGGCAACACCCCGACTGGCTCATTTTAAATGAGGACGGCACCGAAGCGACCAACAACCGCCACCTGTCGATCCTCTGCCCGGCCCTGCCCGGCGTCCAGGAACACATCCGCGAAACCACCCTGCGCTTCATCCACGAGTGGGACTTCGACGGCCACAAACTGGATAATATTTACACCGTCCCGCCCTGCTACAACCCGGCCCATCATCATGCCCGGCCCAGCGAATCCGTCGAAGCCCTGGCCGAAATCTACCGCATTATTTTTGAAACAACGCGCCGGCTCAAACCGGCCAGCGTCACCCAGATCTGCCCCTGCGGCGCGCCGATCACCTTCAACCTGCTGCCCTATCTGGATCAGGCCGTCACAGCCGATCCGCACAACAGCGCCCAGGTCCGCCAGCGCATCAAGGTCTACAAAGCCCTGTTGGGTCCGCGGGCCGCCGTCTTCGCCGACCATGTAGAACTTTCCGACGACAGCGCCGACTTCGCCTCCAGCATCGGCCCCGGAGGCGTGCCCGGCACCAAATTCGTCTGGCCGCCCGACCCGGAGGTACGCGCCCGTCTCAATGACTGGTGGGAACTGACCCCCGAACGGGAATCGCAGCTCAAGCAATGGCTCGCCCTCTACCGCGACCACCGGCCGGCGGATGGTGACTATTTAAATCTCTACGATCTGGCCTACGACCGGCCCGAGGCTCACGCCATCCGCAAAGGCGAACGGCTCTATTACGCCTTCTATGCCGGCCGCGCCGACGAATCCTACACCGGCGGCATCACGCTGCGCGGGCTGGAATCGCAAACCTATCAACTGGAAGATTACGTTCACGACATTCCATTCGGAACTATAGAGGGCCCGGAAGCAACTTTAGAGGTATCATTTAAAGGAGCGCTGTTGCTCGCAGCATCGCCCAAACGATAAAACGAAGGAGTCTTTCAATGACAACTTCCGGCCATTACACTCGCGAAGAAATTTTCTCGCAGCCCGAAGCCTGGGCTGCGGCTCTGGATGAATTGAACCGCCGGCGTGAAGAAATCCGCGCCCTGGGCCAGACCGGCCCCTACGACCTGCTCATCTTCACCGGCTGCGGCTCAACCTACTATCTGGCCCTGGCCGCGGCGGCGCTCTGTCAAACCCTGACCGGAGCGCCCGCCCGCGCCCTGCCCGCCTCGGAACTCTGGCTCTACCCGGCCTCCGCTTATCCGCTTACCGGCCGGCTCCTGTTGATCGCCGTCAGTCGCTCCGGCGAGACCAGCGAAACGCTGCGCGCCTGTGAAGCTTTCCTGGCCGACCGCCGCGGCGAGCTGGTCACCCTTTCCTGCTATCCACAGAGGCCGCTGGCCCAAATGGGCACACTCAATCTGATCTTTGAATCCGGCGCCGAACGCAGCGTCGCTCAGACGCGGGCCTTCTCGACCCTCTATCTGGCCACGCTGGGCCTCGCCGCACTCTGGGCCGGAAAACCCGAACTCTATGACCAGATGACACGGCTCCCGGCCGCCGGCCGGCATGTACTGGAACAGGCCGCCCCACTCGCTGCCCTCTTCGGCCGTAACCAATCGCTCGATCGTTTCTACATCCTGGGTTCCGGCACCCGTTATGGACTGGCCGCCGAACTCAGTCTGAAATTAAAAGAGATGTCGCTCTCCCACAGTGAACCCTTCCACTTCCTGGAATTCCGCCACGGGCCCAAGTCCATGGTGACGCCGACCACACTGATCCTGGGATTGCTCTCCATCGCCCAACGCGCCCCCGAAACAGCCGTTCTGGACGAAATGCGCGCCCTGGGCAGCAAAATCCTGAGCATCGGAAACGAGTCGGCCGAGATCGCCATCGCCGCCGATCTGGATGAGCCGCTCCGCGACATCCTCTATCTACCTGTCGGGCAATTATTAGCCTTTGAACGGGCGCTGGCCAAAGGGTTGGATCCCGATCGCCCGCGCCACTTAGATACCGTGGTAAAGATTTAAAATAATATGGAAACCCTTTCAATTGGAAAAATCCGCAGTCTGCAACAATGTACGGCTCCCAATGGAGCCTTCTCGATCCTGGCACTCGATCATCGCAACAACCTGCGCCAGGCACTCAACCCGGCCGCCCCTGAAACTGTCAGCGCGGCCGACATGATCGCCTTCAAACAACAGGTCGTCCAAGTCCTGGCCCCCTCCGCCACGGCGACCCTGCTCGATCCCGAAGTCGGCGGCGCCCAGGGCATCGCCGCCGGCGTCATGCCCGGCACCCGCGGCCTGATCATGGCGATGGAAGCGACCGGGTACACCGGCGATCCCACCGCCCGCCAGAGCCGCATCCTGCCCGAATGGAATGTAGCCAAAGCCCGCCGCATGGGCGCCAATGCCGTCAAACTGCTCGTCTACTACCATCCCCACACCCCTTCGGCCGACACCATCGAAAAGCTGATCCGGCAGGTCGCCGAAGAATGCCTGGCCCAGGATATCGCTTTCTTTCTGGAACCGCTTTCTTACTCTCCCAACCCGACGCAAAAGAAACTCTCCCCCCAGGAACGCCGTCGGGTGGTAATCGAAACGGCTCGCCGTTTGACCCTTCCCGGCGTCGATGTGCTCAAAGCCGAATTTCCGCTGGATATCACAGCCGAACCCGACGAAGCCGCCTGGGCCGAAGCCTGCGCCGAACTCTCCGCCGCCAGCCGCACTCCCTGGGTGCTGCTCTCCGCCTCGGTCGATTTCGCCACCTTCACCCGTCAGGTCCGCATCGCCTGCGAACAAGGCGCCAGCGGCATCGCCGTGGGCCGTGCCGTCTGGCAGGAGGCACCGACCTTGACCGCTGAAAAACGATTACATTTCCTGGAAAACGTGGCCCGGCCGCGCATGGAAGAACTCACCGCCCTCTGCACCGCCACGGCTCGCCCATGGACTGACTTCTATACACCCACCCTGGTCACGCCCAGCTGGTATGCCGCTTATGGCCGCGCGAGAGTTTGATATCATAGTGGTCGGGGAACTCAACCCCGATCTGATCCTTTCCGGCAATGTCACGCCCGCCTTCGGGCAGGCGGAACAGCTGATCGCCGCCGCCGAACTGACCATCGGCAGTTCGGCGGCGATCTTTGCCTGTGGCGCCGCCCGATTAGGTCTGCACGTCGCCTTCATCGGCAAAATCGGCCCCGACCAGTTCGGCCGTTTTATGCGCGATTCCCTGGCCGAACGCGGCATCGACATCTCCGGCATCCTCGAAGATCCCGCGCAGCGTACCGGCCTCTCCGTCATCCTCAACCGCGGCGAAGATCGTGCCATTCTTACCTTCTCCGGCGCGATCTCCAGCCTGCGCTTCGCCGAAATTCCGGAAGAACTGCTCACCCGGGCGCGCCATCTACACCTCGCCAGCTATTTCCTGCAAAAAGCCCTGCAACCTGACGTGCCGGCCCTGTTCGAAAAGGCCCATCGCCTCGGCTTAAGCACCTCCCTGGACCCCAACTATGATCCGAGCGAACGTTGGGCCGGCCTGGACGAAGTTCTGCCTCGTACCGACATCTTCCTGCCCAACGAAACCGAAAGTTGCGCCGTCGCCCGCCAACCCGACGTCATCACCGCTGCAAAACTGCTGGCAGCCTCGGCCGGCCGCGTGGTCGTCAAACTCGGCGCCCAGGGAGCCTTACTTCAACAGGGTGGACAAAGCTGGACGGCGCTCTCCCTCTCCATGGAAGTCACCGATACCGTCGGTGCCGGCGACACCTTCGACGCAGGCTTCATCTACGGCTATCTGGCCGGTTGGGAACCGCAGCAAAGCCTCCACTTCGCCACGATCTGCGGCGCCCTCTCCACCCGGCTGGCCGGCGGCACCGCCGCCCAACCCACCCTCGCCGAAGTCCTGCCCTACCTGGAACAATAAAAAGAGACCTGTGCAGGTAGCCCTGAAAAGCGGAAAAAAACTATGTTTTGGCGCACTTCAGAAAGTGCGCCAAAACATAAATAAAAAACTTTCTCCCCCCATCCAGCGCGTCACCTTTCACCTGGAAAGCATCGGTTGCGGGATGCTAAAAGGCCACCAACCGGTCAAAGAAAAACCTATTTTTGATTCCGCGTCACCACCGGCAGGAACACCTTAAGCCGGAACGTCGCCGTCACTTCCTTATTTCCATTCATCATCAGCTGCGCCGGATTGAGCGTCCCGGTCACATCCCCCGTCCAGCCGACAAAAGTCCACCCGCCGACCGACCCCGCACTCAAATCCACCACCGTCCCCGAAAGATAACCGTGCGTCCCCACCCCCGGCGTCACCACCCCGCTTCCCACCAGATGCATCGTCAAGGTATAAGAAACCGGTGCCGAAGAAAGGAAAGTCGCCGTGACAATTTTGTTGCGGTCCATCGTGATCTGAGTCCGGGTCAGCACCCCGGCCGCATCCCCGCTCCATTGCCCAAAATACCAGTTAAGCGCCGGCGTCGCCGTCAGAACCACCACCTGCCCATGGCTGTACACCGTCTGGCTGGGAGACCGGGTCACCTGCCCCTGACCTACCACAAAGGTCGTTAAAGTGTAGGTATTTACCGCAAAAGTTGCCGTGATCGTATGATCGGACGTGACATCGGTGAAAGTATAAGCCGTCAACGCCCCCATCGAAGCCCCATCCACGCCCACATCGACAATATGGCACCCCGTATTTGCGGCAACCGTAAAGGCCCGACTGCCGCCATAGAGCACCACCTGCGGCGTGGAAGGCGTAATCGTGCCGCTCACCCCGGCCGTCGGTGTAATGATATAGCTGTTGAGCGCAAAGGCCGCCGTAATCGTATGGTTCGCCGTGATGTTGTTAAAGGTATAGCTGATCAGCGCCCCCTGCGAAATCCCATCCACCCCCACATCGACCGTGTGATAGCCCACGTCGGGCATGATCGTGAAAACAGGGCTGCTGCCGTAAGTCACGATCTGCGGCCCCGTTGGAGTGATCGTCCCGTTCGCTCCGGCCGTCGGCGTGATCACAAAAGTCTTGATATTAAAAATCGCCGTCACATTATGACTGGTATCCATCAACACCGTAATCGGATTGGCACTGCTCACCACGTCGCCGCTCCAACCGGCAAAGGTCGAACCGGTTGCCGGCGCTGCCGTCAGACTGACAATCGAATCGGAAGGGAAAACCGCAGCGCAAGCCCCCCCACAATTGATCCCGGCCGGATTGCTGGTGACCGTACCGCTGCCGGTCCCGGCCAGACTGACCGCCAGAACGATGTCGAACTCATAAGCTCCCATGTCGACCCCACCCCGCATAATACGCGGCCGGCCGTCCAGATCAGTTGCCGCCGTGGCACTGACACTGTTGCCCACATCGATCACCGGCGAGGTGTAATTCAGGTGATAATTTCCGGTCACAACAGGCGCCAGCGTCGCAGAAATCGGCGTCACGAATTTCGGATCGACATAAAGCATCCCGCTGCCGCAAGTCGCTCCGGAGGGACAGCTGCCCTGGATATCGCTGTAACTGATCGTCGCCGTAGCTCCCACATTGGCAATCTCCGAATCGGCAGACGCATAATTGCCCCAATGGATGCCGTTGACCACGAGCGGATGGCAGGAGCCTCCCGGCCCATAGTTATACATCCCGCCGCCGGAAGTATCCGCCCGGTTACCGCTGAAAGTAACGTTGGTCAATACCGGATTGCTGGTGCCGGAAGTGCTGCCATTGTTATACATGGCTCCCCCCATGCTCCCGGCATGATTTCCGCTAAAGAGCACATTGATCAATGCCGGGCTGCTGTTGCCGGTATTTCCATTGTTGTACATGGCGCCGCCGTAGGCCGCCTGATTGCCGCGGAAAATCACATTCGAGACCGTCGGACTGCAAGACTTGCCGCTGCCGTTTCCCGCACAGTAAAGACCGCCACCGGCATCATAAGGAGAACTGAAGGCCGCATTGCCGGAAGCAACGATCAATCCATCAAGGATCGTCGTAGGAGTAATCGATTGCTGGGTCACCCCGTCGAGATAGAGTACATGGTAAGCATTGCCCGTCAGCGTACCATCCTGATTGAGATCACCGCTGAGAACCACCGGATAATTCCCCACCATCCGTTGCAGGCGCGAAATCTCCGTCCCGGCAAAGCCCCCATAAAGCCGCACATTGTTCCATTTCAGCGTAAAGCTCTCCGTCAGGGCATTGCCGATATGGCTTCCCCCCTCATCCGGAT
Organism: uncultured Anaerolineales bacterium; assembly: GCA_964501335.1. Taxonomy (GTDB): domain Bacteria; phylum Chloroflexota; class Anaerolineae; order B4-G1; family SLSP01; genus CAZCTC01. Next base: position 1,790 of record CAZCTC010000075.1, on the reverse strand, counting down.
AATAAGTTCCCTCAGCCACCCAGATCTCATAGAGCAAAGAACCGTTCGCATTGGCCAGATCCAGCGCCGACTGCAACCGGGGGAAAGCATCGGCCCACGAACTCCCGTCGCCGGCTCCGGTCGCATCCCGATCCACATACAACGGAGCCGCCTCATAGGCCCCCAGATCGACCGTGCGCTGAATCAACCGATCCCGGCCGGCCAGATCTGTGGTCAGAGTAATGAATGAATTGTCACCCGCATTGATCGCCGGAGAGCCGGCCGTCAATCGATAATTTCCGGCCGTCGTGGGCGCGCCGCCCGAAGCGACCGGAGCGACAAACGACGGATCGACATTGAGCATTCCACTGCCGCAGCTCGCCCCGGCGGGGCAGCCGCCCTGGATATCGCTGTAACTGACCAGCGGTGTCCCGCTGGCCGTCGCTATCTCACCGCCGCCGTCGCCCCATAAAATACTGTTCCGTACCTGCGGACTGCTGGAACTGCTGTTATAAATTCCGCCGCCAGAATTGGCCGCCAGATTCCCGCTGAACGTCGAATTGATCACCGTCGGATTGCTGGAGCCGTTGTTGTACATCCCGCCGCCGTAATACAGCGTCGCATTGCCGCTGAAAAGCACATCGATCAACATCGGATGACTGGAAGTATGGTTGTACATCCCGCCACCGTAATAAGAAGCCACATTTCCGCTTAAAGCGACATGGATCAACGTCGGAGCAGCCGTCAGGTTATACATCGCGCCGCCTTGCTGGGCCTGATTGCCGGTAAACACAACCCTGGTCAACAGCGCCCGGGCCGTACCGCCCACACTCCCATCGTTGTACATCGCCCCGCCATGCTGAGAAAAGTTCCCCCTGAAAAAAACATCCGTCAGAACCGGATTGACCACCCCGCCGTTACTGCCGGTGCTGTACATCCCGCCACCCGGACCGGTAGCCTGATTGCCGCTGAAGGTAACATTGGAAATCGTCGGACTGCATCCATGATCGGTACCGCCGCCGCGACAATGTAAACCACCGCCCGCATTGTTGGGACTGGCATCATCGGCATTGCCTGCCGTAATGATAAAGCCGTCGATCACCGTATTCTCCGTAATGGCCGGGTTCACATCGCCGTTCAGGTAAACCACATGCCAGGCATTGTTGCCCTGCAAATCATTCCAGCTCTCAGCAACGAAATTACCGTCGTTATTGCTGTCGTTTTTGTCGATATCCCCGCTGAGGATGGCAGGATGAACCGTCCAGTCGCGCTGCGACCGCAAAGTCTCCGTCCCCGCGAAACCACCATACAGCCGAACATTATCCCATTCCAGGCGAAACGCCTCATTAGGGGAATTGTTCACGTGGGATCCGCCTTCATCGGGATAATAAACACCCTCCGCCACCCAAATCTCATAGGTCGTCATGCTGTAAATACTGGCCCAGGCCAGCGCCGGCTGAACAGTCGTATAAGCCGTGCTCCACGAAAGCCCGTCATGGATTGCGCCCGGAGCATCGCCATCCACATAAAACCGCGTCACAGCCGGCGCCCGCGCAGCCACAGAACCGGCCGCACCGCCTATAAACGCCGCCGCCAGCAACAAGCCGGACAGCAAACTAAGCACCCAGACAAACCGTAAGACCTTCATACCCCTCTCCTTTCGGATAAAAACTCCTTAAATTGTAACCGCTCCACAAGAAAACTCATTCTCCTCCCATCCCGCACGTCGCATCTGCCCGAAAAAAAATCGACCGGTGCGATTAGCGCATCGGTTGTGCAAATAGTGGCCGAAGTGAAAAAAACGGCCTAAA
>CAZCTC010000074.1:0-38012 GCA_964501335.1 uncultured Anaerolineales bacterium | reverse complement strand
TGAATTTTCATCCTTCGGGGTGCTCCCCTGCATGGCCTTCTGTCCTGAAAATAGGCCCAGAAAAGACTCACCACAGATCGAAGATATTGCAAATAGACACGGAGGACACAGAGAAGAATTTAGAGAAAATCTCCTCTCTTCTTCTCTGTGATCTCTGCGTTGAAATCTTTTTTTCATGGAACTAAAATTCAGGGTTGTACGTCTGGCTTTGTGTTTTCCCCGGTCCATGGTTCCCGGGCATTCTACAAAGATTCAAGGAGCGACGACGAGATGCGAGTCAGGTTCCCCTTGCTTACAGTTGTTTCCCGTAGTGTGCGGCTCTTTCTGGCTTTTTTGATTCTGGCGGGTGCGATTGCTGCGCCGGGTTCGGTGGCGGTCCATGCTGCACCGGAAAGGGACGATATTACGGTGACGGTGACGCCGGCGCTGGCGGGTCAGGTCAAGTACGGCGAATGGATGCAGTTGCGGGTGGCTTTGAGCAATGCCGGCGGCGACATTGAGACCGAAGTCCAGGCTACGGTTGACAGTGCTTATGGTATCAGCGTTCACGCTTTGCCGGTTTCTTTGCCGGCAGGGGCCCGCAAAGAAGTGTTGCTTTATATTCCTCCCGCTTCCTACACTCAGCAAATCATCGTGCGGGTGATGAACGGCAGCGTGGAACTGGCGCAGACGAAGATCCCTGTGAAGAGCCATCCTCAAAATGATTTCCTCATCGGTTACCTCGGGCCGGAGTCGGATGGATTGACGATGTTGAATGCTCTGACGCTGGACAAACGTCGGAGCACGCAGTTGTTTTCTCTCACACTGAGCGATTTTCCCGAACGGGTCGAGGCGTTGCGTTCTCTGGATGCTTTGTTCATCTATGATTTCGACACAACGCCGTTGCAACCGGCCCAGGCCGCGGCTCTCGAAAGCTGGGTCAATCTGGGCGGCCGGTTGATTATCGGCGGGGGGGCCGGAGCGGCGCGGACGATGGCGGGACTGCCGGAATCTCTGCGGGTGGCGACGCCGGGGACTCCTGCGGAACTGGCCACGCTGCCGGTTTTGGAGGAATTGACCGGCAAGACGATTTCTGCTTCCGGGCCTTTCCTGGCGGCTTTTCCGAGCGATATCAGGGGGCGCGGGCTGTTGTTGCAGGACGGCCGTCCGCTGTTGGTGCAGGAGTCTCATCAGGATGGGTGGATCGGTTATCTGGCGCTCAATCCCGGCAATGCTCCTTTCAATTCCTGGACCGGGACGCTGGCGTTCTGGAAGGTGTTGTTGGAGCCGGGCGTGATGCCGCCCGACAATGCGCCGCAGGATGTGCCGCGCCGGGCTTTGGAAGCGGAACAGATGAGCTATGCCCTGCAGAATTTGCCTTCGCTGGATCCGCCTTCTTTGCGCTGGCTGGGGTTGATGCTGGGACTCTATATTTTGCTCGTCGGGCCGATCAATTATCTCGTGCTGCGCCGTTTCCGCCGGCTGGATTGGGCCTGGGGGACGATTCCCCTTTTGACGCTGGCCTTTTCGCTGGTGACTTTCGGGATGGGGTACTGGCAACGCGGCAACGATGTGGTGGTCAATCAGATCTCGATCCTGACGATTTCAGGCTCGGGGAAGGCCGAGCCGGTGCGGACCTATGTGGGACTTTTTTCTCCTTCCCGTCAGGATTACGATATCGAGGTTGAGGGCGATGCCCTGGTCAGTATGATGTCTTCGACCGATCAGTCGGGAATGTTGTGGATGAAAGATGGCGGGATGGGCATGCAGACGACGGGAGGTCCTATCGTCCATATCGTTCAGGGCGAGCCGTCTCTGGTTCAGGGATTGTCGGTCAACCAGTGGGCCATGAAGGCTTTCGAGGCGGAGAATTTGCTGGATATCGGCGGCCGGGGCCTGGAATCCGATTTGAAGATCGAGGGCGACCGAATTAAAGGGCATGTTCACAATACCCTGGATAGTGTGGTGAAGGGCGTGATGCTGGTTTCCGGGAATATCGTGGCCCCGTTGGGCGATTTTGCGGCCGGCGAAGAGCGGGATGTGGATGTAGCGCTGGTGCAGATCGGCGCCAATTCGATGCCTTTTACCGCCTATGTCTCCGATGCATCCTTCAACTTCCAGAATATGAACCCGGTGGCCATGGATGCGGAGCAGCAGCGGCAGATCTCTCAGCGTCAGAGTATCATGGATGCTTATTTCACCACTTATTGGGGCCAACCCCGTGCGCCGCGGGATGCGGTTCTTTTTGGATGGACCGGGCTGATGCCTTTGCAGATTAAAGTGGCGGGGGCGCGCGTGGTGCCGATTCAGACGACGCTGTTGGTGCAGGCTTTACCCTCTTTCAATAGGGAGGGCGATCATGTCTTATTGCCGGTCGGTTCGCTTTCCGGGCATGTCAATGCGTATGAAGGCGACGCCGGCGATTGCGGTTCCGGCCGGGTTTACATCAGTCGGGGGCGTGTGGTGATGCAGTACGATCTTTCTTCCGCTTTGCAGGGGATCGAGCCGGTTTCGATGACGTTGCGGTTGGCGGGGACGGATGGTGTGGTGCCCGGGGTCGTCTCGTTGTACGATTGGACGGAGAAACGGTGGGTCAATGTCGAAGGCCTGGGGACTTTCCAGGGCGACAACTTCGGCCAGATGGGAATGTATAGCATGACCGCTATTCCGAATCCCGGACGGTTTATAGATCAAACCGGGCGGCGGGTGCAGCTGGAAGTGGTGCGCGACGGCAATAACATGATGGGCGGCGGTTGTTATCAATTTGATCTTGGGTTGGAAGGTGAGCTGCCTTAGGCAGCGATAGAAGGAGGTATGATGAGCGAGTTCATTCTGGAGACCCGCCATTTGAGCAAACAGTATCGTCGGGGAGCGCCGATGGCGCTGGCCGATCTCAATTTGCAGGTGCCGAAGGGCGCCCTTTTCGGTTTTGTGGGTCCGAACGGCGCCGGGAAGACGACGACGCTGCGGATGTTGGCCGGGTTGTTGGAGCCGACTTCCGGCGATATCTGGATTTCCGGCCTGTCGGTGAAGCAGGATCCCCGGTTGATCCACCAGTATGTAGGCTACATGCCGGATTTTTTCGGCCTGTACCATGAGATGACTTCCTGGGAATATCTGGATTTCTTTGCCCGCTGCCATGATGTGCCGGCGGCCCGCCGCCGGAGCGTGATAGATGAATTGTTGGAACTGGTAGGGCTGGCCGACAAACGCAATGAGGATGTCGGGCATCTTTCCCGCGGAATGCAGCAGCGGCTCTGTCTGGCCCATGCCATGGTCCATGATCCCCAGGTGCTGTTGCTGGACGAGCCGGCTTCCGGGCTCGATCCACGGGCGCGGGTGGAGATGCGCGAATTGCTGAGAGAACTTTCGGCGATGGGCAAGACGATTTTGCTCAGTTCGCATATTTTGAGCGAACTGGCCGAGATGTGCTCGGTGGTCGGCATTGTGCAGCGGGGCCGGATTGTGGCCAGCGGCGCTTTGAGCGATCTGCGCGGGCAGTCCCGGCCGGGGCGGCTTTTACGCCTTCAGGTGCTTTCTGATGCGGCGGCGGCCGAGGCGGCACTGACGGCCTTTCCGGGTATCAGCAATATCGTGTCGTTGACGAATGGAGAATCGGCGGCGGAGGGTGTCATGCTGGAAGCTTATCTGAACGGAAGTTTACAGACTGCTTCGGATTTGTTGCTTCATCTGGTCCGGCAGGGGGTAGTGGTAGCGGAATTCCGGCAGGTGGGCAATGAGCTGGAAGAGCTGTTCTTGCAATTGACTGAAGAGGGGGCGACCGCATGAGCACCATAACCCGTTCTGGATTGCTGCGAGGGTTGAGTTTGCGCTGGCTGGTGGGCAATCCGATTGCCATCAAAGAGATCCGCGCCCAGATGCGTGGGCCGCGGGCCTTTCTGATTTTGACCGGTTACCTGATTTTTCTGGGGCTGCTGGCCTACGGACTTTATCGGATTACGTTGTTTTTTGCGGCTCAGCGTTACGGCATGGGGACGGCTATGCAGAGTGCGTATATCGGACAGATCCTGTTCGTCGGTCTGGCCTTTCTGGAAATGCTGAGTATCTGTTTTATCACGCCGGCTTTGACGGCGGGGGCGATCAGCGGCGAGTATGAGCGGGGCACCTATGATATGTTGATGGCCACGCCCTTGCAATCGTTTGCGATCCTTTGGGGGAAGTTGATCCCGGCTATGAGTTATGTCGGGCTGTTGATCGTGGCGGCGGTGCCTTTGTTCAGCATCGTTTACCTCTTCGGGGGTGTGGTGGTGCGGGATATGGTCCAGGCCATCGCTTTGATGGGGATCACGGGATTGACTTTCGGCTCGGTGGGGATGTTCTTTTCGGCTTTGACCCGTCGTACCGGGCGGGCGACGGTGTTAACCTATCTGGTGGTGCTCTTTTTTACCTTCGGGAGCGTTTTTATCTGGCTGGTACAGTCGGCCATTTCAAACAATGGTACCATACCTTCGCTGACTTTGCTTTATTTCAATCCGCTCAGTTCGTTGGGATCGGCGATTTTGACGTCGGAAGTTTCCAACGATTTATATTATGGGGGGACTTTGATGAGTCTGCTGGCTCTGTTGGGCGGCGGAACTCAAGTTTTGGGGATGAACATGGCGAGTCCCCTGGCGCGGCCGCTCTGGCAGTACAATGTGGCCATTTACCTGGGCGTGACGGTGTTCTTTCAGCTGTTGACGGTGCAGATGATCAAACCGATGCGTCGTTGGCAGTTGAAGCGGCGGGATATTTTACTGTTGGTACTGGTTTTGTTGTTGTTGGCCGGCGGCGGCTATGCCGTTTTCGGTACCTCGGCCGGTTCGACGGGGATGACTGGCTTCCCAACCCCGACGCCTTTCCTTATGATTAATCCCGTCCAGCCGGCCGTGGCGGTGGCGGTTCCTGCTCCGGTGATGCCCACGACCACTCCGATGCCGACGCCGACGCCTTATGTGTTGACGCCGGAGGATCTGGAGCAGCAGCGGCCTTCTGTCGAATCTAATGTGGCGGCGAATCTGTTCCCGGAAGCTAATTTGAGATTTTGTGAGGTCCGGCTGTTGGGATCGGATTTGAATATGGCCTATTACTGGGCCTATTGTCGAATTTTTCATGTAGAAAATGGAGAGCCGGTTGTCGATTTGACCATGACGACGGCGGCTCAGGTGCAGTTTAACTGGGATCCCAGCGGGAGTTGGGCGATCATTTTTACTACCACCGGGAAACCCTCGGATGTTTTGAGGGCGGAGATGCGGCAGGCGTTGTTGGATGAGCCTTACGATGAAGCGAGTGCCCAGGCGCGTTTGCTGGAACGGGCAAAGGCTGCGATTTCAGGAGGTCAATGAGATGGTGGGCGATCCTGAATGGCGAGCACTTCTACGTCCTTTGGGGCGGCGGTTGCGGCTGCGCGATGGGCAGACCCTGGCGGTGCGCTCTGTCTGGATTCCACTGGTGGCGGCGCTGGCGGTTTTGATTCTGGCCCGGCTTTTTCCCTGGCCCGATTATCTGCGGTGGGCCTGGATTCCGTTGGGGATCTGGGCGGTGGGGGTATTGGGGTTCAGTTTGATCCGGCCCCTGCCGCTGGAGCGGGTGGCGCGCCGGGTGGATGCCGAGTTGGGGCTGCGGGACCGGCTGGGATCGGCGTTGGATCTGGCCGGGCGGCAGGATTCCCGGCGGCGCTTTGACGAGGCGCTGGTGGCCCGTCAACAGACGGACGCTCTGGCGGTAGCGCGGCGATTGGACGCCCGGCGGGATCTGCCCTTTTTCTGGTCGCGAAAACCGTTACAGGTTGCCGGTGTTTTGCTGGCGGCGGCGCTGGTATTGACCTTTTTACCTAATGCGATGGATGCAGTGCTGCGGGAACAGGCCCAGGTCGCGGCTGAGGCCGAACGTCAGGCGGAAGAGCTGGAGCGTCAGGCTCAGGAATTGGAAGAGAACACGGAACTCGCTCCGGAGGAGCGGGAGGCGTTGATGCGCCAGCTGCGGGAGGCCGCGGAACGGCTGCGGGCCAACCCGGGCGATCGGAAAGAGGCGCTGGCCGAGCTGGCGAAATTACAGGAATCGCTGCGGGCCCGGCTCGATCCGCAGAATGCGGCACGGCAGGCGGCTTTGCAGGGGTTGGGCGCCGATCTGGCCCGGCTGGCTCAATCGCAAGAGCGCGATCCTTCATTAGATGAAGCTGCGCAATTGCTGGAACAACTGGCGCAGCAGGTCGATGAGATGTCGCCGGAAGAACGCGAAGCTCTGGCGGAGGCATTGGAAGCGGCGGCGGCCCAACTGGCCGGCAGCGATGCTCAACTGGCCGGGGCGTTGAGTCAAACGGCGGCCGGCGTGCGGGCCGGCGATGCCGCGGCAGCCGCTCAGGCATCGGCGGCGATGAAGGCGGCCGCGGCGGATGCCGCGCTGCAAAAGGCGCTGGCGGAAGCCTTGAATCAGTCCCAGACCGCTTCCCAGGCGTTGGGACAGGCTGGTAAACCTGGAAATCAACAGGGCCAGGGTCAAGGTCAGGGCCAGGGTCAGGGTCAAGGTCAGGGTCAGGGTCAAGGCCAGGGGCAGGGTATGGGGCAGGGCACGGGAAACGGCACTCAGGGCGGCGGCGGTGGATCATCGGCTCCCCGGGGTGAGGCCAGTCGGCGCACCGGCCGGGCGGGCGATCCTACTCAGCCCAACAAACCGGCGGGGGTGAGCGATCTGGATCAGGTAGCGGCACCCTGGCAGCAGGGTCAGCCCGGCGATCCGGATTTTACGCCCGGGCGGCAGACCGGCGAAGGTGAAGAGTCGACGAATGAAAGCCAGGCGCCCCTGCCGGGATCGAATGGGGTGGCGACGGTGCCCTATCGGCAGGTCTATCGGAGTTATTCTTCGGCGGCGGCTGAGGCGTTGAACCGGGAATATATTCCGGCCGGCCTTAAAGACTATGTGCGTGATTATTTTACGCAGCTCGAACCGTAGGTGATTTTGTATATTTTCGCGCACCCCTCTGGGGGGCGCGAAAATATATTTACCGGGGCAGGTTGTCCATTGGCTTGAATGGCTTTTTTCTTATCTGTGCGGTTGTTCGGTGGTCTGCTTAACAGCCGTTGTTATGTCCCGCAAAAGGCCTTTGTTTGTTAAAAAGCGACGCGCTGTGCGAAGCAGGGAGAGAGAATTTTTTTGTTTATGTTTTCGCGGGCTTCAGAAAGCCCGCAAAAACATGGGCTTTTTCTCTCGCTTTTCCAGGCTAACCGCACAGGTGGAAATAGACTTTATATTCTTCAGGGAGGTTTTGCATGGATGAGCATTCCATGACGGCGGAGCAATTTTCTACGGCGGCTCAGGCTATCGAGGCCGAAGTCGGCAAGATGATTGTCGGGCAGCGGACTCTGATCCGTCAGACGCTGGTGACTCTGTTGGCCGGCGGCAATGCCCTTCTGGAGGGCGTTCCCGGCCTGGGCAAAACGATGCTGGTTCGCAGTATGGCTCAGGCCATTGACTGCCCTTTCAACCGTATCCAGTTCACCCCGGATCTGATGCCGGCCGACATCGTGGGCACCAATATCATCGCCGAAGATGAGGCAGGGCGGCGGCGTTTCCAGTTCGAGCCGGGGCCTATTTTTGCCAGTCTGGTCCTGGCCGATGAAATCAACCGGGCCACTCCCAAGACGCAGTCGGCCATGCTGGAAGCCATGCAGGAACACAGCGTCACGGTAGCCAAGGTGACGCGCAAGCTGCCCGAGCCTTTCTTTGTGCTGGCGACGCAGAACCCGCTGGAAATGGAAGGCACCTATCCTCTGCCCGAGGCGCAGCTGGACCGCTTTTTCTTCAAGCTGGATGTGGTCTATCCTTCGACGGACGAGCTGGTCGAGATCGCCGACCGCACGACGGGGGTGACGCTGCCGCAGCCGCAGGCGGTGGCCGACAGTGAAGCTATCCGGCAGATGCAGCAGCTGGCCCGGGGGGTGCCGATTGCCCGGCATATCACCGAGGCGGCGGCCCGGTTGATCCGTTCGACGCTGCCTTACGATGAAAATGCGCCGGCAATGGTGCGGAAATATGTGCAGTACGGCTCCAGCCCCCGCGGGATGCAGGCGTTGATCCTGGCCGGCAAGATCCTGGCGCTGCTCGACGGGCGTTACAACGTTTCGGTAGATGATTTCAAGGCGGCGGCGCTGCCGGTGTTGCGTCATCGGTTGATTTTGAATTTCGAGGCGCAGGCCGAAGGGATTACGGCGGATGCTATTGTGGAATCGCTGGTGGCCGAAGTGCTGGCGCGGGTTCCGGCGGCTTAGCGATGATGTCGGGCGCGACGCTTCTTGAACCGAAGTTGCTGGCGCAGCTGGACCGGCTGGTATTGGTGAGCCGGCGGCTGCGTGCGGGGCAGATCCAGGGCGAGCGGCGCAGTCCCAACCGCGGCGGCAGCGTCGAGTTTGCCGATTTTCGGACCTATGCTCCCGGCGACGATTTCCGGCAGATCGATTGGAATGCCTATGCCCGGCTGGAGCGGCTTTTCCTCAAACTCTTTGTGGCGGAAGAGGATCTGACGATCCATGTGTTGCTCGATTCCAGCCGGAGTATGGCCTGGGGCGATCCGGATAAATGGGATTATGCCCGGCGGCTGGCCGGGGCGTTGGGCTATATCGGGCTGGTGGGATTGGACCGCTTAACGGGGGCGGCGTTGGGTGAGAGTTTTACGCCGCTGCGGGCTCTTCGGGGGAAGAAGCAGGCGTTGACCTGGTTTTCCTGGCTGGAGAGTTTGCAGTCCGGCGGCGCCGTGAATCCTGAGGCGGCCGTGCGGGAGTATCTGGTGCAGTCGCGTTATCCCGGGCCTATGCTGGTGATCAGCGATCTGCTGGGGCCGGGCTGGGAGGGGGCGCTGCGAATGCTGGCCGGTCGCGGGTACGATCTGACGGTGCTGCAATTGCTGGCGCCGCAGGAGGTCTCGCCGGCGCTGGACGGTGATTTTCAGTTGCTGGACAGCGAGAACGGGGCTGCGGTGGAGATCACGGCTGATTATGATCTGTTGCAACGCTATCAGGCCCGGTTGCAGAGCTGGCAGGAGGGTTTGCAGGCCCAATGTGCGGCGCTGGGAGCGCATTATGTTTTTATCGAGACTTCTGAGCCGCTGGAGACGCTGTTGATGTCTTATCTGCGGAAATATGATGTGGTGAGATAGCAGACTGGAAGATTGGAAGTGTGGAAGACTGGAAGCGTGGAAGATTGGAAGCGCGGAAGACTGGAAGCGTGGAAGACTGAATGTGCGGCGCACTGTGTAAAGCGGGGACAGGAATGTTCATTTTTTAGCCCGCCTTCCCAGGCGGGCTAAAAAATGAGAAAATCAACTTGCTCCCCCCTTTTCGCCCCTTCTGAGGGGAGAAAAGGGGGGCTGGGGGGGATATGAGGGGTGAATTATGCAATTTTTGACGCCTCTGGCGTTTGCCCTGGCGGCGCTGTTGCCGATCATCGTGGCGCTTTATTTCCTGAAGTTGCGACGTGAAGAGCGTTCTGTCTCCAGCATTTACCTCTGGCGGGAGCTGGTCCGTGATACGGCCGCCAATGCGCCGTGGCAACGGCTGCGTCCCAGCTGGCTTCTCTTTTTGCAGCTCCTCTTTCTGGTGATTTTGATCGCCGCTCTGGTGCGGCCTTTTACCTGGACTGCGGCGGCTGCCGGCGACCATCTTATTCTGGTGATGGACCTTTCGGCCAGTATGGGGGCCCGGGACGGCGTGCCGGATCGGCTGGGAAGTGCGCGGGGGCAGGCCCAGGAGCTGGCGGAGAAGCTGCCGGCCGATACGCCGGTGACGTTGATCGCGGCCGGCGACAGCACACAGGTTTTGCTCTCCGGGAGTCGCGATCGGTACCGGTTGAATCAGGCGTTGGACGGATTGCGGGTGGGGATGGGCAATGCCGATATGGCGACGGCGCTGGAGCTGGCTTCCGCGGTGGCCGCGGGTGAAGGTCAGGCTGAAATTGCGGTGCTTTCAGACGGTGGGGTGCAGTTGCCGCAGCGGTTGAACAGCACGGCGGCGATCCGTTACTGGAAGGTGGGCAGTTCCGATGAGAATCAATCGATTGCGACCCTGACTCTGAATCCGGCGGCGGCGGGGCAGGGGCTTTCGGCTTTTGTGCGGGTGAGCAATTACGGCACGGCAGAGGTTCAGCGACGGCTGGTGGTGACGGCTTATGCGGCGAACGCCGACGGTTCGATTGCCCAGGAGGGGACGCTGGCCGGGGTGCGCGATCTGACGTTGCCGGGGAAGAATGCGGTAGGGGTGACTATTTCCGATCTGCCGATCGAGACGGTGGCGGTGGAGGCTTATCTGGAGGGCGAGGATCTGCTGGCGAGCGACGATCGGGCCTGGGCGGTGGCGCCGGTGCATGCCGGGGCGCAGATCCAGATTGTAGGGCCGGGCAACCGTTTCCTGGAGACGGCGTTGAGCCTGTTGCCCGATGCCGAAGTGACGACGATTTCGCTGGCGGATTACGAGGCACTGTGGGAGAAGCCGGAGGGCGAGGCGGCGGCCGGCGAGCAGACGGCGGATTGGCTGACTGTTTTCGACGGGGTGTTGCCCGAGGCCGGCCATTATCCACCCGGCGCGCTGTTCTTTCTGGGGCCGCTCCGCTCGACGGAGTTCTTTTCAGTGACGGGCGAGCTGAAAGAGCCGGCGGCGCGGCCGGCCAGTGCCAGCGAGCCGCTGCTTTCGTATGTCGATCTGCGCGATCTGGCGGTGGCCCGGGCGGCGCAATTGCGGCTGCCCGATTGGGGCCGGCCGGTGATTGTGGCGGACGGCACGGACGGGACCGAGTCTTTGTTGGTGGTGGGGGAGCGGGATGGACGGCGGCTGGCGGTGCTGGCTTTCGATCCGCGTCAATCGGATTTGCCCTTGCGGGTGGCTTTCCCGTTGTTGCTGGCCAATCTGGTCGATTTTCTGGCGCCGGGCAGCCGTGGGACGTTGCCGGAGCAGGTAGCGGCGGGCGAGCCGGTGGAGCTGGTGTTGCCGGTGCCGGCCGGATCGGTTCAGGTGATCGGTCCTGCGGGGGCGGGCGAGGAACTTCCGGTGGAGCAGGGGAAGGCGCTTTTCTCCGGGGCTCAGCGATTGGGGCTCTATCGGGTCAGCTGGAAACCGTCTGAGGGGAACGGCGGGCCCTATTTGTTGGGGCGTTTTGCCGTTAATGGATTCAGTGCTCAGGAGGCGGAGATTCGGCCGCAGGCAACGCTGGCGATTGGCGGCGAAAATGGTGGGGGGGTGGCGGCCGATCGACCGGTACGCCAGGAATGGTGGGAGCCGCTGGCCTGGGTCGCTTTGGGGCTGCTGGTGGCGGAATGGCTGGTGCAATATCGAGGCGCTCTGGCCCGATTGTGGGGACGATTGCGATTCGGGCGGGCGGTGAAAGCAGGGTAGCGATGGGGATTTCATTTTCAAATCCGACTGCGCTCTGGGCGTTGCTGGCGTTTTTGCCGCTGCTGGCATTGCCTTTGTGGGGACAGGTGGCGATTGAACGGCGGCGCTGGATCGGGGTGGGGCTGCGGGCTCTGATCGGGGCGGCGTTGATTTTAGGGCTGGCCGGGACGCAGCTCGTCTTGCCGGTCCATACGCTCACCACGGTCTTTGTGCTGGACCTTTCCGACAGCGTCCCGCCGGCCGAACAGGAACGGGCTGAGGATTTCATCCGGGCTGCCGTGGCGGAGATGCCGCAGGGGGCGCGGGCGGCGATTGTGGCTTTCGGCGAGGATGCGTTGATCGAACGGTTGGCGACGGAATCCCGGGATCTGCCTCCGGTGGCTTCGGCCCCCCATTCAGCGCGCACCGATATCGGTTCGGCGCTGCGGCTGGCGCTGGCGTTATTTCCGGATGAGAGTCAGAAGCGGGTGGTGGTGCTCTCGGACGGTTTGCAGAATGTCGGCGATGCGCGCCGGCAGGCCGAGCTGGCGGCGGCGCGGGGGGTAGAGGTCTCTGTGGTGTCGTTACAGGCTCCGCCGGCCGATCGTGAAGCCTATCTGGCCGGACTGGAGGCGCCTTCGGCGGTGCGGGAGGGGCAATCGTTTGCGGTGGTGGCGGTGGTCGAGAGCACGGTGGCTCAGGCGGCCACGCTGCGGCTTTTCGGCGACCAGGATTTGATTGCCTCGCGGCAGGTCAATCTGGCGGTGGGGAACAATCGGGTGGAATTCCCGTTGACGGCGGGCGAGACCGGTTTCCGGCGTTACCGGGTGGAGATGGAGCCGACGGCGGATACGCTGGTGCAGAACAATCTGGCGTCGGGTTTTACGACGGTTTACGGGCCGCCGCGGGTGTTGCTGGCCGAAGGGAAAGCGGGCGAGGCGACGGCGTTGCGGCAGGCTTTGGAATCGACCGGAATTGAAGTGACCGTGGTCCCGCCGGCGCAGATTCCATCGGACCCGGCGGCGTTGAGCAGCTATGACTCGGTGGTGCTGGTCGATGTGCCGGCGGCGGCTTTATCCAAGGGGACGATGGCGGCGTTGCCGGTGATGGTGCGAGAGCTGGGGCGCGGGCTGGTGATGATCGGCGGCGAGCAGGGATACGGCGCGGGCGGTTATCTGCGGACGCAGTTAGAAGCGGCGCTGCCGGTGGATATGGATGTGCGCAGCCGGACCCGGGAGCCGAATGTGGCGTTGGTGCTGGTGATCGATAAGTCGGGGAGCATGGGGCGCTGTCACTGCGATAATCCCAATGCGCAGCCGGGGCAGTATCAACGGGCTGAATCAGGGTTGCCGAAGGTGGATATTGCCAAGGATGCGGCGCTGCGGGCCGCGCAGTCGTTGGGGCCGTTGGACTATTTCGGGGTGATTGCTTTTGACGATACGGCGCATTGGGTAGTGCCGCTGGCGCAGCTGGCGGAGGTCGGCGATATTCAGGCCGGTCTGGGCGGTTTCCAGGCGATGAATGGGACGAATCTCTTTGCCGGTCTGACGGAAGGCGAGACTGCGTTGAAGCAGACTTCGGCGCGGGTGAAGCATATGGTGTTGTTGACCGACGGCTGGTCGCGGTCGGGGCAGTACGATGCGCTATCCGCGCAGCTGGCCGAGGAGGGGATTACCCTTTCTATTGTGGCGGCCGGAGAGGGTTCGGCCGAATATCTTCAGGGATTGGCGGAAGCGGGCGGCGGGCGGTATTATGCCGCCCCGTCGATGGCGGATGTGCCCGATATTTTTGTCAAAGAGACGATCCAGGCGGTGGGTTCTTACCTGATCGAAGAGCCTTTCTATCCTTTGCCGGCGGCGCCGAGTGCCGTGTTGCAGGGTTTTGATCCGGCGGCTTTACCGGCTTTGCAGGGGTACAACGGCACGACGGCCAAGGATTCGGCGCAGGTGGCGCTGGTGAGTTCCCGCGGCGATCCGGTGCTGGCGCAATGGCAGTATGGGTTGGGGCGGTCGGTGGCCTGGACTTCGGATTTGAAGGGGCGCTGGGCTGCGGATTGGGTGGATTGGGAGCGTTTCAACGCTTTTGCGGCGCAGATGGTGGGGTGGACGTTGCCGGAGCCGGCAGATGAGAAATTACAGGCCACCCTGCGGTTGGACGGCGCGGATGTGATGCTGGAGGTCAAGGCAGTCGACGATCAAGGGCGGCCGCGGGATCTATTGCATACTGAGGCCACCTTGATCGGGCCGGATCTGGTTTCGCGAACGGTGAAGCTGGAGCAGACCGGAGCGGGCCGTTATGAGGGTGTGGCGGGGGTGAGCGATTCGGGGACCTATCTGGTGCAGATCGTCCAGCGGGACGCGGCGGGCAATCCGGTGGCGCAGCGGACGAGCGGGCTGGCGGTGCCTTATTCGCCGGAATATCAGCGGTCGGGTTCGGGGGCATGGCTGTTGACGGCGCTGGCTGAGGCGACGGACGGGAAGACGCTGGTGGAGCCGAAGGAGGCTTTTGCGCCGTCGGCGATTCCGGCCAGTCAGGCGCAGCCGTTATGGCCGGTTTTGTTGACGATGGCCGCGCTGCTTTTCCCGGTCGATGTGGCGGTGCGGCGGTTGCGGTTGAGCCGGCGCGATTGGGCCCGATTTCAGGCGTGGGTGCGGGCGCGGTCGGGGCAGCAGGTCCAGCCGGCCGGCCTGCGGGAGCCGGAAGTGTTGGGAGATCTCTTTGCGGCGCGGGAGCGGGCCCGAAAGCGGGAGGCGCGTCCGATCGGCGAGGCGGCGGTGAAGCCGGAAGCGCCGGTGACGCCGCGGGAGGTGAAGCCGACTGCGCCTGTGGTGGCGAAGCCGGCTACAGAAGAGTCCAGTGGGGATGCGATGGCACGGCTGCGTGAGGCGCGCGATCGGGCCAGGCAACGACGGTAATGTGTTTGCATTAAAACGCGCCGGCTTTGCCGGCGCGTTTTAATATGTTCGAAATTCAGGGGACCCAGCCGTGGAGGCCGAAGAACATTGTCAGGATGAGGAGACCGGCGAATCCCAGGCCGATGATGAGCAGGCGTTGCCAGGGGCGTCGGAGCCTGGCTCCCAGGCCGAGGAAGACCGGGAAGCCCAGGATGAGGTGCCGCGGCAATCCCATGCAGGGATGGATGGGGCCGGTGTAGTAGCTGAAGCTTAGTAGAATGGTTGCGACGACGTAGATGCGGTCGCTGGTCTGCATGTTGGGCCAGGCGATCAGAGTCAGGCCGACGAACCAGAAGGCCATGATCAGATTCAGCGCCAGGTCGGCATCCAGTTGGGTGAAGGCCATGTTGCCGGCAATCCAGAGGGTCTCCCAGGGGGGGACGAATTTCTGGATTTCCACGACCCGGGCGGCGCTGGGCGAGATGGCGACCGAATAGATCAATCCGTTCAGGCTGCTGAAATCCGGATTGAGATCCCCTAAGAGTAACCACCGATAGAGAAGCCACAAAAAAGTCCCCAGAGGAATCAGGGCGAGGCCGATCAGGCCGGACCGATTTTTCAGAACCGCTTTGAGATTGTATCCCGCAGTTTCCCAGATTTCCCAGGCCAGCGGAAGGAGCAACAGAATTCCTTGCTGGCGGGTCAATGCTGCCAGTCCCCCGGTCAAGCCGGCGAGCCACCAGTTTTTGCGGCGGGCCAGGAGCAGGCAGAGGCCGGCGCAGAGCAGAAAGAGGGGTTCGGAGTAGGGAATGAAGAGGATGAAAGTCAAAGGAAAGAAAAGTAGCGAAAGGGTGCTGTTTTGGATCTGGTCGGGGGATTGGTCCAGGCGGGCGAGTTGTTGAAAGACCAGCAGGAAGAGCAGCCCGCAGATCATGCCGACCAGGGAGAGGCTGAGCAGGGGATCAATTCCCAGCCGGGCGAGAGGGGTGCTCACCCAGGGGTAGAGGGGATGAAACTGGGCAGTGCCGTTGGTGGGGTGGTAGCCCTCGGAGACAATTTTCAGATACCATTCTACGTCCCAACGGTTCCAGGGCTGGAGCAGAAGGCGGTTCAGCCAGGCGGCAAATGGGGTGAAGGGCGGCCAGACGGCAGGATAGTTTTGTTCGAGCGGGCTTTGGGGTTTGATGACGGAGGCGATGATGGCGATCAGTTGGGTGAGGAGGCGTAGGAAGAGCCATGTTCCCAGCATGGTGCGGGTTTCCGGGGATTTCAGGATTTTAAGAAGGGATTTTGGCATTATGCACCGCCGATAACAATGAGTTGATTCATTATACTTTTGAGAGTGATTCTCAGCAATTTCTCAATGAAATCTTGGTGAATTCTCAGACTGAAATTTTAAACTGAAATTGTGAAGGGAGCGGGATTTCGGTTCTTGAGAAAAATTTATTTTATGGGGGGAGTTGAGATGAAAAAGATGGTTTTGGTTTTGTCGGCGGTTTTAATGTTGTTGATGAGTGCGTGTACAGGTGGAACAAACACTCCGATGCCCTCAGTTGAGCCTGTGGCGACGATGGTTTTGACCGATCCTTCGGGCAATGGGGCTACACCGGCGGCAGAGGTTCCGCAGGGGAATCCTCCGGCCGATGCGTCGGGAACTCCGGCTCCGCAGGGGAATCCTCCAACTGATATGCAGGCGCAGGCTACGCCTCCGGCGGGCGGGCAGCCTCCGGCGGGCGGGCAGCCTCCGGCAGGCGGGCAGCCTCCGGCAGGCGGGCAGCCTCCAGCGGGCGGGGCTCCGGGCGGATCGGGTGCTTCGAGTGAGGAAACGGGACTGGCGACGGCGACGGGTGCTTATACCGTGGACGGTAAGCAGGAGAGTCAATCGAATCAGACTTATGTGGCCGGCAATGCGGATCAATCGGCTGTTTATGCCATCAATGGGGCGGTCGTGACCTTGAACAGTCCGACGATCAAGACCAGCGGCGACAGTTCTTCGGATGAAAACAGCAGCTTTTATGGTTTGAACGCCGGTGTGCTGGCGACGTCGGGCAGTCGGGTCGAGATTACCGGTGGGAAGATCGATACGACGGGGCGGGGGGCCAACGGCGCTTTTGCGACGGGGGAGGGCTCGGTGGTGAATCTTTCGGGGGTGAGTATTACGGCGAGCGGCGATGGCGGGCATGGGGTGATGGTGACGTTGGGCGGAGCGATGAATCTGACCGATGTGGTGATGAATACCGCGGGACCGCATTCGGCGCCGATCGCTACCGATCGCGGCAGCGGCACGATTACGGCAAAGGGCGGCAGCGTGACGACTTCGGGGGCGGATTCTCCCTGCTATTATTCAACCGGGGTATTGAATATTTCGGATCATACCTGCAATTCGACGGGCTCCGAGGTGGCGGTTATTGAAGGTTCCAACTCGGTAATTTTGAACAATACGAATGCCACGTCGAGCAAGGCGGATAAGTGGGGGGTGATGATCTACCAGAGTTTTTCCGGCGATGCGGAAGGCGCGGATGGTATTTTTACCATGACCGGGGGAACGTTGGATTATACCGCCAACGGGCCGTTGTTCTACGTGACCAACAGCACGGGGTATATTACGTTGAAGCAGGTGTCGGTGAAGGCGACCTCGGGGATTCTGGTCAAGGCGGCGGGGCAGGATCGCTGGGGAACGAGCGGATCGAACGGCGGCAATGTGGATTTGGTGGCCGATGCGCAGAGTCTGAAGGGCAATATGGTGGCGGATGCGATCAGTACGCTGGCGATTTCTTTGAAGAACGGGTCGACGCTGGAAGGGGCCATCAATGCGGAGAACAGCGCGAAGTCGGTTGCTTTGACTCTGGACGGTACCAGCAAGTGGACGGTGACGGCGGATTCGTATCTGACCTGTCTGACCGACTCTGCGGGGATCAGTGGGACGACGATCAACAATATTATCGGCAATGGTCACACAGTTTATTACGATTCCGCAGCCTGTTCTGCGCTGGGGCAGAAGAGCTATGCCTTAAATGGAGGAGGGACCTTGATGCCAAAGAAGTAGACAGCAGGTGTGTGTCCCGCACATGGTTTTGGTTCGGTAAAAAGTTATTTATGGCTTCGCGCGCTTTCTGAAGCGCGCGAAGCCATATTGTTGTTACCCGGGCGGTGAGCATTTTTAGCATCCCGCAAAAACAGATTTTTTCTTCGTGCTTTTCGGGTAACTGCTCAGATCGTATTTGTCTTTCCTGAAATTTGGCTTATTCTGCAAAAAGGAGGAGCGGAGGGGGGCGTCCTGAAGGATGAAAATAGACGATTCGTCAGGATGGGGTACCCACAAGGGGTACCCCTACGGGGGATTGTTTTTGTAGGGGCGGGGTGATCCCGCCTCTACATTGGCGGTGTTCGCGTAGGGGCGGCTCTGGAAAAGGGACATGTTTTGGTGCGCCTTCTGAGGCGCACCAAAACATCAACAAAAAACTCTCTCCCTATCCTGCGCGGCGCAACTTACAGGAGAGGGGCCTTGTGCGGGTGAGGAGGATTTTCCAAAGAGGTGCAACGCACTGTGTTTTTGCAAGGATAAGGGAATTGTTCCAACGTGGAGCCGTTTGAATCGACGGTTCTATGGATCGAAAGTGCGTCGCACCTTAGACGGAGCTATTTTCAAGACAGAACCGGAAAAAGGAGGAATGGGCGATGACGATGGATGGGATGAATGATTTTCAGCTGGCGATGTTGCAGGTAGATAAGAAAATCGAGCTGGCCAATGAATTGGAGGTCAAGGGGCAGTCGGCGGAGGCGTTGGCTGCTTATCAAAGCGTTTTCGATCTGGCGAAGCAGCTGGGAATCCCGCTCTACATTCATCAACTTTCCACGATCTGGATGGGAATCGGTTTCTGCCATGCGAATCGCCATGAATGGGATGAGGCGCTGCGTTTTTACGGTTTGGTGGAGATGGCGCTGCGGTCGGTGGCTCTGGCGCGTCAGCGGCAGGGCGTTTCGGATGAGTCGATGCAGGCTGAGGTGCGGCAGTGGATGCAGGCGGTGCCTCACGATTTGAGGGTGGTGGTGGCCGACGGGTTTGAGCCGGTGGCGGCGCTGTCCACTCTGTATGAGTCGATTGCGTTGGTGTATGAAAATACGGGGCGGATGGATTCGGCGCAGCTGTATTATGGGCAGGCTCAGAATGGGCATCAGCAGTTGAATAATGTGGAGGGGATGGCGCGTATCTGGTATTACCAGGGATACCATGCGCAGAGGCGAAAAGAGTGGCCCCGGTTGTTGGAGGTCTCGCAGGGATTTCTGCAATTTGCTCAACAGCGAGAACGGGTCAACGATCAGATTACGGCGGCGCAATGGATGGCTCAGGCCCAGGCCAATTTGGGACGGGATCTCCAGGCGTTGGCCGCGTTAAGTCTGGTGGTGGAGATCGAGCAAAAGGCGGGGCATGCTGATCTGGCCCGCGATCAACAGCTTTTGGGACAGCTGCGACAGGGGCTCGGTCTTGCGTTGCAGAAATATACGACGTCTCTCCAGGCGAAGCCGCAACCGATACGGCCCGTTCCGACTTCTTTTCGGGCGTTGCCTCAGCTTTTCAGTAAGATCGTTCCTCATAAGAGTGTCGAGCGGGGAGCTCCGGAGCTGTTGTTTGTGGCGACGGCCGGGAATCTGGAGACGGCCGTGGATTTCCTGCGGTATTTTTCCCTGCTGCCGTTCCCGGTCAGTTTTGAATTGATGCGGCAGTTTGAGAATCCTAATGCGCCCCGATCTCAAAATGCAGATTTTCGGCTGGAATGGATGATGTCGGATATTCTTCCAGGCAAAATGTTGACGATGACACCGCTTTCCGATGCTCAGCGGGGCGAATTTGGGGCGCTCAATGCGGGCAATCGACGGTTTTCGGTGGTGGTAGAGGAGGCCAAAGGGGGGTTGTTCAGCAAGCCGAAACGTGAGCCGACTCCTTTTGTCTATGAGGCGTATGTGCTGGATTGGTGGGGGGTGGAAGGGGCTTCTGTGTATGCCTATTCTACCTGGCAGCAGCCGACTTTGGAGACGGTGGATGGTCTGATTCGGGTGCTGGAGCAGCGGGTGGCGCAGCATGGAGCGGCGACCGGGTTGTTGACTCAGATCGGCCGTCTGCATCGGTTTGCGGGGCGTTTTGATGCGGCGGCTATGTATTATTGTCGGGAAATTCAGCAGGGATTGCGGGCCGATGGGACGCCGGGTGCGGGGATTCAGACGGCGTTTTGCAATCTGGGGACGATTTACAAGAAGCTTCAGAAGTTTGATCTGGCTATTTTATGTTATAAGCTGGCGTTGTATTTGAATCCCAATTATTTTGAGCCGCTGGTCAGTATGGCCGGAATTATGGAAGAGACTCCGGCACAATTGCTTTGTTTGAGTCGGGCAGAGCGGCTGCAACCTGAAAGCCCGATTGTCGTCAATGCTTTGCAGAATTTCTGTAGTGAGTTTCCGCAGAATTTTCCGCACCTTTTACAGATTGTGCGTGAGACGAGTCTGGCGGTGGATTTGAGTCAGCCGTTTATTACGTTTGTGCTCAGCGATCCGGCGGCGGCGGTGAAGCGCGTGCTGGCTGGCTCTGTCGGGCCGACGGCTGCTCCGGTGACTCCGCAGCGAGGGGCTTTGAGTTCCCTGGATGAAGCCTGCCGTATTTTGGAGGCTTTTGCGACGGCTCACAGTGGGCGGGGAGGCTGGAATGCTGCCGTGGAGAATATGACGGAGTTTTCCAAGGGGGCCGACGGCAAGACGAATGTGACCAGCAAGCCGGGGGCTGTGTTACAGCTGGCATCCCGTCCCGAGTTGATTGTGAGGGTGATATTGGATGAGCAGGGTGGTACGGTGCGTTTGATGAAAGAGATCCAGATTCCCGGGGTGCCGCAGAGTGGGATGAAGGCGGTGGCTACTCAGACTTTCCCGGCGCAGGCGGAGAAATTGTGGGAGGCGTTGATGGGGTGGGTCAATGAGGGGGCGTTGATCTGCCGTGACGGTCAATGGAATTGTCGGGAGTGAGTGTGCGGGAGAGGGGGAGTGCGTGTGTTGTCGGGGCGGCACCTTGAAAGATGAAAATGGTTTGTCAGCGCGGTTTCCTGGGATTTCATCCCAGGCTTACCTGAACCACCCTTTCAGGGTTTAAGAAGGAGTCTGTTAACGCAATGCGACAAAAAGGGGATGGGGGAATTTGCACGCCTTCTGAGGCGTGCAAATTCCCTAAAAAACAAACCCTCTCTTCCTGCCCAGTGCGTCGTATTTGACCGGAAAAAGATCATTTGCGGGACGTTACAAGACTATAGAGCCCTGTTTTTAGGATAGATCTAAATTTAATGCAGAGTTGGTCGACTTGGAAAGATTTTAGGGGGCGGCCTATTTTTAAGACGGGAGGTTTTATGTTGTTGAAGTATGGAATAAGAGTGGCGGGGATTGGGGTGTTGCTGGTGTTGGGTTTGTGGGGGGGGGTGATGCCGATTCTGGCTCAGACGCCGCTGCCTCCGTCGGGGGGAGACGGAGGGCCTTCTCTGGATCAGGTGGCTGTGTTGGAGTTGCCGGCGGTGGATGTGCCGGCGTTGCTGGCTCGGGATCGGGTCCGGGCGAGGCTGGACGTGCCGGCTCGCTTTGCCACCCCTTTGAAGACGGCGATCACTCCGGCGAATGGGGGGAGCTGGGAGACGTTGAATGACGGTTCCCGATTGTGGCGATTGCGCATTCACGGGGCGGGGGCCCGTTCTTTGAATCTGGGGTTCACCCGTTATCGTATGTCCGTGGGGGGTGAACTGCGGATTTACGATCCGGCGCAGTTGGAAGTCATCGGGCCTTTCACGGCGGCCGATAATGAATCCCATGGTCAACTCTGGACTCCGATGGTTGACGGCGAGGAAGTGGTGGTGGAGCTGCGGTTGCCGAAAGGGGAAGCGCTGCCGGATCTGGAGCTGGGGGTGGTCAATTACGGCTATAACAGTCTGGAGAATGCCCTGGCCCTTTATACAGGTTCGTGCAATGAGGATGTGGTTTGTCCGGACGGCGATGCCTGGCGTGATGAGATCCGTTCCGTGGGGGCGGTTACCGTGTATGGTGTGGATATTTGCAGCGGAGCGTTGATCAACAATACAGCGGAGGATCGCAAACCTTATTTTCTGACGGCCTATCACTGCGGCATCGATGCCGGCAATGCGGCGACGGCGGTGGTCTACTGGAATTATCAGAATTCTTTTTGTCGAACGCCGGGAAGCGGGCTCAGCGGTATGGCCGGCGATGGGCAGCGCACCCAGTTCAACACCGGCGCGATATGGCGAGCTGCTTATGACGGCACCGATTTCACTTTGATCGAGCTGGATGATCCGATCGAGCCGTCTTACGATCCTTATTGGGTGGGGTGGGATCGTTCCCCGGGCAATTTTGTGGGAGCTGTGGGGATTCACCATCCCAATGTGGAAGAAAAGCGGATCAGCATTGATACTCACGCCTTGCAAATCACCACTTATCGGGAAAATACCGTTCCCGGTGACGGCACCCATTTGCGGATCACGGATTGGGATACCGGCACAACTGAAATCGGTTCTTCGGGATCCCCTTTGTTTAATATGCAACATCGTCTTATCGGTCAGCTGCATGGCGGGTTGGCGGCCTGCGGCAACAATTCTTCCGACTGGTATGGGCGATTTGCGATTTCATGGACGGGTGGGGAGGCGGTCACTTCCCGGTTGAGCGACTGGCTCGATCCTTTAGGCCGGGATGCCACGACGTTGGATGGTCGAAACTGGGCGGCCGGATTTCATGCGACGATCAATCCGAACCGGGTGGGGATTTGCCGGGGGCAGCCGGCCGTCTATGCGATTGAGACAACCGGGGTTGTCAGCGAGGCACTGGCTTTTGATGTCATCGGAGAACCGGCGGGGGCGGCGGTGACCTTTGATCCTGTCCAGATTGTACCGCCGGGAATCACTGCGATGACGGTTTCCAATACCGGGTCATTGGTGGCGGGCACCTATGTGTTGACGGCGCTGGTGGCTTCTTCTTCCGAATCGATGCCGCTCAAGGCAACTTTGAATGTCTTTGCGGCGGTGCCCGGCGGGACGACCCTGTCCTCTCCGGCGGATAATTCCTTCAATCTCACTCCGACGCCTCTGTTAAGCTGGAACGGGATTGCCGCTGCGCAAGGCTATCGAGTGGAGATTGCGCGGGATGCTCAGTTTAACGGGGTGGTCTATTCGGCTTTCGTCGACGGAGAGAGCCATTGGGTCAGCACGCCGCTGGAGGCGAATACGGCTTATTACTGGCGGGTGATTCCTTATAATGCCTGTGGATGGGGAAGCCCGACGCCGGCTTTTGTTTTCCGGACGGACAACCGGTACTGTCGGATTTCAAATCTGGCCGTTCCGGACAATGTTTTGACCGGGATTACCGACACGCTGGTGGTTACCGGCTCCAGCCTTGTGGCGGATTTGAATGTATATGTCGAGATCCTGCATCCTTATCTCAGCGATTTAAATGTGAAATTGCAGCGGGCCACGGGGACCTCGACAACGACCGTGACCCTGCTCGATCCGGTTTCATGCAGTTACGACGATATTCAGGTCACTCTGGACGATGAGGCGGCGCAGTCGGTGGTCGGGCAGTGCAACAACTCGGTGCCTTCTATCAACGGCGTTTTTCAGCCGTATGAACCGTTGGCGGCTTTTGATGGAGGTAAATTTGCCGGCAGCTGGCGGCTTACGGTGGCGGATAATTCATCTGAAGGGACGGGGGTATTGGTGCGCTGGTGTCTGATTCCGACGGTCATTTGGGGGGCGGCGCCGGTGGCGGATTTCAGTCCACGGGCGGTGACGATGGTGGAAGATCGTGTGATTTCGTTTACCAATCTGACTACGGGAACGGCGCCCGTGACTTACAGCTGGGACTTCGGCGACGGCGGGCTCAGCCTGAGTCAAAATCCTGTCTATACCTATACTCAGGCCGGTTTCTATACCGTGACATTGACCGCTTTCAATGAGTACGGCGTTGCCACGGCGACCGGGCGGATTACGGTCACGCCGGGGGTGGCGCCGGTGGCGGATTTCAGTCCGCGGGAAGAGAGCCTGGCGATAGGAACGGAGGTGACTTTTACCAATCTGACTGTCGGCACGGCGCCGCTGACTTACAGTTGGGATTTCGGCGATGGAGGAAGCAGTGAGGCGGTGAATCCTACCCATACTTACGGGGAGTTGGGGGGGTACACAGTGACATTGCGGGCGGTCAATGCCTATGGGGTTGGTACGGCGACCGGGCGGATTACGGTCACGCCGGCCAGTTTTGCGCCGATCGCCGCTTTCAGCGTCACGCCGACGGTGGGGATGGTGGGAGAGCCGGTCACTTTTACCAATGAGACGATCGGGACGCTGCCGATCAGTTATTCCTGGATGTTTGGGGATGGGTTTTCCAGTCCGGTGACGGACCCGGTGCATATTTACAGTGAGCCGGCGACTTACACGGTTTCTCTGCGGGCGACCAATGCATTGGGTCAGGGGATTATCACGCATACTGTGGTGGTGGTGGCGCATTGGCGATGGGTTTATCTGCCGCTGGTGCTCAGATCGGCGCCGTAGGTTTTTTGTTTATGGTTTCGGCGGCTTTCGGAAGCCGCCGAAACCATAGGCTTTCCATGTCTATCTGAAAAGGAATGACCCCATAAAGGTTCCCATCGCTACCAGGGTGACTAACAGCAGGATTCCCAGGATAAGGTAGATGATGAAGGGCAGGGGGTTCAGTTTTACAGGATTGGTGTCGTAATATTCATTCATCACGGCCACGATTTCTTTAACATGATGGGCATGTTGTGATTGTTTAATCCGGATCTGGGCTGTTCCCATGGGTTCGGTGACGGCGGCCTGTAGATCCGCGTTCAGCTCCACCAGTTTTATTTTTGATACAGTTTCCTGGAAGGTTAAATTCAGTTTATTCAAAGCGTAGATCAGGGCATTGTGGAAGGTTTCATCTGAAATGCCGAAGATCATGTAGCCGTTCAGCTGTTTCCAGGCCATAAAGACGATGATGATGAACATCAATCCCATAATCGCGGGCATGATGATACTAAAGAGGGACATTTCTTCCCACGGTATGGAGATAAAGCTAAATGATTGAAGTAGTGCGGGGAGAAAGCCGGCGATCATTATGGTCATAATCCAACGGGATGAAAAGATAAGGGGACGTTTTTTGGTCAATCCTTTGATTCCCAATGCCATAACCAACAGGCTCATCAGCAACAGCAGGATTCCTTCGATTACCAGTATGAATCGTGTGTATTCCATGGGTAGATCCTTTTGCAAGTGAGAGTATCGATAGTTGGATTGTACCTCTATTTTTGGGAGTGTCAATTTTGTTTTTAGCAATATTTAATGATTTCCGACGGGGCGAGAATGGAGTGCAAGGGTGGTGATAAGGGATGTGTTTCAAAAATCATTTGAGGGAAAGAGAGGAGGCTGTGATGGGGCTGCGAAAATGGATTGCGGGGATGCTGGGGATGGTTTTGTTGGCGGCGGGTTGCGCTCCGGCGGCCACCGTACCGGTCACCCTGGAAGCGACTCCTGGGCTGGATGTTGCGGAGCGGTCGATGAACGAGTCCCGGATTGGGGAGTCGGCGCGGGTGTATCTTGAAGAGATGACCAGCGATGAGATGGACGTGGCGATTGCCGGCACGGACTCAGAGAAGGCCATGGCGGGCTATATTATTGCGGCTTTTAAGGAAATGGGATATACGCCTCGCCGGCAGTCGTTTACTTTTGTCGATGAGGAAAGCAGCGAAGAATTGAAATCGGCCAATATTATGGTGGTCAAGCCGGGCAATTCATCGAAAGAGATTATCGTAGGGGCCCATTATGATGCGGTGGATGACGGGGCCGGGGTGGACGACAATGCTTCGGGCGTGGCGGTGTTGTTGGAGGCTGCGGAAAGGCTGGTGGGGAAAAAGACGCCTTATACGATTCGTTTTATCGCTTTTGGGGCCGAGGAGGCAGGGCTTTGCGGGTCGCATCATTATGTCGATCAGTTGAGCGATGCGCAGATCGACAATATCGTGGGGATGATCAATCTCGACAGTCTGGTGGCCGGCGATTTGAACTATGTCTATGGGGATGCCGGGAAGATGGGGCGGATGCGGGACTGGATTTTGAAGCAGGCGAAGGTGCGCGGGATCAAGATTGCTACTCAGCCGGGAGATAATCTGGATGATGAGGACGGGACACCCTGCGAGTGTGCGGATTACTGGCCGTTTGAGCAGGCGGAGATTCCTTTTGCCTATTTCGAGGCGACCAACTGGAAAATGGGGGATGAAGACGGCAATACACAGGTCGATCCGGACTATGGGGAAGATGGGGAGATCCGACACACGGAATATGATACTTTGGAGTATCTGGATGAGACCTTCCCGGGGCGGGTAAACAGGCATTTGAAGGATTTTGTCACATTGTTATATGATACGCTGACGTTGTACAAGGAGTAAGCCGGGACGGTTAGTCCAGAAAACAAGGGAAAGAAAAAACGCAGTACCACATAATTCATTCAGATCTCACCGCAAAGGCGCCGAGGGCGCAGAGAAAAAACGATGTTTGCGCGCGCATTCTTATGCGCGCGCAAACATAAATAAAAAACTTTCTTCTCCCCATTCAGTATGTCGCCTTTTTGCCGTAAAAACTGTTTGCGGGGCGTTAAAAACAAACCTCATCGATAGAAAATCAGGTCTAACGGCAGGGTTTCCCGCAAGGCTTTCAGGTATTCTTCGTTCAGTCCGTTGACTCCGAAGAGCCAGATTTCAGAAACTCCGGCCTGGCGGGCCAGTTCGAGGTTGCGTCGGAAGAGTTCCGGCGTGATGAAAATCTCGGCCGGCCCTTCGCCGTCGTTTAAGACGCCGAAGGCCGGGACAAACCGTTCGCCGTAGCGCTCCACGCCGCAGCGCAAAATCCGGGCGGTTTCATCAGCGGGCAGACCGGCTCCGGTCATGTAGAGGTCAAGTTGCAGCGTGACGGCCGGGTAATCCCGGGGATCGTAATGCATGGCGATCAGCCGCAGGAAAAGCGGATCCAGGCCCATATTGCGATGGGAGCGCCAGATCTGTACCGGTTCCTGGCGCTGCCGGAACCATTGATCCAGATAGCCGCGATTTTCCTGCCATTCCTCCACGTCTTTCCAGGTCAATTCTGCCTGATTGAGCGGCATCTCGATATCCCACACGACGGGAAGCCCTTCGGCTTCGGCGGCGATGCGTTTGATGCCGGCGGGGTCGGACCAGGGACCGGGGTAATAGCCTTCTTCTTGGGTCAAAAGGGGCCAGTAATAGACGGATTGCACCTGGGGATAGGTTTGTTGGATTTCCGTCTTTAATTTTAGAAAGTCGGCCCGGGTCGCAGCGGGCACGGCAAGCGTTACAGGGAAATCGACCGCGGCGAGTTTATCGAGGCGCCAGGGGACCGGGAACTCCTCGTAGAGTCCGATTCGCGTAGTCAAAGGGAGAGTCAGCGGGGTGGTTTTTCCGCAGTTTCCATAAGGATCGCCGGGCAGGACGCGGGTGCCGGTGCGCCATTCTTTAATGGAAGCGCGCAGCCAGTAAGCGGTCAATCCGCCGATCAGGGCCAGTAAGAGGAGCGTGGTAATTATCCATAGGAGACGGCGTTTTTTAGAGTTCATGGGATTTGATCCTAGAAAGAATTGTTGAAGATAAGTTTCAATAGAATCTTGCCATTAAAGCCGCCGAAGAGGAGGTAAGTTAGAATGAGATAACTGGGAATGACGAGGTACATCAGGGACTTCCTGATCGGAATACCATAGACGGCGGCGATAGCGCGCACACCGAGGAAAGAAAGGTAGATGAGGTAGGCGAGGTTGGTTACCAATCCGGTCAAAAGGTTAATCTGGAAGTTGGGGGCGATCGAGGCCGGGTTTTGTATTTGCTGGCTCCAGGTGGGAAAATAAAAGAAATTGATCAACATCAGGATGGAATCGAGGGAAATCCAACCCGGCATGACAAGGAAGAAGAACTCTTGAAAGGAGCCTCGCGTTTTATCTGTTTGGAAAAGGCGGGCCATCAAATGGTAGAAGCCGAGGATGATCCAGGGCGTGCCGAATTTTTGGAGCATCTGGAAGATCGTGTTCAAGATAAGGCCTTGCACGTAGAGGGCTTGAAACATGAAATCGTTTGGGAACTGGAAAGTTTGCCTGAGGGAGATCATGTGGGTCAGACTGATCAGGCTGGAGAGAAGCGATAACAGGCCCAGGGCAATAGCGATGGGTCTCAGCCGGGCTGCCGAACGATATTTCGAGAAGGTTTTGATTGAAGGGGATGTGACGATTTTGAGCCAGATTTTCCATAAGGGCGCAGTTGGCGTTGCAAGGGCTTGTTCCATGGAGCTCCTTTTTGTATTTTCAAGATAGAATAACTATTTCGGGTTAGTTTAGCACTGTTTTGAGAATAAGCTATTTAAGGTCCTGGTGGCGGCACCCCGAAGGATGAAAATTCAGCGGAAGTAGACAGCGGCAAGTAGACAGTAGACAGCCTGCGCCGCCGGGGCGGCTCTGGAAAAGGCTATGTTTTTGCGTTTAGCTCTCACCCCTGCCCCTCTCCCTTGTTTTGTTGTTAAGCAGCGACGCGATTCAGGTTGAATCATTTTGAGGTACAGCTGCGAGCGATGCGGGAGGGAGAGGGGTTCGGAGAACGTTATCAGCATCGAGGTGAGGGGGAGGGCTCAGAGTGTTTCGCCGGGGCGATTCTGGAAAAGGCCTATGTTTTCGGCGGCTTTCTTAAGCCGCCGAAAACATCAACAAAAAAACTTTCTCTCGCCATCCAGCGCGTCGTGTTTTACAGGGAAAGGGCCATTTGCGGGACGTTACAAGGCCGGGGCCATGCCATAGAGCCCCATTTTCAGGACAGAATTGATGTGTTGGATGGGCAGCGAGGGGTTTTTGTTCATTTTTTTGTTGAGTGATCGCGCTGTTTTTAATAGATGGCGGCAAATGTCGATCAGCGTATAATGGTTAAGCTTCCCTGGTTTATTGTGCAGACGTAGTATCTGGTGTTAAACCGAAAAACTCAGAAGGAGAGAGTACCATGAAACAGCGTGTGCGTTACGGATGGGCCTGTGTGGCCCTGTTTTTGTTGTTGTCCCTGGCCTGTAATAGTTTTCCCCCCGCGACCGGGTCAGGTGGGACCCCCACCACTGAAGTGGGACTGGTTACTCCGGAAGCGACGACGCCCCCGCCTACCAATGAAACTCAGCCTCCAGCGACGACTCCCCCTCCTCCTACGGCGACGACGGCCCCGGTCCCCGGTGCGGGAGGGTGTACTTTGGATGCCGCGTATGTGGCCGATGTGACCATTCCGGACAATACGGAACTGGCGCCGGGCACGGCTTTTGCCAAGACCTGGCGGCTGCGCAACAGCGGTAGCTGTGAGTGGAAGGCCGGCACGCAGTTTGTCTATGTTTCTGGTGAGATGATGGGAGCGTCGGCTTCGGTGGCTGTCGCGGCGACGACGCCCAACACGCCGGTCGATATCACGGTGAATATGGTCGCGCCGACGACGCCCAATACTTACAAGAGTAACTGGCAGTTGCAGGCGCCGGATGGAACCCGTTATGGCGGCATTTACTATGTGCAGATTGTCGTCCCGGCTCCGATTGCGCCGCCGGCCAATTTTGCCGGCTCGATGGCGGCGGATTGCAGCAAGGCGACTTTCACCTGGACCGATGCCAAGGGGGAGGCTTCTTATCGGATTGAAGGGCCGGGGTTGAATCAGACGCTGACGGCCGATACGACTTCTTTTACCTGGGCTCCACCGGCGATGGGAAATTCGACGGTGAATTTGATCGCTTTGAAAACCGACGGCAGTGAGATCGGCCGGGTCAGCGCTTCGGTGTCGGCCGGGTGTGCGCCGACGGCTCCTGATTTGATTGTGGAGTCGGTGACCTTTAACAAGACTCCGGTAGCCCATCTACCGGTGCATGTGACGGTGCGGATTAAAAATCAGGGCGCCGCCACGACCAGTGCTTTCCTGTTGCGGTGGTGGGGGGGTAAGAATTTCACCACGCCTTCCTGTGAATGGAATATTCCGGGAGGATTGGCGGCGGGCGCTTCGCTCAATCAGGAATGCGATTTTATTTATGCCAGTCCTTACGGTTCCATTCCGAGCAAGGCTGAGGTGGATAACAACAATTCGATTGCTGAAGCGAGCGAGGCCAACAATGCGTTGGAGGTTCCGACGGCGGTGAACAATCCGACGGTGGTGTATGATTTTGTGGCGAAGGCCCCCCTGGCTTCGTGGCAGGCGGGGACGCCGGCGGTCAATCTGACCTGGCCGGGTACGGATACCGACAATACCGGGTTTGCGCGTTGGGTTACGTCGGGAAATCTTGAGACCGGCGGGGGGATTCAGGATAAATGTCTGGAAATGCATCCGCGGTGGGTGGACAACGGCTGGATTCAAGGGGCTTACATTGATCTGTACAGCAGCGGCTATACGGTCCAGGCCGGGGATCGGTTCCAGGCGACGGTGGGACTGTTGCAGAATGCGGGCAACGGCAATGTGACGTTTAAGGTGATGTTGCGTGCGGCGACCAGCGGCAATGTCTGGATTGCTCAGGTTGCCGACGGCTACGGCGATGGGTTCAAGAACATCGATGTGGATTTGACGCCGTATGCGGGGCAGAAGGCGGATGTGATTTTGCAGGTCGATGCGGGGGCCAGTTCGTCGCAGGATTGGGCCTGCTGGATTACGGCAAACATCATCCGGTAAGATTTTATTCACCACAGAGACACAGAGCGCACAGAGAAGAAAGAGAGAAGATTTCTTTGGGTTCTGTGTCTCTGGGGTGAGTTTTGCGGGTCGTTGTTTTTTATTCACCACAGAGATACAGAGCGTACAGAGAAGAAAGAGAGAAGATTTCTTTGGTTCTGTGTCTCTGGGGTGAGTATGTTTCGGCAGCTGGTTTGTTCTTTCAAAAGAGGTGGTTATGCATATTAATGATTTAACGCATACCATTATCGGAGCTGCCATCGAAGTTCATCGTTGTCTTGGTCCGGGATTGTTGGAGTCTACTTATGAAGAATGTTTGTGTTATGAGTTGAATCGGTTTAATTTGTCTTATGAGCGGCAAAAGCCGTTGCCGGTGATTTACAAGGATATTCAACTGGATGCAGGATATCGGGTGGACATTGTTGTAGAAAACCGGGTAGTGATAGAGTTAAAATCGGTCGATGAGTTAAGTCCCCTTCACGAGGCGCAGTTGTTGACTTATCTCAAATTGGGTGGTTGGCATGTGGGGTTGTTGATTAATTTTAATGTGCCCGTTTTGAAAGATGGAATCAAACGAAGAATGTTATGAGTGTATAAGATGATTCGCCGCTGAGATACAATCAGAATTTCTTCTTCTTTTCTTTTTCTTCTCTGTGCCCTCTGTGTCTCTGTGGTGAAATTTCTTTTTAGCGAATGGAGGTGTATTGATGCGAAAAAGTCGTGTGGTGTTGACGCTGGTGCTGGCGGCCGTGGCTCTGGCGGTGCTGGCGGCCGGGTTGAACAGCCCTCTGGCGGCAGCAGGCCGACCAGCGATGTTGATTCCGTTGGGGCCGGCCCAGGAGGATCTGCGGGCGGCCTATCATGACGGGTTATCTTCTCTTTATGGGGGCGGTCGCCTGCAATGGGTCGCTGCTCCGTTGTCCGATCCGGCGGCGCAGCCCGGTGATCTTTTCGCGCCGGTTGGATTGCAGACGGGCGCAGCTTATACGGAGGCCGCCGGTCTGACGTTGCCGCGGGCTTATGCTTTCCGGCCGGGTCAGGTGGCTGTTCTGCGCTCAACGGTGATGACGGCCGCTCCGGACGGCGGGCAGGTGGTGGCGATGTGGGAGTTGGGGGCGGTGCGGCAGGTGCTCGATGGGTATCTGCAAGGGGCGCTGCCCTATGAGATCTTCGATGAGACGCAGATCGGCATCGGCAACCTGG
This sequence comes from uncultured Anaerolineales bacterium, assembly GCA_964501335.1. Classification (GTDB taxonomy): domain Bacteria; phylum Chloroflexota; class Anaerolineae; order B4-G1; family SLSP01; genus CAZCTC01. Next base: position 6,831 of record CAZCTC010000074.1, on the reverse strand, counting down.
AGGGGTACGACCTGCTGATCATTCCGGCGGTGCGCCGTGATTCGGTCCCAGCGGTCATCGAGGCGCTTTCCAATGCCGGGGCTCTGGAGGCGATCCGCAGCTTTGTGGAGAACGGCGGAACACTCTATGCCCAGGGGACCGGTTTCTTTATTGCGGAAGCGGCCGGAGTGTTGCCTTCCGGCAGTGTGGATCCGGTGCAGCCGATCCTGTTGGCTCCGCCGGATGATGCGCTCAACCGGGGCGTGCTCGATATCCGCAATGCCGAATCCCCGCTTTCCTGGTCCTGGTTGACCTCGACGCTTTACATCCTCGACGATCCGGTGGTCTACCTGGACAGCGATCATGTGGTGGCGGAGTTGGGCAACCTGGAGACGATGCCGCAGCCGGCGGTGGTGCAACTGCCCTACGGCGCGGGTCAGTTCATCGGGGTGGTGGGGCATCCCACCGACGCGACCCGGCGGAGCGAGCTGCCGCTCTTTATGAATGCGATCTTCTCGGCGCTGGCTTCCCGGGCCGAACTCTACGGCGATGCGGTGCAGACTTTCAATCCGCTCTATCCGGCGCACGAGTTTCCGGCTTATGAGCGGGTGCCGGTCAGTGCGATGTTGATGGTGGCCAATGTCTGGGATGAGGCGTTGACCGGCGCGGTGGTGACGGAGACGATTTCGGCCGGCTATACGCTGACCGGTACAGTATCGCCCACGCCGACCTCGGTATTGACCGACGACGAGGGGCATACGCTGCTGATCTGGGAATTGGGCGATCTCGATCCCAATGCCGTGCTCACGTTGACCTATCAGGCGGAGACCGATCCCACGGCGCTTCAGGCGGGCGTGGGGACTTTTGCAACCGGTCTGATGCGTTACACGGAAGCGGCCGGCAAGTTGATCGCGTTGGAGCACCAGCCTTTTGTGTTGACTTCGCGGATGGCGGCCCGGTTGCTCGGCGATCGCGATTTGGAAGCCGACCGCCATTACCGGATTCCCGAAGAAGGGATCTACCTGGATCTGGCGCTGCCGCTGGAAAATAAGGAAGAGACCCTGGCTTCTTCGCTGGTGCTGACCGATTGGGTTTATATGATCGTGCCGATCGTGGATATCGAGAATCAGCACATTATCCTCAGCCGCGAGGATGGGGAGACGGTCTGGGTGCGCAATGAGCCCTATCTCTGGGGCGACGACAAATATCCGGCGTGGCGGGGAGCGACTTCTCCCACGCAGACGCTGACGCTGGAAGATTGGCGGGCGCTGCCGGAGAAATCGTGGTGTGTCTTCACCAGCACGGAGGGCATTCATGAGGGACCGGCTCCGCTTTATTACGGACCGCGGACAATCACGGATACCGGTTCGTATGTGACGATCCCGATCACTTATGCGGATGCTATTTCGATCACTGAGGATCGGCAACTGTTGCTGCCCTGTCTGCCGCTGCACTGGGAGCTGGGCGATTTCCCGGCTTACTGGTATGAAGAGCCGGCGGTGCGCTTTGGGGTGCATTCCCGCGAACTGTTCGGACGTGAAGTGCAGTTCCAAGGGACGGTGACCGATGATGTGGTGGCGATGCCGCAGAGCGCCGGTTCGGTCTATGTGATGGCCGGAACCGACCCGGTGCCGTTCCGGGAATATCTGACGGCGGCTACGCCTTACGCGGCGGCGGCTCCGACGATGCCCACGTTGAGTTATCTGGATGTCTGGTCCCGTACCCATGAGATGGCGCTGCGGGCCAGTTTCTATGATGTCTGGGATTTCGGCTCCTGCGCGACCTGCGGCGGTTTTGACGAGCAGCATGCCGGGGCCAATGTTACCTATGGGCTGTGGGCCGATCTGAACGGCGACGGGGAAGAGGAGTTGATCAAGGAGATTCCCACCCGCTGGCCGCAGACGGCGCTGCGGTTGCTGGCGAAGACGTACAGCCCGGATTTCGACGGCGGCGTGACCATCCCGCCGGATCAGAATCTGCTGGAGCTGCCGATTTTCAAGGGGCTGGGGATTCAGATCCGGCCGGAGAGCGGCGATTGGAATACGTCCTATCGCAGCCTTACGCCGGGGGCTTCTACATTAGTAAGTGTTTCTCAGCAGGAGTCGGCGGATCATTTGCTCTTTCAGCAGAATATCCCGCTGGGCTCTTCGGCGGATTTCGTGGTTTCGGCGACGATCAACACCTATGATTTCAACCGCGAGGGGATTTTCAAGCTGCACGACGGGCCGCGGTTGATCTACCATCAGATGGCGGCGGGGCCGAACCGGTATGAGATCTATGACGGCCATGTGCAGGCGGCTGAGGGCTGGTCGAGCGACGGCCGCGTTTCCAAGGAAGCAGGGCCGACCGCGGTGAGCGTTTACAGCGACACGCTGCTCTTCTTCTATCACATGGAAGATCCTTATGAGCCGCGCGACTTTGCCGACCGCTACGATCCTTACATGAAGAGTTGGGGTTACGGCGATTTCGTGGCCACCACTTATGTGGGCGGCCGGGACGGTAAGGAGCTTTTCCATTCGGTGCTGGGACCCGATGGGCGTGCCCGGGTGCGGATTTCGCTGGACAACAACATCGGCATTACCCTGACCAATGTCCAGGTGGGCCTGGATTTGCCGGCGGGAATCACGGCAACGCTGCTCTATACCGATCCGGCCACGGCGCCGGAGCCGATCTGGCCGGAGCTGACCTTCCTCAATCGCACGGAGATCCCGGATGCCTGGCGCAGTGTCTGGTATTTCGATCTCCAGGTGGGCGAGGTGGATGAAGCTTTGTGGGGGAAGGTGTTGGAGATCCCGGTGGTGGTGACGGGCGACAATTTGCCGGCCGGTTATGAAGCGCCGTCGGCGCGGATCGCGTTGCAGCGCCCGGAAGAGGGCGCGGTGCAGTTTACTTCGGCGCCGGCGCAGAATGTGCAATTGACCGATGCCATTCCCGACAATGTGGAGCTGGAAGCGGCGGCCCTGGTGACCGATCCCGCCACGTTGCAGGCGTTGTGGCATGCGCTGGATGTGGATGCGGGGAATGTGCTTTCGGATACGGCCGGGGAGCTGTTTGCGACGCTTACGCCGACGGTTTCCTTTGTGATGAGCAATGGGACGGCCATCTTTGACCTGCCCGCGACGATGCAGACGCTGCCGGCGGCACAGGACGGCACGATTGTCGGACTGGCGCGGCTGATCCGGGCGGAACATGGTCCGAATGAGGTCAATCAAGGGCCGATCGTGGCTTACACCGATCCTTTTGGGGTGGAGTGGAAGGATCAGAGCGGGCCGGTGACGGTGGAGGCGCACGGCGCGTCGGTCTCGGTGGATTATCAGTGTAATGATGTGCCGCCTTCGTTGTTGCGCGGGGCTGCTGCGGCCGGTTCCTGCTATCTGCCGGACTATCCCAGTGAAGTGACCGTGAATATCACGGCTTATAACGGCGGAGATGCCGTGGCGCGCGGGGTGACGGCGATGTTGCTGCTGCCGCAAGGGATCACGATTACTTCTTCTACACCTCCCTGGTCCTATCTGGACGAAGGAGAGCCGACCTGGCTGCTGGGCGATCTGGGGCCGGGGGCCTGGCGAACGCTGGTGGTGCAGTTGCATGTCACGCCGCTGGAAGGGATGACGCGGCCGGGGCCGAACGGCACCTATCAATTGTTGGGCGTTCGGCAGACGGACGGGGAGTTCCTGGATGACTACAGCCATGTGCAGGTCAAGGGTCAGCTGGGAGAGGCCTTTTGGTTCACCGTGGTGAAGAAGATGCGGTATCTCTATCTGCCGGTGGTGCTGCGGAATTACGACCCGCGGCCGGATCTGGTGGTGGAGGCCGTGACGATCGATCCGGCGACGCCGAACAATGTGTCGTTGCGGATTTCCAATCGGGGGCAGGCGGCGGCGACGAATTTCTGGGTGGATCTCTACTACGATCCGTCGGCGGTGCCGCAGGTCAATCAGCCCTGGTCGACGTTGAATCCGGGCTACGGCGGCGCGGCGTGGTTGGTGACGGAGCTGGCGCCCGGGGCGCAGGTCACGCTGACGTTGAACGGTTCGTATTATCTGGGGAATTACAGCCGCTGGCCGAAGATCTACGCGGCGGGAAGCCATACGGTATGGGCCTTCGTCGATTCGTGGGGTTTGCCGAACAACTGGGCGGGCGTCAATGAAAGCAATGAGACGAACAACCGTTATGGGCCGGTGAATTTCACGGGGGCGGGGAAGGATCGGGATGAGGCCTGGTCGGCCATGCCGGACCGGCCGTAGGTAAGTTGTCGGTGTCAGGGGCTTTGCGCGCCTATCGAGGCGCGCAAAGCTTCTTTTTTATATCGGGGATTCAGTTGATTTTTACTTTTGTGTTTTTAGATATAATTCTGGATGCGGATAATTATTGGGCGTTGGAAAGGATGTATTGTATGGTTGAAACGGCGGGCATTTCTACAGGGTCAACTGCCTGGGTGGATCATATTCCGGTTCTTTGGGTCGAGCCTTCCGTTCGACATTCTGCTGCCAGGCTGGTTATCTGGCTTAACGGGTTATCCGGTACCAAGGAGCAAATGTTGCCTTATTTGCAGGAGCTTGCTGCGGCCGGATTTGTGGCGTTAAGTTTCGATGCGTGGCAACATGGTGCACGGGGCACGGAAGCGCAACCGGAACTTGCGGGGCGTGTTTTCGGCAATTTTCGCCGGGCGATGTGGCCGATTTTGGGACAGACCACGCTTGATACTTTGCGGGTGATTGATTGGGCAGTGTCGGCACTCGATGTGTGGCCTTCTATTTATATGGGCGGGATTTCGATGGGCGGTGATATCGCCGTGGCTGCGGCCGGTCTGGATCACCGTATTGAACGGGTGGCTGCTATTGTGGCGACCCCGGATTGGCTACGGCCGGGGATGCAGGATCTTTTCCGTCCCGGTACGCTTTTAGAGCCGGGGGTGCCGGATGCTTATGCTCAATATTTTTACGATCAATTCAATCCGCTGACTCATCTTGAATCCTATATTCACGGGCCTGCGATTGCCTTTGAATGTGCGGCAAATGATACTCATGTACCTCCGGATGGGGCTCAGCGTTTCGAGGCGGCGCTTCGGGGAATCGCGCCTTCGGCGGCCGATCGTATGCGCGTCGATTTGGTTCCGAACGCGGGGCATATGGATACCGGTGATCCGATATTTTGGAAGAATTGTCTGGCCTGGTTTGTATAGCAGGTTGTTTGATTTGGGTTTTTCTAGACCGGTTTAGGGCGCCCATGCAGGGGCGGAGGGCGCCCACAAGGGGCGCCCCTACAACAGCAGAGTCGTTATTTGATCTCTTTCAGGAAGGCGGAGACGGTTTCGGCGAAGATTTCCGGCTGCTGGTTGAAGGAGAAGTGGCTGGCGTTTTCGATCACTGTGAAGGTGGAATTGGGAAAGAGATCGGCGTATTGCCGGCTGGCGGCTTCGGATTGGAGATCGTCGGCGCCGTGGAGGACCAGGACGGGGGCCGTGACGGTTTTCAGCGCATTGCGATAATCGTGGCTCTGTCCCATGCTGACGTACATTCCCCAGCTCATCCAGCCTCCGGGTTCCCCTTGCGGCGGCATAGCTGTCTCGGCTACATCCACAACGGAGACGTAGTATTCCCCAAAGTGAGTATCCATGGCGATCAGGTCGTCTTCGGAGCGGGTGAAGAGCTTGTTGAAGTCCATGTAGTCTTTCATAAAGGCGTCGTATTCGGCGCGTTGGGATTCGGGCAGGCGCTCGCGTACGGTATCGAAGAGATCCTTTTCCTGTTGCGGCATGACCAGGGCGGTGGCGGGCGAGATGAGGATCAGAGCTTCGACCTGTTCGGGAAATTCGGCTGCGTAGAGCGAGGCCAGGAAGCCGCCCCAGGAATGGCCGACCAGGATCAATTTTTCGTCGCCGAGGAGCCGGCGGATGCGTTCGATATCGGCGATTTGCGCGCCCAGGCCGAGGGTTTGATCCAGTTTCGTCATGTTCTCGTACATATTGGTCGATTCGAAGCGGTCGATGGGGCGGGTGGATTTGCCGCAGCCGCGTTGATCGTAGTAATGGAAGCGATAATCGGCAGTCAGGGGCTCAAAGCCGGCGAGGGGCTGGCGGAAGGGCATGCCGGGGCCGCCGTGGATGATGAGGACGTTGCGGCCTTCGCCCTCGGAGAAATGATAGAGCTGGATGTCGGATTCTACCTGCCAGAAATCGGGATCGCCGGTTTGAGCGGGAGGGGTGAGGGGGGCGCGCAGATTGCCGCCTTCGCGGACCATGCCGGGCTGGTAGAGCGGCTGCATGCTGAAATACCAGAAGGCGCCTCCGACGGCGGCGATCAAGACAACGAGTACGGCGGCCAGGATTACAAGGGTCTTTTTCATTTCATGCCTCTTCAGGGAGATTGGTTCTGAGTTAAGTATGGCATGGGTATATGACATAAAGTGGCATGAATCTGAAACGTGATGAGTAGACAGTAGAAAGTAGACAGCAGCAAGTAGACAGTAGACAGCCCGTGTCGGCGGCGCGGCTCTGGAAAAGGCCAAAGAAAGTAGACAGCAGCAAGTAGACAGTAGACAGCCTGTGTCGGCGGCGCGGCTCTGGAAAAGGCCAAAGAAAGTAGACAGCAGCAAGTAGACAGTAGACAGCCTGTGTCGGCGGCGCGGCTCTGGAAAAGGCCAAAGAAAGTAGACAGCAGCAAGTAGACAGTAGACAGCCTGTGTCGGTGGCGCGGCTCTGGAAAAGGCCAAAGAAAGTAGACAGCAGCAAGTAGACAGTAGACAGCCTGTGTCGGTGGCGCGGCTCTGGAAAAGGCCAAAGAAAGTAGACAGCAGCAAGTAGACAGTAGACAGCCTGTGTCGGTGGCGCGGCTCTGGAAAAGGCCAAAG
>CAZCTC010000073.1:0-38427 GCA_964501335.1 uncultured Anaerolineales bacterium | reverse complement strand
AGTTGGAAACACAGGTCAAGCTGGGCGCTGGCTGCCTACCCTACTTTGTCATGGGATTTACCTACCAGGCCGAAGCGGAACGCTTCCAGAGAGAGCTAACCGAACGCTTGCAGAAATTCGGGCTCCAGCTGCACAAGGACAAAACCCGGTTAATCGAGTTTGGACGGCAAGCGGAGCAGGAACGAAGGCAGCGAGGGGAAGGTAAACCGGAGACTTTCAACTTTCTGGGATTCACGCATAGTTGTTCCAAGAAGAAGAACGGACAGTTCACGGTCCTACGACAAACCATGCGCAACCGGATGAAAGCGAAGGTCAAACTACTCAAGGCCGCACTCAAGCAACGGATGCATGACCCCATCCCGGAGCAAGGGCGATGGCTCAGGGCCGTGATTCAGGGACACTATCAATACTATGGAGTTCCTCGAAATATCAAGGCGATGGCCTGGTTCAGAAATGAGCTGGTCAACCATTGGTATAAAGTCCTGTGCCGCCGGAGCCAAAAGAAGAAGATCACCTGGGAGCAAATGACGGAAATCTGCTCTCGATGGATACCCGAACCCAAAACATGCCAACCTTATCCGAGTCAACGAATCCACGTTTGACTCAAGGCAAGAGCCGGGTGCGGTAATTCCGCTCGCCCGGATCTGTGAGGGGGGAGTCCGCAAGGGCTATCTCTACCTCGACTGTTTTGTCGTCCAGCTCCAACGCGCGCCAACTGGATTCGTCTTTCAGTCTCACCCCGAGCCCGGCGAGAGGGCGAGGGGGGAACAAAACTCCGGCCCCCTCTCCCTTCCACACGACCGGCGCAATCGACTTAACAACAGGTCTCATACAATGGCCACGGCTCCAGAAAACAAAATAAGGAAGAGGGCGGGGGTGAGGGCCAGCACCGCTCCGCCCGGGATCTGCAATCAGCCCGGCGAGCGCAGCGAGTGGTACGGCAAGATCGGCGAGGACAAAGTGGAATGGGTCCGGCACTTCCTGGGTTGGACCCCGGTGGACCTGCGGGATTACGGATCAACGGAATGGTTCTACATCTCGTGGAAGGTGGTGGTCAACTCAGGGAAGATGGTGTGGTGCGCCGCGGGCTATAGCTCGGAGGTACACACGGCAGTTCCGATCCCGGTCATCGAGGTCCAGGCGGTGATAGGGAGACCGTAATAATCGCCGTTTAACCCCCACCCCCTTTCATCCCCCCTCTCCCTTACCGCCCTGCCGACGGCAGGACTTCATGGCAAGGCATCCTGAATGGCAGCGAATCGAGGCCAGATATCAAACCGACAAAACAGGCTCCCCCAAACGAAGGAGCCTGTTTGAATTTAGCAGTTACGGTAAGAATTTAGTTGCAATCCGGCCTTTTAAGGATTTCGGTTTCTAATTGCACCAGGGTCAGGTTAACACCTGCTTTCCACTTTATTCTAACCTCGTAGTGGTCCAAACAATGGGGGTAACCTTAGTGTTTGGAAATGTACTTTTGCAGCTTGCGTAATTTTTAATGTTCCGCAGAATACTTTAAATTACTTATATTTTTATAAAAATATTAATTTTTTGTAACTTTCTCTGTTTTTTGTGCTATACTAATAAAAGTTCATGTCCACTCCCGGATTCTGTCGGCTTAAATAACCCAACAACTGTCTTCGGTCTTTTTATTTAATCCAGGCTTTGTCAATATTATTAATTTTAAGAGTAAGGGATTTTTTCTTCTATCTAATGATTCCAACTCGGGCACTTGCCATGAAGTGCAATTATTAAGCTTCTATTCCTTAGGGGTGTAATTTCAGGGGTGATTTATTTTTACAGACAGTGTATAAGGAGGCAAGATGAAAAGGTGGATTAATTTGATAGGTCTGTTGGTAATGGGGAGCATGTTGTTGGCAGAGTTTACGCCGGTAAATGCTCAGGCCTATGAACCGTCCAGTTCTTCTGTTGAAGCGGATCAGATCGATGTAATTCTGGCGGATGGGCAATTCGTTTATGGTCCTAATGTTACGAATTGGGACACGGCTTCTTATTTGACCTCTTTAAAAAGCCCCTTATCTCCTTATGCTTCGATTCTGGAGGATAAAGCCCGCTATTACAGTATCAATCCCCAAGTACTGCTGGCTTTGTTGGAAATGCAAAGCGGATTGGTCACAGGGGAAGGCCATTCAGATATTGAGCATGTAGTGGGGTATTCAGATGTTTCTGGTTTTGCCGATCAACTGGAAACTTTGTCCAGTGCTTTAATTATGAGTTTCTATTCTCGTTTATACAGGACGGCTGATTTTACGGCGACTCACTATACTCTGGCTTTGGCCACTTCTAAAGAAATTAAGATCTCGGCTGAAACCAATGCCGGAACATTTGCTTTATTGGCAGCGATGGCCCCTTTGTCTTCCGATAGCCAGTGGCAAGATTTGATCTCGGCTCAATCACCCAATGGTTTTGTTCAAACTTATGAGCGCTTGTTTCCAGACAGCGATCCCTTAGATAACAGTAATAAGATTATGGCTCCCAGCGCACCTCCTGCGAATTTGTTGAAGTTGCCTTTTGCGGGAGGGGATGCCTGGATGTTTACAGGAGGGCCTCATGCTTATGATGGTTGTACTTACAATCCCTGGTCTGGAGTGGATTTTGCACCAGGTATTTATGGGTGTGCCGTTCCGGGGAACCGCTGGGTTACTGCGCCGGCAGCCGGCACCGTGTGGAATGTGAATTGTGGCGGCTGTCAGGTTACTATTAATCACGGCAATGGTTGGTGGAGCAATTTTTATCATATTGCCAATCAGCAACTGTTTAATGGGCAATCGGTGGCTAAAGATCAACATATTGGAAATCCTTCATGTCGTCCATCCGTGGGAGGGTGTGGCGCCTGTGGTGGTTATGCCACTGGAATTCATGCCCATTATAATCTTATGTACAATGGAGCGTTTTATGCCATTAATGGCACATCCCTGGAAGGATGGATTGTAAATTCTACTGGATGTTATGAGGGATATTTACAGAACGGTGGACAACAAATATGGGTTGGGGGATGGATAAGATCGGCCGTGGTTACACCTCCGGAAGAAGGGGTTATCGAAGTTCCCAACATTGTTCCTCCCTATGGAAATGGCATGTGCGATTCGGCATGGTATGGTTATACCAATGATCGAGGTTATTCAGCTTATTTGACTCTGAATACCAACGACCCCAACCAGTCTACCAATTCGGCGACCTGGACTCCCAATTTGCGGCAGGCAGGTTACTACAAAGTCGAAGCTTATATTCCTACTCATTCTCCCGTGAACTGGCAATGTCCTTCGCTTTATATCCAATGGGACACTTCAGATGCCAGATACACTATCCATTATGCGGATAATCAAACAACAGTATCTAAAGATCAAGCGCCTTTGTTCAGTGCCTGGTTGGATTTAGGGACCTATTATTTCAATGCCGGGACGGGTGGTTGGGTGGAGTTGACGGATCTGAATGGAGAGGCCAATTTATCTCATTCGATTTCGTTCAGCGCCATGCGATTTACTCTGGTATCGACGGCGCCGCCTTCGGTGAGTCGAATCAGCGGGCGAGTTATCAATACAATCGGCAAACCGATTCCGGATGCGACGGTGACTTTAAGCAACGGTTCTAATGTCACAACGGATGCCAATGGGTACTATGTTTTTGAGGGAGTGAGTAACGGTGCTTATACGGTGACTCCATCAAAGAATTATTTGACTTTTTCTCCTTCGTCTCGTACGGTTGTTGTAGGTCCCAGTCAGTCGGGACAAGATTTTACCGGTAATTGTTCTATCTCGCCCGGCAGTATGAGCAAACAACCTGTCCTTCTGGTCCATGGTTGGGGAGCTCCTGATGGTGATTTGATGAAAAATGACGACAGCGGCTTTGAACACCTTTCTAAATGGTTGTTCCAGGATGGCTATATTGAAGGATGTAATTTGTTTTTTGTGACGGGAGTAAAATCAAGCAATAGCGTAAATATGAATAGTCAGGCTATTCAAAACAATATCCGTGATGCTTATAACTTGATAAGGCATTACAACCCGAATTGGCGGGGCCATTTTGATATTATTGCTCATAGTTATGGAGGCCTTAATTCACGTTTCTATTTGGAATCTGCTTTATACAATGCTGATAATTATTATGGGGAGTATGGAATTCATGTTGACAATCTTTTTACCATGGGCACGCCTCATGGGGGAGCCCGAGTTCCTTCCGAGCTTTATCCAGGTACGATATATATTGCAAAAAACCATCTAATTTTGGACCCGTATGAACTGATCTCTGTAATGAATGTTCTTTGGTTCCAAATGGATAAGTATAATGAAACTCATCATCAACCCTTGAATATCTGTTATCGGTTGATTGGGGGGGATTTCCTTCAACAAGCTAATGTTCCCTGGCAATTCAGAAATATGTATGCGCCCTGGTCTCAAAACCCTGGCGATATGGGGGTTTCTATCCGTAGCACACAACAACTTCTTGATACTTCATTGAATGGCAGGTATCCTCAGGTAACGCGAATAACGACGGTGGATATGCATGGGTATATGGGAAAAATCAATGTTCCTGTAATAGGTCAGGTGGATCTTTCAAATTTGAAATCTTATGTCACGCCGATTAATACTTACGCCCAATATATTAGAAATTATTTGGGCGCTCCCCCACAAAATTGTCGTACGGCTCAGGATTATACTACTGATGAAGTTATCAATTCGGCGGTTGTGACTACTCCTACCGCCCTGCCCGTTTTGCTACGCAGTGAAGTCCTCACCGGAGGCCAGACGATAACCGGGAAGATCCCCGTAGATTGGAGCGGCAAAACAGCTTTCTATATCAACTGGTCGGGAGATCTGGATCTGACCTTGAAAGATCCGGCCAATCATGTTTTTACTCCTGAAACTGCCTTCCATGGACAAAACTCCGATTATGGGATTTTGATTTCAGAAGGTTCGGCTTTGGCGACTTATCTTTTCACTGATACATTGACCGGCAATTGGAACTATACGGTGACGGCGAAGAGCGCACCTTTTACGACTACTTTTGATCTGTATGTAATTCCAGAAAGCCCGCTGGTCTTGCAGGTTTTTGCTCCGGAATTGCGCTCCTATGGGGCTTCTACAACCATCACCGCCAGTTTATTCTATTCCAATACGCCGATCACCAATGGGGTTGTATCGGTCAAGATCAGACGGCCCGATCAAACTGAAGGATCCGTTTCGTTACGTGATGATGGTAGTGCGCCCGATCTTGTTAGGGGGGATGGTATTTACAGTGCCTTTTACAACAATACGAGAATCGGCGGTTTTTACCATATCCAGGCGGAAGCAAATGGAGTTTATGCAGGCCGGACCTACTATCGTAACGCTGAAACTGTATTTGCTGTAGCGCCGAACAGTGCCCGGCTGAATAATCGATATACAGGTTCTCCTCAGGACACCAATGCCGATGGATTGTACGAAACTCTGAATGTGACCGTGGGTATCAGTGTAACGGAAGCGAATACTTTCACCGTGGCCGCTGTGCTGCAAGGAGCCGGAACGCAGTATATCGATCTTGCCAATGCGACTTTGGGAGCTGTGACCGGGGCGACCACGGCGACATTGAAATTTTCAGGGCAGGCAATTCGGGATAGCGGCATCAATGGACCTTATACGGTAACTCAGGTTCGGTTGGTTGATGACGCGATGATGATCCAACTCGATGAATCCAATAATGTTTTGAAAACTGCGTTTTACGATTATCGCGAGTTTGGAGAAGTTAATGTTCCTCCGGCGCAGATAACCCTTACGGCTCCTGTAACGGGGTTGACGTTTGTCAATCAAACGTTTACAGCTGCTGTTAATCCAACCGCTACTGCATTGATCACTTATATCTGGCAAATCAAGGGGCAGCTTCCTATAACAAGAAGGGGAGATTTGAGTAATACGATAACTTTTAACTGGATGAATCCGGGTACTTATGTCATTAACGTTACGGCGACCAAAGCTCAGACGATCGTAACTAATACTTCTACGATTGTCATTCAACCAGGAAAATTGATTTACTTACCGATTGTATTAAAGAAGTCATGAGACGGTTTTGAAATGAGCAGCCGGCGCTCCAAAGAACGCCGGCTTTGCTGTGTGAGGTGCTTTCCATCGTTTGGATCTAAAAGAAATTAGACTAAGGTGAAAAATCGATTTCAAAATGAATTTCAATTTATGCCCCGCCGAATCATCAAGACGGCATTGTCCACGTCACCCGCGCCGAGGCGGAAAGAGATGACGAACACTTTGACGGCAAAACAACGGAATAGCACCGCATAGGTCGTAAATTTTCCACCTGTGCGGTTAGCCTGGAAAACGCAAGAGAAAAAAGCCTATGTTTGCGTGGGCTTTCTGAAGCCCGCGCAAACATAAACAAAAAACTCCCTCTTTCCATCCCGCGCGTTGCCTTTTACCAGTCGAAAGCTGTGCGCGGGACGCTAAAAACAGGCGTCCGAAAGCAGGTAATGCTCGAAGGGGTATTCAAAATAAAAGCGGCCAACGGTAAAATTTACCGTTGGCCTCTTTTATTTTGGCCCGTAATGGATCAGAAAAGTTTTTGCCGATGACCGTGCCCAAGAGAACCCATTCCGCAAAAACACTCAACGACAACTAAAAATAGACAGGTGAATCAGTTAATCCTCCCACGCAATCCTCTCCGCTGCCTCCTGGAGATCGGCCTGACTCGGCGTCGTGTAGATCCGCGTCGTATTGAGATTCTTATGCCCCAGCATCTGGGCGGCCTTCTCCAGCCCCACACCGGCGTCAATTAAGTTTTCCTTTGAGAAAAAGAGCCGATTTATTAAAAGATAGCTCTTCCAATAGCCGACCCTTGGCCGGTAGATCACCCCATTAAATTTTCCGTGCTGGAAGCCATGATTTTGCTCAGCTCCACGGCAACCTCATTCAGCGAAAGCTCCATTTCCCCTCGAAACCATATTTGATAGAGATTGACCATTCCTCCCGCGAAAAAATGGGTGCGGATCAGAAATGCCTGGGAATGTTTCAAGGTTTCCGGGATATCGGTATCGGTTTGCATATGGTGGACGAAACTTTGCTTGAGTTTCCGTAAGAATTGCTCGGACCCGCTGGAATTGATCAGAATTCGATAGAACTCCAAATCTTCTTCCAGATAACCGGAGATTTTTAACAGCAGCGGCAGGGGATCTTTAAAGAAGTTTGGATAATGAAACTCGCCTAAGCATTCCAGCATTTTCTCGATAATCTCATTTTCAATCTGTTCGATCACGGCCCGGGTATCCTGATAATGGGCGTAAAACGTGCCCCGGTTGATATCGGCGCGGGTGATGATATCGGTAACCGTGATTTTCTCCAACGCCTTTTCCTGGAGCAATTCCACAAAGGCCTGTCGGATCAATTTCCGCGAACGAATGGCGCTTCGATACTCTGCTTTGGGGCTCATCAGCAATTCCTCTCCGAAAAAGATTTATAAAGTTGAAAGTCGAAAGTCGAAAAGCCTGCAAAACTCGTCTTTTTGTCTAATTTTGCACAAATTGCCATGTTTTGCTGATTGACGCTCTCTTTCCACTCAGTATAATACAAATGGCTTTAAAATTCAACACGTGTTCAATTTTGTAATCAATGACAATTTTCAAAAGATATACAGGTGTTGAAATCCTTATCAGGAATGTGCATACAGCTACGAAGGAGACTCATTTATGAACCTGGATATTTTGTTTGAGCCGATCCAGATCGGCAACGTGGAACTCAAAAACCGGATCGCTATGGCCCCGATGAACATGGGCTACAGCGGGCCGGAAGGCTATACCAGCGAGCAAAGCAATGCCTGGTATGCGACCCGTGCAAGAGGGGGCTTTGGTCTCATTATCACCGAATGCGTGGTCTCCAACCCCTACCCGTGGCGCGGCAGCGATTCCTTGAATCCCTTGATGTGTGATAGCCAGGAGAAATATCGCCAGTTAAGCCAGCTGGCCGATGTCATTCATTCTTACAAAGGAACCAAAGTGTTTTTGCAGCTTTCCCCGGGCTGGGGCCGGCAAGGCCATCCGGATCTGGAACATCATACCATCGCCGCCGGCGCGCCTTCGGCGATCCCGATGGAAATGGATTTACGCAAACTCAACCGCGGCTGGGCCCGGCAGATCCAACGCCTGGGTATGCCGGTGCTCGATGAGTTGGGGGGAATTGAAAAACTGCAATCACTGAGCGACGAGGAATATGAGAGCGTCAAGGAGATCGCCTTCCACTACATGAAAGAAAAGGCTCCTCAGTTCTACCCGGTGATTAAGGGACATACGCCCCGAGAGTTGACCCTTGTTGAAATCGAAAAACTGGAAGATTTCATGGTGGAACAGGCTGTGGCGGTGTACAACCTGGGCTTTGACGGAGTAGAACTGCATACCCCCCACGGGTATCTGTTGCACCAGTTCCTTTCGCCGCGGTCCAATCAGCGCAGCGATCAATATGGCGGGAGCACAGAGAACCGGGCCCGGGTGGTGACCAACATTATTGAACGCATTCGCCGCAAGGTAGGCCCGGCTAAAGTCCTCGGTTGCCGGCTTTCCGGTGATGAGTTGATGCCGGACGGATTGAGCCATGAAGAAGTCTGTAAACTGGTTCAGCTGTTTACGGCTGCCGGCGCCAACTATTTTAATGTTTCACAGGGCTCGTACGAGAACCCCGGCGCCGCTTTTGCCCCGGATGGCGAAAACGATTTTACGCGCTGGGGGCCGGGGTTTAAACAGGCCGGCGGCGGCCTGCCGGTCATTGTCCCCAATTTCATCCATCCCGAAACAGCCGCAGTTGCCATATCCAGCGGCAAGGCCGACATCATTTCCTTAGGCCGGCAGGCTATCGCCGATCCCTATTGGCCCGCCAAGGTCAAGGCCGGACGATCTGCCGACATCGTCAAATGCTCACGCTGCCAGCAGTGTTATATGAACCTGTTTGAATCCCGCTGGATTCGCTGTTCGGTCAACCCCACCGCCGGCTTTGAAAAATATTACCCCGAACTGTGGCAGAATGACGGGCTGCTGGATCTGCGGGCCAAGAAATTCATGGAAAAACGTGCCGCCCTTCCGCAAATTTGATCGATCACGCTAAGGAGAAATAGCTATGGAACATCCTCTATCGGAAGACCGTTTCTTTAAAATTGATCCCGAATGCCACATCATCGGCGATATGGAGCCCCTCAACCATTTCCCCGGCGTGCAGATGTGGTGGAAAAGCATCGACGGCATTAGGCGCCCGTTGCTGCAGGGCGCCCCGGAAGATTATTATCAGAAAATCGAACCGTGGGAAATGGAGAAAAGCACCGATCCGGAGAATATCCTGCGGGCGATGGATAAATACGGAGTGGATATCGCCTGCCTTCTTCCCGAATCGATGATGGATACCACCGGCTATACCAGCCGCTGGTTTTCCAATGGCGATACCTGGAAAGCCGTGCAAACCCATCCCGACCGCTTCCTTATCGAGCCCAATCTTTCGCCCATTAAACAACGCGGGGTAAAAAACGCCCTCTGGGAGATGGAATACTGGGTGGAAAAAGGCGCCAAAGTCTTCAAGTATTATTCGCCCGAAGATACCTGTATCAACGACCCCGATCTCTGGCCCTTTTACCAACGTGCGGAGCAGTTGGGGATCATTCTGGATATGCATACGGGTTTTAGTTGGTGCCCGCCGGGAAAGAGCAAATACTGTCTGCCGATTCAACTGGATGACGTCGCACGCGATTTTCCCGCCTTGAAACTGGTGGCCTTTCATATGGGTTATCCTTATTGCGACGATCTAAACCTGGTCGCAATGGGCCATCCGAACATTTACCTTTGCCTGAGTTTACTGGTGCCGTGGGCCATCACCGCCCCCTATAAGTTTGCCAAAATTCTCGGCGAAGCCATCCGCTTTGTCGGCGCAGAACGCATCATCTGGGGCACCGATAGTGCGGGGTATGGGGCTCAGATCGGAGCGGCCGTTCTGGGGCTGCGGGATTTCCAAATCCCGGAAGAACTCCAATGGCAGTATGGATACCTGCCGCTAACCGACGAGGATAAGCATAAGATTTTTGGCGCCAATCTGGCGGGGCTGTTGGGAATCGATCCTTCCATACGGAGAATCGGCCGGCCTGCCGATCAACTTTCCCCGGCGGCAGGACTCACAGGAGCAACTGCTATTTCCATGAACGCCTACGACGTGGTTGTAACTACCCCCATGGGTGAATTGACGGGAAAAACTGTCCTGAATATCGCCGGCAATTCATTAAGTGGGGTATTATCCCTTTTCAATCATGATAATACATTTTCCGGTGGATCCGTTGAGAATGGAAAAGTGGCTTTCAAGGGGAATCTAAAAACACCCGTCGGCAGTATGGCCTACACTGTTACGGGAACGCTGATCGAAGGAAAGATCGAAGCTGTCGCTAAAACAAAAATGGGGGACCTTCTTATTCGTTCCAGGTAAAGAGGAAAAGAAACGAACGGTCTGATTGAGAGGGGTGATAACGAGGCCGGCAGAGATGCCGGCTCTTTCTTTTACCCCCTCACCGCCCCCTGGAATTGACTGTCATGACGGGCAGTTCTTCGATGGAACGGATGGGGGATTTGTAGTACAATGGATGCCGGCGCCGGTAAGGATGTAAAATTAAACGACATGTGCGGTTAGCCCGGAAAAGAACAGGCCATTTTTCGGCGGCTTCAGAAAGCCGCCGAAAAATGAATAAAAATAACCCTCTCCGCCTGCTTCGCACAGCGCGTCGTTTTTTACCAGGAAAGCACCCGTTGCGGGACGCGAAAACTGTTTTTCATCTTTGCGAAGGAACAACCGCACAGGTCGAAATTAAACGTTAATCTATACGTGATGACGTAATGTGACGTAATGAAGAAAGGAAAGCGGAATTCTATGTCTTATCATGGTCTCATCTTTGATTTTAACGGAGTGCTCCTATGGGACACCGAATTACATGAACATACCTGGCGGGATTTTTCGGCCGCGTTACGGGGGAAGCCTCTCTCGGATGAAGAACTGATCCATCAGGTGCTCGGACGAACCAACCGGTACATTTTGGAATATCTCACCGGGCGGACTTTGACGGCGACCGAATTGCACGCGCTCACTGAGCAGAAAGAAGAACTCTATCGCCGCCGTTGTTTGACCTTGGGAGCGGCATTCCAGCTTTCGCCGGGCGCCGTTGAATTACTGGAATTTTTGGCCGCCCACGGAATTCCACGCACGATTGCGACGGCTTCGGGGCGCAGTAACCTGGATTTTTTCATCGCTCAACTCCAGCTGACACGCTGGTTTGAGCCGTCTCACATTGTTTACGACGACGATTCGTTCCCCAACAAACCCGCACCCGATATCTACCTCCGGGCGGCTGCGCGCCTGGCCCTGCCGCCGCAACAATGCGTCGTGGTGGAAGATTCCCGTGCCGGGTTGCAGGCCGCGGCCGCAGCGCAGATTGGTTACCTGGCGGCGTTGGGGCCGGCGGCAACTCACAACTCGCTGCGCCAGCTTCCCGGTGTAAAAGCGGTCATTACTTCGCTGCAAGAACTTCCCAGAGAGGAGCTTTTTCTGGTATAAAAGCGCGTTGGCGATTCGGCCAATCCGTATGCCGGTGAAAGGTTGGGCCACTGACGCCTAAACTCTTTGTATTTGGAATACTTCACAGGCTCAAGCTGTATCCTTTACAACAAAAAAACATCCCCGCACCACTTACAGTGCGGGGATGTCGCTACTCAAACAAGCTCTCTACAAAAACACTTTCAACCGCCCGGGGCTAAATCACAATGAACGATTGCAGCCCCTCAATAAAATCAGGCGACAAAATACCCGCCTGAATGGCGGCCTCGAGTAAAGCCACCAGCTCTTTTTCTGTAAGCGTCAGTGAACGCCCCACCATCTCGTCCTGATTCCAAATCGAAAAACGGATTTGCTTCTGCCCGGCTTCATTCAAGAAACCTTCTACCTTCACTTCTTCCTGGTTGTCCAACCGAATGCTGGCAGCCGCTGACTTTTGCGTGCCCAATTCTGTCATCCCTGCCTCCCTAGAACTTTAACCTTCCAGATACACCGAATCCACAATTCCCACAATCACCGATATCACACAGGCATCCGGGTTGTTAAGCACCTGGCGCGCCGCGCCCCCTTCCCGGTTGATCAACACCGTATCCCCAATCCCGGCCTGCGTATTATCCAATGCGATAAAATCTTCGCCTGGCGCTTCGCCCGGCACTCCCAACGGCTGCACAATCAGCAATCGCCGCTGTTTGAAAGAGGGATGACTGATCGTTGTCACGACCGTTCCTAACACTTTCGCCAAAATCATGGTCGCCTCTTAAGCAAACTGGTTCCAGCCAGGTTCTAACATCAGTTCAACCGTCTCCTCAGCCACCACGTTCAAATCATCCACGATGCCCACCAGCGTCAGGTCAATCGGCACGAATTTCACATCCGGCAGGGCCAACGCCGCCTCGCGCGAACGCACCATCATGCATAGATCCCCCACGCCGGCCTCTACCACATCAGCGGCGACTTGCAGCCCGCCAACCGGCTCCAGTTTTTTATTCAACGGCTGCACCAGCAGCAGCTTCAAACCTTCGGTGCCGGGATATTTGAGCGTACAAACGGCAGTGCCGAGAACTCTGCCTAATAACATCGTGGTTACTTGCCCCCCGTGCTGGCCAGCACGCGCTGAATGATGACATCCAACAGCGCCCCATCCACCTGGCTGCCCAGGCGCGCCAGCACGGCACTGCGAATCCGCTGCGCCAGATCGGGTGTAGCCGTGGCCGCCGGAACGACCACCGGGCGTGGTGCCTCAACCCGTGGCGGCGCCTCCAGCCGCGAATAACTCTCCGCCGGCTTGGGCGGTTGCAAAGAGTTCGCTACATAAGGTCGCACTGGTGCCGCCGGCGGATTTTCCGGTTTATCCTGTACCAGTTTCAGGCCCAGGCGCTGCGCCTTCTCGTAAGCCAGATCGGTCAGCACGACGTTATCATTGATCTCTAACGACATAGTGCCACGTTTCACCATGTCCTCAATGTCAGTTTCAGTATAAAAAACTTTGGGCATTGTATCCCCCTGGCAATGAGACTCAGGCGCCGGCCCGGCCGCTCAGGCTTTCCAGCGCGCGGGTAGCGGCGTCGCGGGCCGTCACGATTTCGGCTTCCGAGCCGCTCAACCACATGCGCCCAAAACGCCCCACCGAAGAGACGTGCAGCAGCTTAATGCTGGCCTTCTTTTCGGCCTCGTTGCAGGCATAATTGATATAAGCTGCCGGTGCACATTCCAACACCAGCAACGTTTCGCCGGGCACCAGCATACTCCCCCGGCGGAAGCGATTCAGCAGTTGCGATTGATAAGGGTCAATGCGCGTGATCACCTGCGTGGAAACCACCTGCGGACGGATACGGTCTTCTACCTGCAACCCCAGACGTGAGAGCACCACATTGCCCGCTTCCAATACGGCCGCCTGGCTCAACGAATGTACCTCAAACATACCGAATTCGCGTTCGACAATCTGTGCCCCCGGCCGGGCCTCAGTGGCCTTCACGGCAATGTCCACCATCCGAAAGACCTCATTCCCTGGGGCCATTTCCACATACAGCGCCGCCATCCCCTCGGTGGGCAGGTCGCCCTGGGTTACAGTGCCGATAAAAGCCGCAAACTGCGGCTGCATTCTATCCAGGTAGCAATAACAGCGTAATGAAAAAGCTTCGCTCATCCTATTCTCCACAACCTGCAAAGTTACTGAGCCGGATCGTGTAAGGCCAACCCCAGCGGGGTGACAAAGACCGGCGGATGTACCACTTGCGTGGGAATCCCGATATACTGTTGTACCACCCCGGCCATGCCGGTAAAAGCCGAGGTGCCGCCCACCAGAGTAACCAGTTGGATGCCCCGGCCGCGAATATGCCGTGCGGTAATGCTGGCAACCTTTTCCATCACCGGGCGCACCACCGGCAGCAACCGGGTGTGCTCCGCCGGATTCGTTTTCAAGGCTTCGGCTTCCTCAAAACTGATGCCCAACGAGCCGGCGATCACTAAAGAGAAATGAGTGCCCCCGGTGGATTCATCAGCTGTATAAACCACTTTGCCGTCTTGTAAAACAGCAATCCCCGTGGTGCCGCCGCCCACATCGACAATGACGCCCTCACGCAGCTGCAACACATTGTTGGCCCCGCTGGGTTCATCAATCAGACCGGAGCAATCCATCCCGGCGGCTTCGACCACATGGGCCGTAGAACGCACCTCGGCCAGCGGCACTCCCGGCGGATAGCCGCTGGCGGCATGAGTCAACTCACGCCCGATGCGTTGTTCGACGCGCTGCTTCATGCCGCGCAAAAGATCGGTAGCCCCGATAAAATCTACCACCAACCCATCGCGCACCACCTGCGCGAATTGCCATTCACCGGCCAGCGGCGTCCCGGCCTCATCCGTGACCACCAACACCAGGTAAGCTGTCCCCAAATCCACCCCCACCCGGAGCTTGGTCTCGCGGGCCACCGGGGTGGCCGGGGCTTGCTCAGACAACCGGCGAGGCAAAATCACCGCCTCAGCCTGGGATAGATACCGGGCCAGATCCCGTGGAGCCGTTACCGGCACTTCCATCGCTCCCATGAACGACTACTCGGCGCTTTCGGTAGTTTTTCCGTTGATGCTACCCTTAGAACGTTGCGGCAGGATCATTTCCACATCGCCGTGCGGGCGCGGAATCACATGGACCGACACCACTTCGCCCACCCGCTTGGCCGCCGCCGCGCCGGCATCCGTGGCGGCTTTCACCGCGCCCACGTCACCGCGCACCATCACTGTGACATAGCCGCCGCCGACATATTCCGAGCCAATCAACACCACATTGGCGGCCTTCACCATCGCGTCGGCAGCTTCAATAGCGCCTACCAACCCACGCGTTTCTACCATACCCAGCGCAATCAAAGAAGAATCGAGAGCCATGTTTATTCCTTTCCTTTCACTTTGCTTTGCTTCACAAAATCAATGTTTTTGATGGTTCACTTCACCACAACGAAACTCGTAAGGTGATGTTTTTTCCTGTCTACTGTCTACTTGCTACTGTCTACTTAATAAGAGCGTTTGCTGTCCAAAATTTCATTGAGCACCTGCCGGACCACCCGCTCAATTTCTTCCGGTGAGGGGCCAGGCAGGGGAGGCCCGGACTGTAAAGCGTCCAACGGCGGGCTGTACATTTCGTAGGCCAGCCGCTTGATATTGAGCAGGTGATGAGCGGTCACATTATCGCCGGTGATCGAGCCGCCCACCCCACCCGATCCGAGGGTCAGCGACGGCATCAGGCCGGTGGTCAGGCCAATGGCGCCCAGCGTCCCCATTGTATTGACCAGGATACGAAAAACGGGTTTTTCCAGACCAAAAGCCATAATGACCCGTTCATCGTTGGCATAGATAATCTGCGTATGGCCGCGCCCCCCGGCCTCAATCATCGCCAACGAAACCTCGCAGCCCTGCTCCCAGCCGTCCACTTCGTACCAGCCCAACACCGTGGTCAATTTTTCGTGGGAAAGCGGTTCCTGTTTCCCCACCTGCGAGAGCGGCGTCACCAGCACGCGCGTGTCGGCCGGCACTTTGAAGCCCGCAAACGCCGCGATATACGGCGCGGATTTGGCGACCACTTTGGTATTCATACTGCCGTCGGGATTGAAAATCAGCGGGCGCAGCAAAGCGGTCTCTTGCTCGCTGGTAAAATAGGCGCCCTCTTGCTGCATCAGTTCCGCCAGACGCCGGGCCACGGGCCGGTCGGCAATGACCGCCTGCTCCGTCGCGCAAATGGTGGAGTAATCGAATGCCTTCGAGGCCACAATGTAACGGGCGGCCTTTTCGATATCCGCGCTGCGATCCACATAGACCGGCACGTTCCCCGGCCCCACACCATACGCGGGCTTGCCGGTCGAATGCGCCGCGCGCACCATCGGCGTACCGCCGGTCGCCAGGATGAGCGCCGTCAGCTTGTGCGACATCAATTCCTGGGTACCCTGCAACGCAATCTGCTGCATGCAGCTGATCAAGCCTCGCGGAGCGCCCGCATTTTCGGCGGCAATCGCCATCGTGTGGACAGCTTCATACGTGCAACGCGCGGCGGAAGGATGCGGCGTAAACACAATCGCATTCCGGGCCTTGACGGCAATAAGCGATTTGAAAAACGCCGTGGAGGTGGGATTGGTGGAGGGCACCAACCCCACCACCACGCCCATCGGCCAGGCAATTTCATACAAGCGATGTTCAGGATCGTGCCGCAGCACCCCTACCGTTTTCACATCGCGGAGGCTCTCCCATACTCGCAGCGAACCGAATTCGTTCTTGAGCTTCTTGTGAGCCGCGACCCCGAAGCCGGTCTCTTCCTGCGCCATCCGGCCCAGCCGTTCCGCGGCCTGATACCCGGCCTCGGCCATCGCCGCGCATACCCGATCCACTTCGGCCTGCGAGGCGTGACTCCAGCTTTTCCAGGCCTCATGGGCCCGTTGGGCCAGTTCGCGTGCTTCCTGTATTGAGGCGAGATCTTTGTCGAGTGCCATAGGGCTGCTTACGATTTCTTGAAGACGGATTCGCCGTCAATTTGCAGGGAATCAATGATCGCCATGATCACGGTGTCTACCGGGGTATCTTTCGTGAGCGCGGTTTGTCGGGCCGAAGAGCCGGCACAGGTCAACACCAGGTCACCGACCCCGGCATCCACCGTATCGATCGCCACGTAGGGTTTGCCGGAAACGACGCCCCGTTCATCAGCCTGCCGCAGAATGAGCAACTTTTGCCCCACCAGTTTGGGGTCTTTGATGGTAGAGACGGTGGTTCCAATCACTTTGGCAATTAACATAGTCGGCTCCTAATAGCCCTTCCCGGCAGCAGGCTTTTCGGCGGCCGGCTGGCTGCCGCTGGGCCCTTGCAGGATTTTGACCCCGGCGCTGGCGCCAATGCGCGTGGCCCCGGCCTTGATCATACTCTCAGCGTCCTCATAAGTCCGCACGCCACCCGAAGCCTTCACGCCGAGCTCCGGCCCCACTACGCGGCGCATCAACGCCACGTCATGCACGGTGGCGCCGCCACCCGCAAAGCCCGTGGAGGTCTTCACAAAATCCGCCCCGGCTTCTTTGGAAAGCAAACAGGCGGTAGTCTTTTCTTCATCGGTCAACAACGTCGTCTCTAAAATCACCTTGACGATGATGCCGCGCGCGTGAGCCGCATTCACCACGCCGCGAATGTCCTGCGCCACCACTTCCAGCTCGCGGGCCTTCAACGCGCCGATGTTGATGACCATATCAATTTCAGTGGCGCCCTGATCTATCGCATTCTTCGTCTCAAAGGCTTTCACTTCACTGGCCGAGGCCCCCAACGGGAACCCGATGACGGTGCAGACCTTGACCGGCGAACCTTGCAACAATTGCGCGCACAGCTTCACCCAGGTGGGATTAACGCACACGGAGGCAAACTGATACTTGCGCGCCTCGAAGCAGAGCTGGGCAATCTGATCCGGCGTGGCGTCTGGTTTGAGCAGGGTGTGATCAATCATCCGGGCCAGATTGGCATCCTGCGGAATCACGCCCACCGCGGAAGAAAGCCGCTCCGCGCCCGCATCGACCACTTTGCCGGCCCGATCAAAACAGGTGCGGACGCACAGCCCTTCAGCGCAGCCGAATTTGCATTGCCCGCCTTCGGGCACCGCCGGTTGTTGCTGATGCTCAGCCATCGCAATCAATACTTCACGGGTAATAATTTCTACCAGCTGTTCAACGACTTTTGTATCCGGGTTCATTGCGCCTTCTCTTCCTTGTCAACTACTACAAAGTCAACGGGTCCCTTTCAAAAGGGGAGAAAGAAAAAGTCCATTTTTTCGCGCGCCGCAGACGGCGCGCGAAAAAATGAATAAAAAAACTCTCTCCCCCTGCTTCGCACAGCGCGTCGTTTCTCGCGAGGAAAATACTGCATGCGGGATGTGACAAAGCCAGGCCCCCTAAATTGAAATACACCCAAAGTCAACCGTATTTTCCCTGTCTACTGGTTACTCGCTACTGTCTACTTAAGATACAATTTTTCAACTGCGAGAATTTTACTCACCCGACGCTCGTGGCGCCCACCGCCAAAGGCGGTAGCCAGCCAGACCGTCACAATCTGTTTAGCCAGCGCCATGCCGATCAGCCCGGCGCCCAGCGTCAGCACGTTGGTATCGTTGTGTTCACGGCTATTGACGGCCGAGGCATAATCATAAGCCAGACCGGCCCGCACCCCAGGGACTTTATTCGCCACAATGCAACTACCGATCCCCGC
This sequence comes from uncultured Anaerolineales bacterium, assembly GCA_964501335.1. Lineage (GTDB taxonomy): Bacteria > Chloroflexota > Anaerolineae > B4-G1 > SLSP01 > CAZCTC01. The sequence goes on along the minus strand of CAZCTC010000073.1, from coordinate 20,149 downwards.
CCCATCAATGACGATGCCCCGCCAGGCACGTCCCTGGCTGACCGCCTGCGCCACATCATGGGCCTGATCGGGGTAATCCACCGGCTCTTTGCTGTACGTCCCGACATCCAGGACCTCATAGCCCAAAGCCGACAGGTCTTTTTTGAGGATTTCTTTCAACTCATATCCGCCATGGTCGGCGCCGATGGCAACCACTTTGCGCGCCGCTCTGACGGATTCCGCCGGAGTTACCGATTTTGAGGGGTCCACTTCCACACGAGAAGAGCTTTTTTGTGCGGCCAGTCCCAGCTGTTGAGCTAACACCCGTTGCACAATGGCACGAATTTCCTCATCGGATACATGACTCATCTTGGGTCTCTTAATAGAATTTGGCTTCTCTGACGTATTTGGGAAATGGGAAAGGTGCATGACCATTATCAGGGCATTTATAAACTTGTCAAGTTAAGGTTTATGTTTGATTGGGATGAAGTACGGAAAAAGCTCCCAGCTTTAAAGGTACGCAATCCGCATTGTTGGGAAATATAGAATAAAAATAACTCTCTGCCTGCTTCGCACAGCGGGTCATTCGGTTTGCAAGAAAATTCTCGGACAATGAATTTATCCACCACCTACACTAAGCTTTTGAGGCATCCTTTTCTCCTGTAGGAATTTCAAGGGATTGAGATTCTGAATAAGGTTCCGGATTGTCGGTGAGTCCCATGAGATAATCCATGCTGGTGTGAAGGGCGCGCGCGAGCTTGGCTACCGTAACGGCCCAGACATTGGGTTTTTGGTTGTTTTCCACACGATAGATGTGGCGAATGGTGAGTTTACATTGCCGGCTCAACTGGGTGGCCGAGATCTTCTTCACGCGGCGCAGCTGGCGCATTCGCTCTCCACGAAAACCGGTCGTCATCTCTTGACTGTTCATGATTCCTTCCTTTCCTGATTAAAGTAAAAAAACGCAACTTTTCATTTCTCGATATTCAGGTGCTGTGCCCCCCAAACCAGTAACCATCCCCACAGGAACACAATCATACTGATGATCCACCCCAGCAATGGAAAACGCGGCTCGATGTAATGCCGGTAAAGGAGGCGCCCCACATAAAACAAGAGAAGTCCGATCAGCAGAGCCCAACTAATCCGGTAAGCCCCTTCTCCACTCCGAAACAATAGATACCCTGCGGTGTCGATCAATTGATGGGTAAACAACATTTTTGCCAATACCACCAGAATACTCCCGCCGACAATCTGTAAGAAGAAAGCGCCTATTCCTGGAATCCAGATCCATTGTTGCAACCAGCTATCTATCCATATCGGCACCTTGAGGCTTAATTGCAGCAGAATCACCCCACCAAAAAACAAAAGCAGCCCTAAGGGATTGGGTAACCAGCCATCGATAATCTCCCCCTCAATGTACATATAGTCGTTCCCCCGGCTGTTTTCACGAAATTCTGGAGCTTGAAAATAAAAGAACGCGGCTTGAAACAGCCAGGGATTGGAAGACAGAACCTGTCGATCCCAGACGGACCCCCAATCTTCGATATAGATATCGTTCACCACCATCCGATTCGCCCAACGCTCTACTTCGATTTTACCATACCAGGGCCGGAAATCGATTTTGGGAGGAATCACGACCGGCACATCATCCAGGTTGTTACTTTCCCCTCTGGCATAGATTCCACCCCCTTGAGCATAGCTGGGAAAGAAGCTGATATAATAAACAAACTGCACATTCGGAGATTGAGGCGGTCGATGGTGATTACCCAGGCAGGGATAATCTATGCGCGCATTTTGCCCGGTCCACTGGGGCATAAGGATCAACATCCCTAAAGAGTAGCGAATCAACAAGCATCCAATCCAATGCACATCTTCATGGATTGCCGTCTAAAAATTATCCTGTATTATTGAAATGTCTTCCCGGACCTGAGTTCTCCGGGTAAAATTCACCCCAGGAACAGGTGCAATGCAGGAAAAAATCTCTGGAAAACATTGGCTGCAAATTGGACCCGGAATCCTTCTTTTGATCGGAATGATAGGAATGAGCTGTACGGCCCGGACTTCCCCGGTTACCCCAACGGCGATGACGGTTACGCCCCCGCCTGTTTCTACTCCGACTCCCCTGCCGACTTTTACCCCGACGGCCAAACCGCTTCCTTCTTCAACTCCCACCGTCACGGCAACTCCTGTCCCTCCTGTAGAAGGCTATTGGATTCAAACCACTCGCCGGAATGGACTTTGCTCCGATTCTCCACGCTTCCTCGGTTTTGGAGAATCTTATTATCGGCCCTATCTGGCCGGCGATGGAGGCACATTCTGTTTCTACGATCTTTATAGCCTGAAACGCTGGTACGGGGAATTCCCCTCCCCTGCTTTCGGTCCGGCCCACTGGTTCTCTTATAAAATTCCCGGGTTGAGCAGGTTAATGGGCGCAGCAGACTATCCTGTAGAAATGGGGTATGGATTGCCGACCCTTGTAGGAACCGGAGGCCGGTGCATTTTGCCCGTTGAAGGCTTTGGACCGGTACCTCAATGGGAATGTACGACGGCAGCCGATGGAAATGTACCTTTCGACGATATCCGTGGTTATGCCCTCATTGAGGATACTACAGTGGAATGGTTCATGTCCGCCACGGAAGTGGCAAGCCGGGGAAGAAAGCCGCAGGATCAACGTTACGATCTTGCCGCCTGGATCGGAGCACCTGATGTGCAGCTTACCTGGCTGGCGGCGGCGTCTTACTGGATGAAGGCCGGAATCTGGGTTGGAACGGCAAAGCATGGAGTCGTGAAAATCGACCCGAATACCGAAACCCTGACCCGCTATACCCGGGCCAACGGATTGCCCGGAGATGAGGTGCGAGATCTCTTTATCTGTGGGAACACTTGTCTCTGGGTAGCAACGTCAACAGGCGTGGGCCATTGGGATGGAAAAAATTGGACTTCGTACACAGAGGCCGACGGATTGCCGTCCGCCGATATACGCGGAATATCAAGCAGCCGTGGACCACAGGGGATCTGGGCTGCAACAGCAGCAGGACCGGCTTTTTTGCCGGAAAACGCAACCCAATGGCAGTCAGTAGCCGGATTGCCGCAGGATGTGGTGCTGACCGGCGTTTTCTGGAATTCGTTCAGCAGCAAAGGGTCGGGGCTTTGGCAATTTGAGGAATTACCGGTCATTCATGGCCGCTGGGAGGTTTTCACCACAGCGCAGGGATTGCCCTCCGATCGGATCGTAGGGCTGGCGGCGACGGAACAGGGCATAGTCGTGGGCACGGCGCAGGGAGCAGTGGAATGGAACGGGACGGCATGGATCCCTATAACGCGAGCCGCGATCAATGATGTGGCCGGGACCTTACTGGGTACAGGTCAGGGACTGTGGGTGCGGAAAGCTGCCGGCTGGAAATCGGTGACCCGGGAACCCGTGTTGCATGTGGCAGAAAACGGCTGGTATGCCACCGCCAGACAGGTCTGCCGCTGGACCGGAACGGAAAGCCGCTGTATCAAAACCGTGGACGGCAAAACTCTGAGAGGAATCCAGGCGTTGGTCCCCACAGCCCAGGATGGAATCAGTGTGATCGACGGAACGGGACAGATCTGGAATTATCAGGAAACGGAATGCGATGGAGGATGTTTCACAAAAGGGATCGTTTTGACCTCTGAGCTTTCCTCTTATCCGACCGTCAACGATGCGATTGCGTTCAGCGACGGCAGCTGGTGGGCGGCAACGGATCTCGGCATATATAGAGAATGGGAAATCGGCATTGACCTCGAAGGTGACAGCTCGGTCAAAACACGCCGATTGATTGCCGATGGTCAACGCATCTGGGAAATGACGGACCAGGGGATCTTCCTGGCTGAATTTAAGGACACGCCCTCTGCTGACGGAAATTTTGCCCATTATTATTTAGGAGACCTTCCCGTACGCGATTTCCAGACCGTTTTGCCGATGCCGAACGGCTCCCTATGGATTGGCTCGACAGATCATGGCCTGTTCCATTATTTCCCTTCAGAAAACATAACCCATCGGTAATTCCCAAACCTCCAGACTTTCATTAATTACCTGTACAATTGGCTCCAAAAAGCGAGAGCAAAAAAGTCCATATTTTGGGCGGCTTCAGAAAGCCGCCCAAAATATGAATTAAAAAACTCTCGCCCCCCATCCAGCGCGTCGCTTCTTACGGGAAAAATACCCTGTGCAGGACGCTAAAATGCCTGCGGCACAGATCCCCCCATTAACAGCTTGCTTGACATCACCTCGGATCTCCCTACAATATCCTTAGTAGTCAATCAAACTGCTCCTTTAAGGAGTTGCCTCTTGTCCCTTTTCCTGCTCAAAGAGACTTCGCCTGCCTTACGGTTCGTCGCCTCCCAGGCCACGCACCCGCGGCTCTCTGTCCCCCCTCATTGAGACAGAGTCTTTCCTTTATATAATATTCTCCTGCCCCTTTCCATTCTGGCTGAAAGCTTGAGCGCTTATCTTTTCAACCTGTGCGGTTAGTCTGGAAAAAAGCCCATATTTTGGACGGCTTCAGAAAGCCGCCCAAAATATGAATAAAAATAACGCTCTCTGCCTGCTTCGCACCGCGCGGCGTTTCTTACGGGAAAGGCACCTGTTGCGGGACGCAAAAAGCGTTTTTAAGCAGTACTGCATAATTCACTCAGATCGCACCACAAAAGCGCCGGGGATGCAAAGAGAAAAATCTATGTTTTCGCGGGCTTTCTGAAGCCCGCGAAAACATAAACAAAAAAACTCTCTCCCCCTGCTTCGCACGGCGCGGCGCTTTTTACTAAACAAAGGCTTTTTGCGGGATGTTAAAACGCCCACCGCACAGGTCGTATCTTTTTTGAAAGGAGGTGCACAGCGTCCAGGACACCTTCAATCGAGGATTTATTCGGCTGGATTTACTTAATCCGATGTGCCTGTTTATTCAACCCTTAAGGAGGATCGTTATGTCGAACAAGCGTTGGTCCGCAGTTCTGGCCCTCACCCTGATCCTGGCCATAGTTCTCTCCGCCTGTACCGGGGGTAACACCCCCACCGCCGCCAGTAAAGAAGTGGAAGTCTTCTCCTGGTGGACCGGTGGCGGAGAAGCCGCCGGCCTGGATGCCATGATCAAAATCTTCAGCGCCAAATACCCCGATATCAAATTCAACAACGCCGCCGTAGCCGGCGGCGCCGGTACCAATGCGCGCGCGGTGCTGGCCACCCGCCTGCAAGCCGGCAATCCCCCTGACAGCTGGCAGGGCCATGCCGGACAGGAATTGATCGGCACCTATGTCGCCGCCAAGCAGATCGAAGAACTCAATTTCCTCTATGAGCAAAATGGCTGGCTGGCCGTAATGCCCAAGACCCTTATCCCCCTGATCTCCAAGGACGGCAAGATCTATTCCGTGCCGGTCAATATCCATCGCGCCAATGTCCTCTGGTACAATCCCCAGATCCTCGCCGATAACGGTATCGAGGTCCCCCAATCGCTCGAAGAATGGTTCGCCGCCATGGACAAATTGCAGGCCGCCGGCATGCAGGCCCCCCTCGCCATGGGTGAACAGTGGACCGCCATGCACTTAATGGAAACGATCTTCCTCGCTACCCTGGGCCCCGATAAATACAACGGCCTCTGGGACGGCACGACCGATTGGAACGGCCCCGAAGTCAAGAAAGCTCTGGAAAACTACGTCAAAGCCCTCTCCTACACCAACAGCGACTCCGCGGCCCTCACCTGGCAGGATGCCTCCCGCCTGGTCGTGGACGGCAAAGCCGCCTTCAATGTGATGGGCGACTGGGCTGAAGGCTTCTACAAAGAAATCAAAATGGAGCCCCATAAAGATTTCGGCTGGGCCCCCGTTCCTGGCACCGGCGGTAGCTTCCAATTCCTCTCCGACAGCTTTGTGTTGGCCGTCGGAGCCCCGCACCGCGAAGCCGCCATCGCCTGGCTGACCGTCGCGGGATCCAAAGAAGGGCAGGATGCCTTCAACCCCGTCAAGGGCTCCATCCCCGCCCGCAGCGATGCCGACCGCAGCCTCTATGATGAATACCTGCAATCCGCCATGGATGATTGGGCCAGCAACCAGATCGTCGGCAGTCTGGCCCACGGCGTTGTGGCCAACGACTCCTGGAAATCCGAAATCAACACCGCCCTGGGCATCTTCCTGACCGACAAGGATGTCGCCACGTTCCAAACTGCCCTGGTCGCGGCCTGCAAGAGCTCCGGCCCCTGCAAATAACCCTTCCGTTTTTTACCTGTTTTTTCGCGCGCCCCTTTTGGGGCGCGCGAAAAAACGATCGTCTACCGCCCGCCGCACACCCATCTTCCTTGTCAGCTTTGCAAAGGTCACGAATATGGACATCGCAAAAACAGAACGCCTGAAATCTCAATCGAAACGCCAAAGCGCTTCCTGGGAAAAGATCCAGGAACGGATACTCTCCATTCTGTTGGTCTCTCCCTCCATTGCCGCCGTGGGAATTTTTGTCTATGTCTTTATCGCCTGGTCGATCCGCGTCTCCTTAAGCCAGTGGAAAGGCTCCCTGCCCGATTATACCTGGGCCGGCCTCAGCAATTATCTCAATCTCTTTTCCGACCCCCGCTTCATAAAATACGATGTCAACAATACGTTGATTTTTACGGTGCTCTTCGTGGGCGGCTGCCTGCTGTTGGGCTTCGCCCTTGCCTTAATGTTGGATCAGGGCCTCAAAGGGGAGAGCTTCTTTCGCAGCCTCTTCCTCTTCCCCATGGCCATTTCTTTTATTGTGACCGGCACAGTCTGGCGCTGGCTCATGAATCCCGCGATGGGCGATCGCATCAGCGGGCTCAATCTGCTCTTTGATAAATTGGGACTCGACTTCCTCATCAATTCCTGGCACAACACCCCTGTCTGGGGCATCGCCTTCATCGCCATCCCGGCCATCTGGCAGATGTCGGGCTACACCATGGCGCTCTATCTCGGGGGATTGCGCGCCATCCCTGAGGATCTGCGTGAAGCAGCCCGCGTTGACGGAGCCAGCGAGTGGGAAATCTACCAGCACATCATCCTCCCCCTGCTCAGCCCGGTCACCCTCAGCGCCATGATCATCCTCGGCCACATCTCCCTCAAAGTCTTCGATCTCGTCGTCGCCGTCGCCGGCAAACAGGGCTCCCTGGATGTTCCCGCCATTTACATGTGGCAGACCACCTTTGACGGCAACTTCTACGGCCGCGGCGCCGCCATCAGTATCCTTCTCTTGATCAGTGTTGCGGTGCTGGTCATTCCCTACATCCGCTACACCCTGAAAACAGAGGCCGAACTATGAACAGCCCGCTGCGCTCCCGCCTCCGCTACTGGTTTTATCTCCCCCTGGGCCTGATGACGATTTTCTATCTCATTCCCCTCTTCGTCATGCTCAACACCGGCTTCAAAAGCTTCGCGGAAGTCAGCCTGGAAAACATGTGGAACCTCCCCTCCGGGCTCTATCTGGATAACTTCGTCGTCGCCTTTGAAAAGCTCTCGCCTTATCTCTGGAACAGCTTCCAGATGGTCGTTCCGGCCGCCATCATCTCCTCCTTCCTCGGCTCCCTGAACGGCTTCGTCCTCGCCAAATGGAAATTCCGCGGCGCCGACCTGATCTTCCAGCTGATCCTCTTCGGAATGTTCATCCCTTACCAGAGTATCCTCATCCCTCTGGTGAAATTCATGCAGCAAACCGGCCTTTACGGCAGCATCTGGGGCCTGACGCTCACCCATGTCATCTACGGGTTACCCATCACCACCCTCACCTTCCGTAATTACTACGCCAGCATCCCCTCGGAATTGATCGAAGCCTCGCGCATCGACGGCGCCGACATGCTCGGCACCTATCGCCACATCCTGCTGCCGCTCTCCCTCCCCAGCTTCGTCGTCGTCTTGATCTGGCAATTCACCTCGGCCTGGAACGACTTCCTCTTCGCCGTCGTCCTCACCACCCCCGCCAACTGGCCCATCACCGTCGCCTTGAACAACATGGCCGGCAGCCAGATCATCCAATGGAACGTCCAGATGGCCGGCTCCTTCCTCGCCGCCTTGCCCACCCTGCTCGTCTACATCTTCCTGGGCCGCTACTTCCTCCGCGGCCTCATGGCCGGCGCCCTGAAAGGCTAAAAAATACCGATCGGTGCGGTTAATCTGAAAAAAACGCATGTTTTCGGCGGCTTCAGAAAGCCGCCGAAAACATAAAAAAACAATTACCTCCCCCCACCCAGCGCGTCGCCTTTTACCAGACAGAAACCTGCTGCGGGGCACTAAAAACCATCCATCACACAAGCCTCTCTAATAATTCGCGCCGCCTTTTTTAAGGCGGCGCGAACATTTGCTCTTCCTGTCTACTTGCTGCTGTCTACTTCCCTAATTATTCAAAAGAATACTCTGAATCAACTTCTTCTTCTCTTCGATCATCCGCAAAATAAAAATCTCAAAATCCTCCGTCGGATAATGCGGATTCGGCGCATTCAAGGCCGGCATCAACGCATCCAGCATATTCCGATAACGTGGAATCTGATTGTACAACGCCTTCAACTCCGCCAGCTGCCGGTTCAGATCGAACTCCCGATGGCTGGAATAGACCGTCTCCAGCCGCCGATTGATGATCTCCTGCAACTCCTCATAATTGGCTTCTTCCGTGCCCGTTCCCCGCCGCACATAAATGGCACTCTCCCGGACTCCATCCCCGCTGGCCCGCGCCACAAAAGGGATATACTCCGGACGATCATCGACCAGCAATACCTGGAATTTCTTCCCGGCCAGCTCCGGATCGTCGCCCATCTCATAGGAAAAATCCAGCACCTCATACTTCAGCTGGAAAGGGACAAACTTCTGGATCGATTTATCGATATCCGACTTATCGGTAATCCGTTCAACCCCCACCGGGACAAACGTATTGTCGCCCTTTTCCTCCACTCCCACAATGAGCGCTCCGCCGCCGGAATTCGCCAGCCCCAACAGATGGCGAGCCACCTTGGGAAAAACCGGCCACTCACGCTTGAAATCGTAAGTATTCGATTCCCCCACATTGTTCCGCAGCAGTTCCAGCAGCCCTTCGCGCGAAGGAGCTTCAAAAAAGCGCGTAAACCCTTCCAACCAGAATTTCTCCTTGATCACCATTTTTTGGGCCTCTGTACACCCCCCGCAGAGCAAACCTCTCATTTCCCCGCCGGGCGACGGACAAAACCAGCTTCAAACTTCATTATAGGAAGAACTCCCCTTCGGTCAAGCTGCCCCCCGCCGGCTGATATTGCAGGATAACAAAATCCCAACCTGTGCAGCCTGTTTTAACATCCCGCAAAAAGCTTTTGTTTGGCCTGAAACGCCGCGCTGTGCGAAGCAGGCAAAGAGAAGTTGTTTTTATTCATATTTTCGGCGGCTTCAGAAAGCCGCCGAAAATATGGGCTTTTCCTTCCCTTATTTTTCGGGCTAACCCACGAGTCGAAAAAATTCCTCTGTCCAACTTGACAAAATCCGGCTCGGATATAATAACTACGTTTGACGTTTCCCCTGTCAGGGTTCACATTTCATACTTCAGGAGGCCCTTAATGACCCACGAACTGCTCGAACGCGCCCGCGCTCACGGCGCCCCCCTCATCGAAGGCGACAGCGCCCTCTTCATCTGGGAAGGTGAAACCGCCCCCCAACTCATCGCCGACTTTACCAACTGGGAAAATTTCCCCGTCGCCTTGACCGAAACCGCCCCCGGCATCTGGACCCACCGCATCGACCTGCCGTCCGATGCCTACATCGAATATGCCTACGGCAGCGACGAAAACCGCATCCTCGATCCCCTCAACCGCCGCCTCACCCCCAACGGCATGGGCAAATTCAACCACTACTTCTACATGCCCAAAGGCCGTCCCACGCCCTTGATCCGCCGCCGCCCCTCCGTCCCCGAAGGCCGCATCACCCGCCACCAACTCATCGCCCCCTTCGTCACCGCCAACGGCAAACGCACCGTCCATCTCTACCAGCCGCCGGTCTCCCATCCGGTCCCCCTGGTCGTCGTCTGGGACGGCAAAGATTACCTTCAACGCGCCCGCCTGCCCCGCATTGTCGATAACCTCATCGCCGCCGGCCGGATGAGCCCCATCGCCCTGGCCCTCGTCGATAACGGCGGCCCGGCCCGCGGCGTGGAATATGCCTGCAGCGAAATGTCGCTCGGCCTCTTACTCCAATATGTCATCCCCCTGGCACGCCAGGAACTCAATCTGCTCGATCCTGAGGAACATCCCGGCAGCTACGGTGTAATGGGCGCCTCCATGGGCGGCCTGATGGCCCTTTTCACCGGCATAAGCCTTCCCTCGATCTTCGGCAAAGTCCTCAGCCAGTCCGGCGCCTTCCACCTCAGAGGCATGGGAAGCACCCTTATCAAACTGATCCGGCTGGAAGAGATCAAACCGCTGCAAATCTGGATGGATGTCGGCCGCTATGAATTCCTGCTCGAAGGCAATCGCAAAATGAAAGCGGATCTGGAAACCAAAGGCTATCCCTTCACCTATCAGGAATACAACGGCGGCCACAACTATCCCGCCTGGCGCAACGATCTCGCCGCCGGCCTCGAAACCCTCTTCCCTCCAAAATAGATTTTTTGGCAGTACCGCAAAAAGCCTTTGTTTGATAAAAAGCGCCGCCCGGTGCGAAGCAGGGAGAGAAACAAAGGGCGGCCACATCGGGCCGCCCCTACGAAAAGGCCCTCCCATGTAGGGGCGCCCCTGCGTGGGCGCCCAAAACCAACCGTGTAAAACCATTTCTATTAAAACACCCCCCTTCCTTGCGCGCAAAAACACAGGCTTTTTTCTCTCGCCTTTCCAGGCTCACTGGACAGTTCGTTTATGGATCGGCGCGCCAATCCATAAGCACTTTCTCTTCCATCTTCCAGTCTTCCATCTTCCACTCTTCAGCTTGACAAAAATCTCATCGGCCTTAAAATGTAACTAACCAGTTAGTTACATCGGAGGCCCCCATGGGAGAAACCCGAAACGCCAATGCCAGTCGTCAACGTATCCTGGAAGCGGCCGAAGCCATCTTCGCAGCCGAAGGATACAGCGGAGCCCGCGTCGACGCGATCGCCGCTCAGGCCGGCATCAACAAACGCATGCTCTATCACTACTTCGGCGATAAAAAAGGGCTCTATCAGGCCGTCATCCAGGAAATGGTCGAACGCCTGATCCAAAAACTGACCCCCGCTCTCCAATCCGCCCAGGAAATGGCCCCCGAAACCGGACTGCGTGCCGTCATCAATGCCTATCTTGATACGATCCAGACCGAACCCCACTACGTTCGCCTCGCCATCCACGAAGCCGTCCACGGTTGGCAATCCCAAGAAGCCATCGCCGATGAACTCCAGGCCGGCGACCCCGATATGGACGGGCTCGAAGATCGCCTGGACGGCGCCCTCGCCGTCCTGCAACACGGCATCGCTGCCGGCCGCTTCCGTTCCGATCTCAATCCTCGCCTGCTTTTCACCACCATCACCCTGATCTGCCGTCTCTACTACCTGATCACCCCACGGCTGCAAGTCTTCTTAAACCAACCCATCGACAGCCCCGAAGGCTCTGCCTGGGTCCGCGAACAGATCATCTCACTTTTCCTCTATGGCGTGATCACCCGTCCTTCGCTATAAGGAGGCTTTTATGTTAAATCAAATCTTCAAAAATCTCTTCCGCCGCAAAACCCGCACCCTCCTCACCACCGTCGGTATTGCGGTCGGCGTCGCCATGATCGTGGCCCTCGGCGCCATGGGAGAAGGAATCCGCACCGGCTATGTCTCGATGTTCGGCGGCAGCGGCGCCGACCTCACACTGATGCAAAAAGGCTCTTATGATATCACCCTCAGCGGGGTCGATGAAGAAGTCATCGCGGAAGTCGCCGCGATGCCCGGCATCAAAGAGGCCACCGGCATGGTCGTCGGCAACATCACCGCCCCCAATATGCCCTACTTCTTCATTTTCGGATACGATCCCCAAAGCTTCGCCGTCCAGCGGTTCAAAATCACCCTCGGACAAACCCTGGGCAACAGCCGTAGCACCGGCCGCGGCCAGCGGGAAATCATCCTCGGCACCAAAGCTGCCGAAGCCCTGAAGATGACGGTCGGCGATATCCTGCGTCTGCCCGGCGGCTCTTACCGCGTCGTCGGACTCTATGAAACCGGCAGCGGCTTCGAAGATGGTGCCGCCGTGATCTCCCTGGCCGATTCCCAGGAATTGATGCAAAAACATCGCCAGGTCGGTGCCGTCCAGATCAAACTGCGCGATCCCCGCCAGATCGACGCCATCCGTGCCCAGCTGGAACGGCGCTACCCTCGCCTCACAGCCTCTCAATCCGATGACGTTGCCAACCAGCAACAGATGGTCTCCTATCTTCAGGGCTTTGCCCTGGGCATCGCCCTGCTCGCCGTCGTGATCGGCGGCGTCGGCATGACCAACACGGTCATGATGAGCGCCTTCGAACGCACCCGCGAGATCGGCGCCCTGCGCGCCCTCGGCTGGAGCCGGCGCCGCGTCCTCGCCATGATCCTGGGCGAAAGCGTCGGCCTGGGAATCGTCGGTGGAATCCTCGGCTGTATCTTTGGGGCCGCGATGATCGCCCCCATGGGCCAGATCCCCGCGCTCAGCTTCTTGCAGGGCCGGCTGACCCCCGAATTGTTGGTCCAGGGAATGCTGACGGCCGTCATCCTCGGGGCCGTAGGCGGCATCTACCCCGCCCTATGGGCCTCCCAACTGATGCCGGTGGAAGCCATGCGCTACGAAAGCGGCGCCGCCGACAGCAACTTCACCGCCCCCTTCAAGTCGGAGCTGCTGCGCTCGCTCTGGCGCCGCCGCGGCCGCACCGCCCTGACTACGCTCGGCATCGGCATCGGCCTGGCCTCCGTGATCGCGTTGGGCGGCATCAGCGATGCCTTCATGGCCCAGTTCAAAACTTTGCTGATGGCCGGCGATGTCGATCTGCTGGTCCGGCAGGCCGGCGCCTCCGACGTGGGATACAGCGCCGTCTCCGAACGCGCCGGCCGGGAAATCCTGGCTATGCCCGGCGTCAAAAGCGTTTCCGGCATGATCTTCGGCGCCGTCACGCTGGAGGATCGCCCGGAAATGCCCTTCTTCATGATCCTGGGCTACGCCCCCAACGAACCCGCCATCCAACATTTCAAAATCGTCGAAGGACGCATGCTCTCCGGCAACCGCGAAATCATGCTCGGCCGGGCGGCCTCGGACCTCCTCAACGTCCGCATCGGCGCCTCGCTGCGCCTGGGCGAGATCAACTTCCGCGTCGTCGGCCTCTACGAAACCGGCACCGCCTGGGAAGAAAGCGGGGGAGTCATCTCCCTGCGCGATTCCCAGATGCTGTTGGGCAAACCCCGCCAGGTCAGCATGTACGCCGTCAAATTGAACGATCCCCAACAATCCGACGCCATGATCCAACAGATCGAACAAAACATTTCCGAGATCGCGGTCAGCCGCTCCACCGAGCTGAGCGAAAGCATGCCCGAAATGCAAAATATGTATGTGATGATCTGGGCTATCGGCGCTCTGGCTGTCATCGTCGGCGGGATCGGCATGATGAACACGATGGTCATGAGCGTCTTCGAACGCACCCGCGAAATCGGCACCCTCCGCGCCCTCGGCTGGCGCCGCCGCCGCGTGCTCGCCGGCGTGATCCAGGAATCGCTGCTTCTCAGCCTCCTCGGCTTCATCTTCGGCCTACTGCTGGCCGTCAGCATGGTCGCTCTCATGCAATTGGTCCCCGTGTGGGGCGAATGGATGCAGCTGACCCTCTCGCCCGGCCTGTTGCTGCAAACCCTCCTCATCTCCCTGGCCCTGGGTCTGGTCGGCGGAGTCTACCCCGCCTGGCGCGCCTCCCAGCTCAGCCCCGTCGAGGCCCTGCGCTATGAATAATCGACCTGAGCGGTTAACCTGGAAAACCTGAGAAAAAAGCCCATATTTTGGGCGGCTTTCTGAAGCCGCCCAAAATATGAACAAAAAACACTCTCTCCCTGCTTCGCACCGCGCGTCGCATCTTACAAAAGGAATACCCTGTGCGGGACGCCAAAAGGCCCAGACCGTGCAGACCCGGCGCCTTAAATTGCCTGATAGAGAGATCTGAAAAGCGCCTTTACCGATAAAAAATCGACCTGATAACTTTATCCATCAAAAAGGAGTTAAACCATGATAAAAACACGTCTCGCCACCATCGGATTGATCCTGATCAGCTTCATCTTCAGCGCCTGCGGCACCAACACCGCCCAAACCACGCCCGCCGCCACCGTCGAACCGCCGGCCCCCGTCATCTCCGCCTCCGGCAAACTCCTCCCCGCCCACTGGGCCGCCCTCAGCTTCCAGGCCGGCGGCGCCGTCGTCGAAATCCCCGTCGAGATCGGCCAGGATGTCAAAGCCGGCGATGTCCTGCTCCGCATCGACGACACCGACGCCCGCCTCGCTGTCCAACAGGCCGAAGCCGCGCTGGCCTCGGCCCAGGCCCAACTCGCCCAAATGCAAGCCGGCCCCCGCCCCGAAGAGATCGCCGTCGCCCAGGCTCAGGTCGACGCCGCCGGCGCCGGTATCTCCGAAGCGCAATCCCGGCAGGATCAGGCAAAATCCGGCGCCACCGAAGCCGAAGTCGCCGCAGCCCAGGCTCGCCTCGCCGCCGCCAAAGCCGCCGAATGGGGCGCCCGCGACCTCTACAACCGCGAGGGCTGGATGATCGGTGAAGGCGCCACGCAACAACTCCGCGCCGCCGAAGCCGAACTGGCCGCCGCTCAGGCTCAGGTCGACAGCGCCCAGCGCGGCGGCGCCGCCCAGCTCAAAGGCGCCCAGGCCGGCGTCTGGGCGGCTTCCGCCCAACGCAAAGTCGCTCAGGCTCAGCTCGACCTGCTCAAAGCCGGAGCCTCCCCGGAAGCAATCGCCGTGGCCGATGCCGCCGTCAAACAGGCCGAAGCCGCTCTCGCCGTTGCCCGCACCGCGCTCGACCGCACCGTCATCCATGCCCCCTTTGACGGAACCGTCGGAGCGATCCAGACCCGCGTCGGCGAAATCATCGTTCCCAGCCAGAGCGTCATCATCATCGGCGACTTGAGCACCTTGCGGGTGGAAACCACCGACCTCAGCGAACTCGACATCGCCCGCATCCACGAAGGGCAGACCGTCGATGTGACCTTCGACGCCCTGCCCGCAGTCCATATCCCCGGCAGAGTAACCCGCATCGCTCCCATGTCCACCCCCGGCCAGAGCAGCGTCAACTATCAGGTCATCGTCGAACTGGAAAAAGCCGACCCCGCCCTGCGCTGGGGCATGACCGCCTTCGTCGACGTTCAGGTACAACCCTGAGGATTGAAAGCCATGAAAACCCGAAAAAATTCCCAGGTCCAACCGGCAACAACTGCGGTCAAACCGGCTGCCATCCCGCCGGCTGCCCCCAAAAGCGTACCGGTCACGCCATCCAATGACAAACCAGCGGCCGGCCCGGACAAACCCCGCGTGGTCGTCGAGGTCAACCGGCTCGGCCGGCTCTACGGCACCGGCGCCACTCAGGTCAAAGCGCTCGATAACGTCAACTTCCAGGTAACTGCCGGAGAATTCATCGCCGTCATGGGCCCCTCCGGTTCCGGGAAATCCACGCTGCTCAATATGCTGGGCGCGCTGGATCGCCCCACCAGCGGACATGTCGTCATCAATGGACAGGATATCAGCGCCCTGCGCGACCTGGATTCATTCCGCGCCCGCACGGTAGGCTTCGTCTTCCAGATGCACAATCTGATTCCCACCCTGACCGCTCTGGAAAACGTGGAAGTCCCCATGCAGGGCCTCGGAGTCCCGGGCCACGAACGCCGTCGCCGGGCCAATGAATTGCTGGAACTGGTCGGATTGCACGGACGAGGCGACCATCTGCCCAACCAGCTCTCCGGAGGGCAGCGTCAGAAAGTCGCTATCGCCCGCGCTCTGGCCAACCGGCCCACGCTGGTGCTCGCCGACGAACCGACCGGCAACCTGGACAGCGTCAGCGGCGATGAAGTGATGAACGTCTTCGAGATGCTTCACTCACAGCACGGCACCACCATCATTCTGGTAACCCACGACCAGAATGTCGCCCGGCGCACCCATCGCATCCTCCGCATGCAGGACGGCAAACTCATCCACGAAGACATCGTCGGCGACGCCTACACCGAAGATCTCAAAACGCTCGCCCGCTCTGAACTGGGCCAGGCCCTTCTAAAAAAAGAAGAACTTCCCAACAGCCTCACGCCCACCGAACAGGAAACGCTCCAGATCCTCCTCTCCCGTGTCTTAAAGGAATAAAAACTTCCCTGCAAACCCATCATTAGGGCGGCTTCAGAAAGGGCGGCCACATCGGGCCGCCCCTACGAAACGATTTCTGATGTAGGGGCGCCCCTGCATGGGCGCCCTCCGCCCTGGTCGAAAAAAAACACCTGCACGACGAGCCCGGAAAAGCGGAAGAAAAAAACCGTATTTTTGCGCGCATCCTTATGCGCGCAAAAATACAGATAAAAAATTCTCTCTGCCTGCTTCGCACAGCGCGTCGCCTCTCGCCCGAAAAAGCCCTTTGCGGGACGCTAAAATCCTAACCACCCAGGTAAAAAACCAGGATTTCGCGCGCCTGGGAAGGCGCGCGAAATCCTAAATTCCTCAAATCCCCCATTTGTGATATAATCAAACCGGTTCCAATCCGTAAACCAACTCATCAAGTTGCTACCTTCGCATTATCACCGGGGACGCCCCCAGGGACGAAAGGAGCGTTTCTTTGCAACCAACAAACCCAAAGACCGATCTCAGCTTCCAGCATCTGGAAGCCGAAATGCAACGGATCGACATCATGATCCGTCGAGAAGTCTACCGTTGGCAACTGGCCGGCCAGGACCCTTCCGACGACTTCCGAGGCCTCTACCTCAACGACCAACAGGCCGAATCCCTGGTCAATCGGCCGATCGGCCATAGCTGGGGCCACACGGTTATGCTTGGCCCGGAAGATGCTCAGGCCTTTTCCGAAGCTCAGGGACAGGCGGCCCTGAAATCCGATCGGATCTCTCAACAGGCCCGCCAGCAATCCCGGATCACCCGCCTCGAGCATATGGTCCGCATCTTCGAACTGGATTCCTTCGAACTGGATGCGTTCCTCCTCTGCCTGGCTCCCTGGCTGGACCTCCGGTACGAGCGTCTCTACGGCTATCTGCAAGACGATGTCACCCGCAAGCATCCCAGCATCAACCTCCTCCTGGATCTGCTCTGCGAACCCGGCCCGGAGCGCCTGCGCTATCTGGTCCACTTCAAAGACGACAGTCCGCTCTTCCGCCATCACTTGCTGGAGCGCGTCCCTACCTCCGATACCGAAAAACCTCCGCTGCTGGCCCAGGCCCTCTACCCTGACCCGGCCATCGCGACCTGGTTACTGGGAGGATATCAGCCCCCCCTGGACATTCGCCAGCATACGCTGCTCTTCTGGCCCCAGGAAACGGAAGAAGATCTGCTGCTGGCCGGCAAAACCTGGAACAGCCTCAAACCCGCCATCGCCAGCGAACCGATTATGGTTTTCTATGGTGCCAACGTCGCCATGCAGCAGGCCACGGCCCGCCTGATCGCCGCCTCCCTTCAGCGCCCCCTGCTTCAGGTGGATCTGACCTCGCTGTCCGCTGCCGGAATTTCCCCGCGCCATGGCCTCTCGCTGGCCATGCGCGATGCCCGTCTGATCGGCGCGGTGCCCTACATCACCGGTTGGGATGTCTGTATTGAAGAACGTCTCCCCCGGCCCGATGCGCTGGCAGAACTCTGCGCCTTCCCCAATATGGCCGTCATCTCCGGCGAAGCTCCCTGGCAGGCGCAGGGAGTCGAACGCGATCGGATCTTCATGTGGCAGGAATTCCCGCTGCCCGATTACGCCCATCGCCAGATGTTGTGGGAACACTTCATCAGCAGCGGCGGCAACATGGATGTCAACAACATCTCGGGACAATTCTTCCTCTCCACCAATCAGATCCGCGATGCCGTCGCTTCGGCCCGCGATATCGCCGCCCAGCGCGGCACTCCGCTTACGGAAGAAGACCTCTTCAAGGCCGCCCGCTCCCACTCCAACCCCCGGCTTTCCGGTCTGGCCCGCAAGATCGTCCCCCGCTATGGCTGGAGCGACATCGTGGTGCCCAAAGATCAACTCTCCATCCTGCATGAAATCGTCTCCACCGTACGCGGTCGGGCCAAAGTAATGGAAGAATGGGGCATCGGCCGAAAACTGGCCGCCAGCAACGGCGTCACCATCCTTTTCGCCGGCCCTCCCGGGACGGGTAAAACGATGGGCGCCGAAGTCATCGCCGGCGAACTGGGGCTCGACCTCTACAAGATCGACCTCTCAACTATTGTCAGTAAATACATCGGCGAAACCGAAAAGAACCTGGAACGGATCTTCGCTGAAGCGCAAAGCAGTAACGCCATCCTCTTCTTCGACGAAGCCGACGCTATCTTCGGCAAGCGTTCCGAAGTCAAGGATGCGCACGACCGCTATGCCAACATTGAAACCAGCTACCTGTTGCAGCGCATGGAAGCCTACGACGGCGTGACCATCCTGGCGACCAACCTGCGGGCCAACCTGGACGAAGCCTTCACCCGCCGTCTCCAATTCGCCCTGGACTTCCCCTTCCCCGAAGCGCCCGATCGGTTGCGCATCTGGCAAACGCTCTTCCCGCCGGAAGTCCCGCGGATGCCCGATCTGGATCTCAGCATCCTGGCGCAGCGCTTCAAGCTGGCCGGCGGTAATATCCGCAACATCATCGTCAATGCCGCTTTCCAGGCTGCGGCCAGCGGCACGCCGGTGACCATGGCACACCTGCTGCACGGCACCCGCCGTGAATTGCAGAAGATGGGCCGCCTGGTCAACGACAACGACATGCTGGAAAACCCGCTTCGTTCATAACAAACCTTATAAAAACTTATAATGAAAACGGGCGCCCCGAAGGGGCGCCCGTTTTCATTATAAGATATCTCGCCTCACAAAAAGCCATCCTCCCATCAGCGCAATCACCCAACCTCCTCCAAACCCGATCGCCAACGAATGCCAGGCAAATCCCCCTTCCCAGAATCGCTCGACCATAAAAGCCGGCAGGCTCCAGGGATAATACTGCACCCAGAAATCGGAATTGGAAACCATCAACGCGATCACCGTCAACGTGATCCCCACCGCGCTGGGCACCACAAAATTGCCCCACCGCAACGCCACCCAGTTATGCAAAGTCAGTATAAACCAGGAGCCGGCAAAGATAATCCCCGCCAGCTGAAAAAGAAATCCCCATGGAATTGCCGCTTCAAAACCATATTCCGGATGCAATGCCCGCAACACACTTCCCACCATCGCGGTAAAGAACACCATACCCAGCATGCTCAAAGCAATCAAAACCGTACCGGCGATCAATTTCGCCGTATAAATCGCCCCCCTGGAAACCGGCTGAGCAAAGAGATGCTTCCAGGCCCGCGCGCCATGGTCAAGATTGGCGATCAACGCCGTCTGCAATGTGATGAACAACGGCATCATCAACAAAGCCCAGAAAAGCATCGACTGTTTTGAAAACCAGAGCCAGACATCGCCCTTGCCCTGTAAACAATCCAGCCCGCAATCGTCCAGCATCACCCCTTGAAGCACCGCAATCACCAAAGGAGCAATCACCACCAAAGCCAGAGCCAGCGTCCGGCGTAATTTCAATTCCTCCGCCGCCAGCGCCCGCACCAGCCCCGGCGCCAACGGACCTCGAACCTTCATCTCAACGGCCACCGCCTCCATATACAATCTCCTTTCAATCGTCTGTCCTGAAAATAGGCCTTTATGGCATGGCCCCGGCCTTATAGCGTCCCGCAAATAGTCCTTGCCCGGTAAGATACGCCGCGCTGGATGGCGAGAGAAAGTTTTTTTGTTTATGTTTTCGCGGGCTTCAGAAAGCCCGCGAAAACATAGGCTTTTTTACCTCCGCCGCATTAGCAGGCGCCTTCTTGTTAAGCATTCTCAGCCCCAAAGGGGCGACCTCAAGGTAGCCTGGGGTAAAGCCCCAGGGAACCGCGCCGGCCACCCCATTTTCATTTTTCGGGGTGCCGCCCCCCGCATGACCTTCTGTCCTGAAAATAGCCCACGCCATGCAAAAATCTCCCCGAGGGCGGCCACATCGGGCCGCCCCTACCCGAACACCGCC
>CAZCTC010000072.1:0-38877 GCA_964501335.1 uncultured Anaerolineales bacterium | reverse complement strand
GTGCGCCTCAGAAGGCGCACCAAAACATGGCCTTTTCCAGAGCCGCCCCGGCGACACGGGCTTTCTACTGTCTACTTGCTGCTGTCTACTTTCTTTGGCCTTTTCCAGTGCCGCACAGGCGGCACACGCTGCGCCCTCCCCCTCACCTCTATGCCGGCGATTGTTCATTTGACAAATTATCACATGGGTGTATAGTTCGCCCTCGTACAATTCCAGGGCTCACGACAGGCAGGATTATGGAACAGTCTACAAAAGAAGAACGTATCCAACATATGCGCGCCAATATTCGACAGCATGTCCAGAGCGTCACCGGCTCTTCCGAACTATCGCACGGCATTGAAGTGATCGCCGTCACCCGCACCATCGCCCACATCTATGACGCCCTGGTTTCCTCCGCCACCGATGAAGGAGAACTCACCCGGGCCCGCTGGGGCGTGCTCTTCCGACTGTTGGGCGAAGAACGCCGCGGCAATATCGAAGGAATGACCCCCACCCACCTCAGCCGCAACATCAATGTGAGCAAAAACACGGTCTCTTCCCTGCTCCGCGGCCTCGAAGACCAGGGGCTGATCCAACGCACCCTCGATCCCAACGATCGGCGCCTCTTCCACATCAAACTCACCGATGCCGGCCGCGAAAAGGTCGCCGCTTCGGCCCCTCACCGCATCGCCTACATGAATGGACTGCTCGCCGATATGACCCAAGAGGAACAGGAACAACTCCTGACCTTGCTGGAGAAATTATACCGTTCGATTCTGGCCCACGGAGATTTTCCCGACACAGAATGTGACGCCCAGGAAGTTATCGAATAACCGGGATTGCTACCTTTTATAAGTCGGCCTTTAACTTAAGATTTTCTATCTGCAAAGACTTAGTAAACAGAATTCCGTAGACAGCGCATTTCCGGCTGATGTGAGCCTGTAAAGCCCTGATTTCCTGTCTACGCACTGCTGTCTACTTGCTACTGTCTACTTCAAGGAGATTCTCATGCTGCGATTAGTAAAATACTTAAAACCCTTTACGCTGCTGATCCTGATCGCCATTGCGCTGCTTTTCGTCCAGGCGAACTGCGACCTGGCATTGCCGGATTATATGTCCAAAATCGTCAATATCGGCATCCAGCAGGGCGGGATGGAAAACGCCGTCCCCCATGCCGTGCGCCAAAGCGAGATGGAGCGGCTGAACCTCTTCATGACCGAAGATGAGAAAGCTGCCGTCCTCAGCCGTTATACGCTGGTCGATTCCGGCTCCCCGGACTACGACCGCTACCTCATCGAGTACCCCACGCTGGCCCAGGAACCGATCTACGTCTTACAGACTCTCACTCAAGCCGAACTGGATCAGTTAAATCCCATCATGGGACGCGCCTGGCTGGTCGTCTACGGCCTCGAACAGGCCATGGCCGATCCCGCCAAAGCCGCGGCCCTGAGTGAAAATTCCGGCTTCGATCTCTCCAAACTGCCCCCCGGCGTGGATCTCTTCGCCATGTTGCAAAAACTGCCGGCGGTCCAGGTCGATAAAATGAAAGCCGCCATCAACGACAAATTCGCCGCCATGGACGATAAAACCGTCGTCCAGGCCGCCGCCCCGGCCGTGAAAGCCGAATACGACGCCCTGGGAGTCAACACCGACAAATTCCAAAGCGACTACATTGTCCAAACCGGCATCCAGATGCTGTTGATCTCCCTGCTCGCCGGCGTCTGCATCATCTTAGTCAGCTACCTCTCCTCCCGCACTGCCGCCGGCTTCGCGCGCAATCTGCGCAAGCTGGTCTTCCAAAAGGTCGAAAACTTCTCCAGCGCCGAATTCGACAAATTCTCCACCGCCTCCTTAATCACCCGCACCACCAACGACGTTACCCAGATCCAGATGGTGATCATCATGCTGGTCCGCATGGTCTTCTACGCCCCCATCATCGGTGTCGGCGGCATCATCCGCGCCATGAGCAAAGATGTCTCCATGTGGTGGATCATCGCCAGCGCCGTCGGCGCCCTGATCCTGCTGATCATCGTGGTTTACAACGTCGCCGTGCCTAAGTTCAAGGTCATCCAGAGCCTGATAGACCGGCTGAACCTGGTCACCCGCGAAAATCTCTCCGGGATGATGGTCATCCGGGCCTTCAACCGCCAGCAGTTCGAAGAACAACGCTTCGACAAAGCCAATCAAGACCTCACCGCCGTCGGCCTCTTCATCAACCGCGTCATGGTCATTATGATGCCGGTAATGATGCTGATCATGAACGGCCTCTCCCTGCTGATCATCTGGGTCGGTGCCCATCAGGTGGCCGCCGCCCAAATGCAGGTCGGCGATATGATGGCCTTCCTGCAATACGCGATGCAGATCGTCTTCTCTTTCCTGATGCTTTCGTTTATGTTCATCATCCTGCCGCGGGCCGAAGTCTCCGCCGACCGGATTGCAGATGTGCTGGAAACCGAAATCACAATCCAGGACCCCGAAAAACCCCAGGAATTCCCTCAGCCCTTCCACGGCACCATCGAATTCCGCAACATCAGCTTCCGCTACCCCGGTGCAGAAGAAGATGTCCTGCACGACCTTAATTTCACCGCACAAGCCGGCCGGACCACCGGCATCATCGGCGCCACCGGCTCCGGCAAGAGCACCCTGGTCAGCCTGATCCCTCGCTTCTACGATGTGACCGCCGGCGCGCTCACGATCGACGGCCGGGACATCCGCGAAGTCCGCCAGCACGACCTGCGCGAAAAGATCGGCTATATCCCGCAGAAAGGAATGCTCTTCTCCGGCACCATCGGCAGCAACCTGCGCTACGCCGATGAAGAAACCGGCGAAGAGACGCTCAACTGGGCCGCCGAAATCGCCCAGGCCACCGAATTTATCTACGGCAAACCCGACAGCACCGGCCTGGAGACCGAAATCGCCCAGGGCGGGACCAACGTCTCGGGCGGCCAGAAGCAGCGGCTCTCCATCGCCCGCGCTCTGGTCAAAAAAGCTCCCATCTACATCTTCGACGACAGCTTCTCGGCCCTGGACTTCAAAACCGACGCCGCGCTGCAGCGCGCCCTGAAAACCAATCTCGGCACCAGCACCGTCCTGATCGTCACCCAGCGCGTTTCCACCGTCAAAAAAGCCGATCAGATCATCGTCCTGGATGAAGGCCGCATCGTCGGCAAGGGCACTCACAGCGAACTGATGGCCAATTGCCCCACCTATCGAGAAATTGCTCTATCCCAACTGAGTGAGGAGGAACTGGCATGAGCATGCATAACACTACTCCCGGACGCCCCGGCGGAGCCAGTGGACGGCCCCGCGGCGGGCCCTTCGGCGGCGGCCCCATGGCGATGATGAAAGGCGAAAAAGCCCGCGACTTCAAAGGCACGATGGCCAAATTGATCAAATACCTCGGCGCTTACCGGGTTTCGATCCTCATCGTCATGGTCATCGCCGTCGCCTCGACCGTCTTCTCCATCGTCGGCCCCAAAATCCTGGGCCAGGCGACGACCGAACTGTTCGAAGGCGTGATGGCCCAACTGGCCGGCACCGGAGAAATCGATTTCGCCGCCATCGGCAACATCATCCTTTGGGTCCTGGGACTTTACCTGCTCTCCTCCCTGCTCAGCTATATCCAGGGCTGGATCATGGCCAACATCTCCACCCAGATCACCTACCGCTTCCGCCGGGACATCTCGCAGAAGATCAACCGCATGCCGCTGCGCTACTTCGACGGCACCAATCACGGCGAGGTCCTCTCGCGTATCACCAACGATGTCGATACCGTCAACCAGACGCTCAGCCAGAGCCTCACCCAGATCATCACCTCGGTCACCACCGTGATCGGCGTCCTGGTCATGATGTTCTCCATCAGCTGGATGATGACCCTGGTAGCGCTCGCCATCATCCCGCTCTCCCTGGTCGTCATCGGCATCGTCATCGGCCAGTCGCAGAAATACTTCAAACAGCAGCAGGATTACCTGGGCCACGTCAACGGCCACATCGAAGAGATGTACGGCGGCCACGTCGTCATGAAAGCCTTCAACGGCGAAGCCAAAAGCATCGAACATTTCGATGAATACAACAGCAAGCTCTACGATTCCGCCTGGAAATCACAGTTCCTCTCCGGCATGATGATGCCGATCATGAACTTCATCGGCAACCTGGGTTACGTCGCCATCAGCATCCTGGGCGGCTGGCTGGCCATCCAGAAAACCATCACCATCGGCGACATCCAGGCCTTCATCCAATACGTCCGTTCATTCACCCAGCCCATCACCCAGCTCGCCAACATCTCCAACGTCCTGCAACAAACCGCGGCGGCCGCCGAGCGCGTCTTTGAATTTCTAAACGAAGCAGAAGAAATCCCCGACCCCGCCCGGCCGCTGGAACTCTCCACCGTGGCGGGCTCCGTCGCCTTCAAAGATGTCCACTTCGGCTACTCGCCGGATAAGATCATCATCAACGACTTCTGCGCCGATGTCGCACCCGGCCAGAAGATCGCCATCGTCGGACCGACCGGTGCCGGCAAGACCACCATGGTCAAGCTGTTGATGCGCTTCTACGATGTCAACGACGGCGGGATTCAGGTCGACGGCCACGATGTCCGCGACTTCAGCCGCCAGGGACTGCGCAAGATGTTCGGCATGGTCTTGCAAGACACCTGGCTCTTCAACGGCACCATCATGGAAAACATCCGCTACGGCAGACCCGATGCCACCGACGCCGAAGTGATCGCCGCCGCCAAAGCCGCGCATGCCGACCACTTCATCCGCACCCTCCCCGAGGGGTACAATATGGTGCTCAATGAAGAAGCCAGCAACATCTCCCAGGGGCAGATGCAGCTGTTGACCATCGCCCGCGCCATTCTGGCCGATCCCCGCATCCTGATCCTGGACGAAGCCACCAGCTCGGTCGATACCCGCACCGAAGTGCTGATCCAGAAAGCCATGAACACCCTGATGAAAGACCGCACCAGCTTCATCATCGCCCACCGGCTCTCCACCATCCGCGACGCCGACCTGATCCTGGTGATGAAAGAAGGGGACATCGTCGAGCAGGGCTCCCACACCGAACTGCTGGCCCGCAGCGGCTTCTACGCCGAGCTGTACAACAGCCAGTTTGAAACGGCCGCCGTCGCAACCGCATAAATTAAGGGATGGGGCGCGTCCTGACAGGACGCGCCCCATCCCTAAGAGTTTTTTGTCCATTTTTTCGCACTGACAGTGCGAAAAAATGGACCTTTTCTCCCCATCCACTCATTCAAACCGCAACCCAATTCTCTTTACGCAGGCGTGGAAAGAAACTCTCGCATCAAATAAAGCCCCGTTCCTATCATTAAAATTGCCACAGCCGCTCCCAACATATTTCGATCTAAAACCCGGCACTCCTCCTTAATACAACTTACATCCTTCAAGGTGCCGCCCCCGCATGACCTTCTGCCTTGAAGATAGGCTATACCTACCGTGCAAAAATCTCCTCCAGGGCGGCCACATCGGGCCGCCCCTACCCGAACACCGCCAATGTAGGGGCGCCCCTGCGTGGGCGCCCTTGATCCCAGAAGTTGCGCGCGCCAACCAATTTTTTTGGAGCCCCTCAAGTAAACGCAATGCTGCGATCAGGCCAAATGGCAGTTAATGGAAAATGGCCCTTCTCTAACAGTTCCGATATCCAAATCGCAAGTAAATCTTCGGCTTTTCTTCCTGGATACCACCCCATACTGGTAAGTTTTTCAAAAACCACTTTAGAAAATCGATTTGGATTATCATTCATCATAGGCATCCCCCAAAGACTCAAAACCCGGCTTTTCCCAATACCATTCATCTCCCGGATTTTCCAAAATCAATTTCAAAAACTCCGTGAATGATAAGGCAATAACGGGCGAATTCCCTTTGTCCGTATAACAACGGTCCATTCGGGGATGGTTCATTTCCACCCAGGATAGGGTAACACTTTACAAACTTTAATATTCCTTAATTTCCCAGGGTTAAAACCCTGGGCTTACTTAAACCGCCCTTTCAGGGCTTAAGAAGGTTCCTCACGGACCAATTGTAGCCCTGAAAGGGCGACTTTAAGGTAGCCTGGGGTTTCAACCCCAGGCGAAGGGCGAATGAGAGTGTTACCTTATATTTGAACCATCCCTAAATATCTACCCTCCATTTGAATCATCCCATCCTTTCGGTTTGAAAAACATAAAAACAATAAAATAAGTCATCGTGATCAACAAGAAAAAAACGAAAAATATGAATATCCGCACCGCGGATGGCAGGCCCAGCAAAGTCAATAATGCAAACAAAACAGCCAGAATCAAAGCGCTGGTTTGTTTAAAAATACCACTTAGAGCCAGGAAATTATCAGACCACGGTTTTCCACAAAGGAAATTAACCCATCCTGACACTTTTATGAAGCGTTCTCCCAAATTCTTAGCAGGATCGATCTCGGGCTTAATCCATCTCTGAGATTCTGCAGGTTTTCCTTTAAAATTTTCAGGAAAATTGATTCTAAGATTTTTATGATCTGTATAGCCCGAAAACCAGAGCCAAAAAATCGTAACCCCTACCAAAATTAGTTCTCCCCCAATGCTCATAAATCGCTCCTTCATCAAATGGACCATTATCAAACAGCCCTACGGCCTTTTTTACGAGGAGGAACCGGCGTCATCCCGTGAAAATTCATTAAAGGCTCGCTGTTCGGCACAATCCCCCTACCAACACAATCCAGAATAGACTCGATCAGCTTCTCGCATTGTTGAATGGATAACTCATTATCCAATTTATCGCGGATCCCCGGCATCTTATGCGCCACCGCGTAAAAAAAAGTATCCCCAAAATTCCAAACCGCGTCCAACGCCGGCTCTTCTAAATTTTCAACATTCCAAAATTTAGGGTCTTTATCCGCCAAATCGCTCACAAATTGAATAAATCGCTCTCCCCTTTGATAGGCTGCGAAATCCTCTCTCAATACTTCACCGATCAACAGCCAGTCAAGTGACAATGAATTCATTGGAGAATCGCTCCTTCCCCAAAAATATCGGCCGGTGCAATTGTTCATTAATGCGGATTAAAAACGTTTCCGCGTCCCGCAAATGGCACTTTCCCTGTAAGGCACGCCGCGCTGTGCGAAGCAGGGGAGAGAGTTTTTTATTTATGTTTTGGTGCGCCTCAGAAGGCGCACCAAAACATGGCCCTTTTTCTCTCGCCTATCGGGGCTAACTGCACAAGTCAAAAGCCTATGTTTTCGCGGGCTTCACATCTTACGGAAGAAATGCCCTGTGCGGGATAATACAGCAAAAAAGAGGAAAGGGGAATTTGCACGCCTTCTTAGGCGTGCAAATTCCCCTTAACAACACTCCCCCCTTTTCCCCCTTCTGCGTCTTAGGGGGAAAAGGGGGGCAGGGGGGATATGAGGGCCGGCGCAGCCTGTTTTACAGCCCCCTATCGCCCGTTCTTCACCGTGATCGGCAGATAGACCCACCGCAACGGAGAAACCGTCACCGAAAGCTGCGAACTGTTGTCCCCCGCATGAGATTCGTTCGCCGCCGTAGCCTCCACCCGATTCACCAACGACGTGCCGGCCGGGACATCCAACCCCACCGTCGCTGTAAAGGTCGTCGACCAGACAGCGCCCACCGCCAGCGTCCCCACCGTCCAGTGCGTGGAAACGACGCTCGTCACACTCGCCGGCAACGTATCGGTCACCCGTACATTCGTCGCCGCCAGCGCCCCCACATTGGAGATGACCAGCGAATAGGTCACCAGCCGGCCGGGATAGGCCGCCGTCGGGCCGGTCTGAGCAACCACCAGATCCGATCCCAGCACGACCGTCGTCGCCTGCGCCGAGTTATCCGCCGCATTGACCTCGTTCGCCGCGCTCACCGTCGCCGCATTGACCAGCGTGACTCCCGCCGCATTGCCGGAAACCGTCGCCGTAAAGGAGGTCGTCCAGCCGGCCCCCGGCGCCAGCGTCCCCACCGTCCAGACCGTCGGGACCACGCTCGAAAGCCCCATCGGCAGCGTATCCACCACCACCGTATTGGTCGCGGTAACCTGACCGACATTGGTAATCGTCACCGAATACGTGATCACCTCGCCGGGGACTGCCGTCGCCGGCCCCCGCTTGGCAATCGTCAGATCTGCCCCCAGAACCGTCATCGTCAACGGCACCATAAAGCCGGGCACCGAAGAATTGTGGCCGATATAGAGATTTCCCGTATAAACACCGGGACCCGATACCGCCGCCGAATCCAGCGTCACACTGACCAGCCGGCTCGCCCCGTTGATCAACCCGGTCCCCGTGACCGGAGTCACCGAAACCCACGCAATCTCCCCGGTCGTGCAGGGCGACATGCCCGGTGCCTGGAAACAGAAGGCCGTCTCATTGCGCAGGTTGGCCGTCTCAAACGAGAAGGGCAAACTGTTCAGCGCGCCATTGCCCCGGATTCCCACCGAGGCCGAAGCGCCGTAATCATAAGCCGGGTTGCCGAAAACGACATCCTTATACTGATAGACCAGATTGCCGTTCTCAAAAAGGATCATCTCAAAAGTGCTGTCCCCCACCGGACCGTCGCCGGAGTAGTGCGGCAGAGAGCGCCATTCGATCACGACCCGACGATGCGGCGCCGTCCCGATCGTCTTCCAGTAGACCCCGGCTCCCGCCGCAACCGGATCGTCCATATCATCCCAAAAGGGCGCCAGCAACAGATCGGGAGCCGAGAGGCTGTTCATCGCATAATTCATATTGGAGACCTCGCCCGAGGTCGAATTGAACAGCGCCGCCCCATTGTTGCCGATCCGCAAAGTGGAGGTGGTCACCCCGTAGAAAGAGAAGGCAAACGGCAGGGTGATATTGGCCTCCCCATCATCCCCCAGGGCCAGCTTCGTCCCATCCGTCGCATCGATCCAGTTATACCCGCCCTCCATCCGGGACAGCGTATAACCGAATGAATCCGCACCGACAGGCTCAAGGGCTCCCGGCAGCTCATCGATCGAGAAATCCAGCGGGACGGCATTGCCGCCCGTAATCACAAAGGTCTGGATTGCCGTATTCCCGGGCATCAACGTAGCCGAAACAGGAACCGCGTCGGTGCGAACGCAGGAACGCTGCAACGTCAATGTAAAATTCTGCGTCGTCGTCGCGCCGTTGCCGCTCAATGTCACCACCGCCGTCGTGGTCAGATGATTGACCGGCGCCACCGTCACGGTATAAGGACTGTGATCCACCGACAGCCAGGCCGCATAAGCGCCCAATCCATCGGTTTTCACCGTCCGGGAATAACCGTCGGCGGCGACGATCGCCACCGTCTCATTCGCCAGCGGAGCCGGATGCTCATCGCACAGCCCCGTGGTCGTAAGCGTCCCGGCCAGTTTGCCGTCTGTCGCCCGGGGCAACACATTCATCTCCACCGGGATCAGCACGCTCAACGCATTGGGATCGGTAGATTGCAGCTCCAGCGTAGCCGTATACTTACCCGGCAGCGTCACGGTCGAAAGGGCCGAAGTCCAGACCAGCTCGATACCCGTCGTCGCCGAAATTCCGCCGGCCACCGTCCCGGTCACCGGATTTTCACTCAACCAGGGAATCCGATCCAGCGCAGGCGATCCCACCAGCCAGGTCAACGCCCGGCTGATCACCTCGGTTTCGATCATCTCACCTGCCGTCGAAGTCCCCAGATTCCGGAAATCGGTCGCCAGATAGACCGCCTTAAAGGTCCCGCTGACCACCGTACTGCCGCCGGTCTCGCCGGAGGCATAGCGGAAGAAGACCGTCGAATGCGTTCCGGCGGTATAGGAATCCGGAGAGTAATCGCCCGAAGCCACCAGCAAGCCGTCCATGATCCCCTCCCCCGTCAGATGATAGGGACTGGAACCGGTCGGACGGTCCGCCACATAGGTCGCATCCAGATAGCCTCGATAGAAATCCAGCTTGTTATGGTAGTTATCCCAGTAGCCCTCATCGTTATCCGCCAGGAACAGCCGCCCGCCTGCATCCAGATAGGCTTTCAGGATCGGCTGATGGCTGGTCGAGGAGTTATAATCGCTGTCTCCGACAAAGATCATCCCCCGGTAGTTCAACAAGGACCCCACCGTATAGCTGTTCAGCTCAGCCGCCGTGATCAAATTGTAAGGATATCCCAACGTGGTCAGCGCCGTCGTCACCGCCCGGGTATCATCCTCGTTCGAACTCTGCTGCACGACCAGCAAACTGTTTCCAGCCGGAGCCAGCTGATTCGGAGTATAGCCGCCCAGACTCCGTTCCAGCAGCGTGAAATCCAGAGCGCCGAGGCCGGTATTGGTAATGACCAGTCCCGAGGTGCCGGTCACGACCGAACTGAACGGCACATCCTGAACCACAATCGCCGGAACGTAGACCAGATGACCCGAAGTCAGGCTGAAATTCACCGCCGGCGTGATCTTGCTGGGGCGCACCACGATCCCGTTCAACACTCCGGCCGACCGCAGATTGGCCGTCGCCGTGACGGCATAGGTGCCGCCCGGAATGCCCAAAATC
This sequence comes from uncultured Anaerolineales bacterium, assembly GCA_964501335.1. GTDB lineage: Bacteria > Chloroflexota > Anaerolineae > B4-G1 > SLSP01 > CAZCTC01. The sequence goes on along the minus strand of CAZCTC010000072.1, from coordinate 28,404 downwards.
TGATAATACCCCTGCACATCGGTCGTCGCCGTCCCGGTCAACACGGTCACCGTGGCCCCCGGAACCGGCTCTCCGGTATAGTAATCCATCACATAGCCTTCGATCCCGCCGTTCGGAGTCGTGGCCACTAGAGCAAAGTTCTCACTCTGCGCCCCGGTCGGCGTGCCGATCCCCCGCACCAGCGTCGTATGCAGCACCGACGAAACGGAGAAGGTATAAGCCTGTCCCCCGGCCAGCGTGATCGAATAAGCGCCGGTCGCCGGATCGGTCTGCGTCGTCGCATGGATCGGATTGAAAGGATAGCCCGTCACCTGGATCGTGGCCGGCAACGGATCGCCGGTCACGCTGTCGGTCACCACCCCGGAAATCAGATAGACCGGCGCCGTCGTCATGGTGATATCCCGGGTGGTCGTCAGCCCGGAAGCCACCTGAATCCCGGAAAGCTGCACCGGCAGATAGCCATAGGCCGAAGCGCTCAACGCATAAAGATTGGGAGGCAAAGAGAAAAGATAATTTCCCGCCCCATCGCTGGTCGTCATCATCGTGTCGCTGACATTCACCGCCGCCAGGACCCGGGCATTCGGGATAGGCGCCTGAGTCGAACTGTCCATCACCTTGCCGGTCAAAACGCCGGAACTGCGAAAAGCGTTGGTAGCAATCAACGCAAAATCCTGATCCGTCGCATCGCCGTTGCCGGGCAAACCATCGCCGGCGATATTGGTCGCCTTGACCCGGATGGTAAAGATCCCGCTGGTTCCGGCCGGCAGGAAAACGCTCTCCACATTATTGCGAGGATCGGCCGCCCCGCCGGTCATCGAGGTCGCGCCGGCAAAAGCGTTTCCTTTGTAAATCCGGCCGCCGAACTCGACTTCCAGATCCAGATTGTTGACATAAGCATCGCCGCTCGTCGAGCCGGGAGCGTCGGTCCAGGCCAGCGTCACCCGGAACGGTTTGGCAGGATCGGAAACCCGGCCCGTGACCTGGTAAAGATCGCCGGTCGCCTTGAAAACGGTGCTCTGATCGACCAGGATCCGGTCGAGCGGACTCAACGCCGCGCTCAAGAGAATCTCGCCGAAGCCCTGCGCCTTGGAAGGCAGGGTGTCGTTGACATAGGTGCCCGTCAGATAGCGGGTCGAGTTGATCAAATAGGCCTTCAACATCGCGGGGCTCGGTGGCACACCCTGGCTGTAATTCCGCTGATAGTAGTTGTAAATCAACGAGGCCGCCCCGGCGATGGCCGGGGCCGAGTGGCTGGTACCCGAAGAAGCCGCATAGAGCAACTGACCGGCCGGCATATACTGATCGCAGACCCCCGAGCCGTCATAACCGGTGGCCATCGAAGCCGTGCCTTCGATATGCGTCCCCGGAGCCACAATATCGGGCTTGATCCGGGCATCGTCCGTCGGACCACGGCTGGAAAAGTCGATGATGTCCATCGCATTGTCCGCGCCGGCCGGCGAGACATCGCAGCCGTCAACCCAGGTCGGCCGGAAATTCTCCGCCGCCCCGACCGTGATCACATTCTTGGCATTGCCCGGCGAACCGATTGAATTATCGCTGCTGCCGGCATTCCCGGCCGAGAAAACCACGGAAAGCTGCTGATGGCCGGCATAGGCCCCACTTCCGGGCTGCGCATCGCGCACCAGCGTATCATACAGCTGATCGTCGACGGCATAGGCCCCCCAGTTGTCCATACCCCACGAATTGGTGCTGATCCGGGCGCCCAAAGCGTAGGTATTGCTGAGCAATTTGGTGTAATCATCGTTCTCCAGACACCAGTTGCCGTCGTTACAGAAAACCTTGGAACCGGCCACCCGCCCAAAGGGATTGATCCCCAGACCGTAATTGTAACCATTGACATCCTCATAAGCCGAACCGGTCCTGTCGTTATAACCGGCCACAATCGAGGCATTGAGATTGCCGTGACCGGCCTGACCGTCGGCCGAAAGGTCGGTCGTCCAGTTATAGTTGTAGATCAACCGATCGGTCGTCTGGGTCATCCCGAAAGTGTAAAAGTCGGGATGCAGGGGCGTCGCCGTGCCGTTGTCGATTCCGTCATCGGTCACATCGACGATCGGATAATCGGCCGCATTGGTGCTCATGCCGACCGTCCCGGTCAACCAGGCCAGATAACCGGGGCCCGCCGGTTGTGTGCCGGCCGCATTCAAATTGCCGGCCATGATCTGCCCCTGAATTTCATCCAGTTTATGGTAAACCGGATAGGGCTCCACATCCACCACCCCGGGCAACGCGGCCAGCCAACTCAACTGATCAGCCTTCACCGTCACGCCCAGATTCCGATAGACCAACACCCGCTGAGGCGTGCGCAAAACCTCCACACCCGCCTTGAGGATCGTCTCCACCGTCTTATCGGCGCCGGGATAATCATAGACCTGCACCACCACCCGGACCGGAGCCTCGCCCTGCACATCGGCCAGCGCAGGCGAAAGCGCATAGAAGGGCTGATACAGGCCGCTCCAGCGCGTCGGAGCCGTCTGAGCCAGGCGCTTGACGGCAGAGCCGTCGCCCCACACCAGATAGGCATAATCGGGCAGATAAACCACCACCGAAAGGCCGGCCTTCTCCATCGCCGCATACCAGCTCTCCTGGATCGGCCCCGGGAATTGCACAATCCGCAGTCCCGTCTCCGCCTGGCTCAACGAAGAGTGCAAAGCCGTCGGCGCCGCCGGTTCGCCGGCCAGAGGGTCAAAAGCCCCGGCCCGTAACCGTAACTGCGGACCGTTCTCCAACGCCGTCACATTCGCCCCCTCCGGCAGCGAGCCCCGATCGGCCCTCACCGGAACGCCGACTCCACTGCCCGTCAACAAAATCGAGCACAACAACAACATCGTCAAAAACCGTCTTAAAGAAGAATGCGTCATCGTCTAACTCCTCTGGTATAAAATTTACGCCCCGCAACAGTACTTTCCTGGTAAAAAGCGACGCGCAGTGCGAAGCAGGGAAGAGAGAGTTTTTTATTTGTATTTTTGCGCGCATAAGAATGCGCGCAAAAATACGGGCTTTTTTCTCCCGCTTTTCCGGGTCAACCGCACAGATCAAAAAAAGTTCATCTTTGGGGCGGCTTTCTGAAGCCGCCCCAAAGATGAACAAAACAGGATACTTTTCGCGCGCCCCCTTTTGGGGGCGCGCGAAAAAAGAGCTCATTAACCCGTTGACCTGCGCAAGCAGGTTCAGGAATGCCTGAAACTACGGCTGGGCGTTTCTCAACACCAGCGGCAGATAGACCATCTTGAGCGGCGAAACCGGAATCGCCGGTCCCTGAGAGCTGTTGTCACCAGGATTGGATTCGTTCGACGCAAAAGCCTGAACCCGGTTCACCAGGGGCGTGCCCGCGGGAACATTCATCCCCACGGTCGCGGTGAAAGTCGTCGACCAGACACCGCCCGCAGCCAGCGTCCCCACCGCCCAGTTCGTGGGAACGACACTCGTCACACTGGTCGGCAGTGTATCGGTAACCATCACACCGGTCGCCGCAATCGCACCGACATTGGAGACAACGATCGAGTAGGTAACCATCCGGCCGGGGTAAGCCACCGTCGGGCCGGTCTGAGTAACCACCAGATCCGAGCCCAGGATCGTCGTCGACGCATCATCCGTGTTATTCGCCGGATCGCTATCGGTCGTCGCACTGGCCGTCGCCTGGTTCACCACGGTCGTGCCGGCCGCATTGGCCGCCACGGTCGCCGTGAAAGAGGTCGTCCAGGTCGCCCCCGGAGCCAGCGACCCTACCGACCAGGTCGTCGGCACGGAGCTGGTCAGAGCCGCCGGCAGGGTATCCACAACGATCGTATTCGTCGCGGTCGCTATACCGATATTGGTAACGGTCAGCGTATAGGTGATCAAGTCGCCCGGAACAGCCGTGGCCGGCCCGTTCTTGACGATCGTCAAATCCGGTCCCAAAACCCGCATCGACACCGGCAACAAAATGGCATCCAGAAGCGCGTTATGCGAAATCATCAGATAGGCATTGTAAGTGCCGGGCGTCACAATCGAGCTGGAATCCAGCGTCACACTGACCACCTGGCTGGCGCCATTGACCAATCCGGTCGTCTCCGTCAAAGACTCGCTCATCCATTCGACATCGGCAACACCACACGGCATGGAGCCCGGATAACGATAGCAGACAGCCATCCCGTTCTGAACACTGGCCTGATTGTGGAAAGAAGTCAGGCTGTTGGCCGGACTACCGCCGCGGATACCGACCGTGGCCGTAATACCATTGTTATAAGAAGCGTTGCCGAAGTCAACATCCTGGTATTGATAGATAATATTGCCGTTTTCGGAAATAATCATCTCAAAGGTGCTGTCTCCGACGCCGCCGCCCGACGTGTAATGGGGCAAGAGATACCATTCAATGATAACCTGACGGTTCGGAGCGGTGCCGATCGTCTTCCAGTAGACCCCGGCGCCCGCCGCCGTAGGATCATCCATATCATCCCAGAAAGCCGCTATCAGGTTGTTCGGCGTATTGGACGTAGAAGGATCATCCATCCGGAAATTACCGGCAGGAATCTCGCCGCTCGTCGCATTGAACAACACGGCACCGTTGTTGCCGACCCGCAAAGCGGTCGCCGAAGTGCCGTAATACGGAACCGCAAACGGCAGCGTGATATTGGCTTCGGCATCATCCGACAGCGTCAGCTTCGTACCGTCCGTTGCATTGATCCAGTTGTAAACCGGACCACCGATGTCGCCCGACTTGAACCAGCTATAGCCGAAGGCATCGCTGGCGCCCCCAGAATTTCCCATTTCCTGGATCATGAAGTCCAGGGGGAGAGCATTCCCGCCGGTAATCACCACCGTCCGCAAAGCGCTTTCGCCCGGCATCAAAGTCACAGAGATCGCATTCGGAGTATAGCGCAGGCAGGGGCTCTGCAACGTCAGCTCGAAATCCTGCGTCGTCGTCGCCCCGTTACCGCTCAGATCGACCGCAACAGAGGTCGTCAGATGATGGGCCGGAGCCACCGTCACAGTATACGGGCTGTGGACCGTCGAAAGCCATGCTACATAAGCACCCGCGGCGTCCGTCTTCAACGTCTGAGTAAAGCCGTCCGCACCAAGGATCGAAACCGTCTCATTGACCAGCGGAGCGGGGTTCTCATCGCAGAGCCCCAATGTCGAAACGGTACCGGTCAGTTTGCCGTCCGTCGCCGTCGGCAACACATTCATTTCCACCGGGATCAAGACGCTCTGGGCATTCGGATCGTTGGTCTTCAGTTCCAGGGTGGCCGTATACTTGCCCGGCAGATTGACCGTCGAAATGGCGGAAGTCCAGACCAGTTCGATACCGGTCGTCGCCGAAACACCGCCCGCCACCGTACCGGTGACCGGAGTTTCGGTCAACCAGGGAATCCGATCCTGCATCGAACTGCCCAGCAGCCAGCTCAAAGCGCGGCCGATCACTTCGGTCTCGATCGCCTCGCCCACCGTGGCCGTTCCCAGGTTCCGGAAATCGGTCGCCAGATAAACGGCCTGATAGGTACCGCTGACGATTACACTGCCGCCGATCTGCCCGGTAGGATACTTGAAGATCGTGGTCGAATGACCGCCGATCGTATAGTAATCGGGATAACTATCCACCGAAGGCACCGACAGACCGGCCATGATATCCTCACCGACCAGGGCCTCGTTGCCGTCACCGGGATCATCCCCGCCGTACGTCGCATCCAGGTAATTCTTGTAGAAGACTGTAGAGCCGGCGTAGTAGCCTTCGTCGTTATCCGCCAGGAAGATCCGCCCGCCGGCATCCAGGTAGGATTGCAGGATCGTATTGTTGGTAGAGTTTGTCGCATAACCGACATAGATCATGCCCCGATAGCCGAGCAGGGTTCCGACTGTGTAGGTATTCAAAGTGCCCGAGGCAATCACATCATAGGTATACCCCAGAGTCGTCAATGCCGTCGTCACCACGGCAACATCCTCAGCATAGCTGCTCTGCTTGACCACCAAAATGTCGGCAGCGGCCGGAGCCAGGAGGCCGGGAGTATAACCGGTGCCGACTCTTTCCAAAATGGTGAAATCCAGCGAGCCCAGGCCCGTGTTGGTAATCACCAACCCGGAAGTCACCGTCACCACCGAGCTGAAAGGCACATTTTGGGTCAATGCCGCCGGCCCATAGACCAGATGGCCGGAAGGCAGGCTGAAGTTGACGCCCGAGGTGAGCTGGCTGGGGCGCACCACAATGTTGTTCAAAGTAACCGCAGAGTGCAAATTGGCCGTAGCGGTCACCGCATAGGTATTGCCCGGGATCCCCAGGATCTGGTAATAGCCCTGGGCGTCCGCCGTCGCCGTGGTCGTCAGAATCGTCACTTTGGCGCCGGCAAGAGGCAGGCCGGTGTAGTAATCCGTCACAACCCCTTCAATGCCGCCGTTGGGCGTGGTCGCAACCAGCGCAAAGTTCTCGGTCTGCGCGCCGGTCGGCGTGCCGATGCCGCGAACCATGGTGGTGTGCAGGAAAGACGAAACGGAGAGGGTATAAGCCTGCCCGCCTGCCAGGGAAATCGCATAAGCGCCGGTCGCCGGATTGGTCTGGACCGTAGCGCTGACCGGGTTGAAAGGATAGCCGGTCACATTGATGGTCGCGGGCAACGGATCGCCCGTGACGCTGTCGGTGACCACACCGGAAATCACATAGACCGGCGCCGCCGTCATCGTGATATTTTGGGTCCGGGTGGTTCCGGAAACCGCTTCAACCCCATTGATCTGAACGGGGTTATAACCGTAAGCCGCTGCCGTCATCGTATAGGTAGCAGGAGACAGATAGAGCGCATAAACCCCGCCGGCGTTAGAGATCGCCGGAATGGATTCGGTAACGCTCCGAATCGCCATAATCTTAGCCCCCGCAATGGGCGCCGACGTCGCGCCGTCGGAGACCAGACCGGTCACCACACCGACGCCGCCCTGGAAACCGTTGGTAACGATCAGCGCAAAATCCTGATCCGTCGTATCGCTGTTGCCGGGCAGACCGTCACCGGCGACGAGGGTCGCCTTGACCCGCACCGTGAAAGCGCCGGAGGTGCCGGCCGGCAGGAAGACGCTTTCCACGTTGTTGCGAGCATCCGCCGTGCCGCCGACCATCGAAACCGATTTGGTGAAAACATTGCCTTTGTAGATCTGGCCGCCGATTTCGACTTCCAGGTCCAGGTTGTTGACATAAGAAGCACCGGTCGTCGCGCCGGGGGCATCCGACCAGGCCAGGGTGACCCGGAAGGGCTGGGAAGAATCCGGAATGGTACCGACCATCTGATAAGACTCGCCGGTAGCGCCGAAGACCGTAGCCTGATCCACCAACAGACGAGAGATCGGGCTCAACGCCGTGCTCAAAAGGATTTCGCCGAAACCCTGCGCCTTGGAAGGCAGGTTGTCGTTGGCGGCCGTCCCGGTCAGATAACGGGTTGAGTTGATTAAGTAAGCCTTCAGCATTGCAGGACTCGGCGCAACGCCGTAGCTGAGATGCGTCTGATAGTAGTTGTAGAGCAACGAAGCCGCCCCAGCAATGGCCGGCGCGGAATGACTGGTCCCGGAAGAAGCCGCATAGAGCGTCTGACCGGTCGGCATGTACTTATCGCAAACGCCCGTACCGTCATAGCCGGTGGCCATCGAGGCAGTACCTTCGATGTGCGTCCCGGGGGCCACGATGTCGGGCTTGATGCGGGCATCGTCCGTCGGACCGCGGCTGGAGAAGCTGATGATATCCATCGCGCTGTCCGCCCCGGCCGCCGCAATGTTACAACCATCGGTCCAGGTGGGGCGATAGTTTTCCGCAGCCCCCACCGTAATCACGTTCTTGGCATTGCCCGGCGAACCGGTCGTGTTGTCGCTGCTGCCGGCATTGCCGGCCGAGAAAACCACAAAAAGTTCCTGATTGCCGGGGAAAGCAGTGCCCGGTTGTGCATCACGCACCAGGGCATCGTAAGCCTGCTCATCCGTGCTGTAAGCACCACCGGAATTCGAGCCCCACGAGTTGGTGCTGATCCGGCCCCCAAAAGCATAAGTGGTGCTGAGCAATTTGGTATAATCATCGTTGGCCAGACACCAGTTGCCGGAATTACAGAAGACCTTGGAACCGGCCACCCGGCCGAAGGGATTGATCCCCAACCCATAGTTGTAACCGTTGGCATCTTCATAGGCCGAGCCGGTCTTGTCGTTATAACCGGCCACGACCGAAGCGTTGAGGTTACCATGTCCCGCCTTGCCGTCGGCCGCCGCATCGGTCGTCCAGTTTTGGTTATAGATCAACCGATCGGTCGTATTGGTCATCCCCAGCGTATAGAAATCGGGATGCAGGGGAGTCGTCGTACCGTTGTCGATCCCGTCGTCGGTCACGTCGACGATCGGGTAATCGGCCGCGTTGGTGCTCATCCCGGCCACACCCGTCAGCCAGGCCAGATAGCCGGGAGCACTGGGCTGAGTTCCGGCCGCATTCAAATTGCCGACCATGATCTGGCCCTGAACTTCGTCCATCTTCTCATAGATCGGATAAGACTCCACATTCACCACACCCGGCAACGAAGCCAGCCAGTTCAGCTGTTCAGCCTTCACCGTCACGCCCAGGTTCTGATAAACCAGGACATGCTGAGGCGTGCGCAGGACCTCGGCGCTCTTGCCCAAAATCTGATCCACGATCTTGTCGGCGCCGTCAAAATTGTAGACCTGGACCACAACTTTGACCTCAGAATCCGCCTTCACATTGGTCAGTTCCGGAGAAAGGGCATAGAAGGGCTGATAAACGCCGCTCCAACGCATCGGCGCATTCCGGGCCAGGCGATTCACCGCATTGCCGTCGCCCCAGACCAGATAAGCATAGTCGGGCAAATAAACCACGACCGAAAGACCGGCATTTTCCATGGCCGCATACCAGCTATCCTGGATGGGGCCGGAGAATTGTACGATCCGCAATCCCGGTACTGCATCACTTAATTGAGTGCGCAGAGCAGTCGGAACCGCAGGCTCGCCGGCAAGCGGATCAAAAGCGCCCGCACGCAGTAAAACCTGAGGACCATTTCCCGCAGTCACTGGGGCAGCAACTGCCGGGGCCCCGACAGGGTCGCCAACCGGCGCCTGGCTGTTATTAGCCAGTACCGGACTGCCGATTCCAGTACTCGTCAACAGGACCGAGACCAGAATCAGCGCGGTCAAGAACCGCCTTACATCTAGGTGACTCATCGACTTACTCCTTCTAACGTGAAAATTAACCAACCGGGCGAACCTGACACAACCCCACGGTATAGAGCTCAAATCATTAAGGCCCCCAAGCGTTCTCATCTGTCCATCCGGTGAAAGATCGAATCTGGAATATTGAAGAAGAGAACGCCGCCTCCGAATGTGATTTCGTAAAGCGTAGAAATTGCCATTACGAAACACAGATTTGCCAATAATACGCTAACATCAAATAAGTGCAAGTGACTTGAAAATCAAGGAAGTTCGACACATCACAGAGGCTTTTTTTTACAGTAACGCATAAATTGCGGGACTTCTCTCAAAAAGGACCTTCCCGGGCAGATTTTCTATCCGGGGATGTTTTTAACATCCCGCACAAGGCTTTTGTTTGGTAAAAAGCGCCGTGCAGGATGGGGGAGAGAATTATTTTTATTCATATTTTCGGCGGCTTCAGAAAGCCGCCGAAAATATGTTTTTTCCAGACTAACCGCAGAGGTCGGAGTTTTTTGTTTGCGCACGCAAACATAGATTTTTTCGTGGTAGTTTACCGCTGCCGGCGTCCTAAAACCAGGAACCCCATTCCAGCCGCAGCCAGTAAAAAGCCCACGGCCCAAATCCATCCCATCGATCCTACTGCCGTGCCGGTCTCAGGCATCAAAACCGGCGCCGGCGTAACCGTGGGGAAAGGGGTCAGGGTAGGCGTCGGAGCCGATTCAGCAGGAGAAGAAGCGGGTGACTCGGGCGCCTGCGTCGGAGCCTGCGTGGGCACCGGCGTCGTATCGTTCTCCACAATCACAATTGGCACCTGATCGGCCCCGCCATCCAGAGCGTTGTCGTACCAATCGCGCGCACCGGCAACTTCCACCCGATTGGTTGCTTCAGTAATTACAATCAACGGCGTAAAGACTGTGGTGATCGAAACCACCTGATGCGGGGCCAGATCGCCAAAGTAGAGCGTCAAATCGTTCCATATCAGCCGCCCGTTCACCACATCGGTCACATCCGGCGAAGGAATACCGAAAGAGAAGGTCATCCAGGAAGGATTATACGCATCCACCACCGGCGCCACCGTCATCGTCGTGTAACTGTCGTTGGTAATCACAATCGTATAAGTGATCGGCTTGCCGACTTGAGGCTGCACCCCCGCCCAGACCTGCTTGTCCACCGGACTGCTGCCGCCGATGGATTCAGTCTCATCCATAATGCTCTCCGTATCACTGATGGCTCCCCCACTGCCGACCACATCGTGAACCCGGGCCGCATTGACAATCGCCGCCTGAGGATGTTCCGCAATAAAACCGACAATCAGCGTCACCTCCTGCCCGATCGCCATATCGCCGATCGCCGTGGTCAGATCGTTCCACTCCAGATGGCCGCCGGCCTCATCCACCACATCCGGCGCAATCGAAGCATCCACATAGGCCAGCACAGTGGTGTTGAAATTATCGCTCAGGGGCAACTGTTGAACCGTGAAAGAGGCATCATTGCGGATGCGAATCGTGAAGGTAATATATTCCCCCACATGGACCAGCGGGCTGGTGCGCCCGAGCTGCTTATCCACAAAGATCCCCCCCCCTCCCTGGGCCAGGGCCGGATGCAGCGTACTCCCCAGCGCCAGGAATAGAATCGCCGCCAGGATTAGCGGTATAAACAAAAGCGTCTTAGATTTCATCGTCACGGCTCCTATCAAAAAGAATTTATGTCTCCTCCCGCCCGCCGGGATAATTTTATAGCTTATCCCGGAAGGAGCAAGTAAAACAAATTAATTTTTATTCATATTTTCGGCGGCTTCAGAAAGCCGCCGAAAATATGGGCTTTTTTCCAGATTAAGTGCACAGGTTCTCTCTTCAAAACACCGTAGATCATGGCGCGGGGCCTGCGGCCCCGCGCCATGATCGTTTTAAAATTTCCGATCCGGTGTACACTACCCTGCACTACACCAACAGGAGCATCACCATGGAATCTAAAATAAGCCGGCTCTCCTACCAGATCGGCTTCTGGGCCTCGGTGGTCAACGCCACGGCCTTCATCCTCTACACCGTCTGCTTCATCGGCATCGCCGCCACCCAGCCGCTCTTCCAATGGACCAATCTGGCGGACTATCTGGCCTATGTCAATCAATACGACTCCACATTCAAGGATCTGGCCATGGGGGCCATGCTGCTCTTCGGGCCGGCCTTTGTCTTAATGCTCAGCGGCTTCCACGATTACGCCGCGCCGGAGAAAAAAGCGCTCAGCCGGATCAGCCTCTGCTTCGGCTCGATCTTCGCCACGTTAATCAGCATCCACTATTTCATTCAACTCAGCATCGTCCGGTTGGATATCCAAAGCGGCAATCTGGCCGGGTTGGAGCAGTTGATCCAGGGCAACCCCGCCTCGGCCAGCTCGGCGGTCAATATGCTGGGCTGGACGCTCTTCCTGGGGCTGGCCTCGCTTTTCATCGCGCCGGTCTTCTCAGGCAAAAAGCTGGAGACGGCGCTGCGCTGGCTTTTTGTGGGGAACGGGCTCTGCTGCCTGCTGGGAGGAATCGGCTTCATCTTCGATATCAAACTGCTGGTCTTCTTTGGGATTACGCTGGGAATGGGAGGATTGCTCACCGCGGCGGCGATTCTTTCCTGTTTCTTCTTCCGCCGCCGGCTTTAGAATTATAATTTCGCGATCGCTGCGATCTGTTTTTAGCGTCCCGCAAAAAGCTATTGTTTGGTAAAAAGCGACGCGCTGAATGGAGAGAGAGTTTTTTGTTTGTATTTTTGCGCGCATTCTTATGCGCGCAAAAATAGGGACTTTACAGAGTTTATATATTCGGCGGCCTGAGAAGGCCGCCGAATATATAAACTTTCTTTTTACCAGACTTCGTTCACGTCGATAGTCGTCGGCAGATCCGGAATCGGAATATTGGACCCGCCGGAAGGCGCCTGGAGCTGGCTGGCCGGGGCGGACGCCGATTTCAGCACCGCCGTGGAGGCCCATTTGATATAGCGCACCAGCGCTTCCGGACTCTGCGCCAACAGCGGCGGGATCTCCACATTGCCGATGAATTTTTTCAGCACATCCAAATCGGCATCCTTACCGATCGCGATCCCCAGCCGCACCGCCTTCTTGCCCCAGGGCAACGCCATCAATGCCTTCAAGCCGGCCTCGAAATCGTCGGTCGGCTGGCCGTCGGAGACCAGGACCAGCACCGGCGGCAACGCCCGCTCGGCCATCGGCGGGATCCGCAGCTCATCCGCCACCATGTTCAACGCGGTTCCCATATCCGTCCCGGCCGAGACGACGCCGTTCGCCATCTGCTTCACGGCCTCCTGCGCCACCGCCGGCGCGACCTGATTGATCAGCAATTCGTCAAAATTGGCCTTGGCCTTAAAGATGTCCCAGAACTTTCCGCCGGTCTGCGCCGCAAGCGACTGATGCGCCCCTCCCTCGCGGGCCACCCCCATCACATGGGTGGTAATCGAGGCGTTCTTCAGATAATTGACGATCTGCGGCAGTCCCTTTTTGTCGCCGATCTCGTCGGTGATGATCACCAGCGCCCGGGGATTCGGCGATTCCTGGAAAACGTTCACCACATGCGGGAAGATGTCCACGGTATCCGTGTTGGCCAGATAACAGCCCAACCCGCCGAAGAGCCGGATCGACAGCGTGGAGATGTTCTTCTTGAATTCCTCAGGGGTGGTCAGCGGCGAGATACCGATCGTATAAGTAGATAGTCTATGGATGGTGTAGTGGTTCTCCGCCTTGAGCCGCGGATTGCCGATGCCGAAGCCCACCAGTCCCAACCGCACATTGGCCCCCTCGGCAATGATCTTATCGGCAAAGGCCACGCAGCTGGCCTTGACCCCTTTGATCTCCCCGCTCATGCTGCCGCTGGTATCGATCATAAAGACAATATCGATCGTCGGTTTGGCCCCCTGCATGGGATCGGCCGCCAGATCCACCCAGTTGAACCGATCCAGCGGCGTCGGCGGAATATGCCATTCAGCCCCGTGCGAAAACTTCAAACAACGCACCATCACATGGGCCGAGGGATTCTCATCGGCCACCTGGCGCATATGCGGGGTCGCCTCGCGGATCGCCACATTGAGAGATTGGATTTTGCCGTCGATAGACATGGAGCCCGAATTATCACAGATCCAGAAGAAATGCAGCGGCCGCGCCGCCAGTTCACCCCCAGGTCTTTTACTCATAGATGACTCCTCTATCGTTGATTAAATCTTTCAGTTGAAATACTTCCCGGCAAAAGCCAGCATCCGCTCGGGATGTTCGCCCACGTAGTTGTAAGCCTCAAAACGCTGGGAAACCTCATCGATCCACCAGATCTCTTTCGGTTCCGCCGTGGCATCGTAAAAACTCTGCGTATCGCTCAGTTCGGTCCAACGGTCGCCGCGGGCCTGGATGTAAAAAGTGGGCACGCGGAGATCCTTCGCATACTCCCGCGGCGACATGGCGGCCAGGGCCCAACCGCCGCGCCGCTGCACCAGCCAGTCCACCATCGGGACCAGATAGAGGCTCAGCGGCGTATAGACCGCTTTCATATAGCTGCGCACAAAAACATCCGCCGAAACCGGCTGCACGGCCACCAGGAATTTGATATTCTTCAGCTCATCTTTGGCCTTGCTGAGCGCAATGATGGTCGAATCGGCGCCCATGCAGAAGCTGAAAAAGCCGATCTGCGGTCCGCTGAGATCGGGCCGGGCATTGATATAATCCACGGCGCCCAGCACATCCTGCCATTCGGAAAGCCCCACCCCGGTGATCCCGGCATCGCTTTCGCCGTGATTGCGGAAATCGAACATCAAAACGCCGTAGCCTGCCTGATGGGCCGCTTTGGCCGTCTTCAACAGATCCACATCGACATTGCAAAGCGGCGGGAAGCCCTGATTGCGGGCCAGGAAACCATGCCGGTTAAAAGGCAAAGGATGCGTCATGATGACCACACGGTTGGTCGTTTTTTCAGCCGGAATAAACCAGCCTTTCATGGTCAGACCGTCGCGGCTTTTGAAAGAGATATCCTCATACCCCATACCGTAATCCTTAGGAGTCTTGACGATGGGTTGACGATGGGAAAAAAGGATGATATTGGAGAAAATATAAGCGGAGAGAAAGGAGATTCCAGCCAACAGAATCACGGCCCAGATAATTGCCATAAAAGCGCCTCTCTTTGTTAGAAATCGTTGTGGGGTTTGCCCCTCATACTAGCACGGATTCCAGCTTCTTCAAATTCAAAAGGAGTTTTGCTGAACCCCGCAACAGACTCTTTCCCGGTCAGATGCGCCGCGCTGTGCGAAGCAGGGGGAAGGATGTTTCTTATTTGTATTTTTGCGCGCATAAGAATGCGCGCAAAAATACGGGCTTTTTTCCCTGCTTTTCCGGGCTGACCGCACAGGTCGTTTTTTATTGGCATTTTTATAGTTTTATAGCAACTCACGGTTGCTTTTTCTTCAAACCCGCTATACTGAACAACAAAAAGGAACCTTCCATGCCCAACATCGCCGAATGGATCAAACAGCTGGAACCGCTGAATCGCACGTCCCGCAAGGCCGTCGTCCAGTTGATCGAGGCCGGCACGGAAGCCGTCGCCCCGCTGATCCAGATCCTGGAAAAGGGCAATGTCGATCAAAAAATCCAGGCGGCCCGGATTCTCGGCAAGATCGGCGATCAGCATGCCGTCGAACCGCTGACCCGCGCCCTGGCCGACAAAAACTATTACGTACGCTCGGCCGCCGAGACCGCTCTCTATCGCCTGCGCGCAGTCGAGCCGCTTATCCAACATCTCCGCACAGCCACGCAAAAAGATCTCCCGGTCTACACCCTCTGGACTCTGGAAAAGCTGGCTGATTCCCGCGCCGTTCCCATCCTGCTGGAAAAACTGGATCAGGTCCGGCCGGAAAACCTCGTTTTCTATTACCAGGCCCTGGCGGCCATCGCCCCCGACACCTTACGCCCCTATCTGAAACATCCCAACGCCCGCCTGCGTTCCGCTGCCGGCTTCGCGCTTCTGGGCTCTCGTCCCGCTCCTGATAAGCTCGATATCATCACCGCTCTCCTGCACGATGAAAAAGCCGACATCCGGCAACAGGCAGTCCTGTTCCTGCTCAATATCCGTTCCATTCCGCAGATCCCCGATCTGCTGATCGAGGCGCTGAGAGACCCTTCGGCAAAAGTGCGAGCCCAGGCCGCTTATACCATCGGCGCCTGGAAACGCCCCGAGATCATTGCCGCTCTCATCGACCGCCTGATTCACGATCCCGACGTAAATACACGCCGTCAGGTCGCCTATACCCTGGCTCACTTTGCAGCCCCTGAGGCCGGGCCGGCGCTGATCCAGGCCTTACAAGATCCCGACCGCTATGTCAAAAACAACGCCGTCCTGGCCCTGGGAAAGATCCGGGAACGGCGGGCTCTGAAACCGCTGCTGGAACTGCTACCGCTCATGCCCGAAGAAGACCGTCAGCTAGGCGTCCGGGCCCTCGCCCAATTGAAAAAACGCCGGCTTCTTCCGCTCCTGCTGCAAGAAGCCGCCGCCGGCTACCTGCGAGGATGGGAGGCAATCCAGGAACTGGTTGAAATGGGCGGGGAAACGCTGCTGGACCCCATGGTCGAAATATTGCACGCCGCTGATCTCCCGGCCCGGGAAACCGCCCTCCAGACATTGGTTCGACTGGGAATTCTGGGAATTCAAAAAGAAGCCATTCTGGCCGCCGTCGCTCCCCTGGCCGACGATCCCGATCCGGGAATACGCCGGCAACTGGCGATGGAATTGAGAAACTGGCCCCTCCCGGAAAGCCTTGCCGTCCTGGCCGTTTTACTGAAAGATCCCGACGATTCAATCCGCCGGCACGCCGCCTTCGCCCTGGAAAAACAACGCCATCCGGCCGCCGTTCCCCTTTTGATCGAGGCTCTGGAAGATAAAAACGAATGGGTGTGTGCCCATGTCATTCACGCCCTGGGCCGGTTAAAGAGCCGGGAAGCCGTCATCCCCTTGCTCCGCCTCTTGCAAAGCGACATCTCCGGCAACGTCCAGGCCGCCGCCGCCGCTCTGGGTCGAATTGGCGATCCCCGCGCCGTCGAGCCGCTGCAGGAAACGGCCCGCAATGCGCCACTCGCCCCCGCTTATCCCGATCTCTATGCGGCTGAGGCCCTGACCCGGTTCCGCGATCCGCACATCCTTCCTTTATTGTTGGAAATGCTTCACGAATCGGCCTGCAACGACGACGAACAGGGAATTCAAATCATCGCGCACAGCCTGGCCACTCTCCAGGATCAACGAGCGGTCGAGCCCTTATTCCAGCTTTTCCAAAAAGATGTAGCGCCGGAAGCCGTCATCGAAGCCCTGAGCCGCCTGGGCGACCGGCGGATCGTCGAACCGATTCTGAAAAAATTGCCCCGCGCCAAACCGGAAGACTACCATATCGGCATCATGGCCTTGAGCCGCCTGGCAGCCCCGGAAGCCATGGAAGTGCTCACCAACGCCATGCACGAAAGCGATCCTACATTGCGCCATGCCGCCTTCAAAGCGCTCGGCCGCATCGGGGATCCTCGCAGCCTGCCGCTCTTCCTGGAAGCGCTGCACACCGCGCCCTACTCCCTGCGCCGCTTCGCCGTCGCCGGCCTGATCAAAATCGGCGCGCCGGCCGTCGAGCCGCTCATCACCCTGCTGCAAAGCAATGCCCCGCCAGTGATCCGCGCCCGCGCCGCCGGCGTCCTCGGTCATATCGGCGATTCCCGCGCCGTCGAGCCGCTCCGCACCGCCCTCTATGATCCCGACCGCCACGTCCGCATCCGCGCCCGGCACGCCCTGCGGCAGATGGAACGTGAGACGTAAAACGTAAGGATCTGTTGGCTGGGGGAATTTGCACGCCTCAGAAGGCGCGCAAATTCCCTCAAAAAACAAACCCCCTCCCCTGCTTCGCACCCCACGAGCGGGGAAGGGCCGGGAAGTACTTAGAAGGTGCCGCCGGAGCAGAATCTGGAAAAGGCCTATGTTTTCGGCGGCTTTCTGAAGCCGCCGAAAACATAAACAAAAAACTCTCTCCCCCCATCCAGCGTGTCGCTTCTTACGGGTAAAGAGCCAGATGCGGGACGTTACCAGGCTATAGAACTCCATTTTCAAGACAGAAGGCCATGGCGGGGGGCGGCACCCTGAAGGATGAAAAAGAGAAGAGATTTCACCGCAGAGCACGCAGAGGTCACAAAGAGGGAAGAGAGGAAATTTTCTCTAAATTCTTTTCTGTGCCATTTGCGCCTGTTTACAATATCTTCGATCGGCGGTGAGTCTTCTGAGCGGCCTATTGAAAGTAATGCCTTAAGTTATATAATCATCTTCCATAAAGGAGGTGTGCCATGGCAGAAACAACGGACCTGGCGACATTAGCGGGAGGCTGCTTCTGGTGTCTGGAGGCGGTCTATCTGGAAACCCAGGGGGTGCTGCAAGTCCAATCGGGCTATGCCGGCGGGAAACGCCCCAATCCCACCTACGAGCAGGTTTGCAGCGGCGCAACCGGCCATGCCGAGGTGGTGCAACTGACCTTCGATCCCGCGGTGATCTCGTACCGCGAGCTGTTGGAGATCTTCTTTACCATCCACGACCCGACGACCTTGAACCGCCAGGGCGCGGATGTCGGGACGCAATATCGTTCGGCGATTTTCTATCACACGCCGGAGCAGGAAGCCACGGCCAGAGCGCTGATCGCCGAATTGACGGCGGCCCGCCGCTGGCCCCATCCCATCGTGACGGAGGTAACGCCGCTGACGCAGTTCTACCCGGCGGAGGAATATCATCAAGAGTATTTCCGTCGCCATCCCGAGCAGCCTTACTGCCGGGCCGTCATCGCGCCGAAGGTGGGGAAATTCAGGCAGCACTTCGTGGCTCAATTGAAACCATAAGGTTTTTTATAATTTCGGCGGCCTGGGAAGGCCGCCGAAATTATATTTTACGGAAGAAGTTTCTCAATTTTTAAATAGCCGGTTCCGACCGCGCCGGGCCGGATCAGCCAGCACCGCCGTGTGACGGGAATCGATCTCCGCAGGCTTCTCTACGGCTGGAGGCGGGGCTGCCACTACCTCAACCGGAGTAAAACAGGCCAGCTCCGCGAAAAACTCCGCCACTTTGCCGAAATCCCACGTCTGACTGCCTGCCGCCAGCGAGCGCACGATCT
Source organism: uncultured Anaerolineales bacterium (assembly GCA_964501335.1). Taxonomy (GTDB): domain Bacteria; phylum Chloroflexota; class Anaerolineae; order B4-G1; family SLSP01; genus CAZCTC01. The sequence continues at coordinate 10,069 of CAZCTC010000072.1, read as the reverse complement.
TCGGCCCATAAGCCTTCGACAACACCCGCGAATCCAGCAAAGCAATGACCCCTCGATCGCGCTCCGAACGGATCAATCGCCCGGCCCCCTGCCGCAAATTCAAAATCGCCGGCCCCACCTGCAGCTCGGCAAAGGAATCCCCCTGCCGCAACCGGATCCACCGCTCGTGCCGCTCATAAACCGGATCACCGATCGAAATAAAAGGGATCTTATCCAGAATGACCAGACTCAACGCCTCGCCGGGGATATCGATCCCTTCCCAGAAACTGCGGGTGGCAAAGATCACCGCATGACCGTGCGCCTTGAACTGCTCCACGATCTCCCCCTGCGGCTGCCGCCCCTGGCAGTAACAGGGATAACGCGGCTGCAGCGCCGGAGCCAGATCGGCGTAGAGCTGTTCCATCCGCCGGCGACTGGTACAGAGCACCAGCGCCCGCCCCTGACTGACTTCAATCAGGCGGCGGATCTCGGCCTGCAACCGCTGCAAATAATCCGTCTCCCCATCCCTGTAATCCGGATCCAGCCCGGGCGGGGTGTAAAGGATCATCTGCCGGGCATAATCGTAAGGGCTGTCGAGCAAAGCCTGCAGCACTGGTCGGGATGACTCCGGCAGCCCCACTTTACGGCGAAACCACGCCAGATCCCGATCGACACTCAAGGTCGCGCTGGTACAGACCACCCGCGGCCAGCTCTCAAAGAGCAACTGCCGCAAGGTCTCCGAAACCTCCAACGGACTGCACTGCGCCCGATAGGCCCGCGGCGGCTGATCCCCACCGACGACTTCACAAAAACGGATATAATCGTCCGGCTCAGGCTCCGCCAGGGCATCGGCTGCCGCCGCCAGCTCACTCGCCATCCGCGCCAGCGCCGCCTCCGCCGCCCCCGGCTCCTCGCCATCGAGAGCCGCCGCCCGTTCCAGCGCCTGGTTGACGCGCCGCATCACATCCCAGAGCGCTTTCCCGGCCTGGATCTCCCCCTGCAGCGCCCACCGTTCTCCCGGCTCGACTTTCTCCCGAATCGCTTCCCGCAACGCCGGCCGCTGACCGGCCACCGCCTCAAAGAAGCCCTCATAACACTCTTCCGCCTCTTTGAGCAAATCCAGGTCGCCAACCAATTCATGGGTCATCCGGCTGCGAACCACCTTCCAGAAGAGATCGTGATCCAGCAGCCTGGTCAACGCACCGATCGCATAAGATTCCAGTTGATGCGCTTCATCGACGATCAACAGCGGCCGCACCGGCAAAATCGCATTGTCGGCCAGCAACGCACTGTAGCAAAGCAACGCATGGTTGGTCACCACCAGATCGGCCTCCAGGGCCGCTGCCCGGGCCTTCTCATACCAACAGTGCGCCCGCCGCTTGCACTGACTCCCCTCGCATTCATGGGAAAGGACCGCCAGCCTCGCCGCCAGCGCCGGAGGCAACCGCAACTCGGCAAAATCGCCCGAAGGAGCCCGTTCCAGCGCGGCCGCGACAAAAGCCACCTCGTCCAATTCCCCGGGCAGCCGCAATTGCCGACGAAATTCCTCCCACCGCAGCGCGCAAACGTAATTGCTGCGCCCTTTGAGCAGCGCCGGTTTGAAAGCCGGAGCGATCTTCTGCAGGCGGGGGATGTCGAAATTCCACAACTGATCCATCAACGCCTTGTTCGAGGTACTGACCAGGGTGGGCGTTTTCGACCAGAGAGCCGGGATCAGATAGGCAAACGATTTTCCGATCCCGGTGCCGGCTTCGATCACCGCATGCGCCGGCTCAATCAGTGCCTGACGGATGAGATTGGCCATCTCGATCTGGCCCGGACGGGGACAATAACGCTCGCCCAACAAGCCGGCCACCGGCCCTCCCGGCCCGAAAATATCCTCGACCTCGGGACAGGCAATCGATTCCAATATCCCGCCGGCCATCAATTCTCCATCTGCGTCGCGCCCTGCTGTTTGACCAGCCGCACGACATGTTCAGTTTCACGTTCAAAGGTATCGTCATGGCTGATCACAAAAAGCTGCGAGAAGCCTTTGACCGCCAGGATCTGCTCCGCCAGATTATCGCGGCGCTGGGGATCGAGATGGGCCGTCGGCTCATCCAGAAAGGCCACATCAATGGTAGAAATCTCGCGCAGCAGCGCCAGCCGCACCGCCAACGCCGCCGACATCTGTTCTCCCCCCGAGAGCTGCTGAAAGGTGCGTTCCCGCCCGCCGGTAGAGAGCACAATATCGTAAGTCTCGGTCCAGCGCAGCCGGGTATTGAAATCCTGCATCAGCTCGGCGTAGAACCGATCGGCCTGCGCCGAAATCAAAGCGACCAGCTCTTTTGTGATCTGCGGGCCGGCATCCCGCAGCGTCTGGCGGAAATTCTCCAGGAGCGCCAGCAGGGTCTGCAACTCCGCATGGCCGGTTTTGGCCGCAGCCAGCGCCGCCGCCGACTCGGCCAGCCGGGCCAGCTCCTGCTGCAGCGCCTGGAATTGCGCCCGCTGCTCGGTCAGACGGGCCGCCAGCCCGGCGAGCTGCTCCCGCAACTGGCCCCACCGCACCCGCAGCGCCTCATGGCCCGGCGCATCGTAGGCCGCCGCCGCCTGATCCCGTTCCGCCAGCCGGACCGCTCGCCGGCTCTCCGCCGACGTCACCCCGGCCTCGGCCGCGGCCAGCGCGGATTGCCGCTCCGGCCAGCTCTCCGCTTCGCGCCAATGCTCCAGATAACGCCGGTGGGCCGGCTCGTGGATCTTTAACGCCGCCCGCACCTCCACCAATTGCGCATCCAGCGTATCGTAAGCCGCCAGGGCCGCACTCGACGCCGCCTGACGCTGCTCCAGTTCGGCCTGCCGGGAGTGCAACTCCGCCCGCCGCTTTGCCGCCGCCTCCCGCCGGCCCGCCGTATCGGCCGCCCGTTGATAGGCCAGGCGGGGATTGCCCAAAGCCTCCAGTTCGCGCTCCAATTGCGCCGCGCTTTCCGGAGCCCCCACCAGCGCCGCCGCCGTCCGTTCGGCATCGACCAGCGCCGCTTCCTGGTGTTGCAGCTGCGCCGCCGCCGCCTCGACCTCGGCCTCGCGGGGCAGCGCCGCCAGCCGCTTTTCGATCCCGGCCAGCTCCTGCTGCATGCTGCCGCGTTCCGCCTCCAGATCGGCCAGTTGCGGTTGGATTTCATTCAGCGCAGCTTCGGCAGCCTGCCGCCGTCCCAGCAGCGCCGTCGATTCCGCCGTCTCCCGCGCCAGCTGCCCGGTCCCCTCCAGAATACGCTGCGCCTGTCCCGCCAGCCGGGCCGCCAGATCCTCCGCCTCCGCCGGGCGGGGCAAGGTCCCCAGCGCGGCTTCGGCCGCCTGGACTTTCTTCATCAGTCCCCGGCGCTCTTTCTCCAGCTGTTTCTGCTGCGCCTGCGCCGTCACCAGCGCCGCGCCCGCCTCCGCATGGCGGGATTGTTGCCGCTCCAGCAACTCGGCCCGATGCTCCGGCGTCAAAGGAGCCTCGCAGACCGGACACTGCGCCGTCTCGACCGCCAGCAGCGCAGCCCGCTGCGTCTCTAAATGGGTCAGCCCGGCCTGCGCTTCGGCCGCCCGCGCCACCTGTCCGGCAATCTCCGCATCGAGCGCCTCGATCTCCTGTCGCAACCGCGCCAGATCGACCTCCACCGTCTCTCGTTCGGCCAGCCCCCGGCGCACCGCCGCCGCCCGGGAATCCAGCTCCTGCTGCTGCGCCCGCTCCCTAACCAGCTCTTGCTCCAGTTGCGCGCACCGCTGAGCCGCCTGCTGCGCCAGCCCGGTCAGCGTCCGCACTTCGGCCTGCCGCTCGACCTGCGCCGCCGCCAGGGTTTCGCGACGGGCCAGCAGAGGAGCCAGCGCCGCTTCTCGAACCGCCTTCTGCGATTCCAACCCGGCCCGCTCCGCCGCCCCTGCCTGCAACCGCTCGCGAGTCGCCCGCAAGGCATCCCGACGTTGCCGTTCCTGCGTCACCGCCGTCTGCGCCGCCGCCAAGCGGTCCACATCGCGCCGGGCCCCGACGAGCGCCGTCTCCAGACAGGCCTGCGCCTCGGCCTGAGGGCGCAAAGTCTCCACCGCCGCCTCGGCCTGCAGGATCTCAGCCCACTCCGCTTCGACGGCCGCCAGATTCGTCTGCGTTTTGACCGCTTCCTTTTCCAGCTTTTGCTGCTCGTTCAGCAGCTTTTCGCGCTCCCGCCGGCGGAGATCCAAAGCCTCCTGCTCGACCTGCGCCGCCTGATAGGCCTGCTCTCCGGCAGTGCTTTCCGCCACCACCGCCCGCGCCGCCTCGGCCCGCTGCAACGCCGCCAGGGCCTCGGCCCGCCGGCCGGCCGCCGTCTCCGCCTCTCGCACCGCCTGCGCCGCCGCCTGCTCCAGTTCAACCAACCGACGGCGCTGCAATTCCAAAGCGGCCGCTTGCTGCGCCACCCGCTCCAGCTCGGCCGTAAACTCCGCCTGCCGGCCTTCCGCTTCGGCGATCCCGGCGCTCAACTCAGTCGCCCGGGCTTCGCGCTCCGGCAACAGCCGCACCTCCGCCTCCAGCCCGGCGATCGATTTCTCCGCCGCATGGATCTGCTCTTCCAGCCGGCTGCGCGGCTCGCGCAACGCCCCCCAGGCCCGCTCATATTCATCCACCTGCAGCAAAGGGTTGAAGATATTCCGGCGATTGGTCGGCGATTCCAGAAAGGCCGCCGTCAACAGTCCCTGCGGCACTCCCACCGCATCGCGGAAGAGCGAGGCCAGATTGGTCATCTCATCCACGCCCAGAAAATCACGAAGCCAGGTGAGCGTCTCTTCTTTCCCTTCTGTAAGCTTCTGCCTCAGTTCGGGATCGTAAATATAGTATTGATTGCTGCCGCCGCAGCGCCGCACCACCTGATAGATCCGCTCGTCGATCCCCAACACCGAAACGGTCACCGTGGCCGTCTTCTCTCCTTCGCGGACGAAATCCGTCTGATTGACCGCCAGAAAATCAAAGAGGGCAAAGCCGATCGCTTCCAGCAGCGTGCTCTTGCCGGCCCCGTTATGGCCGCAGATCGCATTGGTCCCGGCCGAAAAAGAGACGGCCAGTTGGGCATAGCTTTTGACGTTCTCCAGTTCCAACCGCACGATCTGCATTTCAGGCCTCCTCGCCGGCGCCCTGCAAATCCTGGCGCAACTGCTGCAAAAATTCCACAATGCGGTCCGGAGATTGCTTCGCCAGCGCCAGCCGCTTCAATTCCAACAGCCCTTCCGTCCAGCCGTCGAGCTCTTTCCGCAATCGATGGTCGCGGCCCAACAGCCCGCGCACCACCGTACGCTCCAGCTCCGGACGGCCGGAGGTGACATCCACCACAGCCTCCATCCCGGCCGGCAAGGTCTGATTGACCACATGGGGCACCCCTAAGGGATTCCAGGCCGCCGCCAGTTTTCCCTGAATGCGGCTCAAATCCAGTTCATAACGGCTGAAGGGCAAAACGCCGAAGAACGAGAGTTCCACCACCGGCTGCAAATCGGCCCGCACCTGCCCGGACTTCTGCTGAATCAACGCATCCACAGCCGCATAGAGATCGGCCGGCGTGGACAGATCATCCACGCGCAGCGCAAAGCGGTGAAAGGGCCGCCGGGGCGGCACCACGAATTCCACATGGGGCGGCCGACCCGCCCCCGGCTCGACCTCCACCCAATAGCCGCCGCGCTGCGGCCAGGTCGTTTCATCCATACTGCAGGTTTCCGGAGAGCCCGGATTGAAGATCCAATCGTCGAGGGCGTAGGGATTGTGGAAATGGCCCAGCGCCACATAATCCACCCGATCCCGCAGCGGGGCAAAATCGGCGGGAGCAGCCCCGTGGGTATTGGGCAACTGGCCCTCCAACCCGGTATGCGCCATCAGGATCGTATAGCGCACGCCAGAAGAATCCACCGCCGGCAGCGCTTCCGCCAGAGCCGCCAGCACCCGGCCGGTCGAAGCGCCGTAATATTTCAAGCCGTAGACCCGCACCCCGCCGGGAAGATCCACATAGGCGCTGCCCTCCTCGCCATAAGGGGTCAGCACGGCCCGCCCCTCCTCGATCGGCACGGAAAGCAACTGGAGATAGCCCATCCCGTCCAAAAAATCCATCCAGGAATCCTGCTCGCGATAGTGAGCCCGCTCGTGGTTCCCGGTGACGGCCAGAGCGGGAATGCCGGCAGCCTGAAGCCGCGTCAGCCCTTCAATGGCCACGCTCATCGATTTCGGCTCGACGGTGCGTTTTTCAAAAAGATCGCCGGCAATGAGGACAAAATCGGCCCGGCGGGAGCAGGCCTCGTCGATGAGATGGAGAAAGGCCCGGCTGAAGTCGTCGAAGCGGGCGCTGAGGCCGTATTGCTGGTAGCCCAGATGGATGTCGGCGATGTGCATGAATTGCATAGGCTCCTCCGGAAGGTGGGAATTATGATTGATTGTTCCGCGCCCGGCGCTTTCCCGGTAAAATACGACGCGCTGTGCGAAGCAGAGAGAGAGTCTTTATTTATTTTTTCGCGCGCCGTCTGCGGCGCGCGAAAAAATGTTGTTTATTCCATATTTTCTAGCGTTACTCCACCACGGCCTGGATATGGGACCAGCCGAGCTGACGGGCCGCATGCAGGCGGTAGAGGCCGTCCAGAAGCAGGTAGCCCTGCGGCAAACGGCGCACGCGAATGGGGGGATTGATGGCGCCCAATTGCCGGGCCCGCCGCAGCGCATGCTCCAGCTTCTCGGCATTCAATTCCATGCCGCGATGGCTGGCCTGCAACTGAATGCGCTCCATCGGAATCAGGACCACCGTCTCGGTAACGACTTTGGCCACCGGCCCGGTCTGGGCGACCGGCGGCGTGCCCATCTCCAGCTCATAACCGGTCTTCTCCGTGAAGGCCAGCTGCACCTCCGCCGCCCGCACGGGATCGGGCTGCTGGGACAATCGCACCGAGACCTGCCCCTTTTCAATGTAAATCCCCGGCCCTTTAACGATCTCCCACCCGGCCTCCGTCAACAGTTCCCGCGCAATCTGCAAAATTAGCCCCTGCGTCGGCTGCGGGTTGATCTCGATAGGCCAACCGATCCGACGCTCCAGCTGAGCGATCGTTTCAGCGTAACGCTGGCCGACCTGCTGACTGATAAAAGAAAGGACAATCCGGTCCCCTTTGAGGCTGGCCCGCTGCAAAGTGCTGTCGGTCAGCTCCTTGCGAATCTCGGCATAGGCGGCGTTGATCTCCCACTGCTTCTTCTTCCCGGCGGCATGGGCCGCTGCCGGCATCGGATCGTCGGCCCCCCGAATCGTCAATGTAAAGCCGCTGACTTCCATAAACTGCTGCGCGACCCGTTCCAGGGCCTCCGAATCAGGCAGCCCGTTCACCTTGATCTGCACCTCTTTCTCAGCCAGCCGGAGCGAAGGCCCCTTATTGACCGTCAACTTCAACTCCCGAACGGCCTCCTGTGCCAGGGAATTCAGAGCTGCCTGATTCACCTGGGTATCGTACTCAAACCGCCAGCCGGATTCCTGGGAGAGCGATTGCAACAGTTCGCCATAACGGGATTGCGCCTGCTCGGGAAAATCGAAAGCCAGCACCACCACCCCCTGCTCCAACCGATAGCCGCAGCGCCGCAGCCGGGCCTCGGCCGGAATCCGGGCCTTGATCCAGGAGATCGCCTGATTGGGCTCCATCTGCTGCCCCATCTGAAGCGTGGGCATGGGCCAGCGCCACCCCTCGGATGTCACTTCGGCCCCGGCCCGCAGCAAAATCAAGGCCAACGCCACCCGGCGCACCGGCAACGGCCACGCGGAAGCCGGCAATTTCTCCATCAGAGCATCCAGAGGGGCCGGTATGTCGGAAAGCAAAGAGCCCGTCGAAACGGATTCCTCGGCGGCCGCTCTCACCGCTGCCGGATCGAACTCGCCTTCGCCCGGATCGAACGCCGTCATTAAATTGTCGGGCCAGACCGGGTCGGGCACGCCCTTCAAATAGAAATGGCCGGCCGCCACCTCATCACAGAGCGCGGCATAGAAATCGTTGTCGGCATCCTTCAAAATCACCACCCAACCGGGTTGCAGCTCCAGAGCCGCCAACCGCGCCACCCGCTGTTGATGCAAAAGGATCTGGGCCTGGGTCCGGGCCCGGTAAAGCCCGGGCTGAGCGGCCAGCGGCTCGAAATAGGGATCGTCCTTTTCCAGCAACGATTCCAATTCACGGGTATGATCCTTCCCCCACCAGGCCGTCGAAAGCTCTTCCGCGGAGAAATAAGCTCCGCCGACCGGCCCGGCCACAGCCTTCCAGAGAGCCTCGGAATCCAACGGCTTGCCCGTGCCGATCCCCTGCACCAGTTTTCGGCCCACCGAAGGGGTAAACCGGAACTCCAGGGTCTGTCCGCTGTGAGGCAGATTGACCGCCCGGCCGCGCTCGCGCAGGCGGGCCGCCATGCTCTCCCGGGCGTCGTGGTCGCCGTGAACCAGACAGACCTCCGTCGGATCGAGCGCATTGATAAAGCTGATCAGCTGGCTCTCATCGGCATGGGCCGAAAGGGAATAGGCGCCGATCTTACATTTCACATCGACTTTATCCGAACCGAAGCGCAAGGTCCCGCCGCCGGTCTCGGCCAGCTGGAGCAGCTTCCGCCCCGGCGATTCTTCGTCCTGGTAACCGGTGAGCAGAATGGCATTCTCCGGCTGCGTGGCCAGCCTGCGGGCATAGGCCACGGAAGCGCCGCCGGAAAGCATCCCCGAACTGGCCACCATCACCCAGGGCTCGGCCTGCCAGATCAACTCCTGGCGCTGCGCCCCCGACTCCACCGGACGGGTCTGCTGGTCGAAAAAGAGACCGTTGCGCTCCTGCATCAATAAGGAAAGGGACTCCGGGAATTGAGCGTAGGCCTGACAGATGCTGCGCACCATGCCGTCGGCCCAGATCGTGCCGGTGGTCCAGACGCCCTGACGGCGGGCTTCGCTCAAGATCAAAAGGATCTCTTGAGCCCGGCCCAGCGCAAAGGCCGGAATGAGCACCTTGCCGCCGGCCGCCGTCACTTCGACGACGGTATCGACCAGCCGCCGCTCTTCGGCCGCCCGGTTGGCGTGCAACCGACCGCCGTAGGTGCTCTCGATAATCAACACATCGGGATGGAAAGCCGGGACTTTGGCGCCGTCCACGCTGCGCTGAGGGGTGAGCGCCAGATCCCCGGTAAAGAGGATGCGGCCCTCCGGACTCTCCAGGCCGATCATCGCAGCGCCGGCGATATGGCCGGCCGGGAAGAAGGTGGCCGTCACATTTTCGCCCAGCGGCAACCGGGTATTGAAGGGCACAGGGATCGTCGCATTGAGGAATTTCTCCACGGCGAGATCGTCATAGAGGGGCAATTCGCCTTCTTCGTCCTGGCGGCTCTGCATAATACGCCGGGCATCGGCATGCAGCACCCGGCTGAGCGCGATGGTAATCGGCGTGGCATAGATCGGGCAATTGTAACGCTCGACGATCAATTCAAGAGCGCCGGTATGATCGGTGTGGGCATGCGTGACGAGAATGGCATCCAGGCCGCCGGCCCGATCGATCTGACTGAGATCGGGCAACTGATCGTCCTGCAATCCCCAGCGGCTGCGGGGAGAGATTCGGATGCCGGCGTCGACCAGAATGCGGCGACCGCCGAGGGTCAACAGAGAACAGCTGGCGCCGACTTCGTCAGCACCGCCGAGAAAGGTAATTTGAACCATACACACTCCCATTGAGAGTTTTTTCTTTATCTTTTCGCGCACCGCCTGCAATGGGCAGCTTTGTAAGTATACACAGGAGCAAAAGAGAAACAAGTCCGCTATTCCCCCTAAATAAATTCTCTCTTCCTGCTTCGCACAGCGCGTCGCATCTTACGGGGAAAGGATCATTGCGGGGCTATTTTCAGGACAGAAGACCATGCAGGGGGCGGCACCCCGAAGGATGAAAATTCAGCGGAAGTAGACAGCAGCAAGTAGACAGTAGACAGCCTGCGTCGCCTGTGCGGCTCTGGAAAAGGCTATTCAGAAGTAGACAGTAGACAGCAGCAAGTAGACAGCTTGTGTTGCTCTGGAAAAAGCCATGTTTTCGGCGGCTTTCTGAAGCCGCCGAAAACATAAACAAAAAAACTCTC
>CAZCTC010000071.1:0-40043 GCA_964501335.1 uncultured Anaerolineales bacterium | reverse complement strand
CTGTTTTTGCTTCGATTTGAGCACTCGGGGCTCTATTTGCACAAAACTTACGTTAACCGTCCGGATCACGAAAAATATTAACAACAAAAATCAGGGCTGCATGCAGGGCTGATAGTCCTGACCGATGATGACCCGGGCTTTAAAAGGAGCATAAGGCTCCGGCATCAAAATGACATTCTCCGGCGCCACATTGAAAAGCGCCTGCAGCCGCTCCAACCCGCTACCCTTGGTCACTTCATTAAAATAGACAATGTAAGTGGATGTATAACCGGTATGATCCGGGGGATTTACGGTAGGCCAGTAGCCGCTGTGCAACAATTGCTCCGCCGCCAGCTTATCCCAATCTGTGTAGCCGGCCCCATTCCACACCTCTACCGGAATGGCATCCTGCAACGCCCGGCTGCTCGAGGGGGTGGTCAAAACGGCATTCAACACCGGCTCGATTTGCTCCCAGACCGGCAACACCACATTGCCTCCCTGATACGTCGTATAAGGAATCACCTGCTGCCGCCCAATATTGTAACGATGCAAATCCGCCGGTTCAAGCTGCGCGGCAATCTGAACCAGCGACAACAGATCGGTCCAGCTCAAATCGGTCTGATAAAGCGATTGGGTCTTCTCGTAAAGCTCAGGTGCTACCGCGATCAGATCCTGCTGTCGGGCCTTTCGCCAGATCGCCTCCAATACCTGCTGCTGACGCCGCTCTCGGGAAAAGACACTGGTCGTCTTGCGGGTTCGCGAAAACCAGAGCGCCTGTTCTCCATCTAAATGGTGCATCCCCGGTTCCAACACAAACCGCGGATATTCTCCGGCCTCATTGGCATAGGGCCAGTAATCCTCAATCCGACAATAAACGGGAACATCCACCCCCTCCAGCGCGTTCACAATCCCAATCAGTCCGTCGAAATCCACCATAACATAATAATCGGCGCTGATCCCCAAATTATAGAGCAGGGTTTGATTGAGCAGACCCAACCCGCCGCCGTCGTAATTATTGGCCACGCCGTAGGTATTCGCCGTATTGATCCGGTTCATCCCGACATCGGGAATGTAGACGTAGAGGTCGCGCGGAATCGAAAGCAAATTGACAGCCGGCACTTCAGGATAGACCACCAGATACTGGATCACATCCGTATTCCAGCCTTTCCAGTTAGGACGCCGGTCACTGCCCAACAACAGGATCGTAATGGCATTGTCCGGCATCGTCATCAAAGGCACAGCCGTCGGCACCGTATAAGAAGAAGAGGGATTGGTAGACGGTAAAATATCGACAAAGACCGGGGTAGGCCGATGAAAAATCGGCATATTGGCCAGCGGTACCGGCGTGGGATAAAAAACCCGGGTTGGAGTCGGGGTAGGCGTCGGCGGAACCGGCGTCCAGGTCGGTCGAGGCGTGGGAGTCCAGGTAGGAGTCCACGTCGGCGGAAAGACTACCGGGGTATAAGTAGGGGTTGGAGTGGCAGTATGGACATTTAACGCCACGACTTGAGTCGGAGGCGCTACATGTATGGTACGGGCCGACACGACAACCTGAATCAACAAAATAGCCCAGATGATCAGGATCACACAACAAAAGGCCAGAAAAATCTTGAACCGCGAATTATCCATGAAATCTACGATCCCGAGAAAAAAATGGCAACAATTAGTTAGAAAACAAGATCATTATACGATCACCGGATCTTTTGTCCAGCGACCGTCCGCAAACGAAAAAAGCGGGCCAAAAATGTTTTTTCTCCCCCCTCATATCCCCCTTTGCATAGCATCCCGCAAGCGTGAGAAAAGAGGGGAATATTAACTGCATTTTGGGCGCGCTGCTTTGCAGCGCGCCCAAAATGCTTAGTCATCCCCCCTTTCCCTCGGGGGAAAGGGGGGCAGGGGGAATAGGGGGAACGAAAAGGCGCCTTTGAGCAATTTTATTTGGCGAGCACGGTTACCTGGAAACCTACGGCTTTCTGAAGCCGCCGAAAATATGAATTAAAAACCTATCGTTGCGTACAGGGTTCGTAATCGGCCCCGATAATCAACCGAATCTTAAACTCAGATTCCTGAACCTCTTCCTGAATCACCCGATCCGGCGCAATCTTAAAAAGCTCCTGAATCCGATTGATCCCGGTCCCCTTGGACACCGCACTGAAATAGACAAGCTGCGTCCGCGGATAATCCCGACGATCCGCCTTCCCGATAACGGGAATAAAACCGTTATGCGCCAGGGTATCGGCCGCCAGTTTATCATAATCCCGATTCATCGTCCCGTTCCAGACTTCAATCTTGATCCCGGCCTGATAAGCCCGGCTGTCGGCCGGCCGGGCCAACGCATCCTCGATCACCGGTTGAACCGCCGGCCAGACGGGCAAATAGACATTGCCGCCGTGCTCGGTCACCGTATATTCCACCTGCCGGGCCCCAATGTTATAACGCCGGATATCGGCCGACGTGAGATCTTTCGCCGTCCGGGCCAGATCCAGAATATTGCCGACCCCCAGATTGGTCTGATAGAGATTGCGGGTCTGCTGATACAACTGGGGTGCTTTCTCCATCAGATTCAGATCCCGGGCCCGGTGCCACATGCCTTCCAACACCTGCTGCTGGCGACGTTCCCGCGAGAAAACATTGGTCGTCTTGCGCGAACGGGCATACCAGAGCGACTGTTCTCCATCCAAACGATGAATTCCAGGATTCAGGACAAACCAGGGATATTCTCCAGTCGTCTCATCCATATAAGGCCAGTAATCCTCAAGCCGGCAATAAACCGGGACATCGATTCCGCCCATCGAATCGACCAGCGTGATCAGGCCGTCAAAATTAACCTTAACATAATAATCGGCACTGATCCCCAGATTGTAGAGCAGGGTTTGATTGAGCAAGCCGATCCCCCCGCCGTCGTAATGATAGGTATCCCCGTACATATCGGCAAAGTTGATCCGGCTCATCCAGAATCCCGGCACATAGACGTAGAGATCGCGCGGGATCGAAAGCAAATTCACCGCCGGGGCATCGGGATAAATGACCGCATACTGAATCACATCGGTATGCCAGTCGTTCCAATCCGGACGCTGATCGCTGCCCAGGAGCAGGATCGTCGTCGCCCCCTCCGGAATCTCCTGCAACGGCACCGCCGTCGGCACCGAGATTGTCTGAGAAGGATTCAACGTCGGCAAAATGCCGATGCGAACCGGCGTGGGACGAAGCGGCGGCAAGGGAGTCGGCGTGGCCGTTCCGGAAACAGCCGTCGGCTCCGCAGTCAAGGTCAAAGCCGGCGGCAGCGTCGGTTTCGGCGACGGCGTCACCGAAGGTGTGAAAGTCGGCATCGGAGTGAATGTTTCCGTCGCCGTAGGGGACGGAACAAAAAGTGTCGGCGTGGGCTCCAGTGAAGGATTCATGGCTACCGGCGTTCCCTGAGCCGCGGAAAAAATCGTCGATTGAGAAAATAAATAGGCCAGGATGCCGCCGACACAAACGATCCCCACCAGTACAGCGACCCACAATTTTGATTTTTCCATCAAGACCCCTTTCATTTTTTTGATTCCGAGAAAACTTTAACCTGTGCGATCGGTCTTTTGGGCACCGCGCAAAAGGTTTTTGCCTGGTAAAAAACGACGCACAGAATGGGGGGAGGGAGATTTTTTATTCATTTTTCGGCGGCTTCAGAAAGCCGCCGAAAAATGGGCTTTTCTACAGCCGGTTTTCCGGGCTAACTACCTCGAATCAAACCGTCGCCGGCACGATCACCGTCAGCGCCTGTTTCAACACCCTGACATAGACGGGAGTCTCGCCTAAAAGTTCCCCATCGGCTTCCAGCTTCTGCGGCGGATCGGCCTCGATCGAAACCTCGCGCACCGCCCAATGCCACAACGCTTCATCTTCCGGCACATTGGCAACCAGATTGGTCGCCAGCTCCGTCAATGTCTTCAACCGACTCTCACCCAGAAAAAAGAGATCCAGCCGGCCGTCGCTCATATCGATCGTCGGAGCAAACCGCATCCCCAACGCCCCAACCTGGGCCGCATTGGTCACCATACACCCATACCCATCGGCTTCAAAAGGCACCCCATCACACAAGAGACGATAATGAGCCAGCGGAGGATTCTGTAAAACCCGCAGCCCCGAAATGATATAAGCCAGCACCCCCCACCGCTCTTTCATCTCCCGATCAGCTTCGGCCGTCATCAGCGCATCAAACCCCGTCCCCAGCCGCAGCAGAAAATAATGCTCTCCGGCCTGCCCCACATCGATCCGTCGGAGCGAACGCGGCTCAGCCACCATCAACTGACAGGCGGATTCTGTATCGGAAGGAATTCCCAGCTCCTGGGCCAGGACATTGGCCGTCCCGCCCGGCACGATCGCCAGTAAAGTCTCCGTCCCCAACAATCCGCTGGCGACCTCCATCACGGTACCGTCACCGCCGCAGGCGGCCACAATTTCAGACCCGGCCTCGACGGCCTCCCGGGCCAATCGCCGGGCATCTCCCGTCGTATGCGTGACGGCCACATCCCAATCATAAGTCGTCTCGCCCAACACCCGATTGAAAATCTTCAATAAAGGAGCATCGCTCCCGCTCGCCGGGTTGACGACAATCCGCAACCGGCGGTTACGATCCCTATCGTTCCTGGAAAAACCTTCCATTCTGCGCCTCCCCACTCTTCCTGTGATTTTTCAGGTGCATGGAGTGCACCAGAGGATTGAGAATACCATAACATAGATCGCTCAACCCATTCCCCAAAGAAGATACAAATTTAGATAGAGCCGCAAAAATGTATCCAATAAAAAAACCCCCGAATTGTTCAGGATTCGGGGGTCTTGAACCCGAAAGAAGCCTAGCCGGAATAATTACTCAACAATCCCAGCAGGATAGGTCCAAAAATCGCCCAACCCAAAATGAGCAATATGCTGATCCCGGAAAGAACCAGGCCTATGATAGCGAAAGTCCGATTACGGGAATTCAACCCCAGGAAGCCGAAAATTCCGCCCAGAACGGGAAACGGCAATCCACACCACCCCCCAAATGAAGCACAAAGACTGATAATTCCTAACACCAGAGACACGATAGCAAAAATATCAGCAGAATTTGTCCCCGAAGCCGGCTGAGCTGGCGGCGGTGTATAAACCGGTGGATTATTCGGAACGTAAGCCGGCGGATTGACCGGCGGCGGAGGGGTTGGAGTGAAAGAAGGGGGAGGAGCAAACTGCGCCGGAGGAACCGGATTGGCCGGGGGATAGATCGGTGACGAACCGGTGTCAGGAGAGACCTGTCCACCACACTGTTCGCAAAACTGCCCCCCCGGTTTAAGATCGGAACCGCAATATTGGCATTTCATAAATTTTCGGCGGCACCTTTCTCGAAGGATCGATTTTGGAGACCCGCCTTCCTCCTTTCCTTGCTATTTCCAGTGATAAGCCGCTTCCCAACTTTAGCACAAAGGGTCGAAAACGCAATTTACACCGAAATGTCGATCTTTTCACGTTTTTGAACGCGCTCAAGCGCCTGTTGGGGGGTCATCCCTTCATCGGAAAAACGATAATAAAAATAACGGAAGCTGTCACGAATCACCGCCGTGGCCAGCGGTGCCAGATAAAGCCCCAGCAATCCCCCAATTTCACTGCCGACAACCAGCACGACCATAATCAAAACCGGATGCAAACTGACGCTGTCCCCCAGCACGCGGGGAGTGATGAAAAGATTCTCCAATTGTTGAATGAGAATGGCGAAGATGATCACCGGCCAGATCTGCTGCGGAGCATAGGCCAGGGTCACCATAATCGTCGGCACAGCTCCCAAAAAAGGCCCAATGTTGGGAATCAATTCAAAACCGGCAGCCACCACCCCCAGCAACAAGGCATAGGGAACTCCCAAAAAGGTCAGCCCGATGGCCGTCGCCACGCCGATAATCACCCCTAAGATCAATTGCCCCCGCAAATATGAAGCCAGCACCCCATCGATCAATTTCAGCAAATGCATCAAGTCATCGCGCAGGGTGGCCGGAATCAAATCCAGAGCCGAGTCCTGCAAATCCCCGGCATCCTTCAACAAATAGAAAGTCCAGAAAGGTACGATAAAGAAACCAAAAACGAGGCTGATCGTGTAAGTGAGGGCGCCCAGCGTGAAAGAAAGGGCTCCCGCCGTGCCGGTCGCCGCTTTCGGCACGAGATCGGCAATGTAACTGTTCAGTTTGGTCAGATTGGCTTCCACCTGAGTCCGGATATCCGGCGGCAACAGCCGATACTGCTCCATCAGGCCCTGCCCAAAACGGGTCACCGCATCCCAAATCGACATCCGGGCATTCCATAAATTGCCGGCCTGTTCGATAACCATGGGGACAAACAAAGCAAAGAAGCCCACCAGCAACGCAACAACCAGCAGATAAGCCGCCAGAATCGAAAAGGGACGGGCCCATTTTTTCAGCAACCCCAATCCACGCCGATCCAACAGCCACTGGCCCAATTTCTGCTGAAAAGGCTGATCGGACTGTTCTGCCAGCCGGGAAAAAGGCCCTTTCATAAAAAACCATAGATTGCGGGAGCCCAACCATTCAAAGCCGCGTTGGATCCAGTTGATCAGGGGAGCCAGAAGGTAAGCGACGACCAATCCCACAATAAAGGGGAAAAGAACATTGCGGGCCGCCCAAAAAATCCCGGCTATCAAACAAAACAGCAACACAATCAACACCAGACGGTTGCGTCTCTGTTCCGGGATCTCTAACCATAGATCAACTAACCGGCTCATAGTCCCCTCCGTCTACAAAATTTATCGATTCGCGAACTTTGGAACGCCTCATTCAGACAATGCAAAATTGTTTATTTTTCGCGCGCCGCAGGCGGCGCGCGAAAAATAAACCAAACATCTTTTAAATCAATCTTCTTCCAACCGCAACATGGCCAGGAAGGCTTCCTGCGGGATAATGACATCCCCCAGCATCTTCATCCGTTTCTTCCCGGCCTTCTGCTTCTCCAAAAGTTTGCGCTTGCGGGTGATATCGCCGCCGTAACACTTGGCCAGCACGTCCTTCCGCAATGCCCGCACATTCACCCGGGCCAGCACCTTGCCGCCGACAGCCGCTTGAATCGGCACCTCAAACAACTGCTGCGGGATCGCCTCTTTCATCTTGCGGATCACCAGCTGCCCCTTCTCATAGGCCTTATCCCGATGCACAATAAAAGCCAGCGCATCCACCGGCTCGCCATTGACCAGGATGTCGACCTTCACCAGGTCATCGGCGCGATAACCGATAAAGCTGTAATCCATCGAAGCATAGCCCCGGGTAAATGACTTCAGTTTATCGTGAAGATCGATCACCATTTCGGCCAGCGGCGTCTCAAAGGTCAACAGCACCCGCTTCAAATCCAGCGTCTCAGTCAACAGGAAATTGGCCCGCTTGCGGCGGAAAATCTCCATCACGGTGCCGATATATTCGCTCGGCGTGAAAACCTGCACCTTCATCCAGGGTTCCCGCACCTCACGAATGAAAGAAGGATCCGGCAGATCCGAAGGCCGATGGATTTCCAGCTCTTCGCCGCTGTCCAGCAGCACCTCATAAGCCACACTGGGCGCCGTCAGCACCATATCCTGCCCGTATTCCCGCTCCAACCGTTCCTGAACGATCTCCATATGGAACAATCCCAAAAAGCCGCAGCGGAAACCGAACTTCAACGCATGCGAAGACTCCGGCTGAAAGCTCAACGAGGCATCGTTCAACTGCAACTTATCCAGCGCATCCCGCAAATTGACGTAATCGTCGGCCTCGGAGGGATACAAACTGGCAAACACCATCGGCTTGGCCGGTTGATACCCCGGCAGCGGGGTCGCCGCAGGCCGTTTGGCATCGGTGATCGTATCGCCCACATGGGCTTCCCGCACCGACTTGAGCCCGGTAGCAATGTACCCCACTTCGCCGGCTTGAAGCCGGGCCACCGGCCGCATCTCCGGAGAAAAAACACCCACTTCCACCGGCTCGGTACGCGAACCGGTGGCCATCATCAACAGCGCCGTATTGCGATCCACCTGCCCCGAGCGCAGCCGGACATAAGCGATCACGCCCTTGTAGGAATCATAGTGCGAATCGAAAATCAAGGCCTGCAACGGCGCATCCAGATCTACCTTGGGCGGCGGAATGTGATCGACAATCGCCTGCAACAACTGCTCAACGTTGGTCCCTTCTTTGGCCGATACGGCCATCACTTCATCGAGGGGCACGCCCAACAGCTCGGCAACTTCCTTGGAAACCTCTTCCACCTGGGCCGTCGCCAGATCGATCTTATTCAGAACCGGAATGACCTCCAGATCGTTCTCCAGCGCCAGATAGAGATTGGCCAGCGTCTGCGCCTCGATCCCCTGCGTGGCATCGACCACCAGCAAAGCCCCTTCACAGGCCGCCAGCGCCCGGCTGACCTCATAGCCGAAGTCGACATGCCCGGGAGTATCGATCAAATTCAGCTCATATTCCTCACCATTGGCCGCCGTCCACCGCATCTGCACGGCCGAAGCCTTGATCGTAACGCCCTTTTCCTGCTCCAGATCCATGCTGTCGAGCAACTGCGATTGTGACGCCATCTGCCGGGAATCGACGGTCCCGGTAACTTCCAGCAATCGATCCGCCAGCGTGGACTTGCCGTGATCGATATGAGCGATGATGCTAAAATTACGAATATGCGAGGGGTCCATAGTTACCCCAGGCCTCCTTACTTAAATAATTCACTGGTTTAATCGGGATCGACGACCCGAAAACGGTAAAACGGCAACGCCAGCGGACTCAGGAAATAGGCAATGTTCAAGACAATCCATAAAACTGAGGTCAAAATTATCACCGTGATCTGAGGCGTATAATCCCCGGCACTGCCCAGCCCCTCCACATTGAGTGATCCGCTGAAGAGCTGCAAAACGCTCTGAAAAATCAAAAGTCCATAGTTCAGCGTAATAAAGCCCAGCAATGCAATCCGGGCCCGATCATTTCCCCGCCAGGTATAAAAAGCCGAAACCATAACGCCGGTCGCAACAACCAGGGTAATCCCGGCTTCAATCGAAAAGCTCTGCATCAGGAGAGAACCAAAAATGGCTTTTACGATGCTTACAACGCCGGCGGAAAAACCGTCGGCCAGCGTCAACAGCCAGACTCCCAACGGTCGAGGCGGCCGTGGACTGGTAGGTTGAGGGATGTAGTGTCGTTTGCTCACAATCGATTAAAACCTCTGTTCTTTGTTGTTTTGGGGAATTTGCACGCCTCAGAAGGCGTGCAAATTCCCCCTTCCTTTTTTAAACCTTGCACAGCCTTCTACTCACGCTTCAGCTCGCCCGCTTCCTGCATCGCCGTTGCGATCAACCCTTCAGAGTCAACCGCAGCCCCGCCCAATCGCCACCAGCCCAAAAACTCAATATTCCCCGCCGGGCCGATCAAGGGTGAGGCCCGCAGCCCCAAAATCCCCAATCCCAGCTCCGCAAAATCGGCCAGAACCGTCTGCAACACCGCCCGATGGACCTCGGGATCGCGCACCACCCCCCCCTTGCCGACCCGCTCTCGCCCCGCCTCAAACTGCGGTTTGATCAGAGAAACCACCTCGCCTTCGGGTCGCAGCCAGCGCACGGCGGTGCTGTAAATAATTCGTAGGGAAATAAAAGAAACATCGGAAACCAGCAGATCCATCGGCTCGGGCAGAGATTCCAGATAGCGGGCATTGACCCGCTCCATCACCATCACCCGGGGATCCTGCCGGAGCGACCAGGCCAGCTGGCCATATCCCACATCGAGCGCATAGACCCGCATGGCGCCGTTCTGCAACAGACAGTCGGTAAAGCCCCCGGTTGAAGCCCCGATATCCGCCGCCACCTTGCCTTCCACCCGCGCCGGAAAGCGCTCCAAAGCCGCCGCCAGCTTCTCTCCCCCGCGGCTGACAAACCGCGGCCGGGCCATCAAAGCAACCTCCGACTGCACAGAGATCGGCGTGCCGGGCTTATCAACCATCCGCCCGTCTACCAGGACCTCGCCGGCCGAAATAAGCCGCTGAGCAGCCGCCCGGCTTTCCGCCAGACCGCGTTCGACCACCATTAAATCTAACCTTTGTTTTTGCACAACCGCAAGGATACTCGAATTCGGTCAGTTCGTCAATTAAGGATCAAATCATTCTCTTTGTAAGCCCGTCAGTACAAAAACAAGATCTTCCGGCAACGGCGCCTCAAAAACCATCGTCTCCTGCGTCCGGGGATGCCGCAACCGCAACTGCCGCGCATGCAAAAACTGCCGCGGAGCCGCCAACGGGAAATGCACCGGCCCATACACCCGGTCCCCCACCAACGGATACCCCAACCAGGCAAAATGGACCCGGATCTGATGGGTTCGCCCCGTTTCCGGATGGATCTCGACCAGCGTATACGGCCGCCCCATCCCGTCACGATAGCGCGCCTGCACCTTCCAGCGCGTCCGCGACTCCCGCCCATCCGTCACCACTGCCATCCGCTGGCGATGGATGCGATGTCGGCCTAACGGCGCATCGATCAACCCCTCCGCCGGGTCAAGTTTTCCAATCAACAACGCCACATAGATCTTATGGACCGTCCGGGCCTTGAACTGCTGTTGCAACGCCACATGGGCCAGATCGTTCTTCGCTACCACCATCACACCCGAAGTGTCTTTATCCAATCGATGGACGATCCCCGGCCGGATACTCCCACCGATCCCCCCTAAATCAGGACAATGTCCCAAAACTGCATTGACCAGCGTCCCGGAATAGACCCCCGCCCCCGGATGGACGGTCATCCCGGCGGCCTTGTTGACGACCAGAATATCAGCATCCTCGTAGAGAACCTCTAACGGAATATTCTCGGGGGTCAGCGTTGTTGGTTGAGGCGGCGGAACCCGTACCCGAATCTCATCACCGGCCCGCACCTTCTGGGCCGGCCGTGACGCCGTCCCGTTCAAAGTCACCTCACCGATCTCAATCAGCCGCTGCACAGCCGACCGGGTTAATTTCGGCACCGCCGCTGCGACAAATCGATCCAACCGTTCCCCGGTCACTTCGACCGAGAGCAAATGCTCTACCCCTTCAACTTCAGTCTCATCGGATTCCAACTCCTCCGACGACTCCAACCACTCCCCATCATCCATAATTCCACTCCCGGGCCCCTCCGTTGCAGATACGACCGCGGGCCCAATTTTACCCCGTTCTACAAAATTTGACAAGCGCAGCGCCCCTCTAACGCAATTCAAACATTCTTGCCATTCTTGACATCCAATTGACATATGCTATACTTTGCCCCATGATGAAATGGTTACTATAAAAATAGCGCAATCGGCCATCAGGGACCGGCCTGACTGGCCGTTTTTTATTTTGTGAAAGGTAGAGTTAAAATGTCAGAAAAAACTGTCAGCGAAAACAGTGTCGTGACCCTGGAATATACCGTCACCATGGATGACGGTAAGGTTGTCGATAGCTCCAAGGGCGGTGATCCTTTACAATATTTACACGGTCATCACATGCTGATTCCAGGGCTCGAAAAGGCTCTGGACGGAATGAAAGCAGGAGAATCTCGTCAGGTCACCGTTCCCCCAGAAGAGGGTTACGGCCAGCTAGTCGAAGACGCCACCGAATGGGTTGATCGCGAACTCTTCCCGGCCGAGGTCGAGCTGTTGCCCGGCACCGTGCTGCACATTCAGGAAGGGGAAGATGAAATCTACCCTGCCCGCATCGTAGAAGTAGAGTCCGACCGGGTGCTGCTGGATTACAACCACCCGTTGGCCGGAAAAACCCTGCACTTTGATGTCACCATCGTGGATGTACGACCGGCGACGGCCACCGAGCTGGAACACGGTCATGTCCACGATGAGGACGAGTTTTAAGTTTCACATTTTTGGAGGTTTTTTAGATGGACAACAATCGCTTGATCGGTTCCGTGAAATGGTTTGATGAAAAGAAAGGTTATGGTTTCATTGCCCGGGAAGACGGCGGTAAAGACGTCTTTGCCCATTTCTCCGACATCGTGGGGACCGGCTTCCGCACCTTGAACAAGGGAGATCGGGTGGAATTCACCCTCGCGGAATCTGATCGGGGCCCCAAGGCCGCCAATATCGTCCGTCTGTAATCGGACAGCACTATTATCGAGACGGAGCGCTTATGCGCTCCGTCTTTTTTTGTCTTTTATGATCGAAATATATTTTCGCGTGCGGGCTTCGCCCGCGCGCGAAAATATAAAAACTTAACCCTTGATAACCGCTACAGGCCGCAACCGCGCCACCGGCCGGGCCAGTCCGGCCCCCACCACCGAATCGATCACCAGATTGACATCCTTATAAGCACTCGGCGCCTCTTCGGCCAGCCCCTTCAGGCTGCCCGAACGGACCACAATCCCCTGCTCATTCAGCTGAGAACAAACTTCCTTACCCGTCAGCTCGTGAAGCGCCTTGGTGCGGCTCATCATCCGCCCCGCTCCGTGACAGGTCGAACCGAAGGTCTGCTCCATCGCCACCTCAGTCCCGACCAGGATGTATGATTCCGTTCCCATCGAACCCGGAACCAGCACCGGCTGCCCGATCGCCCGATAGACTTCCGGCAGATCCGGATGGCCGGCCGGGAAAGCCCGCGTGGCCCCCTTACGATGCACGACGACTTTGGTCGGCTCGCCGTCTACCATGTGCGTTTCGACTTTGGCGATATTGTGCGCCACATCGTAAACCTGCTGAAGATCCCAGTTGCTCACCTTGCCCGCCAGAACCTTCTCAAAGGCCAGTCGGACAAAATGCGCCAGCACCTGCCGGTTGACAAAGGCAAAGTTGGCCGCGGCGGCCATGGCGCTCATGTAGGCCTGACCTTCCTTGGAATCGACAGGAGCGGCCACCAGTTCACGGTCCGGAATGTTGATGCCGTACCGCTGAGGCACATGTTGCAATTGCTTCAGATATTGCGTACAGACCTCATGGCCCAGCCCTCGCGACCCGCAGTGGATCTGGACGGCGATCCCGCCGTGCAGCAGACCGAAAGCCTGGGCGATCTCAGGCTCGAAGATCTCTTCGATCACATCGATCTCCAGGAAGTGATTGCCGGAACCCAGCGACCCCAGCTGCGGCCGGCCGCGTTCCCAGGCCCGCGCCGGCACGGCCTGCGGATCGGCGCCCTCAATCTGGCCGCCGTCCTCAGTCCGGTCCACATCTTCCCGCCGGGCATAACCATGGCGCACGGCCCACTCCGAACCCTGCGACAGCACCTTGCCCAGATCCTGCGCATTGACCTTCACCGCCCCCTGATCGCCCAGACCGCTCGGGCAATTATGATAGATCGCCGTCGTCAGATCTTCCAGATGCGGCTTGATCTCATCGTAGGTCAGCGGAGAGGCCAGCACCCGCACGCCGCAGTTGATATCGTATCCCACGCCGCCGGGAGAAACGATCCCCCCGTCATACCGGAAGGCCGCCACCCCACCGATAGGAAAGCCATAGCCCTGATGCATGTCGGGCATGGCCATCGAGTATTTCACAATTCCGGGCAGGGTGGCCACATTGATCAGTTGATGCACGGAATTGTCACGGAAAGCCATCTGAAAAATCTCTTCATTCGCATAAATCCGCGCCGGCGCCCGCATCTGAGGCTCGTAGTCCTGAGCCAGTTCCCAGATGTAGTCGTCAATCCGCTGAAAATCCTCAATCTTAGCCATCATATCCTCTTCTTATGTATCGAAAACGATTTCCGTCTCATATCCCGCCGGGGTCGACAGGATTTTGAGATCGTGAAACGTAGCCGCTTTGATGTAATGCTGATAAGGCGGATGGGCACCCCCGCCCACCATCGCCCGCAACCGTTGCGGCTCCAACACCGAAAAATCAAAACTCACAAAGGCCAGCCCTTCACGCTCCCCCAGATAAAGCAATTCATTGAGCCAATCCACCAGCAACGCTTCGAGATCCACCGACTCCAGCTCCACCTCCAGCGTCCGTTCCACCGCCACGCCGGCAGGATCGAAGATCAAACCGATCATCCCCTGCGCTGCCACCGTGAAAAGATCGACCCAATCCGCCCCCTGAAGGTGCAGGGCCAGATCGGCTGTATGTTCAATTTCGTACCATTTCCCCATACCCCTCCTTTCTACGTCGACCGGATCCGGGCCACGACAAAATCCGCCACCGCCGCCACATCCTCCAGCCCGAAACAGGGTCCGGTCTCACTCAGTTCAGGAATATCGGTGACAAAAGCAATCCGTCCGGTCAGATCGGGAATAGGAACGGGATCGCAGGCCCGCCGCACCACCTCGATCTTCTCCAGAGCACTTCGCTTGTACCCTTCCACCAGAATCAGATCCACAGCCTGAATCCCGGCCAGAACCGCTTCCAGAGGCGCCTCAGCCTCACGCCGCACCTGCATCACCCGATCCGGCGAGACCAACACCGCGCAGGCCGCCCCTGCCTCCCAAAAACGCCGGGTATCCGTGCCCTCGCGATCGGTCTCCACTGCATGAAACGTATGCTTGACCACTCCGACGCGATAGCCCCGGTTCACCAGTTCGGCCAGCAACTTCTCCAGCAGCGTCGTCTTGCCGCTGCCCGAGCGGCCCGTAATCCCCAGCGCGGGAATAACCATCCGCCTACAGATCGGCGCCTTTCCGCTTACCGACCGGCAACCGCATCCAGGCCGCCACCACCAACAAGGTAAGGGTCCCCGACAAAGCCGCTTCGACCAATCCTTGACCAAGCAAAACACCCACGGCCACCTCTAACGGCGCCAGCCCGTGTAAAACAATCATTCCCAACACCAACACACTGTTGGTCAGGCTGCCAACCACCCCAGCTGCCCCCAGTCCCACGAGTTTCCAGGCTTGCACCCGATTTTTAAAAGCCCGCCAGACCAGCCAGGCCACCGGCCCGATAAACAACCGGGGCAGAATCGAGATCGTAGGATCGACAAAAATGGCATCATTGCCGCCCCGCATATTGCCGATCACCAGACTGGTAATCCCGAAAATCAAACCGACAACACCGCCGACGATCGGTCCTTCCAGGACAGCCGCAATAATGACAGTAACCTGGATAAAGGTCAAAGAATAGGCAGGCAATTGGATATAACCAATCTGGGCAAATCCCAAAAACGCCGCCAATGCCCCAAAGAGCCCGGCCACCACAATCTTACGAGTACGTTCGTCTGACATTTCATCTCCTCCTTAGAAATGGATTCAAACCAACGAACCACCACGCAGGGCTATTATAACATATCCCCCCTGCCCCCCCATATCAGGCAACTTAAGGTGCTACGCCGGTAGAGCCCAGCCTTGTAACGTCCCGCAAAGAGCACTTTTCCCGTAAGGTACGCCGCGCGGTGCAAAGCAGGAAGAGATGTTTTTTGTTTATTTTTTCGCGCGCCGCAGACGGCGCGCGAAAAAATGGGCTTTCTTTCTCTCGCTTTTCCGGGCTCACTGCACAGGTTGAAAAATTATCGAATGCGGAACGCAAAAATTCCCACCGCCCAAATTGATTAACACTTCTGTCACACCATCCATGTATAATTGAAAAGGTTGATCGGTTCGGAAAATCCATTCACAGAAAGGAATAACTATGCAGTTTCTACGCTACATCGTGAAATTGAGACTCTGGACTGCGCTGCTTCTGAAAAACCCCACCCCTTAATCACAAAAACCCACGCCGGAACGACTCTGGAAAAAGCTATGTTTTCGGCAGCTCCAGAAAGCCGCCGAAAACATAAACAAAAAAACTCTCGCCACAACACACTTACACGGAGGATGGAATGCTTAGAACTGCTTTCGGAAATCTCAGTCTCATACTGACCCTATTGTTTTCATGGTGGCCACCATTATCAGCCCCCCTCCCCGTCCGGGCCATGACCGCCACGATCCTGCGCGTCAACGCAGCCGTCGCGGCCAGCGGAAACGGCACCTCCTGGGCCGCAGCCTTCAAGACCCTGCCCGAAGCCCTGGCCGTGACCAACGCCAATGCCGCCCAATCCTACGAAATCTGGGTGGCCCAGGGGATTTACAAAAACACAGACCCCGCCCTCTCCTTCCGCATCGAGCGCAACAACGTCCAGCTCTACGGCGGCTTCGCCGGCACCGAAACGCAGCGCACCCAACGTAACTGGGCCACCCATCCCACGGTCCTCAGCGGAGATGTCGATAACAACGATACGACCGTCGACGGAGTCGTCCTGACCACCGCCGATATCGTGGGAACCAACGCCTACCACGTCCTCTATCTGGACGGCGTGACCAACGGCCCCCTCACCAGCACGGTCGTGCTGGACGGTTTTACCATCACTGCCGGCCAGTCCACGGATAAAGACGGCGGCGGCCTCTATTGCGACGGCAACGGCAGCGGCCACGAATGCAGCCCCACCCTGACCAACCTGATCTTCAGCGGCAACCAGGCCGGTGCAAAAGGCGGCGGACTCTACAACAACGGGACCAACAGCGGAGCGAGCAATCCCACCCTGACCCATGTGATTTTCCGCGGCAATCTGGCCTACAATGTCGGCGGCGGCGGAATATACAACGATGGATACTCCGGCATGAGCAGCCCCACCCTGATCAACGTGACTCTGGCCGGCAACATCGCCGCCCAGGGCGGGGGACTCTATAACGAGGGAGGCAATGGGACCAGCACTCCCACCCTGATCAACTGCATCCTTTGGGGCAATTGGGCCTTCACAGATGATCAGATTTACAACGCCAGTGCCAACCCCACCGTGACGTACAGCGACATCCAGGGCAGCTACAGTGGAACGGGAAATATCGCCGACGACCCCCTGTTTGTAAATATGGATCAGGGCAACCTGCGCCTGGCTCCCGGCTCGCCGGCCATCGACGCCGGCAATACGCCCGGCGTGACCGCCGCCACCGATCTGGACGGCCGCCCGCGCGTGCAGGATACCGCCGTCGACATGGGCGCCTATGAAAACAGTTATCGCCGGCTGACCCTCCAATGGGTCGGCAACGGCCTGGGGAATATCGCCATCACCCCGGACGGCCCCACCTGCACCACCTCCTGCCAGGTAAGCTTCACCTCCGGCACGGTCGTCACGCTCAGCGCCACGGCCTTGTTCAGTACCACTTTCCAGGGCTGGAGCGGAGCCGTGACCGGCATCACCAATCCGCTGACCCTGACCATGACCAGCGACTACACCCTTACCGCCACCTTCACCTCCCCCTCCTATCTCATCACCCCCACAGCGGGAGTCGGTGGAAGGATCCTCCCCGCCACGCCACAAACGGCACTGGGCGGCACCGACATCGCCTTTACGATAATCCCCACCATGACCTACCGCATCGTCGACGTTTACGTGGACGGCGCCCCGGTCGGTGTCGTCGGCACGTACACCTTCACCCGGGTCTCCGCTAACCACACCATCTCGGCCGCCTTTGCCCACAACCTGCGGTACGTCGATAAAGACGCCCCGGGCCCCACGCATGACGGCCTCTCCTGGACCACGGCCTATACCACCGTGCAAAACATCCTGGATCTGGCCAGGGCCGACCTCTACTCAACTTATGAAGTCTGGGTGGCGGAAGGCCGGTATTACCCCGATGAGGGCGGCAGCCACATCAACGACGCAGTGACAGAAACCTTCCGCATCGAGCGCAACAACATCCAGCTCTACGGCGGCTTCGCGGCCACGGAAACCCTGCGCACCCAGCGCAACTGGATAGCCCACCCCACCATCCTCAGCGGGGATATCGACCAAAACGATACGACCGTCAATGGAGTCGTGACGGATGTCACCGGAATCGCCGGCAACAATGCCGGCCACGTCCTCTATCTGGACGGCGTGACCCACGAACCGCTCATCGACACGCTCGTGCTGGACGGCTTCATCATTACAGCCGGCCATGCTTACGGTAAAACTTCTCCGAATAATGGCGGCGGCGGCCTCTATTGTGACGGAAACAGCGGTCATGAATGCAGCCCCACGCTGAGGAATCTCACGTTCAGTGGAAACCAGGCCGCAGCCTCGGGCGGCGGAATCTATAACAACGGCTTCGCCGGCAAAAGCGGCCTGACCCTGATCAACGTCATCTTCAGCGGCAACCAGGCCAATTCGGGAGTGGGCGGCGGGATGGCCACCGATGGAGCGGATGGCACCAACACTGCCACCCTGATCAATGTCGTCTTCAGCCGCAACTCGGCCCCGGCAGGCGTGGGCGGAGGGATGGCCATCTTCGACAGCGACCTCGGCAGCGGAAGCACTTCCACGTTGATCAACGTCACCATGGCCGGCAACCAGGCCGTCTACGGCGGCGGAATATACCACAACAACCTATCGGACCTGAGCAGCCTCAACCTGGTCAACTGCATCCTCTGGGGCAATACGGCTTCCAACTTTCCCTCAATTTACTCCAATGGGGGCACTCCCTCCATCACCTACAGCGATATCCAGGGCGGCTATGAGGGAACCGGCAATCTCGATATCGATCCTCTCTTTGTGGATGCGGCTCAGGACAACCTGCGGCTGAATCCCGCCTCGCCGGCCATCAACGCCGGCAACACCGCTATCGTCACGGTCGATACCGATCTGGACGGCCGGCCGCGCGTGCAAAACGACAGGGTCGACCTGGGCGCCTACGAAAGCAGTTCTAACGTGCTGACGCTCCATTGGGCCGGCAACGGCCTCGCGAATATCGCGATCAGCCCCAACGGCCCCACCTGTACCACCGCCTGCCAGACCCGCTTCGCCCCCGGCACGCTCGTCACCCTCACCGCCACCCCCCTGGTCAGCACCACCTTCCAGGGCTGGAGCGGCGCCGTGACCGGCCTGACCAACCCGGTGACCCTGACCCTGAACAGCGACCAGGAAATTACCGCCACCTTTACCTCGCCCACCCATCTCATCACTCCGACGGCGGGAGCCAACGGCAGCCTCCTCCCCGGCACGCCGCAAACGATCACCCGTGGCAGCGACATCACCTTTACCGTGATCCCGGCCCCCAACTACCGCATCGCCGATGTTTACGTGGACGGCGCTTCGGTCGGAGCGGTCGCCAGTTACCACTTCACCTATGTCACCGCCGACCACACGATCTCGGCCACCTTTGACCACGAGCTGCTGTATGTCGATAAAGAGGCCGCCGGCCCAACCCACGACGGCCGCTCCTGGGCCACGGCCTTTACCACAGTCCAGGATGCATTGGATCTGGCCAATGCCCATCCCGATACCTTCTATGAAGTCTGGGTGGCCGAAGGTCTCTACTATCCCGATGAGGGCGGCAGCCACGTCGCCGATGCCAGAATGGAATCCTTCCGCATCGAGCGCAACAACGTCCAGCTCTACGGCGGCTTCGCGGCGACGGAAACGCAACGCACCCAGCGCAACTGGACGACGCACCCCACCATCCTCAGCGGCGATATCGATCAAAACGATGCCGCCGAAGGCGGGGTCGTGACGGACGCCACCGGAATCGTGGGAAACAACGCTTCCCATGTCCTCTATCTGGACGGCGTGACCTATGGGCCCATTACCAACACGGTCGTGCTGGACGGCTTCACCATCACCGCCGGACTGTCCAATAATGCACTCGGGGAACTCCCCGGCGGCGGCGGCCTCTACTGTGGAGGAAGCGGCCACGAATGCAGCCCCATCCTGTCCAATCTTATCTTCAGCGGCAACCATGCCAACACGAAAGGCGGCGCGCTGTACAACAACGGCACCAACGAGGGAATCAGCAGCCCGACCCTGACCAATGTAATTTTCCGCGGCAACCAGGCTTACAGCAGCGGCCTGGGCGGTTCCGGCGGCGGAATGTGCAACGATAGCGACTATAACGGCATAAGCAGCCCTACGTTGATCAATGTCACCTTTAGCAATAACAGAGCCGGCAGCAGCGGCGAGATGTTGAACGCGGGTTTCGCCGACGGTATAAGCAGTCCTCAGCGGATCAATGTCGTCTTCAGCCGCAAACTGGCCCCCTCAGGTGTGGGCGGCGGGATTGCCAACCTGGGCCTTTACGGCGGAGTGAGCGCCCCCACGCTGGTCAACTGCATCCTCTGGGGCAATACAGCGACCAACTACTCCCAGATTTACAACGAATCTGTCAGCGCCACCGTAAGGTACAGCGATATCCAGGGAGGCTACAGCGGAACGGGCAATCTCGATCTCGATCCTCAATTTGTCGACGCCGCCCGGGGCAATTTCCGACTGTTGCCGACCTCTCCGGTTATCGATGCCGGCGATACCACCAGCGTGACGGTCGCCACCGATCTGGACGGTCGGGCGCGCGTGCAAGACGCCGCCGTCGATATGGGCGCCTATGAAAGCAGTTATCCCCGGCTGGCCCTCGCCTTTACCGGAAACGGCGCCGGGATTATCTCCAGCCTTCCGGCCAGACCGGCCTGCAGCGCCGGCTGTGTCACATACTTTTATTCCGACACGGTCGTCACCCTGACCGCCGCCCCCTTAATCAGCTCCTCCTTCAAAGGCTGGAGCGGCGACGTAACCGGCATGACCAACCCGTTGACGTTGACCATGAACAGCGATCGGGCGGTCACCGCCGCCTTTGCGCTCAACACCTACGCCATCACCCCCACCGCCGGCGCGAACGGCTCTATCACTCCCGGCAGCGTGCAGACAGTGAATTACGACAGCGATGCAACCTTCGCCATCAACCCGGCCCAGGGCTATCACATCGCGGATGTGTGGGTCGACGGCGCTTCGATCGGAGTCGTCAACGCCTACACCTTCACCAACGTCACCGCCAACCATACAATCACGGCCGCCTTCGCCGTCAATACCTATGTCATCACCCCCACCGCCGGCGCCAACGGCACGATCAGCCCGAACAGCCCGCAGACGGTAAATCACGGCAGCTCGATCACCTTCACCATGGTGCCGACCCCCAGCCATCACGTGGCCGATGTGCGGGTCGACGGCGTTTCCGTCGGTTCACCTTCGGTCTACGCCTTCACCAACATCACCGCCAACCATACGATCACCGTCGCCTTCGCCCTCAACACGTACACGATCACCCCCACCGCCGGCGCGAACGGCTCGATCAGTCCGAACAGCCCGCAAACAGTGCCCTACGGCGGCAGCGCGGCCTTTACGATCAGCCCCACCCTGGGCTATCACATTGCCGATGTGCGGGTCGACGGCAGCTCGGTCGGCGCGGTGAACGCCTACACCTTCACCAACGTCATCGCCGACCACACCATCACCGCCGCCTTTGCGATCAATTGTCAGGCGATCCTTACCTCGGCCTTCACCTTCACGCCGCTCACCCCCATCGTCGGAGAGGCAGTGGGATTCACAGGCACCGTAAGCGCAGGCAGCGGGCCTCTCACCTACACCTGGAACTGGGGAGATGGATCAGCGACCGGTTCCGGCATCACGATCAGTCATACATTCCCGCTCACCGCGATCTTCCGTACCTACACCGTGACCATGAGCGTCAGCAATAGCTGTTCCGGCCCGTTGACGGTCTCACAATCCATCCAGGTCAGGCCACGGCAAGTCTTCCTGCCCTGCATTATGAAAAATCAGAGACCTTAATCACAAAAAGCCATGCCGGCTCTGGAAAGGTCCATGTTTTGGTGCGCCTCAGAAGGCGCCCCAAAACATAAACAAAAAAACTCTCTCTTCCGATCCAGCGCGTCGTGTTTTACGAGGAAAGGGCCCTTTGCGGGACGCTATAAGGCCAGGGCCATGCCATAGAACCCTGTTTTCAGGACAGAAGATCATGCCGGGGGCGGCACCCCGAAGGATGAAAATGGTTTGTTCGGCGCGGTTTCCTGGGATTTCATCCCAGGCTTACCGAAACCACCCTTTCAGGGTTTAAGAAGGCGCCTTCTAATGCGAGGGCGGCAAAAAAAGCCTATGTTTTCGCGGGCTTTCTGAAGCCCGCGAAAACATAAACAAAAAAACTTTCTCTTACCATCCAGCGTGGCGTATCTTACGGGGCAAGGACTATTTGCGGGGTGCTACAAGGCTGGCCTATTTTCAGGACAGAAGACCATTTTCCCAAACTAACCGCACAGGTCGGAATTTTTTGTTCATGGTTGCGGCGGCTTCAGAAAGCCGCCGCAACCATGTTTTTTCTTTTCCCCTGGCTACGGTCTACTTTTGAGTTACAATAGCCCCTATTCCGAATTCTGGAGGATACTCAGTGGACCATGCCCAACGTTCTGCCCGCAATGCCTTTGTCAGCGCCGCCCTCGATCGCTGCACCGACCGCCGGCGTGATTCCGCCTGGATCTCCTCCCGGCTTGTCGATCCCGCCACGCGCCTGCTGCCCGTCTGGCGAATGCAGAACGCCTTCCTGACCGGCCCCGATCTCATCCCGGCCGCCTTCTCCCCGGCCGAGCTGAACCTCACCGCCGAATCTCCCGATCCTTTGATCTTCCTGGGAGAAATGGAAGGTCAGATCTACTTCGCCCTGGGACTGCCGGATACCGAAGTCGCGCCGCTCCCGGAGCACTGCGAATTCCGCGATCTGCGGGCCTCCGCCTCGCTTCTGAGCCAGGAGACCGGCGCCTTGATCGCCTATGCCCGCGCCCTGGTCATCTGGCATCAAACCCATCGTTACTGCGGCCTCTGTGGCCATCCCACCCTCGGCGTAGATGCGGGTCACGTCCGCCGCTGTACCAATCCCGCCTGCGGTCGGCAACATTTTCCCCGCACCGATCCCGCCGTCATCGTGCTGGTCACCCACGAAGAACGCTGTCTGTTGGGACGGCAGGCTGCCTGGGGGCCCCACCGTTACTCGACCATTGCCGGCTTTGTCGAGCCCGGCGAAAGCCTGGAGCAGGCCGTAGCGCGCGAAGTCGCCGAAGAGACCGGCGTGCAGGTTGGCGCGGTAGAATACTCGTCCTCTCAGCCCTGGCCTTTTCCGGCCTCGATTATGCTGGGATTCTATGCAGAAGCGGTAACGACAGAAATTCAACGCCGGGACAACGAATTGGAGGATGTGCGCTGGTTCTCGCGCCAGGAGATCAGAAAGGGGTTGAAAAGTGGAACCTTGCAGACGGCCATGCCCGTTTCAATCGCCTTTCACCTGCTGGAAGAATGGTTCGATCAAGACAGCGAAATCCCACTGCGGCAACTGATCTGAAAAACAGTTTCCTACATGGGAGGCGGTTCGTTGATTCGGTTAACCGCCGGCTTTGAGCGTACCGCAACAGGTACTTTCCTGGTAAAAGCGACACGCTGGATGGGGGAGAGAAGTTTTTTGTTTATATTTTTGCGCGCATAAGAATGCGCGCAAAAATATAGACTTTTTTCTCCTGCTGCTCCAGGCTAACCGCACAGGTCGGAAAATTTTTGTTTGTTTTTTCACACGCCGCAGACGGCAAAAACGATCGTTAAATGGCGGCTACTCCCCGATAATTTTGACCAGCACCCGTTTCCGACGGCCGCCGTCGAATTCACCGTAGAAGATCTGTTCCCAGGGACCGAAATCCAGCCGGCCTTCGGTAATCGCCACAACGACTTCCCGTCCCATCACCTGCCGTTTGAGATGGGCATCGCCGTTATCCTCGCCGGTCCGATTGTGCTGATACCGGTCGATCGGCGCATGCGGCGCCAGCCCTTCCAGCCAGACTTCGTAGTCGTGATGCAGACCGCTCTCGTCGTCATTGATAAAGACCGAGGCGGTGATATGCATGGCATTGACCAGACAGAACCCTTCCCGAATACCGCTCTCCGCCAGACAGCTTTCCACCTGAGCGGTGATATTCATAAAGGCCCGGCGAGCCGGGACATTAAACCAGAGTTCTTTGCGATAGCTTTTCATAAATTTCCCCCTTGAAAAATCATCGAGATAACATATCCCGCAATCCCCAGAAAAATCAGCACCGCGATAATTTCACCCATCAACACCACGGTCTGAATTCGCCCCCAAACTACCGGTTTCGCCGGCAGTTCCAAGGAAACCGCCCTCCGATCGTTCAACCAACGCTCCAGTGATTCCGTAAAACGCCGGGCCCGAAACACAGAAAGAAATCCCGTTCCATAAAACCGGTAAACTGACGAGTCCATCAGAGATCCACGACCAGCTTGCTGGAGCACTCGTCCGATCAAGGAAAGAAGCTCGGGAGAATCCATCATAGCTTTAATCTCTTGTTCCGAAAGGTCCGGCCGGCGTTTGTGCATTTCGGAAATCACCACCCCCTGCAAGCTTCTCTTTCCATCCTTTTCCGCTTCCTCAGGCAAAGTAAGCTGAACCACCGGAACCCGGATGAGAGCACCCAACCCCAAAGCCACAGCCCCGGTTACCGCGAGGGGAACCAGATCCAACAAAAAACGCCAGATCGAACTCCTTTCCCATCCAGTTGCCTGAATGACACTCTGCAAAAAAAGGCTCACAACCGCCAGGGAAGCCAGTTCATACCAAAACATATGGGGATTGGAAACATATTCGATCTTCGCCTGCCGGATCTGCCCCGCCTCGATCTCCACCCGCTTCTCTTTACGCCAGAAGCTGCCCTTAACGTGTAAAAAAAGGCGCCCGGAGGGAGCATCCAGGCGCAACTGAGCCCGCCGCCACTGTCGAACGCCGCTCCAATCATCCGTGAATTCCACAAAAACCGTCTCTTCCCGATCCATCCCCCCTCCTTTCAGCTAAACAGAAACGAATCGAAATTTTACGCCCCGCGCGGTTAACCTGGAAAAGCGGAAAAAGTCCATGTTTTCGCGGGCTTCAGAAAGCCCGCGAAAACATGAACAAAAAAACTTTCTCCCCCTCATCCAGCGCGTCGTAGCTTACGAAAAAAGCACCCATTGCGGAACGCAAAGAACTGTTTTTAATCCACACGAATGAACAACCGACTGACCCACCCCCAGTCGAAATTCTATGAAATTTTCCACTTTGGTTATAAAATAATCGAGCCGTTCTACAATCCACCACGCTGCCATTCACCAGCATTTTATAAAATGGAATCTACAAAAGTCAAAACCGTACATTCAGGAGATATCCATGCGCACTTTGATCAAAAACGTCGCCGTGATCTCGTTGGACGAAGCCGATCGCCTGCTCCCTGAAGCAGATATCGCTATCGACGGAAAAACCTTGCTGGCCGTAGGAGAAATTCCCCCCGATTTCACTCCGGATACCATCATCGACGGCCGCGACCACGTCGCCCTGCCGGCCCTCTTCAATGCCCACACCCACAGCGCCATGACGCTGGAACGGGGCTGGGCTGAAGACCTCCCCTTTGAACGCTGGCTCAACGAAAAAATCTGGGTCGCCGAATCCGCCCTGGAAGAAGAAGACGTTTACTGGGGCTCGGCGCTCGCCCAGGCGGAAATGCTCCGCGCCGGCACGGTCGGTTTCAGCGATCACTACTTC
Source organism: uncultured Anaerolineales bacterium (assembly GCA_964501335.1). Lineage (GTDB taxonomy): Bacteria > Chloroflexota > Anaerolineae > B4-G1 > SLSP01 > CAZCTC01. The sequence continues at coordinate 14,794 of CAZCTC010000071.1, read as the reverse complement.
TGGATGGATCAAACGGCCCGCGCCGTCGAAGAAAGTGGGATGAAGGCCCTGCTGGCCTGGTGTCACTTCGGTCTGGGCACCGAAAAAGAGGTCGGCCATATCTCCTTTGAAGAGACCCTGAAATTCGTCGCGCATTGGAAAGGAGCCGCCGACGGCCGCATCCATACCACCATGGGCCCCCACTCCCCCTACATGGATCCGCCCGAAATTCTGGAACGTTTCGCCCATGAAGCCCACCGGTTGGGAGTCGGCGTCCATATCCACCTGAGCGAATCGACCGAACAATGGCAAAATTCGCTGGCCCGCTACGGCAAAACCCCCACCGCCCATCTCGCCGACCTGGGGCTCTTGAAATTGCCCGAACCGACTCTGGTGGCCCACTGCAATGTCGTCACCGACTGTGATATGGAAATCCTGGCCGAAAGCGGTGCTTATGTCATTCAAACTCCCAAAACCTACAGCAAACTGGCCATGACACCCCCGCCCGTGGCCCGCATGCTCACCCATGGCGTCAAAATCGCCCTGGGAACCGACGGTCCGGCCTCCAACAGCGACCTCAATCTGCTGGAAGTGATGCGCCTCCTGGGACTCAATCAAAAGCTGGCCCAGCAAGACCCGGAAGCCCTGCCCCGCACCCAATTGCTACGCCTTGCCACCCAGGCCTCAGCCGCCGCCATGGGCTTTGCGCAAAGCGGCATCCTGGCCCCCGGCCACCCTGCCGATTTGATGCTGATGGATACGCGAGCGCCTCACTGGATTCCACGCCACGACCTCACGGCCGGCGTTGTCTACACCTCGCATCCCGGCGATGTGGACTACGTCTGGTGTGACGGACGGCTGCTCTACCGACAGGGAGAATATCTGACGCTGGATATCGAGCGAATCCGTTATGAAGCGGAACGCCGCGCCTTCCGGATGGTAGGCAAACCGATGCGTTCCCTACGGGCTTATCAAGGCTAATTTACTATCTATGAATTCTGTTTTTAACGTCCCGCAAAAGGCTTTTGTTTGGTAAAAAACACCGCGCTGGATGGGAAGAGAGAATTTTTTGTTTATGTTTTCGCGGGCTTCAGAAAGCCCGCGAAAACATGGACTTTTTCCCTGCATCCTCAGCATCGCTGCACTGATAAAAAGTTTATGGTTTGGCACACTTCAGAAAATGCGCCCAAACCCGAAACAACAAAAAGGGCCGGGGAGATCACTCCCCGGCCCTTGAACTGACCCATTCCGACAGTTAACGCTTCGGTCGATCGTAACGGCCGCGCCCCAAAACTCCCACACCCAATGTCCCCATTCCCATCAGGACCAACAGACCTCCCAAGGGGAGTTCCATCCCTCCGGATTGAGGAAGCAAAGCCGGCGTCGACTGTGGAGTCGGCGTAGCGGTTGCAGCATCCGCAGGGGATGCCGGGGCCGGCGTAGCCGTCGGCCCGGGGAGCGGCGTCGGCGTAAATGTCGGGATTTCGGTTGGCGTCAGCGTCAGCTGGGGCGGCGCTTCCCGGGTCGCCGTCGGCTCGGTTTGTAACCCGACGACAGCCATCCGATCAGCAGCCAGACCTCCCCCGCTGGGGAATAAAATTCCCACCGCAATCAACGCCACGCCCAATCCAACGATTCCGAATCTCATTGATTGCCTCCCGCCAGAGTCGCAGGACGCTCCGGCATGGCCGGCAACGGCCCCGAGTTCTGAGCTCCCACACTCCCCTTTGCCGTGAAGGTGATAGGCCCAAAGCGGTTGTTGGACTCCAGCTGTTCCATCACACCACCCCAGGTATTCGGGCTGCCCCAGGAGTCAACATAGGCCCAGACCGTATGCGTACCGGCCGTATAAGCAGTCGGCCAGCGGCTGTGGTCTGCGACAAAGTACGCATCGTTCAGCACCAGGGTAATCTGTTCACCCGGCTCCAGGGCCGGCACGAACCAGGCGGCACCGCCATAACCAGAGTTCAACGTCGGCCACGGCTGATTGACTTCCGGCATAGCCGAAGGATCGAGGTACAGGTCAAGCCAGAAATTCCGCGCCGCACTGTTACCCTGATTGGTAATACGGATCGCCACCGTCCCGGCCTGAGCCGCATTCACATCCACCTGTTCGATCAAGAGATCCGGCGAAGGATCATACCGATTGACCACAATCGGCAGGAAGATCTTGCGCGGAGCATAAACCACCTTGATCGTAAGAGCCTCACCGGCCTGACCACTCATCCAGGCACCGGAGAAACCGTCCCGGAACTGGCCCAAAGAGCGGCGAATCCCGTAGACCGATCCCATCAGTTGTCCGGCCAGCTTGGATTTTCCAGGAGTGGCCCATTCGGCTTCGTCAGGTTCAACCCACAGAGAGATGGCAAAATCTTTGGAAGCACCCGGGGCCATATCGCCGAAATTCCACCGCACCATCTGACCATCCAACACGTTCCACAGCGGCAAAGCAGAAGTGATCGTTACACCGGCCGGCAATTGCAGCGTGACGGAGACATCGCGAGCAATGGCATCGCCGTCATTCCGCGCCACCACCTGCACCGTCACCTGGCTGGGTTCGCTGGAAGGGATGTAACAGTCATTCGCATCGACCGGCGCCAGACTCCGCAGCGACGGCGGCGGACCGGTAGTACAGCTGTAATCCACCCAGATTCCGGCACCCCGGGCTTCAACAGTGGCCTGACCGCTGTATTCACTCCATTCAACCCCAAACGGATCGACATAGTGAATGATCGCGCCATAATTGACCACATTGTCGCCCCGATGGGCCCGCAACAACCGGGCATGAGCCACAACGCGGATTTCCTCCGTGCCCACCAGTTTGTCCCGCAGGTTATCAGGCAAAGTGATCGTCACCGTACCGTCATCGTCAACCGTAAAGGGCAGAGTAGGCGAGAAAGTCGCAAAGAGATCGCCCGCCGTGTCGGAAAGGACATGCCCGGCATCCCAATCCAGCGCTTCGTAAAGCGCCTGCAACTGGTCCGGATCGCTGATCAAAGCCACGCCGTCGAGTTCCACACCCTCAGGCAACTTATCGAAGAGTTCGAGATTCTTGGAAAGCCCCAGAACGAAGGTAGGATCAGGATCGTCTTCCCGCTGAAGCGCCAGCCGCACCGGCGGCACCTTGTAATTCTCCGGCAGGTTCGTTCCCGTAGCCATCACCGGGATTTCCACAACCTGGCCCCAGAGGGATTCCGGAACATCGCCGACAACCGCAATGTCAAAGTACCAGATACTGCGTCCGGCATCCCCAACCCCTGTACGATTCAGGAAAGCCAGTTCCGGCCAGATCGGCTCAGGAGTCGTCGCCGGGCTGGTGTACATCAACGTTGCGGTCAACCAGGACGGCAGATCCAAAGCGACACTCAGATCCGTCAGGCTGATCCCCATGTTGTTATCCAGGGAGATGCGCACCCGGCTGTGATCGCCGGTATTCAACGTTGTATGGAAGAGGGTCTTGGCTTCTCGCCCACCCAGATAGGTGGTCCAGACCAGATCGCCATAGCCCCAGCTCTTCATATAAGGATCCTGCTCAAAACGGCGCGGATCGTTGGGATCGCGCATCTGATAGAGGAAAATCAAAGAATCGCTGTAAACACTGATCGCCGAAGGTCCGGCCCACTTGGAAACATAACCATTGCTGGCCACGCCTTCAACGCCCTGCACGTGGGTATCGTAAACCTCATAGCGGTTCGGACCGGCACCGACCTGATGATAGATCAGTTGAGCGCCGTCATGCAGTTTGAAAAGGCCTTCCTGGCCGTAGCTCTCAATCGTTGCGGTGATCGCCAACGCGGACGAAGCCCCGCGGGTGATCGGTTGATTGAAGAAGAGGTGATCGTAACCGGGCGTATGGGTCACGGAAACCAGTTCCGAAGCGGTAGCGCCCACATTGGAATAGGAATCCGCCCAACTGCCGGTCGCCGGGACGATATTGACACCCAATCCGTTGAAAATGGGCAGATGGAAAAGCCCGCTCATCGGAGTATAGGTTTCGGTCGCGCTGATCGGCTCCGCACCGTAGGTCTTACCCAACAGCCGCAATTCAGTGCGGCCCATGCGGGTAGGGAGTTCGCGGACCGGAGATTCAAACGAACCGTTGTCATCCAGGTCGGCCCACATACCAAAAGTCACATTGGTGCCGGCATGTTGTTCATTAGGACCCCCCGGAATGCCCGGATCGCCCGGCAAACCAGGATCACCCGGATCGCCCGGATCACCAGGGTCACCCGGATCGCCCGGTTCCCCCGGATTGCCTGGATTACAGGTAGGGCAGGAAGTAAAGGCCCAGACATCGAAGAAGGAGGATCGCAACGTCATGGTATGCGTGCGAGACCAGACATCCAGGAAACTCAATCCGGCCGGCGAAGGCGCACCGGCAGCATAAGGCACCCCGGCGGGAAGATATTCCCGGAACGGCACGGTTTCCGTACCGGCCAGGACATAGATAGAACCAGCCTCAGCCTGAATCAGCACCCGGGTCGACGACTCAACGCCGGTCCCCAGGACCACAGAACGGCCTTCCAGTTCGCTGGTGTGAATACCAAAACGCACCGCCGGTTCTTCATACCAGTAGCCGGGGAAATCGCCCAGATCCCAGTTCAGTTTCAGACAAGGCAACAGCAGCGTATTGTCTTCTGTAACTGAAATATACTCAGAATAAGCAGCCGGAATGGTGATCGTCGCCGTGGTACCGGTGGTGCCGGTAAAGACGCACCAATACCCCTGCCAATCATCGAGCGTATAAGTCTGGGTCAGACTCGTCGCACCGACGGGCTGAGGATAAATCGATTCGCCCCACAAGAAAGGTTCGTTGCGCACCCAGACCGTCTGGCTGCTCACACTGGAGAGCACGATCCGCTGATCCGTGTAATCCACGATCGGCGTAACCAGATAGACCCAATCCGTCAGGACCAAAGAAGAGCCCAGAGAATCTTCCTTGTTTTCCAACGGCAAAGCCACATCGACATAGACACCCTCAACCGGGATGAAATAGTGCCGATCGGGTTCGATATCCCGATCGCCTTCCAGGCGGGCGGCCATGCGGGCGCGTAGCCAGAACGGATCGTGAGATACCGTCTGAACTTCGCCGCTGAAAAGATCGACATAACTGAAAGTGCCGCGACTGAACGTCACACCGCCCGACTTCAAAACGAGCGGATCGGTCTCGGCCTGATACGAGAAGACCACCTCGGCATTGGAATCCAGATTGCCCAGATCCCAGAAAATGCGCGTGTACCCCTCGGGCGTCGTCTCCACTGTAGTGGGAGCCGGAGAAATCGTGTCGGTCAACACATTGAAACCCTGACGCACGAATTCTTCAAACTGAGCCCCCCCCAACGGGGCGTCCCACAGATTGCGGATCGAAACCGTCGCGCTCACCGGGACTACTTCAAAAGCAGGGAATTCATGCGGCGGATAGAGAGGGTTGAAAGTCTGAACCGCGTCCCCCTCGATCTCAGCCAGACGCGTCATCGAGTACAACAACGCGTCGATAAACATAGGCAGTTGATCGCGGCGGCTGCCATCCGTCGGATGGCCAATCACCCCGATTACATGACCAAAAGAATCCGGAACTTGATAGTGAACCACAGCAGGTACGGGAGTTCCGGAAGAAGTATTGATCAGTTCCGCGACGACATCCAATCCATAGGTGTACTCAAGGACAGGATCGTCCAAAATGTAAAGGCTATCCCCAACCCAGGAATAGGCCAGGGGAGAATCGGCCATCAGGATTGAAACACGGCCGGTATTAGTCGTATCATCAGGGGAAGCCAGCTCAACAAAAGCATCCTGAAGTACCGTACCGTCCGGCAAAATCCCGGCCGCCTGAGCAATGTAGAACCCCATTCCCTGAACATACACGTTCCCACCCTGCGCCACAAACTGTTGAATTGCAGGATAAGCACCGCTGGTTTCCAGGGAATCCAGCACCGAAGTGCGGGCATCTTTGCGGAAAGAAGGAATGATCAACAGATCATATCCGCTCAGACCCGATGCCGCCTGGTCCTGATCCAAAACATCGTAAGAAATCGCCCCCTGCAAATAGCCGTCAAAGACCTGACGGAAATCTGCAGATTCCCACATCGCCGGCATGACATCGCCCGAAGGCAACTCAACCTGCACATTGGACCGTAGAATAGCCACCCGTCCGGGATGAATCCCGTACACGCGGCTGAGATTCAGCGCAGCAGGCCAGGTGGCCCGATCCGCATTGGTCCAGAAATTTCCCGGGACCACAAAATCCCCGGGATTTACCACCACCGGGTCTTCCAAATTTGAAGCCGCCCAATACACGGGTTCATGGTTGGAACGCGCCAGGGCATCATGATAGGCGATTTGCCGCTCGCTCTGAGCAGGCCCCATGGGAATAATAGTGGTATCCTGAGGATCCGCAGCCGAAACGGTTGCAGGCCCCTGCAAACCACCAACCAGGAGAGCCAGGGACCCCATCAAGAGCACCCCGACCATCGCCAAACGTAGGAAACGCATTGTTCACCTCCACATTTAGCAGAAAAGTAAAACACTTCCACCTATTGAAAAATAGATGGCCATACCGCATTCCCAAAACCTTGCAATTCAAGTTCCAGGTTTTCGAGACAGGGAACGCGGCACAATAATCGGACTGACCGCTTAACAAAAAGGGAAACCAACCTGGAACTACTCTCGATCCCACTAAAACTAAGGAGAAACAACCTGAAGCACAACCGGCCCACTAACTCTATACTTACATTCTAAAAAACAAAAAAGGATTTGCAATAGGAACATGGTACCAACATTGTTTATGACAATAATCTCAAATCATTCAAAAACGCTTGAATAAATAGTCAGTACAAAACGATGGGATGTTATTTTAACATGAGAAGTCAGAAAAACAAACGCGGCCGGCTCCTGTCCTGAGCTTGACAGAGGAAACGCTCATGTTATTATATAATTATATATTTTTAATTACATCTTTTCTAAAACCCTTCTAAAACTCCCACCTGCAGTTGCAGCACCAAGGAGCTAAGCATGCATCGGAGAACCACAATTTTGATAATAGATGATGAAGCTGATACTCGATTTATGCTGGAAAGAATTTTAGCCCTGGAAGGCTTTGAAGTCCTTCAAGCCGATGATGCCCTTACTGGACTGCGCACGGCATATCGTTACCATCCCGATCTCATTCTCCTGGATATTATGATGCCGCAATTAGATGGATATGAAATCTGCCGGCGCCTGAGAGAAGTAACCAATGTCCCCATCATTTTTGTCACCGCCAAAGCCGGAGTGGAAGAAATTGTCCAGGGTTTCTCAGTAGGTGCCGATGATTACATCACCAAACCATTCGAAATCTCAGAACTCAAGTGCCGCTTGATTCGCTGTTTAAAACAGCCCGCCACCCCTTCCGAAAATTCCAGCGAACTGATTTTTCCCACTCCTTCCGTCATGCTTGATTGTGCCCGCCATGAACTGCTCCTGGGAAAACGCACCCTCTACTTCACACCTAAAGAATTCGAAGTATTACGTATGCTGATTCGCCACCATGGGAAAGTGCTCAGCCCGGAAGCAATTCTGACTCAAGTATGGGGAATCGAACATGTAGGGGAATTTGATCTGGTGAAACAATACATTTATCGGTTACGCAGAAAAATTGAAACTGATCCCGAATCCCCCCGCTATATTCATACCGTGTGGGGAGGAGGATATTATTTCGAAGCCGACCCCATGAATTAGAAATATTTCATCATGGTTCTCCCGATTCTATCGCCGCAGACCTTTCAAAATTTCACCCCGTTATGCTTTGTGCGCCCCCGCTGATGACGCACAAAGCATAACAAAAGGAAGGTCCACCCTTTAATTAAGGAGTGAAAAAATGGTCAAACGAGTACTGATCATCGCTCAAGACACTAATCTCTTAACATTCCTGAGATTAGGATTGGAACGAGAAGGATTAACTATCTATACGGATTTACAAGGACGTGAAGGACTCCGGCAGACTTACGAACTACGCCCGCATTTAATCCTCCTGGATCTCGATTCGATACAAGATACCGCAACTTATCAACGCCTGAAACACCTATGCGACACGCCCATCCTGATGTTGCTTTCCAAAACCGCCTGGCATCAATTGCCGATCGATCTCCATCAGGATTATCCAGAAATGTTGGAAAAACCCTTCAACCTGGAAAACCTGAAAAACAGAGTCCATATCCTCCTCGAAAAAACACCTTCAAACGAGGACAAATCTCTGATCATTTATGATGATGGCCATTTACAAATCAATCTGGAAGAACAAATCATCAAACGGGCGGGCAAATTGATCGACTTGACTCCCACCGAAACCCGCTTGCTTTTCTATCTTATTGGACAACGAGGCCGGATCGTACCGCACAAAGAACTTTTGATGAGCATCTGGGGACCAGAATACATCGATGAATTAGGATATCTCAGCGTCTACATCCGCTATTTAAGGAAGAAAATAGAAAAAGATCCAGATAATCCCAACTATATCTGCACCCGCTGGGGAGTGGGCTATTATTTTTCAGGCGCAAGAGGTTCTTGAGCACACCCGCAAGAACCTCTACTCAATGCACTGATACCTCTATGCTGGAAGGAATTCTGGCCCCGCCCTGAGAAGTACTCCATTCACCATAGGTCCGACCCCGTTCTTCTGTATAATCGGCCCGATAAAAAGTCTCCTGGGGAAAACGATAAAACGCATGAAATTCAGCTTGAGGAAAAGCCCGATGTAACCGCTCCACATCTCTCACCGGCAACATCGTCTCTGAATTAATCAGACAACGTAAAGAAGAACAATCAAATTGCCGGGGATCCATCTGCAAAATGACATTAAAAAGCGAGGGAGAACCATGCATCACGGTCACCTGTTGCCGTTCCATCCAACGCAAAACCACAGCCGGATAATCGCTCCCCCGCTCCAAAACCACGGTTCCACCGCTCCGAAAAGTCGCTAAAACCTGACAAATCGTATCCACGCTCGAAAGCGGCAACATCATGCCCAAACGGTCCTGAGAATTATTGCCCTCAATTTCAATCAAGGAGTCCACCGCAAAAACTAAATTCCGGTGATTCAAAACCGTTCCCCGCGGTTTCCCTCCTACATTGAAGGTATAAATCAAGGCCGCCGCATCGGCAGTTTCCTCCACAACATTTTTCAATTCCGGCACTCCCAGCCCCAACCGCTCATAGATCGTCATCCGAAACCCCACACAATCGGCATCAGAAGCTGAGCGGCCGCACAACACCACTAACTGTAAATTGGATTGAGTCTGAAGTAAGTTTGGCGCTTTGTCCTTGGCCCACCCCGGCATAAAAAGAGCCGCCACCTGGCCGTCTTCCAAAATGCGCACCAGACGAACCAGCCGGGTCAAAGGATGAATCGGCACAAAAACAGCCCCCAATTTCAGAACAGCCCACAAAATCACAATCAATTCCACTGAATTCGGCAACCAGACTGCCACACGATCTCCTGGTTGCACCCCCCAGGCCTGAAGTCCCCGGGCAACTCGACTGGCTTCAGCATCAAGTTCACGATAACTCAGCTGGCTTTCATGACAGAGTAAAGCTGGCTTATTGCCAAAATAGACCACACTCTTTTCTAGAAATCTATAGAATAACATGCTGGAGACCTCCTGAAGGAAATGACCGTCGGGGAAACGGTTTCCTAACTATTCTATAATTAAGAAGTGAGGCTAAAGTAAAAAAATTCTTAAAAAAATATCCGAAATCCGTTAGTCCCCCCCATATTTCGGGCGGGAAACCTTCAGCCTCCCGCCCGAAATAGCGCAGCATTCAAAATCAACCCGCCTTAAGGGGTCAGTACCCGTAACGTAGCCTTGCCTCCAGAGGTATCAACGGCCACAGCAAAAGGCGCAGGAGCCGGCCCCGTCGCTTTGATCAATACCCCATGATCCATCCCCTGAATCAACAAACTCACAGCCACTTCTGCCTGCCTGGGATATCCCACCGCATTCCACAGATGGTTTAGACACCACACCCGCCCAAATCCCCGCACGGGCACAATATACCCGGCAGGCGGCACCATGCCCGTACACGAAGCAGGAATGTTGGGTTGCCCTTCTTTCCATTCATCCAGATAGACCGCCAACAGCGTGGCCTCGGTCGTCGTCAAATCGCTGCCGCGCACCGCATAGATCTGTCGGGTATCAGAACGCCAGATGAAAACACTCTTATAATGAAGAGAAGCATCCGCCGAAGCGATATTGGTCCAATATTCCTGAACGGCGCCCGCAGTAGAAAAAGCCGCTCCTTTCGCGCAGCCGGGATTGATCCCCATCGCCAGCGCCTGATCCAAAACCGATTGAAGCTGCGGATCAACCGCACTACACCCCGGCAATAGAGTCGGCGTGGGAGTCGTGGTCAACATATTCCCCGCCGGCTGCGTCGGCGTCTGACTGGGAACTCCAGTGGGAGTTCCCGGCACCACTATTTGAACATACAGATCGGAACCATAATGCGTTCCATCCGGCGCAACCAGTTGCCAGGTACTCCGATAAGTCCCCGCGGTCGAGGGCGCTTTAAAGTCCACGCTGACATCCAGGGTAGCCCCTACAGCCGCCGCCGGAACAGCCACAGTTCCGCCAACAGATCCCATGGAATCTCCCCCGATAAAGGCCAGCAAAGTTCCGTTTTCCCAGTTGCAGCTCCCTGAATTTTTAATCCGCCACGTCTTGCGGAAAGCGGTCCCCGGAACCAACGAGGTGTTATCCGGAACTGTAACATCCGCCACAAAATCCGCATCCAGAATACATCCGGCAGCGGTAGTCACGGGAGGCAACGGGGTATAAGTAGGCGGCAACAGAGTCCCCCCTGGAGTCTCCCCCCCTGGCAATGGAGTACCTCCCATGGGAGTTGAAGTTGCCGTCTTTCCCGAAGGTGTAGGGAAATTACAGGCCAACACAAAAACCAGCAAAACTACCCATAATACCGGGGTGCGTTTTTTTAACATCCGACTCCTCCTGACTTTAATTTTGCAAATTCCACAGATCTCTTTCTCCAGTATACGAAAAGGACAGGCCCTCGCAAGCGATAAAAACCGGGAGTATAATTTGAGTTGAATTTATTCCGCCGGTAAACTCTGGAAATATAGATCAGGAAAAGATCCATGGAATCAAAACAAACCGCCGTCCCTGGCGATATGCTCCCGGCCTATCTAAACTCCACACTATCCCTGGAAATCCGGATCGCCGATCTGCTCGCTCGAATGACCCTCGAAGAAAAACTCACCCAGCTCCAACCTATGCCGCCCGCCATCGAACGGCTGAAAATTCCCGCCGGCACCGCTTCTCAAAAAGAACTTACGCCAACCCACCGCACCACCTTTCCGCAACCGATTGGACTGGCAGCAACCTGGAATCCCTCTCTAATCCAACAGGTAGCTCAAACGATCTCCGATGAAATCCGCGCCGATTACCAGGAAATGTTCGCTCAAAATGATCCCCCCCCTGACCTGATCCTTGCCTCACCGGATCTCAATCTTCTCCGCGATCCCCGGTGGGGACGCGGACAACAAACCTTTGGAGAAGACCCCTATTTGACCAGCCGGCTCGGCGTCAATTTCATTCAGGGTTTACAGCAGGGAGAATCCCCCTGGCTTAAAACTGCAGCGGCCCCCAAAGCCTTCGAATTCTGCAAGGGCGCCAAAACTGTTCCCCCTCGAGATCTCTACGAAGCCTATTTTCCGCCACTCCGCGCCGCGATCCGGGAAGGAAAAACCGCCGCCATGACAGTAACAGTCAACGCCCTCAATGGAGATGGCTGGGGCTCCGGCCCCTCATGGATCGAAAGCATCATCCGCCAATGCTGGCACTTTACCGGCAGCGTAATCCTCCCCCCCGAAATTCAAGAAATGCTGGAACAAAACTACCCGTCACTTACCCCGGCCGAAATCAGCGCCCGCCTCCTCAAAGCCGGCTGTGACCAAAACAACGCCCCCACCGCCGGCGAAGCCCTGAAAACCGCCCACCAACGCGGACTGATCGCCGAAACCGACCTCGATCGCGCCCTCACCCGCCTCTTCACCCTGCGCTTCCGGCTGGGCTTGTTCGAACCGCCCGACCAGCAGCCTTATATGCCCCTCCCCGCTGCAATTATCGACAGCCCCGCCCATCGAGAGCTGGCCCGGCGCACAGCCGCCGAATCGATCGTCTTGCTGAAAAACGAACGCCGCCTGCTGCCGCTTCGCAAAGAGCTAAAAACGCTGGCCGTTATCGGCCCCCATGCCCACACCCCGACACTCCTCCTGGGGGAGGCAACCCTTACGCCCCCCCGTACCGTCACTCCCCTGGAAGGCATCCGCATCCGGGTCAATTCCAACACTCAGGTTCTCTATACCCCCGGCTGCCACCCGACCGACCCCGATCGCAGCGGCTTTGCCGAAGCCATTGAACTGGCCCGTCGCGCCGACCTGACTCTGGTCTTTCTCGGACTGACGCCCGAACTGGAGAATGCCCATAAAAACCGTAGCACGCTGGCCCTGCCCGACGTCCAGGAAGCCCTGCTCCAGGCTCTGCAGGTCACCGGCTCCCGCATCGTCCTGGTCCTGATTAATGGAACACCACTGGCAATCCCCTGGGCTCAGGAACATATCCCGGCGATTCTCGAAGCCTGGTATCCCGGAGCCGAAGGCGGAATGGCCGTCGCCGATGTGATTTTTGGAGAAATCAACCCGGCCGGTCGCCTCCCGGTCACCTTTTACCGTGAAGATGCCCAGCTGCCCCCCTTTGAAAATTACGCTATGGCCGGCCGCACCTACCGCTATTTCAATGGATCACCGCTCTATCCCTTCGGGCATGGACTCAGTTACAGTTCTTTTCAATATCGCGCCCTGCAAATCTCCCCCACACGCATCAAAGCGGGAGAAAAGGTGGAAGTCAGCGTGGAAATCCAAAATACAGGAGATCGCGCCGGTGATGAAGTCGTCCAGCTTTACGTGACCGACGTCGCCGCGGCCGGCCCGGTCCCCTATCGTCAACTTCAGGGATTCCGCCGCCTGCATCTGCTCCCCGGCGCCCGTCAAACCGTGCAGTTCACATTAATGCCCTGCCAGCTGGCCCTGTACGACGCCGAAGGCAAACGCTGGGTGGAACCAGGGGTCTTTGAGATCAGCGTGGGAGGACAACAGCCCAGCTGGGAAGATCTCTTCAACAATCAATCCAATGTCCTGACCGGCCGCCTCGACGTCGGCGGCGAACCCATCCTCTTGCCGGAATAAAATTTCTATTAACAACCAGCTTTCTTGCATCCCGCACCGGGCGCTTTCCACGGAAGCCACGCCGCGCAGGATGAGGAAAGAGCTTTTTGTTTATAGTTTCGCGGGCTTAAGAAAGCCCGCGAAACTATAGGATTTTTCCTTTCTACTGTCTACTGACCGCTGTCTACTTTCTTTATACCCCCTTTTGTACCCTACATTCCTGCAATAATATATCCCCTTCTACCTTTATTTCCCTAAAATAAAATTATCTATCCGCTGAATATGGAAAATATATTTTCGCGCGCCCTACAGCGCGCGAAAATATAAACAAAAAAACAATCTTTCTCGTTGGTCTTCAGGAGGTCGGCGATGAATCTCGATTCTTTACAGGCTCTCTTTTTGGATGAATTGCGCGCGCTCTATGCCGCGGAACGACAAATTATCGAAATCCTGCCCCGCATGGCTGATGCAGCCTCCTCACCCGATCTACGGCAGGCCTTTGAAACCTACCTCAAAGTCACCCGTTCCCAAATAGAACGGCTCCGCGAAATCTTCGAACATTTCAACCTTGAACCGGCCGAAAAAAACAACCCGGGAATGCGAGGCCTGGTCGAAGAAAGTCAAGAAATCATCACCGGGCGAGGCGATCCCACCGTCAAGGACGCCGCCCTGATCGGGGCGGTCCAAAGGGTCGAACTTTACGAAATCGCAGCCTACACCACGCTCCGGGAATTCGCCTACCTGTTGAACTACAATGAAGTCTTCCAGTTGCTCTCTCCCGAAGAAACAGATGACAATCCCCTGGATAATGAAAATCTTACCCCTCATCCCTGGATTGATCCCTGGCGTTAAGGAGGCATTTCTAATCGCTTTGTTGATCTGAGACCTGGATCACGCCAGGATAAATCTCAACGCTAAAAACAACACATCCCTGAAGACTTTCTTAAAAGCCTCCGTTCGCTCCCTCTACAACCCATTTACACCTCTTAGTTGTAAATTATCTTGAAATTATCAAAAAAACACTAACTTTTTCAGTGCCTTGCCACACACTTCTTCTATACCTCTCTTATACCCTACAGTTGTAAATTCAAATAAAAATGCTCATACAATCTATATCCATAAATAGTATTTAAATCCGCTCGTTTTACCCTTATAGTCTTGTTATCCAACGTTGCACTCCCTCTTTCATTTTTCAAAGCACTTCCTCGTCGCGCCCTGCATTCCACAAAGTTTCGACCCATACGTTAAACCGCCGACCTTTTGCATCCCACACAGAGACCTTTCCCTGTAAGGCACGCCGCGAGAGATAGAGAAGAGCGTTTTTTATACATGGTTTCAGCGGCTTCAGAAAGCCGCCGAAACCATGGGCTTTTTTCTCCCGAACTAACCGCGCTTGTTGCAAGCGTTTCCGGCCGCCCCCGCGACCGGATTCCCCCCCCGCACGCCCTCGGCCGCCGCCCTTTTATTGGATTGGTAACCCGTTAATAACCAATTGGAGGATAAAATGTACACGAGATGGCTTTGGATGGTTCTGAGTTGGAGTCTGGCGGCGATCCTGCTGACCCTCCTCTTTCTCTTGGGACTCCCGCCGCTACCCAT
>CAZCTC010000070.1:0-40084 GCA_964501335.1 uncultured Anaerolineales bacterium | reverse complement strand
AGAGGGGGTGAGATGGCGTCGCCGGGGCGGTTCTGAAAAAAGGCCTATGTTTTGGCGCGCATTCTGATGCGCGCCAAAACATGAATAAAAACTTTCTCCCTCCATCCCGCGCGGCGCTTCTTACGGGGAAAAGGATCAGTGAAAGATGAAAGGAGAAACCCTGATGGATCAATGGATAACGTGGGGCCTGGAATCGATTTATTGGGCGGTGCTGATCGGGTTGCTGGCGGCGCGACTGTGGATTTCCCCGCAATCCGGCATGGCCGGTAATGGGCCGGAAATTCTGCTGACCCTGGTGGGATGGATCAATACCGGCCTGCTGTTTTTTTCGGCACTGAAGGGTGGGACAAAAGGGTGGGAGATGCGGGTGATCGGGTTTATGGTTCTTTTTTGGGGGATCATAGGGAGTGTAGTTTTGAGTATGGTAGCTGTTGTGAAGTTTTCTTCTTTTTTGACTGGAGTGGAAATAATTGTAAATTTTGCAGTTTTAGTGGCGGTTTCTTTATCGTGGGCAGGTCTGTCGTTTCTGGCGGTACGGCATCGGGATTATCTAAGCCTGCGCAGTTTGATTTTGTTGGCGATCGATGTGCTGGTGATGTTTTGGATGAGAGAATTTGCGACATTGTCCAATGGAAGGATAGCTATGGTGTTTTACGCCAGGGGAGAACTGCTGGTGGCCCTTGGTTTCGGTGGGCTGTTGTGGCAGGGGGCTTATTATCTCAAGGAGCGCCAGTTTCGATGGGCTGCCGCTTACGGCATTTTAGGGATCGGGTTGTTTGTTTGTATTTTGATGGCTATTGTGGGACCGCAGCTGGATAGTTTTTTTCAAGAGCTGGGGAGGCCATTTTGAAGAGTATGAAGCTTATTAATGAAGTGTTGAAACGGGCCGGGTGGGGAGCCCTGTTATTGGGGGCGGGGGTGCTTTCGGTGCTGACCTACCGTTTCTGGGGGGAGGCTTCCTGGATGCCTTATGAATGGGGAGTGATCCGTTTTAACCTGTTGATGACGGCGGTCAATCTGGCCATTGCCGGGTTGATTTTGGGACCGCGGGCGCGAAGCGGTCAATTATGGCCGGGGATGGTGCCTTTTGAGTGGCGGGTCGTTTTACAGATGGTTGGGGGGATCGGGGCTGTTGTGCTTTTTCTGATTTTTGATCCTTCCGGAGTGTTCGGGACGGGGGGCTGTTTGTTGCTGTGTGGTTATTTGATTTGCAAGGGCGATGGGATACGTGCGCTGGCCGTGCTGTTGTGGGCGATCGAGGTCTTTTCGGGGGCTTTTACGATTGGGCAGGTAGGGCGGGGGAGTCCAGTTCTCTATGTGGATTTTCTGGTTTTTCATGGGGGAATGGTGATGTTGGGCGGGGCGGCCTGGATTGCGGCGAGCGTTGAGGAATGGCGATCCGGGCGGCAGGGGGCGGCTGTGGGATATTGGATTTTGTTTTTGTGGGGAGTGGGGCTGGTGACGTGGGCGTTGGGGGAGCATTATTTGCATCAGCTTTTTCGCTTACTTTGGTAGGATATCAGGGGGATAGGTGAAAGGGGGAACCGAGATGAGTAAGTGGATACGGCGGGGTCTGGAGGTGATTTATTGGGTGGTGCTGATTGAGTTGATGGTGATCGGGGTATTCTTTTTCAACTGGCCAGACCTGGGAAAAAGGGAGCTGGAAATTCTGCTGGTGGTGGTGGGGCTGGTCAATGGGGGAATAGTGCTTTTTGCCGGGTTGAAGGGAGGAACGGAAAATTGGAAGCTGCGGGCTGCCTGGTTTATGGTTCTCCTGGTGAGTATTCTGGTCAGTATACCCCAGGTTTTTTTGTTTTTTTTCCGTTTGTCTGCATCGTTGGGGAATGTGGTTATGTTCCTGGGATCCCTGGTGATCCTTTTGACGTGGGCAGGATTGTTGTTGATGTCGACATGGAACCGGGATTATTTGAGTGTGCGCGGTTTGATCCTGCTGGCGATCTATGTGCCGGTGATGTTTGGGATGGGGGTGGTGGCGAACTGGTCTGATTGGGAGGTCGCTCGGGGGTTTTTCGACCTGGGCGAATGGCTTTGGGCGATCGGTTTCGGCGGATGGTTGTGGCAGGGGGCTTATTATCTACAGGCCCGTAAATTTCGTTGGGGAATTGCGTATGGCGTATTAGGGGGTGGGCTGAGCCTGATGATTATGGTCGTTTTGGGATTGGTGGTCAGCCGGTTTTTCTATGAGACCTTTCAATGGTGAAGCGGCCCTCACCCTCACCCCTGCTTCGCACCATGCAGTTGTACAGGTGAGGCGCGCTTTCGGGGGATTCTTTGGGAAGGGGCGCCGCCTGGACGATTCTGGAAAAGGCCAAAGAAAGCAGACAGCAGCAAGTGGACAGCAGCAAGTAGACAGTAGACTGCCTGCGCCGTCAGGGCGGCTCTGGAAAAGGCCATGTTTTCGTGTCTGGCCCTCACCCCCCGGCCCCCTCTCCCATGTTTTGTGGTTAAGCAGCGACGCGATTCGAGAGGAAGCATTGCAGGGTATCGCTGCGAGCGACGCGGGAGGGAGAGGGGGGAGAGATCGTCGCCGGGGAGGCTCTGGAAAAGGCCAAAGAAAGTAGACAGCAGCAAGTAGACAGTAGACTGCCTGCGCCGTCAGGGCGGCTCTGGAAAAGGCCATGTTTTCGCGGGCTTTCTGAAGCCCGCGAAAACATAAACAAAAAAACTCTCTCCCCATCCTGCGCGTCGTGTTTTACGGGGAAAGGGCCATTTGCGGGATGCTATAAGGCCGGGGCCATGCCATAGAGCCCTATTTTCAGGACAGAAGGCCAGGCGCGGGTGGCGCCCCGAAAGATGAAAAAGAGACTTACTTCTCGTGGTGAATCTTCCGGGTGGCGGTTTTCGATATTGATGATATTGTCGGGTTGTTGTCAGCGGGGGTTCAATAATTTGCCAGGAGTTCAAAAAATGGATCAGAAACTCTATACTGTGATTGGAATTGCTCTGGTTATCGTGATAAGTGGTCTGGTAACTACCCTTGTTGCCGGTTGGATCGTGTTTGCTCCGCAGGATTATGGAATATCGGTTGAAAGGTTTAATGTCTGGATGATTGTGGCGAATGTGAGCATTGTTCTGTTGATGGTGGGGGGCTCTGTTCGGGAATCGGGATGGGCGGAAACTATTCGGAGTGTGATTCTGGGGACAGTGTTAGTGCCTTTAGGGGCTCTTTTTGCTTTTTGTGTCGTGGCGTTTACTTTTGGGATGGGTGGCGGACTGTTGCTTTTTGGTACTCCGGCAGTGTGCCTGGCTTTGGTAATCTATTTGCTTGTTGAAAAGAATTATGCCTGGGCTATGGCTTTGATCCTGGTGATAATCGATCTTGGGGTTATCGCTTATATAGGAAGCGGTTTTTCTTCTTTTGAGAACCTCCCTTATTTTAGAAGTTATTCTTCTTTTTGGTCAGGAATGTTTCTTTTACCGATGTGGGGTTTGGCGACCGCCGGGGCTCTTGAATGGCAGCGTGACAATCGAATTCTGACAGCGCTTTATGGGGGAATTGTGGGCGGCGGCCTGTGGTGGATCATCACGACTTTCTATATGCCTTATTTAGTGACGGCGATGGACTGAGCAATGGAAATAACCCGAATTTTACGTCGTAGACGTGGTATTTTACGATTAAAACTTTTGAGGAGCTGTTATGGAAACTGGTCTGTTTGTCTTTGATCTCTTCTTGCTGGCTTTGAATGGTGCGCTGGTCTGGTTGATGTTCAGGCCGTTGGTGCAGGCAAAAGGAGCCCGGGCCGCGGTCAATGTGACGGCGATCGCTTTTGTGGCTTTGGCGGCAGGTTTTACCGTTTTTATAATGTTATTTTTCGCTCAGCAAATGTGGTTGTTCATGGCTTTCCCTTTTATGCTGCTGGCCTATCCCATTTTGCTGGTGACTTTATGGGTGCAGAAGGACCGTCCCCGCGCATTGGGACTGCTGCTGATCGGTGTGGAAATGGTGGCCATCGCGGGATTGGCTGTGTGGAACAGCAATCAAGTTCGGGAGTTCCTCTTTGCTCCGGTGGTTTTGTGGCCTTTGCTGACCTTGCCCGGCTATATCAGTTGTATGGCGGTCGGCTTTGAAGACGAAATGCGAAATTGGGGCTGGAAGACGGTCGGCTATTGTATGGTGGGTCTGGGCAGTTTGACCGCACTTTTTTTGTTGATGATGTGGATGGGGTTGACGCTGACCTGACCGGCTTTGAGCCAGAGGGGCGCCCCGGCGCATTGGATGCGATACGCCGGGGCGCAAGGGAGGGGGGAAAATCAGGCTGCCTTTTGACGGCGCCGTTGGATAAAGGTGTAGAGTGCCATACTTCCCTGGACAAAGAGGATGACCAGGATAATCTGCACCAACACCATACCTGATTTGATAAGCGCTAAGGGATTGAGCCCGGCGCTGCCGTGTTCTCCACCGCGTTCTCCGGGGAAACCTCCTTCGGGGCGCGTTCGGCCCATGCCGCCATGGCGCGTGCCGGTTGTTCCGCTGATAACTTCGCCCGGCATTTCACCTTCCGGCCGCATGCCGTGGGTTCCGCTGATGACTCCGCCGGGAAAATCGCCTCTTGGAAAATCTCCTCCGCCGGGAAAGCTCGCCGTGGCAGTCTGGGTGTTGCCGCTGAGATAGGTCACGCCGGCGACGGCCAGTCCGACGGCCAGAATTACGATGATGCGTAGCAGGGTTTTCATTGGGCTTCTCCTGTGGCGGGAAGGGACTGGCGGCGACCTTGGGTGAGCGGGTGCCAGAAATAGCGTTTTAAGGTGGCCACGACCCATTGCCAGTTGAGGGCGAGGTGCAGGCCGACGAGCCAGACTTCCCAATCCGCCGAGCTGGTGTGCAGCCAGCGCCAGAAGAAGTTGGAGGGGGTGCTCAATCCCAGCTGGCGCATGACCACTTCGGAAATCCAGATGCCCGTGGCGATGATGACGACCATATCCACGAAGATCAGGATATCGACGATGTATTTGATCCGTTGGATCGCGGGCAGTTTGCGGATCAGCCGTTGGCCTACGGCGACGATCCATTTCCAATGAAAGAGGAGGTGGATGACGACGACGCCGCCCATCACCAACCCGATCCATTCATGGAGGTCCAGGCCGGTAAATTGCAGGTTCATTTCCAGCAGGAAGAAGATCAACAGGATCAGGTCCACCCAGAAGTTTTTCAGGGTGTCCGGAAATTTGAATTTGGGTTTGGTGACCCCGGTTGTATCGGTCGACATAAGATCTCCTTCTCGTGTTTTTTGTATTTTCTACTGGTGCGGTTGGCCCGGAAAACTTGGAAGAAAAAAGCCTGGGTTTGGGCGCGCTTTCTGAAGCGCGCCCAAACATAAACAAAAAAACTCTCTTCTTTCATCCTGCGCGTCGCTTTTGACCGGGAAAGCACCAGATGCGGGGGGCGAACCCCCTTTTTAATCCAGGCTAATGAGCCGCCGCACGGGGCGTATCTTTTCTCATTTTCAGTGTCCACTGGCTATAGGATACCGGGGAATTGTGAAGAACTTATGGAGAGCCGCAGGAGAAATTCGAGAGATTTGGATTAAAAATTAGCGCCCTGGTGAGGGCGCTAATTTTTAATTTATAAGAAGTATTCTTCCAGAAAGGGCCAGCGATCCTGCCATTTGCCGGCCTGCTGCGACACAATCACCACGACCATGTCCTGATCGGGAATGCAGAAGATGTGATGTCCTCCCCGGCCGGCCGCTCCGTAGACCCCTTCGCGTATCCACCATTGATAGCCGTAGCCCGGCGTGGCGGCCCGGGTCGAATCGGCGACCCATTGAGCCGGGAAGATGGATTGCCCGTTCCAGCGGCCTTGATTGAGATAGAGCCAGCCCAGGCGCGCCATGTCCCGGGGTTTCAAGGCCAGGCCCCAGCCGCCCGTGTTGTGCCCCTGGGGATCGATCAGCCAGTGTGGGGTGTGCAGCTCGAAGAGATCGCTTTGACGGGTATCGTGCAGCCGGTCGGTAGGAATGGGCGTCATGCCGAGCGGTGCGAAGAGCTGTTCATTGGCGAATTCCCGCGCGCTCCGACCTGTGGCCCGTGTCAGAAGGATCGACAGCAGATGCGAGCCGGCACTGTTGTACTGGAATTTCCCCAGATTTTTGCCGTTGACCGGCAGGCTGAGGATGAACTCTTTCCAGTCGGGGCTGCGCCAGAGCCGATCGAGCATCGGTTCGGCGGCGTTATGGCTGGTGCGCCAGGCGATCCCCGAGGTCATGGTGAGCAGGTGATGGAGGGTGAGGTTGCGTTTGGCTCCGTCGTAGGGTCCCGGCTGGTATTCGGGGAAGAAATCCAGGACGGGCTGTTGGACGTTTTTCAGATAGCCCTGCTGTACGGCAATTCCGATCAGGGCGGAGATGACGCTTTTGGTCACCGACATGACGTGATGGCTGGCTTCGGCGTCGAAGCCGTGGTCGTATTGTTCGAGGACCAGGTAGCCGTTTTTGACGACCAGGAGGGCGTTGACGGTGCGCAAGCGGACCCGGGCGGCCTGCGCGGCTGCGCTCACCCGTAGGGGATCGAGCCCGACGCTTTCCGGAAGCGCGGTGCGCCATTCATCTGTGGGCCAGTCATCGCGGTTTTGCAGAGATTCCATTTTGTCAACCTTATTTTGTGAAGAAAAAGTTGCTTGAAAAAGCGAGGGAAAAGCCGTGTTTTTGCGCGCATTCTTATGCGCGCAAAAACACAAACAAAAAACTTTCTTTGCCCGTTCTGCGCCTCGCTTTTTACATGGAAAGTGCCTGTTGCGGGACGCAAAAAACTGGCTCTCAGAAAAATAAATTTTTTCTGCGATCTCTCCGTCCCTGCGTTAAAATCCGGCTTGTAAATAAGGGCCGGTTTTGGAGTGCGGGTTGTTCCGCAGGTCGGTCGGCGTCCCTTCGGCGATGACCTGACCGCCGGCGTCCCCGCCTTCGGGGCCCAGCTCGATGATCCAATCGCAGTGGTTGAGCACGGTGGGATCGTGTTCGATCACCACAATCGAATTGCCCTGCTCGATCAGCTCATCCAACAGCGCGAGCAGCCGGGTGGTATCGTAGAGGCTCAGACCCGTAGTCGGTTCGTCGAGGATGTAGAGCGTGTTGCCGGGGCGCCGGCGGCCGATCTCCCGGGCCAGCTTGATCCGTTGGGCCTCTCCGCCGCTCAGGGTGGAGGCAGGTTGGCCCAGCGTGAGGTAGCCCATGCCGATCCTTTCCAGGACTTCCAGCATCGGGCTGATGGTCTTGTGCCCTTTGAAGAGCGTCGCAGCTTCGCTGATGCTGAGGTCGAGGAGCTGCCGGATGTGGTAACCCTGGTAGGTCACATCGAGGATTTCATCCTGATAGCGACGGCCCCGGCAGACGGGACAGCGGTTGGAGACGAAGAAGTTGCCGCCCAGCCAGAGTTTATGAAAGCCGCTGCCCTGGCATTCGGGGCAGGCGCCGACGGAATTAAAGGAGAAGTGACCGGGCGTGTAGGCCCGCTCGCGGGCCAGCGGTTGCGCGGCGAAAAGTTTGCGGATCGGGTCCCAGATGTTGAGATAGGAGGCCGGGTGTGAGTTGTGATGGCGGCCGATCGGTTCCTGCGAAATCTCGGCATAGCCGCTGAGCTGTTCCAGCCCTTCCAGCTGTTCGGCGAGCGGGAGCGGGCGGAGGGCGTCGTCGGGCTCCTCTTCGTCCAGAACGGCGGAGGGCGGGCCGCCGGCGAAATGACCGGCGAGCAGCGGGACGAGGGTGTCGGCAATGAGCGAGCTTTTGCCGCTGCCGGAGACTCCGGCCACGCCGACGCGCAGGCCGAGCGGAATCTCCACGGTGATCCCTTTGAGATTGTTGGTCGCGGCTCCCTTGATTTTCAATGTCGACCCGGTGGGCGGCCGGGAGGCGGGCCGTGGGGGAGGGGGTGTTTGCAGGCAACGGCCGATCAACGAGGCCGGCGATTGCCGCAGGCCCTCATAATCGCCCTGATAGATGACGCGGCCGCCGTTCACGCCGGCGAGCGGGCCGAATTCGACGATCTGATCGGCTTTTTCCAGCGTATTGCGGTCATGTTCGACCACGATGACCGTATTGCCCAGCTGTTTCAGGGCGACGATCTGTTCGAGGAGCATAGCTTTTTCGATTTCGTGCAGGCCCACGGTCGGTTCGTCGAGGATGTAGATGAGGGAATCCAGTTCGTGATCCAGGTGGGCACTGAGGAAGAGTCGCTGGACTTCGCCGCCGCTGAGGGTGGGCAGTTCCCGGTAGAGGGTCAGGTGGCCCAGGCCGGCGTGGATCAGGTGGTGGGTCTTGCGGCGCACTTCGCGTAGTGAGTTACGGCCGAAGGGCGAGAGTTGCCCGGATCGGTGCAGTTCGCTGAGGAAGTTGTCCAGGGCGGCGATGGTCATCCGTCCCATCTGGCCGATGTGCAGCCCGTTCAGGGTGACGCGGCGGGCTTCTTCGCCCACACGGTCGCCGCCGCAGGCCGGGCAGACGCCCATTTGGATGGTGCCGTTGACCGGTTTGCCTTTGGAGAGCCGCCATTGCAGATGGCCCAGCAGGCATTTGGCCTGGAAGTTGCTGTGAGGGACGATGCCGTAGAGGATGTGGTTTTGCGATTCGACGGGCATCTGATAGAAGGGGGTGTTGCGGTAGGGGGCGAAGAGCCCTTCCAGGAGATAGCGGAAACTGGAGAGGGCCTCGGCGTTGGCCATTACCTGATTCAAGGTGGTCTGCGGCGTGGGGATCAGCCGGTCGAGGTTCAGTTCAAACCGGCGGCCGCGCCCTTCGCACTGGAGGCACATTCCATTGGGTGAGTTGAAGGAGAAGTAGCCAGTGGTGAGCCTTTCGGCGTGGTGACCGCAGGTGCAGTTGCCGGCCGGGTCGAGCGACGATCCACAGCGCGGGCAGGTGTAGCGGCCCTCGTGGGCGTAAAGGGTGCGCAGATAGGTGAGAATTTCCGTTTTGGTGCCGACCACGGCCCGGGGATTGCTCTGGCGGATGAGGTTTTGCTGCACGGCGACGGTGGGGCCCAGGCCGGCGATGCTGTCAAAGCGTTCTTCTTCGACGAGGCCGGAGAGCATGCCGATGGATTGCAGGTAGCGGCGGCGGCCCTCGTCAAAGAGGATGTCGAAGGCCAGACTGGATTTCCCGGAACCGCTTACTCCGGTGATGATGATCAATTGACCTTTGGGAAGGGTCAGATCGATATTTTTGAGGTTATGGACTCGCGCGTTGTGAATGGTGATGCTGTTCATGGGTTCTTAAAAAACCATTTTTCGGCGGCTTTCTGAAGCCGCCGAAAAATGAATCAAAATAACGCTCCTGGTTACCTTCTACAAAGGCCGGGCGATCAGATCCAGATGGAGATTTCCCTCCATGTGGGCTTCGCGGTTGGCCTTTTCCCAGTTTTCCATAATTTGAGCCGGGGTCAGAGGGGCACTTATTTCACCGTCTTCCTGGATAACGGCCAGTTGATAGCCGGCGCCGGCGATCCAGTTGAGGTAATCGATCGGTTCGAGCCCGCCGTGGGCTTTCAACATGGCCGGATGGAATTCCGTCACAAGGAGCGGCCGGCAGCGGGCAAGGGTTTTTTGCAGGCCCTTGAGGGCGAGGAGTTCATGGCCTTCGACATCGATTTTTACGATGTCGATACGGGGTTCGTTTTGCAGGAGTTCGTCAAGGTTGACTCCCTGCACATAGTGGGTGGTGGCGTTGATGGTGGTGGGGAGTTCTACGAAACCGTTGGATTGGACGAAGCTCAGTTGCAGCCAGCCGTTTTCTTCAGTGGCGGCGTAGGGGTAAACCTGGATGTTGTTGAGCTGGTTGGCGATCACGCTGCGGTAGAGCAATTGGAGGTTGTTGGGGTTCGGTTCGACGGCAATGATTTTGCCTTTTTTGATCTTCACCGCTGCCTGCATGGTAAACCAGCCCATATTGGCCCCGATATCCAGGAAAACGCTGTCGTTTTTGAATTCTTTGTTCAAAACGGCGGTGACGTGGGGTTCATAGGGGAGATGTTGGGAGATGGGTTTGCCGACACAGCTGTCTTCTGCATCCACATACATTTCCAGTCCTTTGATTTCGATGACTTTCAGTGAGGAGAGGCGATGTTTTTGGATGAATTCCTGGCTGCGGAGAAATTCCATGACCAGTTCATGTCGGCGGAGTCCGCGATTGGCTCTGTCGGCCCAGCCGTTCCAGCCGGGTTGATCGGGGGTGCGTTCCAGCAAGAGGCGATAGCTGTAATAGATATCGGAATTGTCCGCAGTATCGATTTTTAGCCAGTCCAATATTCTGACGAGGATTTTGATAAGATTTCTGCGTAAGACACCGGGTAGAGGCATAGGGCCATCCTTTTTGTCGATTCTTGTTTTAAATGGACTGTGCTGGCGGTTTGAGATAAGGGCTTGGATAGTGCCAACGTATTTTACGCATAATCGTAAAAAGGGCAATTCATTCGATTTTTTTGACAAGCCGGGCTCCTTTGTTATTATTGTTTTAGTTGTGCGGGTTCAATAATTACAACGCGCCGGCTAAAAAATTAAGAATCGAGGAGTTAAGATGATTCACCGAAACACCCTGCTGAAATTTTCGCTGCTGTTAGTGTTGTTGGTCAACTTGTTGAGCGGTTGTGCCCAGTCGACTGCTACCGTTGCCCCGACGGTGGCGCCGACCCACACGGCGGAAGCTGTGGCCCCGACGGAAGAACCGACTGTGGTACCGACCGCTACCGCTGTTCCGACGACGGTTCCTGATCGTCTGGTGCTGGCGACGACGACCAGCACTCAGGATTCGGGGCTGCTGGATTATCTGCTGCCCGATTTCAAAGCGAAGACCGGCCTTGACCTTCAGGTTGTGGCGGTGGGCAGCGGTCAGGCGATGGAAGCCGGCAAGAACGGCGATGCGGATGTGTTGCTGGTTCATTCGCCCAAGGCGGAAGAGCAGTTTGTCGCCGACGGCTATGGGGTGGATCGGACGGCCGTCATGCACAATGATTATGTGTTGATTGGGCCGACTGCCGATCCTGCCGGCGTCAAGGGGATGACCGATACGGTGGCGGCTTTTGCGAAGATCGCGGCGGCCGGCGCGACATTCATTTCCCGGGGCGACAATTCAGGCACCCATAGCAAGGAGTTGTCGATCTGGTCCAAGGCGACGATCTCCCCGACCCGTGAATCCTGGTATGTGTCGGCGGGGCAGGGGATGGGAGCTGTCTTGCAGATGGCGGAGGAAAAAGAGGCCTATACGT
This sequence comes from uncultured Anaerolineales bacterium, assembly GCA_964501335.1. Lineage (GTDB taxonomy): Bacteria > Chloroflexota > Anaerolineae > B4-G1 > SLSP01 > CAZCTC01. The sequence goes on along the minus strand of CAZCTC010000070.1, from coordinate 28,873 downwards.
TGAGCGATCGCGGTACGTACATGGCCCGGACGGCTGAGGGGTATTCCCTGCCGATCCTTTTAGAGGGGGACAAGGTTCTTTTCAATCCCTATCATGTGATCGCGGTCAATCCGGAGAAATATCCCGACATCAATTACACAGGCGCGAAGGCTTTTATTGACTGGATCGTTTCGCCGGAAACGCAGGCTTTGATCTCGGCTTTTACGGAACCCAAGAGCGGCAAGCCATTGTTCTATCCGGATGCCGTCACGCCCTAAGGGGGGAAAGAAAAAGTCTATGTTTTCGCGGGCTTTCTGAAGCCCGCGAAAACATAACCAAAAAATGGTCGAAAATTGAACCTTTCCTGGATCAGGGTAAAATGCACTTATCTCTACCCGGAATCGGGGAAGGAGGTAGATCTATCATGTCGGCAGATTTGGGGTCTGTGATCGGGATTATCGTTCTGCTTGTGTTTGCCCTGATTTCATTGGGCGTCGGCATTTACCTTTTGGTGCGTTATGCTCAAACACGCCGGGTTCCGTTTTTGATCGGAGGTCTGGCCTTGACTTTTGTGCTTCCTGGTTTGTTCTGCTGTCTGGCTCTGATGTTGTTTGCTCCTTTTACGACTGTGGCGTACGGTCCTCCGCCTTCTGTAGGACCCTGAGCTGTTTTGCATGAATTTACGTTATGAATTGGCCCGCCTGGGCACCGATTACTATCTGAGTGGAGTAAGCGTTGCCTATCAGCAGGGAAAAGCTGTACCGCCGCCGCGTTATGTCCTGTGGGACTGTACGCGGCGGTGTAATTTGCATTGTCTCCATTGCGGGGCCACCGGGGAATCCTATGCTGAGGAGCTGACTACTGCGCAGATCTGCAGCGTGGTGGAGCAGCTGGCGGCGCTGCGGGTGGAGATGTTTGCCGTCACCGGCGGGGAACCGTTGTTGCGGCCCGATCTGTTGGAGGTGCTCTCCTATGCCGGGCAGCGCGGCATGAAGACCGGTATTGCGACCAATGGTTTTTTGCTCAATGCGAAGATGGCTCAACGGATGGCGACCGCCAGGGTGCATTCTGTACAGGTCAGTCTGGATGGTCTGGAAGATCTGCATACTGCCATTCGGGGCCATTCGGGCAGTTTTGTCCGGGCCGTTAATGCCGTTCAGTCTCTCCAGCAGGCGGGAGTCCCTTTGCTTTCGGTGGCCACGACCGTTACGCCGTACAATCTGGAAGCTTTGGGGGCTTTATACAGCCGGTTGGAGATGTTAAGGGTGAAGATGTGGCGGCTTTCGGTGATTATGCCGATCGGGCGGGCGTTGGAGAATCCCGGGGAGTTGACGCCGGCACAGTTGATCGCCTTGCTGGAATTTATCAAAACTCACGATTCGCCGCGCCTGCGGGTCTATCTGGCGGAGAATCTGCCCTATCTGGGGCCCTGGGAGAAGCGTTTGCGCCATGCTCCTTTGATCTGCCCGGTGGGTTTCACGGCCTGTTGTATTGGCGTCGACGGCCATGTTCGGGGGTGTCCCGAGCTGGATGATACAGAAGAAAATCGAGAAGGTTCGATTTTGGAGCAGCCTTTTGCTCAGATCTGGCAACAAGGATTCGGCCGCTATCGAGAGCGGCGCATTTTGATGGAAGACCGGGCCTGCACAACTTGTAAGGATCGCCGGCTTTGCTGGGGGGGCTGTTGGGTGATGCGGTCCGGTGGGCGGCAGTGCATTTATCCGGCGTTGGGGATGGATTCCGCTACTTTATAAGTTCTTGAAGGTAGTTTTCCAGACTTTCCTCGGTCAGTTCCCCGACATGGACCGCGGCAATATTCCCTTCGGCATCCACAAAATAGGTTGTTGGAAATCCGGAGACTTCATAGTCGCCGGCCGTAACTCCCATAGGATCGACCGCAACGGGATAGGGGAGTGGGTTTTCGGAAAGATAGTTCTTAACCGTGCGTTCATCTTCTTGAACGTCGACACCCAGAAAGATAACGGCCTTTGAGTACCGGCGTGCCGCATCAATTAGATAGGGTTGTTGGGCCTCGCAATGCGGACACCAGGTGGTCCAGAATGCGATTACAATTGGATAACCGCGCAATTGATCTCGCGAGATCGTTTTTTCTTGCCAGTTAACCAGATAGAGATTGAAATCCGGAGCCGGTCCTCCGACGGCAAGACCTTCGGTACACCCCCCCAGAGTCAACAGAAATCCGAGCAATAAAATTCCGGTCAGAAATTTTCTAAGATTGATTCTTTTCATGGATTTTTCTATTTTGTTGATTGCTGCGGCGTACAACTGCTGTGAGTCCTACAATAGCCAGCAGGATGGAGCCGATTAAAAGCCCTTGATTTAGAGAGTTGTTCCGGTTGTTGGGGGTGGAGTTTCTGCCGGTATGGGGAAGGACAGCGCGGAAGGTGGCGGTCGGTTTCAAAGTCTCGGTGGGAGTGGGTTCCGAAGACTGATTGGGTTCAGAGGTGGGCGGTTGTGGGGTGTCGGTGGGTGGGATGGGGGTGTCGGTGGGGACGGTGGTATCGGTAGGTCGCGGGGTAATGGGAGTCTCTGTATTTTCGGGGGTGGCGGTGAAGCCTGCCTGCACCGGCATTGTTTGCATGGTCATGAATACCAATAATGAAAACAGGAAAGCGACCAGGATCAATAATTTGGGAAGCGTTGTTTTTTTCATGGCTTTTCTCTTTTTGTATACGGTTTTTGCTAGAGTGATAGCAGGAAGATGTCGGTAAAGTTTGTTGTAAGAATAAACTCTTTTTCGGGAAAGTCAAAAGACAGGAGGGATGCTGTCCTGAAAATAACCCCCAAAAAAATTCACCGCTGATCAAAGATATTGCAAATAGGCGTAGAAGGCACAGAGAAGAATTTTTTCTCTGTGTCTCTGTAGTGTTTTTTTGACCTGTGCGGTTGGCCCGGAAAGGCGGGAGAAAAAAGCCTGTGTTTTCGCGCGCATTCTGATGCGCGCGAAAACACAAACAAAAAACTCTCTTTGCCCGTCCTACGCGACACTTTTTACCGGGAAAGCATTTGTTACGGGACGCAAATGCTGCCTTGAAGGAGGAAAAGTTTAGCTTTTCTTATAGCTCAAGACACGGCCGGAGAGCGGCGGCATTACCAGCTGTAATTTCGGCCGCGGCAGGGAGATCGTTTGTTCGTTCAAAAGATCGGTCAGGATTGCTTGGTAAGGCAGGAAAGCCTTGAGGTTGATGGCGGGATCGGCCTCTTCCATGCCGGCATTCAAGATCACAATTACTACTTCTTCGTCGTTGCTGCGGGCAAAGGCATAGACTTGATGGCGGGCGTAGAGCGTGGTGTATGTTCCCCGGCGGAGAACCGGATGGCTTTTGCGCAGCGCGATCAGCTGTTTGAAATCCTGGAAGAGATTCTGATTCCAGCGGTTTTTGTCCCAGATGAAGGCCCGGCGGCTGTCGGGATCATTGCCCCCTTCCATCCCCACTTCATCGCCGTAGTAGATGCTGGGAGCCCCCGGGAAGGTCATCTGGAAGAGCGTGGCCAGTCGCAGCCGGGCAGGATTACCGCCCACTACCGTCAGGAAGCGGGGTTCATCGTGGCTGCTGAGCAGATTGAGCTGCACCTGGGTGACTTCCGGCGGATAAAGCTGGAGCAGCGATTCGATCTGTTGGGCGAAATTGACGGCATTGAGTCGTTTGAGGGGGAAGCTGCCCGGGCGGAATTTCGTGTTGAGCTCGGGCCCGCCGAAGAAGCCGGCGGCGGCGCGGTTGAAGATGTAGTTCATGACGGCGTCGAACCGATCGCCCATCAGCCAGTCGGGAGCCTCTTTCCAGATTTCTCCGACGATATAGGCCTCCGGGTTACAGGCCTTGACCCGGCGGCGGAATTCTTCCCAGAACCGCGGCGTTTTGATCTCTTCGGGCACATCGAGTCGCCAGCCGTCGATCCCCTGCTTGAGCCAGTATTCGGCCACATTGTAAATGAAGGCCTGGACCTGGGGATTGTCGGTGTTGAATTTGGGCAGGGCCGGGATTCCCCACCAGCAGTCATAGTTCGGTTTTCGAGCCCGCGGGTCGTAGGCGTTGATTGGGAAGTCATGGGCGGTGAACCAATCGGCGTAGGGGGAATCGGGTCCGTTTTCCAGCAGGTGGTTGAATTGCAGAAAGCCGCGGCTGGCATGGTTGAAGACTCCGTCGAGGACGACGCGGATGCCGCGCGCGTGGGCGGCTTCCAGGAATTTTTGGAAAGCCGCATTCCCTCCCAGGATGGGATCGATCTGATAGTAATCGTGGGTGTGATAGCGATGATTGGCGGTGGATTGGAAGACGGGGGTGAAATAGACGGCGGTGATGCCCAATTCGACCAGGTAATCCAGATGTTCCATAATTCCCAGCAGGTCTCCGCCTTTGAAGCCGGTGGTGGTGGGGGTGGCTTCCCAGGATTCCAGATTGGTCGGTTTTGTCAATTGGTCACTGCGGGCAAAGCGATCGGGGAAAATCTGGTAGAAGATGGCATCTTTTACCCATTCCGGTGTTTGAAACATAGTCAGCTCCTTTTGTGAAATTGGATGGGGCTTTATTCTAACGGGCGGGTGATTTCATAGCGGGCCTGGTGGGTCCTGTCGCCGGTATGCGGCAGGATTTTCAACATCAGCAGCGATGCCGTCGGCGGCGTGGTTTGATCGGCCAGCGCCGCGGCGGCGTGCGGATATCCCAACCATTCTAATAATTTCAGGGCCTGAGGTCCGCCCGGCATTTCCCAGTTTAACTGTTTTTTGTGGTTGTCTTCAATAACCCACCGCGTGAAGATCAGGTTTTGATCGTCTTTGATCAGGCGGGCGAAAATTGCATCGGGAGCGCGGGAGATCCAGTAGAGGGTCAGGGTGCGGGATGTCGAATGGGAAAGCCGCTGGTAAGGACGGGAGAGCATATTTTCCAGAAGCAGTTCGTTCTCTTCCTGGATCAGTTCGGCCGGTTGGTGGTTCCAGTAAAAGGCCAGACCTCCGGCTGCCAGGAGCGATCCCAGGAGCAGAAATATGTAAATACCGGGGGCCAGACCGGTGACCTGTCCTACATAGCCGGCGATGGCGATGACCAGCCCGGCGGGGATCAGGAGCGGCATTCCCAGCCGATGCCAGAAGTCCGGTTTTCCCCAGGCCGGCCGCAGGGAGAAGCGCTTTTCGGTGATCATGCCGACCGTTTCCATTCCCAACGTTTTTGCAGCATTCGGAAGATCAGGGCCATCAGGAAAGAGAGGCCGCCCACGCTGCCGGCTACCAGTTTGCCCGCGGTTTCCCAGAAGGGTTGCGGGAAGAGCCGGATCAAGGTGTCGGTATATTCAAAGATCCAGGTGCCGCCTTTGAAGAAGATCTGATGAAAGGCGACGAAAAAGCCGTCCCAACCGATGATCATCCAGATGCCCAGCAGCAGCAGCAGCCCCAGACCGATCAGCCCGCCGTCGGAGAGCGTTCCCCAAAGATCACCCAGGTCGAACTTTCGGACAAAGAAGAAGCCGGTGAGGGCAGCGATCAACAGAACGATGGCGGCTGCCAGCGTCACTCCGTCGAAGACCTGCTTGACATCGGCCATATGGCTCAATTCCCGTTCATTGTAGGCGGGGACGTCCGGTTCCAGTTCCAGGATTTTCAGCCGGTTCAGATCGTAGGGTGCGTTAAGGAAATCCATACTGGCCTGGGCCAGCTTCAGGCGTTGCTCCGGGGCCATTCCGTAATAATCGGGGGGAAAATCGGGCTGGTTGTAGACCCAGGCGGGGTACCAGGGCAGATTGAGCAGCCGCACGGCCAGAACGATCAGGATCAGCGGTGTGGCGATCAGAATGGGGAGGCGGAGCAGGATACGCATGACATCTCCTTCGGTGGGTTAGGGGGAGCGTGGGCTTTTTCATTTTTTCGCCCGCCAGAGGCGGGCGAAAAAATGAGTTTTTCTAATTTTCCCGTACCGACCGGATCGGTGGTTTGGCCTATTCGGTCGGGTGGGGGCCTTCGATATCGGCGATGGCTTCCAGAGGTGTTTTGCTGCCGTAAACAACCGACATCAATCCTGGTAGATAGTGATCCAGGGTCTGGACTGCCGGGTAAACGACGTTCTTAATGAGGCTGGGAGTTAATTCGTCGCCTTCGAAATCCAGGCTGGCCTTGTAACGGATCTCGCCGTCTTCGTAATCCATTTCGAAGTTGCCGATTCGCAGTCCGTAGTTAGCCCGGGTAATGAACTCGGCGGCCATGGGGCGGACATCCAGAGGGATTTTTACCGGTGCGACGGCGTAGAAAATAAATTGCTCCAGATCGACGCGGATCTGCGCAAAGCAACGCATTTCGCCGTTGCGGCCCATAAACTGCACGCGGTAGAGATGATGTTCTTCAATCGCCTGCGGATACCAATCATCATCCCTCAGAAAATCTCCCAGGGTTTTGTAGGCCCGCAACCCACTGGCATTAGCCGATGCTTCTTCAAAAATGGGGTCTTCCGTATGTCCATTAGGAGAAGTGGTGGGTAATTCGTTCTGGGGTGTATCTTCGTGTTCACTCGACGGCATATCGCTCATGGTTGTATTCCTTTCGCTTAAAAGAGTGCCAGGAAATCACTCCCTGCTTGGTATCTATTCTAAACCATTCTTGCAGGAATGCCAGCTGATAGAAGAAGTGAAGTAGTACTGTCGTGGTATAGACAATTTAACGGCTCTCTGGTAAAATACTGGGGATGCGGTAAGAAAAAGGTTAGATAATGCAGACGAGCAAACGTTTGTTAATCCCCGCGCAAGAAGTGCGCACAGAAATTCTGGTAGTCAATTCGCGTTTTATAGCCACCGTGGCCCCTGTTTTTACAGTGGAGGAAGCGCGTCTCTTTATCGCCAGAATTCGGACTGAGTTTTCCGATGCCACCCATAATGTGCCGGTTTTTATTATCGGCCATGGGGCGTCGGTGACCAGCCATTGCCATGACGATGGGGAGCCTTCCGGTACAGCCGGGCGTCCGGCTCTGGCTGTTTTGCAGGGCAGTGGATTGGGCGATGTGGCGGTGGTGGTGACCCGCTATTTCGGCGGGACCAAGTTAGGGACGGGGGGGCTGGTGCGGGCTTATGGGGATGCGGTCCGCGCCGTTTTGGCTGAGTTGCCCCGCGCCGAAAAGGTAGCCACCCATACGGTGGCGATCGCATTGCCTTACCGCGATTTTGAACGGTTGCGTTTATTGGTGAGTGCCCATGCAGGGCAAATTTTGGATGAGGATTTTGCTGCGGAAGTAACGCTGGTGGCCCGTTTTACTGTGGAACGTTTCCCCGTTTTTGAGTCTGCGTTGCTGGAATTATTCAACGGAACCCTGCATTCTGTCATTTTGGAAACTCAAGCGGCGACGATTATGCCGCTTGAGGCCATGGAAGCACCTTCCTCCTGACTTTTTTTCTCCTTTCTTCCTTATCCCAGGGGTTTTTGTGTGGATCGGACCGGAATTTAAGTTGTATTCTGGTCAGAATTTCGCCGGGGTTTGAAATTTTTTCCTTGCAGGAGCGAAGTTATGACGACGATAGGCGAATCTACAAGTCAGGTCTCTTTATCTAAACAATCTCATCCGGTCCGTCTGGGGCTGTTGGCGCGGATGGCTTTCCAACGTCTCGATTTAGTGCTCAAGAATGCGGAAGAATTGACGATCACAGATCAGTCCCGACTGATTTTTTTCAGCGACAGCCATCGAGGTGATCGGGGGCGTAGCGATGTTTTTGCCGGCAACGAGGCGTTGTTTTTTTATACCTTGCAGCACTATTATCACTCAGGCTTTACTTATGTAGAGGTCGGGGATGGTGATGAACTCTGGCAGAACGGGCGGTTTGAGGTGGTGCGGCGAGCTTACGATCGGATTTTCGGGCTGTTGCACGATTTCGATCTGGCCCGGCGGCTTTATCTGATTATCGGCAATCACGAATTGCAGCGCGGACGGTGGGATTTGATGTCCAAGGATGGGATTCCGACCCGGGAAGGGGTGGTGTTGCGCTATAACCGCACCGGGCGGCAGATTTTTGTCACGCATGGCCATCAGGCTGATTTTTTGAGCGATCAGTTGATGCGGGTGAGCCGGCCGGCCGTGCGCAACTTGTGGAAGGGGCTGCGCCGGTTGGGGGTGCAGCGGCTGGCCATCCCCCAGAAGCTTTCCGGGCAGGGGCGGATTGAGTCGGCGTTGGCGGGCTGGTTGGAAGCCAATTGTCAACCGATGATCTGTGGGCATACCCATCGGGCCCATTTTCCGCTGGCGGATGAATTGCCTTATTTCAATACCGGGACCTGTTCTTATCCCGGTTTTATGACGGGGATTGAGATTCAAAACGGTGAGATTGCGATGATTAAATGGTCGCTGGATATGCCGATCAAGGGGGATGGGGCAATCCGTCTGCGGCGGGAGTTGATGTCGCCGCCGCGCAAATTGACGCTGATTTAGAGAAAAAATCCATTTTTGTGCACTGTCAGTGCGCAAAAATAAACAAAAAACTCTCGACATGTGCGGTTAATCTGGGAAAAAAGCTCATATTTTGGGCGGCTTTCTGAAGCCCGCGAAAATACAGGCTTTTTTTCTCCCGCTTTTCTGGGCTAACCGCACAGGTTGATCGATATTATTTGTAGTTAAATATTCGCGCGCCCTGGAAAGGGCGCGCGAATATTTATAAGGCAAATCAAATGAGCTTCTAATGTTTTCCTGTTATAGTCTAAAGCTGGATCGTCATACCAAACCATTCTAAATCTCAAATGGAAATGAATTAACTGCTTGAAGGAGGGACGTATGGTCGAAACTGCACCTGGAGAACATAAACAAGAAGCCCTGGAATTTCGCGCTGAAGTGCAACAGTTGCTGCGTATTCTGGCCCATTCGTTGTATACCGAGCGGGAGATCTTCCTGCGAGAGCTGATTTCTAATGCTTCGGATGCGCTGCACCGGATTCAGTTTGAGATGCTGACCAATCATAATGTTTTGGATCCGGATACAGAGCTGGCGATCCGGCTGGATTTTGATGAAACGGCCCGGACCCTGACGGTTTCCGATAGCGGGATCGGGATGACCCGCGAAGAGTTGATCGAGAACCTGGGGACCATTGCTCATTCCGGAGTGGCGGCTTTCCTGCGCAGTCTGGAAGAAGGCAACCGCCCCGCCGATATTATCGGGCAGTTTGGGGTGGGGTTCTATGCGGTTTTCATGGTGGCGGATGAGGTGCGGGTCACGACCCGTTCCTATCACCCCGATGGGCGGGCCTGGACCTGGATTTCGCATGGAGAGAGTTCCTATACTCTGGAGCCGGCGGATAAGCCGACCCGCGGCACTTCGATCGAGATCCATTTGAAAGAGGATGCGGCGGAGTTTGCTTCGGCCTGGCGTCTGGAACAGATCGTTAAGAAGCATTCCGATTATGTTTCGTTCCCCGTTTATGTGCAGGACAAGGTGGCCAATCAACAGGCGGCCATCTGGCGCAAGTCTCCGCAAGAGATTACCCCTGAAGAGTATGAAAATTTCTATCAGCAGTTGACGCTGGATTTTGAAAAGCCGTTGTTGCATGTCCATCTGGTGACGGATGTGCCGGTGAATTTGCACAGCATCCTCTATATTCCGCGCAAGCGGGAACAAGGGGCGTTGCGGCTGCGCACCGATCGTGGACTGAAGCTCTATTCCCGGAAGGTCTTGATCCAGGAATACAATAAGGAACTGCTGCCGGAGTTCTTCCAGTTTGTGGAAGGGGTGGTGGATTCGGAGGATTTGCCGCTGAATATTTCTCGCGAGACGGTGCAGAGCAACCGGACGATGCGCCAGATGCAGAAGGCGTTGAGTGCGCGGTTGATCAAGGCGCTCAAGGAGATGGCTGAGGAGAAACCGGCGGATTACCGCACCTTCTGGTTGGAATTCGGTCCGTTTATCAAGCAGGGCGTGATCTCTGATCCCTCCGGGCGGTCGGAACTGTTGCCGTTGCTGCGTTTCTACTCGTCACATTCCGACGGCGATGAGCTGGTCTCCCTGGCCGATTATGTGAGCCGGATGCGGGATGAGCAGAAGTCGATCTATTATTTGCTGGCCGATGACCGCGCTTCCGCGGCTCGCAGCCCGCATCTCGACTATTTCCGGGCGCATGCCCTGGAAGTGCTCTATCTGGTCGATCCGTTGGACGGTTTCTTGATGCAGAGTCTGCGGGAGTTTGAGGGCAAGAGTTTCCAGAATGTGGACGATGCGGCGCTGGATCTGCCGAAGGATCTGATCAAGACCGGGGAAGAAAAGGCCGGGGAAAACGTTCCGCAGTCCGATTTCGAGCTGTTGAGTGCCCGGATCAAGCAGGTGCTGGGGGCCCGGGTGACTGATGTACGCGAGTCGCAGGTGTTGACCGACAGCCCTTGTCGGTTGCTTTCTCCGGAGAGCGGTCCGGATCGGGATTTGCAGCGGGTGCGGCGGTTGTTGGAGCAAAATTTTGAGATTCCGCCTAAAATTCTGGAGCTGAATCGCCATCATCGGCTGGTGCAAAATCTGGCGCGGTTGGTGCGGGATCACAGCGACGATTCCCGGATCGATCCGGCGATCGAGCAGTTGTATGAGAATGTATTGTTGCTGGAAGGGCTCCATCCCAACCCGGCCCAGATGGTCAGCCGGTTGCAGACCTTGCTGGAGGCGGCGACCGAGCATTAAATTGTTTTTTAGGGTTTGGCGCGCTTTCTGAAGCGCGCCAAACCACGGGCTTTTTTCTCTCGCTTTTTCGGGTTAACTGCCAGGTCTAAAAATGTTATCACGCGCCGCCTTCACTCAGGGTGGCGCGTGATGGTGTAAATAATCGGACGGTCGGAATTGTGGGAATTCTGGTTTTCTCAGCTTTTTCTCAGGAATTGCTGTTAAAATTGGCGAGGCACAAATCAGGTTACATGCGTAGTTGTTTTTTTCTCAAACGGTGCTATTGATTAGCTCCGGAGACCGGCATCGCCGGTTTTTATCTCAAACTCGAGATGGGAGTAAAGTATGATTGAAGTCCGTGATCTGACCAAATCGTATGGTCCTATTGAGGCACTCAAAGGCGTCTCCTTCGATATTGCTAAAGGGGAGATTGTCGGGCTGCTGGGACCCAACGGAGCCGGAAAGACTACCATTATTAAGACTCTGACTGGTTATTTGCAGCCTGACAGTGGTGTGGTGCGGGTGAATGGGTTGGATGTTCTGACGCAGACCCGCGAGGTCCAGGCCCAGATCGGTTATCTGCCGGAAACCGCACCGCTTTATCCTGAATTATCGGTTCAGGCTTACCTCAAAATGATGGCGGAGTTGCGAGGGGTTGCGGTGGAAGCGCAGCCGCAACGGCTTTCCGAGGCCATTTACGCGACGGGGCTGGCCGATATGCTGGTGCGGCCGATCGGCCAATTGAGTAAAGGCTATCGGCAGCGGGTGGGGCTGGCTCAGGCGATTCTGCATCGGCCGCAGCTGTTGATTCTGGATGAGCCCACGGTGGGGCTCGACCCGACCCAGATCGTGGAAATTCGCCATTTGATCCGCCGGCTGGCCGAGCACAGCACCGTGCTTTTCTCCACGCATATCCTCTCGGAAGTCGAGGCCCTCTGTGATCGGGCCATTATCCTGATGAACGGGCGGGTACGGGCGGATGCCCGGCTTTCCGAGCTGGCCGCCACGGCCAATACGGTGCTGGTGTTGGAGCGCGATGTCAACGGGGTCCAACAGGCTCTCGAGAAATTGAACGGAGTGCGGGGCGTGGAAAGTTTCCTCTCGGCGGACGGCTTCCCGGCGTTCCGGGTGCTGGGGCGACAGGAGCGTGCGGATCTCAATTCGGCAGTTTTTGCTCTGGCCAAAGCTCAGAATTGGGCGGTGCGGGAATTGCGTCGAGATGTGCGGACCCTGGAATCGGTCTTTAACCAGCTGGCCACGCAGGCAGATTAGCCTGATCTGAGGATGAGGTGAATTTTATGAAACAGGTGTGGGCAATTACACGCAAGGAATTGCGGGGATATTTTGGTTCGCCGATGGCGCTGATTTTTCTGGGCGCCTTTTTGATTGCGGTCCTTTACTCGTTTTTCTGGGTAGATAGTTTTTTCTCTCGGGGATTGTCGGATGTGCGGCCGCTGTTCCATTGGATGCCGATCCTGATGATTTTCCTGGTGGCGGCGCTGACGATGCGGCAATGGAGTGAAGAGCAGCGCAGCGGCACGCTGGAAATTCTGTTGACGCTGCCGGTCTCTCCGATTCAACTGGTGCTGGGCAAGTTCCTGGCGGTGTTGATTCTGGTCGGTCTGGCCTTGTTGTTGACTCTGGGCCTGCCGCTGTCGGTTTCGATCGCTTCGATCTTTAGCGGCAACCTGGATTGGGGCCCGGTGCTGGGGGGGTATCTGGCGACGCTCTTGCTGGCGGCGGCTTATGCCGCCATCGGTTTGTTCGTCTCTTCCCGGACCGACAATCAGATTGTAGCTTTGATTTCCACGGTATTGTTGTGCGGCCTTTTCTATGTGTTGGGATCGCAGGGTGTGACGACGTTTGCCGGCGAGCAGCTCGGAACGGTTTTGGCGGCGTTGGGGACGGGCAGCCGGTTTGAGAGCATTCTGCGCGGGGTGATCGATCTGCGCGATCTGATCTACTATCTGACCTTCGCCGGGGTTTTCCTGACGCTCAATGTACTTTCGCTTTACAGTCAGCGCTGGAGCACGGGCGAGCAGCTGCGTCCGCAGCGCGAGGGCAACACGATGATTTCGGTTTTGTTGGCCCTGAATTTGATCCTGATGAATGTATGGGTCTATCCCCTGCGTTCTTTGCGGGTCGATCTGACGCAGCAGCAGGAATATACGCTTTCTTCCACGACGCGGGAATTGTTGACCGGGTTGCAGGAGCCTTTGTTGATCCGGGGGTACTTCAGTTCGAAGACGCATCCGCTGCTGACTCCACTGATTCCGCAGATCGAGGATATGTTGGAGGAATATCGTATCGCTTCGGGCGGCAAGGTGAAGATCGAGATTGTCGATCCGGCGCAGGACCCTGAAGCTGAGGCGGAAGCCAATCAGACTTACGGTATTCGTTCAACTACTTTTCAGGTTTCGGGACGGTACGAAGCTTCGGTGATCAATTCTTACTTTGATATTCTGCTTCAGTATGGGGATCAGAATATCGTGTTGAATTTCCAGGATTTGATCGAAGTCCAGCAGAGCAGCGGGCAATCGGTGGTGCGGCTGCGCAATCTGGAGTACGATCTGACCCGCTCGATCAAGAAGGTCGTCTACGGTTTCCAGAATGTAGATGCGGTGCTGGCGACTCTGACCGAGCCGGTGAAGATGACGCTCTATGTGACGCCCAAGCTGGTGCCGGAGTCGGTGGCGGAGGTGCCGGCGACGATCAAGAAGGTGGCCCTGGAGCTGCAAGCCAAGGCCAACGGGAACTTTATCTATCAAGAGGTCGATCCCTCGGCTTCCAACGCTTCGATTACTCCGCAGGAGCTGTACGATCGCTATGGGTTGCAGCCGATTCCGGTTTCGCTTTTCTCGAACCAGGGCTTTTATATGCAGATGGTGCTGGAAATGGGCGATCGTTCGGTGGTGGCCTATCCTTCCGGCGAATATACGGAGACCGATATCCGTTCCGATATCGAATCGGCGCTCAAGCGGGTCACGCCGGGCTTCTTGAAGGTTGTCGGGTTGTGGACGCCCCCGACCACCCAGACTCAGGATATGTACGGGCAGACGCAGCAATCGCTGGCTTCCTGGGATATGTTGAGCCAGGCGCTGAGCGAAGAATATGAGGTTCAGACTGTCGATCTTTCCACCGGTCAGGTCCCGCCGGCGGTGAATATCCTGATTGTGGTGGCGCCCCAGAATATGACCGATCAGGAGCGCTATGCGATCGATCAGTATCTGATGCGGGGTGGGACGGTGGTGGTGGCGGCCGGACGGTACAGCCTGGGCGCTTCGGAATCGATCGGGCTCTATATGCAGCCGCTGACCGACGATTTGACGGAGATGCTGGCTTCCTACGGCGTCCATGTCGATTCGAGTCTGGTGCTGGATATGCAGAACGAGAAGTTCCCCATGCCGGAGATCAAGAATCAGACGATGCAATATCAACTGATCCCCTATCCTTTCTTTGTGCAGGTGCGGTCGGATGGGATGGCGGCAAAGCATCCGATCCTCTCGGGGCTCTCTTCGGTGGCTTTGCAATGGGCCTCACCGATCACGGTGGATGTGGCGTCGAACGGGGAACGGACGGTGACGACGCTTTTGCGTTCGACCGTCAGCTCCTGGGCTCAGAGCAGTCTGATTATCCAGCCGGACTCGATGACGTATGGCGAGATCGGCTTCCCGGTGATCACGCCGACCCAAGCTTATACGCTGGGCGTGGTGGTGGAAGGGACTTTCCAGAGTTACTTCAAGGATAAGCCCTCGCCTTTTACGACCACGACGGCAACGACGCCGGGCGCTGCGCCGGTCGGTTCCAACACGGTAATCACTTCCTCTCCGGCGGCCCGTCTGGTGGTGGTGAGCAGTGCTGAATTCCTGGACGATCTGATTTTCAATATCTCGCAATCGGTTTCCGGGGATCGTTATCAGAGCAATTTGCAGATGGTGCAGAATATGGTGGATTGGGCGACTGAGGATGCCGATATGCTGGCGATTCGGGCCCGGGGGACGACCTCCCGGTTGTTCCTGCCGTTGTCCGAATTGGGACAGAAGATTTTCGAGTGGGGCAATTACCTGGTGGCATTCCTGGCGTTGGTCGTGGTGGGCGTTGTCTGGACGATGCGCCGGCGCGGCGAGCGGCCGATGGCTTTGATCGCCCCTGATACTGCGCGGAATGCGGAGGCGAAAGAATGAAACGCTATCAACAGATTCTGGTTGTGATTTTGGTGGTCCAGCTGGTGTTGATCGGTCTGGTCTATTTCTGGCCGAAGCCGGAAGCGGTCGCCAGTCAACCCCTTTTTCCGGAGCTCAAGCGCGAAGATGTGGCTTCTTTGACCGTAACGGGGAGCGACGGCGCCACCTTGCGGATGGTGAAGGCCGGCGAGACGTGGAGTTTGCCCGACGCCGGGGGCTATCCGGTGTTGGTGACTAAGGTGGAATCCGCGCTGGATACCCTGTTGGGGTTGAAGACGGATCGTCTGGTGGCTCAGACGGCGGCGAATCAGGCCCGGTTGCAGGTCGCTCCGACGAATTATGCTCTGCGGATTGAGTTGGGCCTGACCGGGGGCGCAACCCGGACGCTCTATGTGGGAACTTCGCCTACTTACGGCAGCTCGCATGTGCGGGTAGATGGACAGGAGCAAATCTATCTGGAGCCGAATGTCGATTCATATACTTTCGGGCCGGAGGCCGGCAACTGGGTGGATACGAGCTGGATCGCCCTTACTCCCGGATCGATCAATCAGGTGACTCTGGAGAATGTCAACGGCCGGTTGGTGTTGGTTCAGGAACAGGGCGGCTGGAAGATCCCGGCGGCAGAGCTGAATCAGGTGCCGGATGAGACTAAGATCCAACAGTTGATCAGCCAGCTGGAGACGATTTCCATGCTGGCCCCTCTGGGGACGGCCGAGAAGCCGGAATATGGGATGGATAAGCCGCAGGCGGTGATCACGTTGAAGACCTTGGAGAACAAAACCGTCACGCTGAAGATCGGGAGCGGGGATGCTACCGGATTTGTGGCGTGGAGTTCCGAGTCGCCCTATTACGTGCGGGTGTCGGTCTATCAGTTCCAGGAACTGGTGCAGACCTCGTTGGCGGATTGGGTGACGGTGAGTGAAGTGGCTCCGGATACCGGAGATTCAGCGGTAGTGACGGAGACCTTGCCGATCACGTCGACGACGCCGCTTTCCACGACGGTGCCGGTCACGCCGACCGAAGTGGTCACGCCGTAAGTTCCTTGTTTTTTGGCCAACTGCATCGGTCGTGAATTTTTATAAAAAATCGCTCGCCTTCTGAGGCGGGCGATTTTTTGTTCCGAGCGGTTAACCCGGAAAAGTGAGGGAAAAGTCCATATTTTCGGCGGCTTCAGAAAGCCGCCGAAAATATGAAAAAATAATCCTCTCTGCTATTTTAAACCGAAGGTTGTTCGTTGAGCGTTTGCCAGAAGGTATCCAGATAATGGACCGTTTGGGTTAGTTTTTCAAAATGGGGCAGGCCGCGGGTAGGGGAAATTCGCGCCGATTGCCAGTTGGGATGATCTTCCAAAAAGGTCGGCAGATGCTCAAAACCCGTATAGGCATCTTGATCGTAAAGCACCAGGACCGGCAGCTCTGTCAATCGAGCATAGAAACGATTGCGGATATCGGCGGTGAAAAGCTCTCCGGAGACAAAATGAAAGGGGGCGTAGCGGGCGCCGGGGCGGTGGGCTGTACAGTAAGCATAATCGACCATTTCTTCATCCACCGGACCGATAAAGCTCTTTTGTAAAAAATATCGGATGCTGAGCCGGGTGGTCAGCAAGTCGTAGAATCCCTGACTCCAGAGGGGAAAGTAGAGCAGCGATTGAATGCCGTCGCTGCGGTGATGGGAAGGTTGTATCTGGTTGCCGAAGCCGGTCGGGGAGATCAGGGTCAGCGAACGGAAGGCGGAGGGTCGGATCAGAGCCGCGCGGGCGGCGAATTCGGCACTCAGGGAGAGGGCCACCACATCGGCCGGAACTCCTATCTGGAGTTCAAAGAGTTTGAGAAGGGCCTGCTCATAGGTCAGGGGGGTATAGACATGATCGCCGCGGCTCGAGAAACCAAAGCCGGGTAGATCGGGGGCCCAGAGCGGGCGTTTTTTTTGATAGTGCAGGAAGAGGGGGCGCATTTCATAAGCTGAGGCGGCTGCGTTGATGCTGTGGATCAGGACAAGGGGATGACCGCTGGCCTGGGTGTCGACATAGATGTTGAGATGGCCTCCCGTAGGGGAATGCAGGCTGATGCGGTCGGTGGGGAGGGCGAAGGGCAGGTCCATATTGTGGTTGATGCCCACCGCGCTATAGGTCAGCCAGCTTCCGGCTGCTAAAAATGGAAAGGCCGCCAACAGGCGGCCCGTGTTGGACTTTGAGAGAGTCCGGCGATAAGATGGATACCCCTGCCTCATGAGACATCTCCTTACTATGTGGTTAGATCAGCAGCAGGGCAATCAGGATGAGAAAGAGCGAGGTTGCCAGGAAGCCGCTGGGAACGTACCCCCACCGTCGGCTGTAAGGCCAGGCCGGCAGAGTGACAATCAACAGAATCGCCATAACCAACATTATGATCCAGAGTAACATGGGAATCATCTCCTTTCCTGGTTGTCAGCCTACTATAAAGGTTCCGGCCCTGTCAATGTATCATCTGGAGTTCGGGGATACAGCTTGGTCACAGGCGCTTTTTCTCTAAGGATTTTCTTATACGCAATTTATCTTAATCTAATGTTCCGGCGGTATCCTTAAAGCGTAAGGCGAAGGATAAACGCCATCGCTTCAATCACAGTCATACACAGAAAAATCCTAAAAAATTAATCTGGAGGTGAAAGATGTCGATGCTACGTAGAGAATCAACTGAAAATCTGGTTTCGTTACGAGAGGCTATGAACCGACTGATTGAGGATAGTTTCCTGCGTCCGTTCGGAGGGACGGGCGTGATCGGGGAAGTGGTTCCGGAGATCGATGTTTACGAAACCAATGAAGAGATCGTCGTTGAAGCGTCGTTGCCGGGGATTAAACCGGAGGATGTCGATATCAGTGTGACGGGAGATGTGTTGACCCTGAAGGGTGAGGTTAAAATCGCTCATGAAAAACGCCAGGGGCGGCAGGTGGTGCAAGAGCGGCGGTGGGGCAATTTTGTCCGGACGATCGTTTTGCCCACGGAAGTGAATGTGGAGAAAGCCCAGGCGGAGTTTGAAAACGGAGTTTTGAACCTTCGCCTGCCGAAGGTGGAAGGGGCCCGGCCGCGGACCATTCAGATCAAGAAAAAGTAAGTCTGCCTTATACTCACGTTGAACGATTCAATTAAAAGGAGGAAATACCATGTCCATGTTACGTTGGGATCCCACTGAAGATCTGGTTTCGTTGCGCGATGCCATGAACCGGTTGATGGAAGAGAGCTTTGTTCCGGCCTGGAATCGTCGGGCTCAGGGAACGGAGCGCGGGCTGCGCCTGCCGTTGGATGCCTATGTCACCCAGGATGAGATTGTGATCACCGCTTCCGTGCCCGGGCTGAATGCGGAGGATGTGGAGATTACACTGGAGGGCGATACACTGACGATTCGAGGCGAGTTGAAAGCTCCGATCGACAATGTGGATTATGTGATGCAGGAACGGCCGTATGGCGTTTTCTCCCGCTCGTTGGTCTTGAATATCCCGGTGGATGTGGACAGGGCGGAAGCCAGCTTCGAGAACGGTGTTTTGACGTTGAAGCTGCCGAAGGCTCAGGAGGTCCGCCCCCGAACGATCAAGGTGCAGTCACAGGGAAAGAATATTTAATATTTAGAATCTATGAACCAGAGTGCGCCACCCTCTTTGAGGGTGGCGCACTTTTTTGTTTCCGTTTGTCTTTTTCCCTTTTCACGCTACACTCTCGCCTATGGTGCAACGTAAACGCAGCTTTGGACGTGGGATAAAGTGGTTGTTGGCCTGGATCGGGGTGTGGTTGTTGATCACCGGAGAGAGTCCTCTTTCTTTTGATCCTCATTTTCAACTATCACAGTTGAGCGCAGGTTATGATTTCGATTTTATCTCCTGGGAACTGGATGCGTTGGCGCGTAAGACGGCTTATAACCTTCTTTCCCCGCAGCGTTGGATGGACGAGGAGACGCAGGCCCATTTTGTGCTGGATTATATGCAGCGGGTGGGGGAAGCTCATCAACTTGAAGCGGCTATTGATCAGGCCTATATCGATCCGGCGGTGAAAGATCCCGACCAGATCACGGCGGATCAGCGGGCGCAACTGGCGGTTTTGCGAAGCCGCGTGAATGACGAAGCCCCGCTTGCAGAAGCAATTCTGGAAGATCAGGGGAGTCTGGTGTTGGAAGATGTGGGCCTGGCCTGGGGGGGACTGACGCTGCCGCCGATGCAGGGGACGTTTACGCCGCTGCCCTATCTGTTGGTGGTTTCTCCCCGGGAGAAGATCCAGGCTTATGATGAGCGGCTGCTTTGGCCGGGCCTGGAGACGGACCGCCAGGAATTTTTGGAGCGCCGGACGGAGTCGGGGATGCCGGACTACTCGGTGCTGGTGACTCCGATCGGCGGTCTGGCGGCCTATCCGGCCATGCTGGCCGAGACGGATTCGCTCGATTGGGCGGCGGAAGTGATGGTGCATGAGTGGACCCATCATGCGTTGCTTTTCTCGCCGCTGGGTTGGAGTTATATGAATTCGTACGATGCGCGGACGATCAATGAGACGACGGCGCAGGTGATGGGTGAATGGGGCGGTCAGGCGATTGTGCAGCGTTTTTATCGACCTTATCTGAGCCGGGACAAGAAATTGCCCGATCCGTTGGGGTATCAGGTGAAGCCGCAGGCGGATTTTCAGGGGCCGACCTTTGATTACTGGTCGGAGATGCATCGGACGCGGGTGACGGCGGATCGATTGCTGGAACAGGGCGAGATTCAGCGGGCTGAACTCTATCTGGAGGCGCAGCGGCGTTATTTTGTCGCGCAGGGTTACGGGATTCGCCGGCTCAATCAGGCTTATTTTGCTTTCTATGGAGCTTATGCCGGGCGCCCGGGGGCGGCCGGGGCTGATCCGATCGGGCCGGCGGTGCGGCGGGTCTGGGCGCTGAGCCCGACGCCGCGACATTTTCTGGATCGCATGGGGCAGGTGACGGAACGGGTGGGTCTGCTTTACGCGGCAAAAGGCCTGGAAGCTCATCCTTGAATAAAAAAATAACGATCTGTGCAGTTAGCCTGAAAATACGGGAGAAAAAGCCTATGTTTTGGCGCACTTTCTGAAGTGCGCCAAAACATAAATAAAAAACATCTTCCCCCTGCTTCGCACAGCGTGTCGCTTTTTACCAAAAGAAGCCGTTTGCGGGACGCGGGCGGCGTAATCTATCTATTTTTTGCTTCGTGGTATAATGCCGCGGGTATGTCTGATAAATTGTTAATGCGGAAACCGGAATAAATGCACCGGCGAAACGAGGAAGATCTTGATTAATCCCATTGATGCATTGTTGGGGCTCTTTTCTCTGGACGTGGGTATTGACCTGGGTACGGCCAATACGTTGGTTTACGTGCGGGGTAAGGGAATTGTAATCAATGAGCCCTCCTGGGTGGCTGTCAATAAACATACGCATGAGACGCTGGCCTTTGGCGCTGATGCTAAAGAGATGGTGGGAAAGACTCCGCCGCATATCGTGGCGGTGCGGCCGTTGCGGGACGGTGTGATCTCGGAGTTCGATATTACGCAGGCGATGCTGGCTCATTTTATTCGTAAGGTGCACCATCAGGTCTTTGTGCCTATTCCCCGGCCTCGGGTGGTGGTGGGTATTCCCAGCGGGGTGACCGAAGTGGAAAAACGCGCGGTCAAAGAGGCCGCGTTGAGCGCCGGGGCCCGGGAGGCTTATCTGATTGAGGAACCGATCGCCGCGGCGATCGGGGCCGGTCTGCCGATCACGGAACCCCAGGGTAGTATGGTCGTCGATATCGGCGGCGGTACGACGGAGGTCGGTGTTTTTGCGTTGAGCGGGATCGTGGTCAGCCGCAGTATCCGTATCGCCGGGGATGAACTGGATGAGGATATCATGCAATATGCCCGGCAGAAGTACAATCTGGCGATCAGTGAACGCATGGGGGAGCGCATTAAGATCAATATCGGTTCGGCTTACCCCTTGCCGGAAGAAAAAGTGATGGGGATGCGCGGGCGTAACCTGATTACCGGGTTGCCCGAAGAAGTGGAAATCAGCAGTATCGAAGTCCGTGAATCGCTTTCCCGTTCGGTCAACATTATTGTCGATCTGGTCCGGGATACGCTGGATGAGACCCCTCCTGAACTGGTGGCCGACCTGATGGAAATGGGGATTTGTCTCACCGGAGGGGGCGCCAATCTCAAGGGATTGGCGGAGCGGTTGACGGAAGAGACCCATATCCGCGCCTGGACGGCGCAGGACTCCCTGACCTGCGTGGCGCGCGGGGCGGGACGGGTGTTGGAGCAGTTCGATCTGCTGCGGAACGCTCTGGTTTACGAAGAGCGTCAACCCGGAGGTTCGGCTGCTTAAGGAGGCGTGACGATGCGGCAAAGCCGTAGCTGGCTTCCTTACCTTTTGATTTTGCTGGCGATCGTTTTACTGGCTTTGCAGGAAATCGGTCTGCTCCGGCCGGTGGAGAGTGCGCTGAGCTATGTGGTAGCGCCGGTCGAGCGCTTCTTTTCGGGGATCGTGGGTTCGGTCGGATCGTTTTCGCAGAGCTTCGGTGAGGTTCAGGAGCTGCGCACTCAGGTGACCGAGCTGAAAAAACAGAACGATGCCCTGTTGGTGGAAAATATCCGGCTGCGTGAATTCGTGGCTGAGACCCAACAATTGCGCGAGCAGCTGAATTTCGCATCGACCAATCCGACCTTTTCGCTGGTCGGGGCGGATGTGGTGGAGCGGGGTTGTGATCGATTCCCCTGTGGAACGGTGTTGGGGGAAGACAGCAACCCTTATTTGCGTTACATTGTGATCAATGCCGGTTCGCGCAGTGGGGTAGCCATCGGGATGCCGGTCGTTACCGGAGGGGCACTGCTGGTGGGACGGGTGGCGCGGGTTACGCCCAATCAGGCTTTTGTTCAGTTGATCACCGATCCTTCCAGCAATGTGGCGGCGATGTTACAGGATTCCCGGGTGACCGGGTTGGTGGTCGGTCAGGACGACGGTTCGATTTCGATGGTCGACATTCTCCCCGATGAGAAGGTCAATGAAGGGGAGATTGTGGTGACGTCGGGGTTGGGAAGCCTGTTGCCGAAGGGGCTGGTATTGGGACAGGTGGCTACCATCAAATATCAGGAGTCGGCGTTGTTTCAGGAAGCCATCCTGCGGCCGGCGATGGACTTTCGGCGGCTGGAGATGGTGCTCGTGATCACCGATTTTGAGCGCACTTCCTCTCCCCTATCCGGTGAAGAGACCAATCCATGAGCCTCTATTATGGCCTGCCGATTTTATTGATCGGGGCGGTCTTGCAGAGTGTCTGGCTGGAACGGATTTCAATCTTCGGCAGCCGACCCGATCTGGTGCTGGTGCTGGCGGTGACCTGGACTGTGATCCGGGGCGCCGATGAAGGGGCGCTGTGGGGGTTTATCGGGGGCGTTTTCTGTGATTTGCTCTCCGGCGGTCCTTTTGGGTTGTGGACCGTTTCGTTGACGGTGGTGACGTTGCTGGTGGGGCAGCCGTGGATTTATTCGCTCGGGCCGACGTTGAGCCGGTTGGCGATCACCTCGGCGGCGGGGACGGTGCTGGCGCATCTCTTGTTGTTGGTATTGATGGTTATCCTCGGCTATTCAATCAATATTCCCCTGGCTTTTATTACGATCGCCCTGCCGGCTTCTTTGTTGAACCTCTTGCTTTCTCCTTTTATCTTTCGCTTTCTGGTCTTTTTTCACGACCGGTCGCAACAGCAGCGACGCAGGAGCTTATGAATCGACGTTCACGTTATATTACGGCACCGCGCGGCCCTGTTTTATTCGGTGACGGTGGGCTTTTTTCCGGATTGGATCGGGCTCCCCGGCTGGTCGTGATGGGCTGGGCGATCATGTTGGTCCTGGGCCTGTACGGCATTCGGCTCTGGCAATTGCAGTTCTTTGAGGGCGGCTCGTATGTGGCGAAGGCGGAACAGCAGCAGTCGCGGTTGATTTACATTTCACCTTCGCGGGGCGTGATTTTCGACCGCAACGGTCGGCCGTTGGTGCGTAATATTCCGGCCTATAACCTGACGATTACGCCCGGGATGTTGCCCGAAGATCCCGAGCGGGAACGAGCCGTGCTGGAGCGGGTGGCTCAGATGGTGGGATTGCCTTACAGCAGTGAGCATCAACCGAATGCCCCTGAGTATCGGCCGGAGCCCTGGATGGTGGGACGGGCGCAATATCCGCCGATTGGGGAAAAGCCGGACCCCGGGATTCTGGAGATGGTGGATGAAGTGCGTTATTTGCGGCCTTATTCGCCGCTGGTGGTGAGCCGGAATCTGGAACGGGATACCGCTCTGGTCATTTCTCAGGAGAGCGGGGTGACGATGCCCGGTGTCGGTGTGGAGGTGGTCTCGCGGCGGAATTATATCAGCGGTACCTTGACTTCTCAGGTGTTGGGTTTTTTGGGTTCGGTGCCGCCGGAGGATGTGGCTGAATTTGAGGCGCAGGGGTACAACCCGAATACCGATAAGATTGGGAAGACCGGGATTGAGGCTGCGGCTGAGGAATCGCTGCGCGGCGTGCCCGGGCGGCGTTATGTTGAAGAAGATGTGTTGGGGCAGGAGTTGGGCGTCAAATATGAACTGGCGCCGCGGGCGGGCGATAATATCTACCTGACGCTGGATTTTGAATTGCAGCGGGTGGCCGATGCGGCTTTACAGGCGGCTTTGACGCGGACGCATTCGTTGCGCGGGGTTGTATTGGCCATGGACCCTCGGGATGGGCAGGTTTTGGTGATGGTGAGTTTGCCTACCTATGACAACAACATTTTCAGCGGCCGAGTGGATATGGAGGAGTTGCAGAGAATCCAGGATAATATTCATCGGCCGTTGATCAATCATGCGGTGTCGGATCAGGTGCCGTCGGGCTCGGTTTTCAAAGTCATTCCGGCGACGGCGGGGTTGCAGGAAGGGACGCTCAATCGCTTTACAACGGTGAGTTGTCCCGGTCGGATTCTGTTGCGTAACAAGCTGGCTCCCGACAATCCGGCGCTGGCGCAGCCTTTTTATTGCTGGAACCGCGGCGGCCATGGTTCGGTCAATGTGGTCGAGGCGCTGGCGCAGTCGTGCGATGTTTTTTTCTATGAGACGATGGGTGGTTTTGAAGATACCGAGATGACCGGGCTCGGCGTGAAGAAGTTGACGGAGTATGCCCGGTTGTTTGGCCTGGGGGATTATACGGGCGTCGATATCCTGGGCGAGGCGGCGGGGTTGGTGCCGGATGCAGACTGGAAACGTCACACCTATCATCAGACCTGGACCACCGGTGATACCTATAATCTCTCGATCGGTCAGGGGTCTTTGCTGGTGACGCCCATTCAGATGATAAATGTGATGGCGACGGTGGCGAACGGCGGGACCCGTTATAAGCCGCAGCTGATCCATCATATCACCGATCCCGATGGGAATATTGTGCGGACCTATACGCCTGAGGTGCTGAAGGTGTTGCCGGTGGATGCTTCGGTCTGGCAGACGGTGCATGAGGGGTTGGAGGCCGCGGTGGACCATGGTTCGGCGCCGCGGGCCAGGATCGATGGGGTGCGGGTGGCCGGTAAGACGGGAACGGCCGAGTATTGCGACGATCTGGCGATCAAGGCGAAGCTCTGTCCCGTGCCTGCGGATCAGACCTTGCCCACTCATGCCTGGTTTATGGCTTATGCTCCGGCCGAAGCGCCGGAAATTGTGGTGCTGGCGTGGGTTTATAACGGTGGGGAAGGTTCGACGATTGCGGTGCCGGTGGTGCATGATGTGATGGACTACTATTTTAAGCGGAAGGCGGGGCTGATTGAGCCGGGGGCCTATTATACGCCGACGCTTTCGTTGACGCCGACGCCGATCCCTTAGTTTTGTAAGTCTTTATTTTTGCGCGCGCCGTCTGCGGCGCGCGCAAAAATAAATAAAAAAATCTCGACCTGTGCGGTTAGTCTGGGAAAAAAGTCCCTATTTGCGGCGGCTTTCTGAAGCCGCCGCAAATATGAATAAAAATAACTCTCTCCCTCGATCCAGCGCGTCGTATCTGATACGAAAAAGCCCGGTGCGGGATCCAAGAAGTCGGTTGTTAACGGCACCAACGGATAACTGCACAGGTGGAGAATGCTTACCCTACCGGTGAAAAATCTATATCAAAGTTCAATAACTTGTTCTAATATCTGCTTGATGGTATAGTAAGTGAGCTCTTCGTTTTATGCATCCACGGTTTTGCATGGGATGGAGCCTGGATAACATTGCTGATGAAATGAGGTGGCGCCATGGCAGAACGAACGGAGAAGGCTAAATTGCTGGTGGTGGACGATACCCCGGATAATTTACGAGTTCTGGCCGGGATGTTGTCTGCTCGGGGGTATACGATCCGCTCCGCCACCAGTGGCCGAATGGCCTTGCAATATGTTACGGAATTTATCCCGGATTTGATCTTTCTGGATATTCGTATGCCAGAAATGGACGGTTATCAGGTGTGCCGGCTCCTCAAGCAAGATAAAACTACGCGCGATATCCCCGTTATTTTCCTCAGTGCTCTGGATGATCTGGCGGACAAGATGGAAGCTTTCCGCGCCGGAGGGGTGGATTATATTACCAAGCCCTTTCAGATCGAAGAGATTCTGGCCCGGTTGGAGACTCAACTGGCGGTGCGGCGCCTGCAATGTCAGCTGGAACAGCAAAATGCGCAGTTGCAGCTGGAAATTCAGGAACGACAGCGGGTTGAGACGGCTTTGCAGATTTTGAATGTGGAACTGGAGCAGCGGGTGGTCGAACGGACGGCGCAGCTGGCCCGGGCTAATTTTGAACTGCGGGAAAGTGAGGCGACGGCCCGGGCTCTGTTGAATGCTCCGACCGATGCGGCGGCTTTGATTACCTGTGAGGGAACTCTGCTGGACTTTAACTGGACGACGCAGCAGCTGTTGGGGAATTCCCGCCATCATCTTTTAGGGCGCTGTTTATGGGATCTTTTGCCGGCAGATGTGGCGGAACGGCGAGCCGCTTATGTGGCTGAGGTGATTGCGTTGGGTGAACCGGTGCGGTTTGAAGATGAATATCTGGGGCGCTGGGACGATAATGTGCTTTATCCGGTATTGGATGACCGCGGTGCCGTGACTAAGGTGGCGGTCCTTTCCCGAGATATTACCGAGCGCAAACGGGCTGAGGAAGCTTTGCGAAATGCCCATGCCCATTTGCGGGTGAAACTGGATGCGTTGCCTGACCTTTTGATGGAAGTCGATTATCGAGGGCAGATCTATGACTTCCATACGCCTCGCCAGGAGTTGATTCTGGTCTCGCCTCAGGATGTTATCGGTCGGAACCTGAATCAGATGGTTTCTCAAGCCACGGTTCAGACCATTCTGGCGGCGATGCAGGAGGCGATGGAGACCGGTTTGCATACAGGGGCTTTGTGTTCTTTGGAAACCCGGCTGGGGTTGCGGTGGTTTGAGCTTTCAATTGCGACGATTCCCTATCCCGAAGGGACTCAGGACCATTTAATTGTGCTGGCCCGCGATGTTACTGAGCGTAAATGGGCCGCAGAAGAGGTTTCGCGGCTGGTGGCAGTGGTGGAGCAGGCCACGGAAGCTATTTTGTTGACGAATCTGGATGGTAAGCTGGTCTATGCCAATCCCTGTTTTGAGCAGATTACCGGCTATACGTTGATGGAAGTGCTGGATAAGAATCCCTGGGAGCTTCAGTCGTTGCCGGAAGACCATGAGACTTTCCAGCAATTGTGGAATGCCTTGCGAAATGGGGAGACCGGGTCCGGAGATTTTATGAGTCGTCGGAAAGACGGCTCCTTGTATTACGAAGCGATTACGGTTTTTCCGGTAAGGATTCCTTCCGGGGAGATTATCAATTATGCGGCGGTGAAACGCGATATCACTGAGCAGGTGCGCGCCCGCCAGGAACGGGATCAATTGCTGATGCGGGTGCAGGAGCAGGCTCAGCAGGTGCAGCGGATTATGGATACGGTGCCGGAAGGGGTGCTGTTGTTGGATGTCGATGGGCGGGTATGTCTGACCAATCCGCTGGGCCGGGAGATGTTGGAGTTGTTGGCCGGGATTCAGGTGGGGGAGACGCTGACTCATTTGGGCGGGCGCCCTCTGGCGGAGCTGCTGCTGGCGTTGCCGAAAGGGCTGTGGCATGAGTTGGAGTCGGGCGGGGCCTTCTTTCAGTTGATTGCCCGGCGGATTGAGATGGGGGTGGTGCATCAGGGATGGGTGGTGGCGATCCGCAATGTGACTTATCAACGGGAGATCGAGCAGCGGATTCAACAGCAGGACCGATTGGCGGCGGTGGGGCAACTGGCCGCCGGGATTGCTCACGATTTCAACAATATTATGGCCACGATTTTGCTCTATGCTCAGATGTCGTCGCGGGCGGAAGGGCTTTCGCCGCGGGATCGAGAACGGTTGATGACGGTGAATCAGCAGGCCATGCATGCCACGCGGTTGATTCAGCAGATTTTGGATTTCAGCCGTAGTTCGGTGTTGGAGCGTCGGTTGTTGGATTTGCTGCCGCTGCTGAAAGAACAGACCAAGCTGTTGGAACGGACTCTGCCGGAGAACATTCGGGTGGAGCTGGATTATGGTACGGATGAGTATGTGGTCAACGGCGACCCGACGCGGATGCAGCAGGTCTTTATGAATCTGGCGGTGAATGCCCGGGATGCCATGCCGCAGGGGGGGATTCTGCGGTTTGTTTTGGAGCGGGTGCAGATCAAAGAGCCCGCGGAGGCGCCGTTGCCGGAGATGCTGACGATCGGAGCCGGCATGGGCGATTGGATTAAAGTGACGGTCGTGGATAGCGGCTGCGGGATTCCGGCGGAAGTTTTACCTTACATCTATGAACCTTTCTTTACGACGAAATGTGTGGGGCAGGGGACCGGGCTGGGACTTTCGCAGGTGCATGGGATTATAGGATCGCACGATGGTTTTATCGATGTTTCCAGTCGGGTTGACTATGGGACGACCTTTGTGATTTACATGCCGGCTTTTTCTCAGTCGAGTGAAGTGGTTTCATCCGCGGATTTGCCCGATCTGGTGCGGGGAACGGGGGAAACCTTGTTGGTGGTGGAGGATAATTCTGCGACCCGGCAGGCTTTGGTGGACAGTCTGGAGATGTTGAATTATCAGATCCTGGTGGCCCGGAACGGTCGCGAGGCTTTGCCGATCTGGGAAAGTTCTCAGGATAAGGTGGCGTTGATCTTGAGCGATGTGGTGATGCCGGAGATGGGGGGGCTGGAGATGTTCCATGTTTTGCGGCAGCGCGGCAATCGAGTGCCGATGATTTTGCTGACAGGACATCCGATTCAGGAGGATCTGGAGGGGTTGGGGCCTTTGGGGCTGGCTGGATTGTTGTTCAAGCCGGTGACGTTGGAGCAGCTGTCCGAAGCGGTTTCGCTGGCGTTGCATCGTGCGCCGGAATGAGGACTTTTTTCAGGAAAATTTAGAGACAGATTTTAACGCAGAGACAGGGAGAGCGTAAAGAGACGCAGAGAAAGAGTTATTTTTCTCTGCGTCTCTCTTTGGAAAGGACTGTGTTCTAAAACGTAAAACGTGAAACGTGAACCCTGACGGGGGAAATGTAATGGGGAATTTGCACGCCGCCGGGGCGAATCTGGAAAAAGCCAAAGAAATTAGAAAGTAGACAGCACGTGTCGCCAGGGCGAGTCTGGAAAAGGCCAAAGAAATTAGAAAGTAGACAGCACGTGTCGCCGGGGCGAATCTGGAAAAGGCCTATGTTTTGGTGCGCATTCTGATGCGCACCAAAACATAAACAAAAAACTCTGGAAGTAGACAGCCGCAAGTAGACAGTAGACAGTCTGTGTCGCTCTGGAAAAGCCTATGTTTTCGGCGGCTTTCCGAAGCCGCCGAAAACATAAACAAAAAACTCTCTCTGCCGATCAAGCGCGGCGTATCTGACCGGGAAAGAACCATGTGCAGGATGCTACAAGGTGAAAAAAAGTGGTTCAGGACCTCTTGAATCAGGTTCTGGACCTATTGAATGAGGTCCGGGGACCTATTGAATGAGGTCCGGGGACCTATTGAATGAGGTCTGAAACCTCTTGAATGAGGTCTGAGACCTCTTGAATGAGGTCCGGGGACCTATTGAATGAGGTC
>CAZCTC010000069.1:0-41171 GCA_964501335.1 uncultured Anaerolineales bacterium | reverse complement strand
TGGCTAAATCTGGCTACGATTCGTCCTTGACATTTATCACAGTTGCTCTGTGGTGAATCTTCTGGGGCCTATTGTTAGGACAGGATCTTTTGAAATTACGCTTCGTCCGGGCGACTATCCAGCAGCGCTTTGACTTTCAGCGGCAGGCCGAAGAGATGGATGAAGCCGGCCGCGTCGCTTTGATCGTAGACGCTGTCCACGCCGAAGGTCGCGTAATCTTCCCGATAGAGCGAGTTGTCCGATTTCCGTCCTACTACGGTGCACGACCCTTTGTAGAGTTTGATCCGCACGGTGCCGGTGACCGGCGCCATGATTGAATTGATGAAAGCGTCCAGACCGGTGCGCAGCGGCGTGAACCATTGGCCGTAATAGACCATCTCCGCGTATTTTTCGGCGACGACATCCTTGTAATGCATCGTTTCCCGGTCGAGGCAGAGCGTTTCCAGCCCGCGCAGCGCTGTATAGAGGATCGTTCCACCCGGCGTTTCATAAACGCCGCGCGATTTGATCCCGACCAGCCGGTTTTCTACCATGTCCAGCCGGCCCACGCCGTGTTCGCCGCCGATCTTGTTCAGCAGGGAGACCAGTTCGACTGGTCCACAGGTCACGCCGTCGATGGCGGTGGGGATGCCCTCTTTGAAATCGATCTCCAGATAGTGCGGTTTATCGGGCGCCGCTTCGGGGGCCACGCTGATCTGGAACATCGCTTCTTCCGATTCGTTCCAGGGATTTTCGAGGATGTGTCCCTCGTGACTGAGATGCCAGAGATTGCGGTCCCGGCTGTAGATCGATTTGCCGGTCTTGGTGACGGGGACGCCGTGGGCGTTGGCGTAGGCCAGGGCATCTTCCCGGGAGCGGATATCCCATTCCCGCCAGGGAGCGATCACTTTGAGGTGAGGGTTCAGGGCCATCACGCCCAGCTCGAAGCGGACCTGATCGTTGCCTTTGCCGGTGGCGCCGTGGGCGATGGCGTCGGCATTTTCAAGGGCGGCGATTTCGACCAGCCGTTTGGAGATCAACGGGCGGGCGAAGGAGGTGCCGAGCAGATACTGCCGTTCGTAGACGGCGCCGGCTTTGAGGGTGGGGAAGACGAAGTCGGTGATGAATTCTGCGCGCAGGTCTTCGATATAGGATTTGACGGCGCCGCTGAGGCGGGCTTTTTCGGGAAGGCCTTGCAGCTCTTCTTCCTGGCCCAGGTCGGCGGTGTAGGTGACGACGTCGCAGTGGTAGTTTTCGATCAGCCACGGGACGATGCAGGAGGTGTCCAACCCACCGGAGTAGGCCAATACGACTTTGTTGATTTGAGCGTTTGCTTTCATGATTTGGGTTTCCTTGTTTGAGTTTTTGTTAATAGCGATTATTTTAATTCCATGCGGCCCTCGGAAGGGGCGCATGAAATTTAAAAGCAGGCGATCTGTTTTTAGCGTCCCGCAACGGGTTTTTGTTCGGCCGGTATCGACGCGCTAGATGGGCAGAGAGAGTTATTTTTTATTCATTTTTTCGGCGGCTTCAGAAAGCCGCCGAAAAAATGGGCTTTTCTTTCTCTACGGTTTCCGGCCTTGCTCCTGCCAGAGCGATCAGCGCCTGGGTGAGGATCTGGACGCTGCGGGTGAATTCGGCGAGTTCGATGTGTTCCTGCGGCGTATGGTCCAGCGAGGAATCGCCGGGGCCGTAGGCGATGATCGGGCAGCCCCAGGCCGGGCCGACGACGTTCATGTCCGAGGTGCCGGTCTTGAGCTTGAAGTGCGGCTGGCCGTTCTGAGCGCGGATGCCGCGCAGCAGGGCCCGGACCGGCGGCGTGTTTTTATCCAGGCTGGCATAAGCCGTATCGCAACTCAGGAAGGTGAGATTGGCGCCGTCGCTCCAGTTTTCCAGTTGGGCTTTGAACGCTTCGCTGTCGAAGTCGGGCGGAAGCCGCACCACGATGCTCATTCGGACGGTGTCGTAGAGTCCGTCGCCGCTGGTGTTGATCCGGCGCAGCGCCGGGGCGAGCTGATAGAAGCGGCCCTTTTTATCCTGATTGAACTCCGCGGCGTAGTTCTGGACCCGATTCCAGAAGCCCACGGCCTGCTCGGTGGGGCTGGGCGTTTCGCCGGCGCTGTGTCCGCCCGGCTGGACCAGGCGATAGTCCAGATTCAGGATGCCTTTGTAGCCCAGCGTGATGCTGTCCCAGCCGCTGGGTTCGCCGATGATGGCCCAGGTGGGAGCGGGCAGGGTGCGTGCCAGATGGTGGGCGCCCCAGCCGTGAGATTCTTCTTCTACGGCGCCGATGACGGTGAGGTGCAAATCGTCTCCCAGATGGGGGGCGCTTTCCGCAGCGGCCAGGACGAAGGCGGCCAGCGAGCCTTTGGCGTCGACGGCGCCGCGGCCGTAGAGGCGGCCGTTTTCCCGATGGACCGGGATTTCGCCGGGCACGGTGTCCATGTGGCCCACCATGACGAGATGTTGGGCGGCATGGGGGTTGCCGAGTTCGCCGACGGCGTTGCCGGCGTTGTCGCGGCAGGCGCGGAAGCCCCAGGCGTGCATTTGTTGGACCAGGAAGTCGGCGACTTCGTCTTCCTGGCCGGAAAGGCTGGGAATGGCGACGAGTTTTTCCAGAAAATCGATATCGATCATAGGTTATTTTTCCCGGAGTGGATTTGTATTGGGCGGGCGCCGGCGTAGTCGGCGCCCGCCCAATACTTTTATTTCAGGCACAGGGCCACTTTTTGCACGACGGTCTCTACTTCTTCCTCTGTGATGACGAGCGGCGGGAGGAAGCGCATGACGGTGGCGCCGGCGGTGAGGGCCAGGATGCCGTTTTGGGCCAGGGCGGCGAGGTAGGGGCCGGCGGCGGTTTTGAGTTCGATGCCGACCATGAGCCCGAGGCCGCGCACTTCTTTGATCAACGGCGAGTCGATGGCCCGGAAGCCGGCCTGGAGTTGGGCGCCCCGTTTGGCAGCCCGCTGCGGGAGTTCCTCGTTTTGGAGGGAGGCCAGGGCGGCGCGGGCGGCGGCGCAGGCGAGCGGGTTGCCGCCGAAGGTGTTGCCGTGGATCTTGTGCGGCAGCTCTCCCCAGCTCTCGGCGATCAGCGTGGCGCCCATGGGCAGCCCGCCGGCCAGACTTTTGGCGATGCAGAGCAGATCGGGGTGCAGGTCGTAGTGCTCGCAGGCGAAGAGTTTGCCTGTGCGGCCCAGTCCGGTCTGCACTTCGTCGATGATGAGCAGGGCGCCCTTTTCCTTGCAGAGGGCGGCGACGCCCTGCAAATAGTCGGCGGTGCCGGGATGGACGCCGCCTTCGCCCTGGACGATTTCCAGGATCACGGCGGCGGTTTGATCGTCGATGGCCTGAGCCATTCGTTCGAGTTTGTTGTAGGGGACGAAGCTGAAGCCGGGTACCAGCGGCTCGAAGGGCTCGCGGTACTCTTTGTTCCAGGTGGCGGAGAGGGCGCCCATGCTGCGGCCGTGAAAGCTGCGCATGGCGGCGACGATCTTCTGCCGGCCGGTCTTGAAGCGGGCAAATTTGAATGCGGCTTCGACGGCCTCGGTTCCTGAGTTGCAGAGAAAGGCGCGGCCCAATCCGGCCGGCGCGACCCGGATCAGTTCGGCGAGCAGTTGGGCCCGCTGATCGTTGTAGAGGCCGTTGGGCGCCATGATCATCTTTCCGGCCTGCTCTGTGACGGCGGCGACCACGGCGGGATGGGCATGTCCCAGGTTGCAGGAGCCGCTGCCGCCGATGCAGTCGATATATTCGGCGCCGTCGGCATCCCAGACTTTCGCGCCGGCGCCGCGCACCAGGGCGATCGGCTGCTTGCTGAAGACGCCGCTCTCGTAGCGGCTCTCCAGGGCGATGATCTCCTCTTTGGCAGGCGCGGCGCTCATTGGATCACCGTCCCCCGGCCGCTCAGGGCCAGCTGCACCGGCGATTCGATCCGGCCGTCGGCGATGATCACTTTGCCGACGCCCTCTTCCAATGCTTCCACGGCGCCGAGGACTTTGCGTTTCATCCGGCCCTGGGCGTAGCGTTCCAGGTAATCCGGGGCCTGGGCGGCCGGGACGGCCGGGATCAGGGAGGCGGGGTCGTTGATGTCGCGCAGCAGGCCCGGCACATTGGTCAAAATGACGAGGGTGTCGGCATGCAGGGCGGCGGCCAGGGCGGCGGCGGCGCGGTCGCCGTCGACGTTGAGGGCTTCGCTTGCGTGGCTGATGGCCTGCGGGGCGATGACCGGGGTGTAGCCGGCGTCGAGCAGCAGGGTGAGCAGGCCGGGATTGACTTTGTCGATCTGTCCGCTGTATTCGCCGTGGAGGATTTTGCGTTTGCCGTCTTCGACGATGCGGAGGGTGGCTTTGCGTTCTCCTTCGAGCAGCCGGCCGTCGATGCCGGAGAGGCCGACGGCGTTGACGCCGAGCTGCTGCAGGCGTTCGACGAGCAGTTTGTTGATTTTGCCGGCGGTGACCATGATGAAGATTTCCAGGGTTTCCCGATCGGTGTAGCGGCTGCTGTGGCCCGACTGGGAAGTGACGAAGCGGGGCGGGTGGCCCAGCTGTTCTGAGATGGTGTTGGTGGCGTGGGAGCCGCCGTGGACCAGGACGACGGGTTGGCCTGATTTGACGAGGGCGGCGACGTCGGTGCAGACCACTTCGGTGTTGACGCCTTCTCCTCCTCCGACTTTGACGACGATCATTGTTTTTTCTCCGGTTGTTTTTTTGCGTCCCGCAGGTGGTGCCTTTATTTCAGGCGACGACGCGCGGGATGGGCAGAAAAATTTTTTTAATTGTTTTTTCGGCGGCTTTCCGAAGCCGCCGAAAAAACGGCTTTTCATTTTTCTTCACGCCTGGGTGTGGTGTGCGGACGCGAGAAAACGGTTTTTCGGTTGCGTCCCGCAGGTGGTGCCTTTATTTCAGGCGACGACGCGCGGGATGGAAAGAGAGAGTTTTTTGTTTGTATTTTTGCGCGCATTCTTATGCGCGCAAAAATACGGGCTTTTTTTAAATAGGATGGAGCCCCGGGAAGCCGAGGCCGGTTTTTTCCGGCCAGCTGCACATCAGGTTCATGGCCTGGACGGCGCTGCCGGCGGCTCCCTTCATCAGGTTGTCGATGGCGCTGATGACGATGACCCGCTGACCGGCGGTGTCCATATCGAAGCCGATATCGCAGTAGTTGCTGCCCGAGAGGAGCTTGGGCTCCGGGTAACGGTGGATGCCGCGTTTGGCGCGCACCAGCCGCACGAAGGGTTCCAGTCCATAGTCCTGCCGGTAGATCTTCCAGAGGTCGCGCTCTTCCAGGGGGGCATTGAGCAGGGCGTGGGAGGTGGCCAGCGAGCCGCGCACCACGTCGACGGAGGTGACCGAGAAGTGCAGCTTTGGCTGGGCGGGGTCGAGTTCCAGTTCCTGGATCAGTTCGGCGATATGGCGGTGGCCGTAGGTCGAGTAGGTGCGGATCACGCCGGCGCGCTCGGGATGATGGGAGGCCGGGCTGGCTTCATGGCCGCCCTCGGATGAGCCGACTTTTACTTCGACGACGCTCTCGCGGATGAGGCCGCGGCGGTAGAGCGGTTTCAGGGCGAGCAGGGTCACGGCGGCATTGCAGCCGACGCCGCTGACGTAGCGGGCGCCGGTCATTTCGGCGCGGTGCAATTCCGGCAGACCGTAGACGAATTTTTCCAGCCATTCGGGGTGGGGGTGGGGATGGTCGTACCAGCGCTGGTAGGCGGCGGGATCTTTCAGGCGAAAGTCGCCGGAGAGATCGACGATCCGTTCGGCGAGGCCGGCCAGTTCGTCGATTTTATTCCAGGCCATGCCGTGGGGCAGACCGAGGAAGAGCAGGTCGCAGGGTTGGAGATCGGCCATGCGGCTGAACTTGAGGTCGGTCTGGCCCCGCAGATTGGGGTGGACGAAGTGGGCATATTCGCCCTGATAGGTTTCGGAGGTGATTTGGGCGACTTCGACATGGGGATGGAAGAGGAGCAGCCGTAAAAGTTCTCCTCCGGCATATCCTGAAGCGCCTGCAATTGAGACTTTAAGCATGATCGTTCCTTTTTTTATTTTTTCGACCTGTGCGGTGGGCATTTTAGCGTCCCGCAAAAGGCTTTTGTTCGATCTGAAACGCCGCGCTGGAGGGGCAGAGAGAATTTTTTCTTGTTCATTTTTTCGGCGGCTTCAGAAAGCCGCCGAAAAAATGGGCTT
Source organism: uncultured Anaerolineales bacterium (assembly GCA_964501335.1). Classification (GTDB taxonomy): domain Bacteria; phylum Chloroflexota; class Anaerolineae; order B4-G1; family SLSP01; genus CAZCTC01. Next base: position 35,007 of record CAZCTC010000069.1, on the reverse strand, counting down.
TTTGGTCCCTTGCTTTCCAGGTTGACTATAGAGGTCGCTTAATTTGTTGCGGCTACCTGCATGACATAGTTCACCATGGCGCCGGCGATGTCGGCGGTGGTGGCTTCGCGGGCCCCGTGGAATTCGGGGGTGTGGTTGACTTCGTTGACCAGCAGGGCGCCCTCTTTGGTTTCCAGCAGGTCTACGGCGACGATGCCGCCGCCGACGGCTTTGGCTGCCGCGAGGGTCATGGCGGTCAGTTCGTCGGTCAGGGGGCAGGTTTCGGGCTGGCCGCCGCGGGCCGTGTTGGTGATCCAATGCTCCGATTTGCGGTAGATGGCGTAGATGACTTCGTCACCGACGACCAGGGCGCGGATGTCGCGGCCGGGTTTGTCGATGTATTCCTGGATGTAGTATACGCCGTGGAGGTAGCCGCCCAGGGTTTCCTTATGTTCCAGGAGGGCTTCGGCCGCGTCGGCGTCGTTGACGCGGGCCAGCAGCCGGCCCCACGATCCGAAGAGGGGTTTGAGCACCACGGGATAGCCGAATTCTTCGATGGCCTGCATGCCGGATTCGGGGGTGAGGGCCACTTTGACGCCGGGCATGGGAACGCCGGCTTCCTGGAGGGCCATGCTGGTGAGCAATTTGTCCCCGCAGACGGAGATGGTATGGTGCGGGCTGACGGAGACGATCCCCGAGTTTTCCAGCCAGCGGCTGAGGTAGTAGGCGTGAGTGTGACTGACGCAGCGCAGCAGGACGGCATCGTAATGGGTCGGCAGGGGTTTGCCGGGCTCGAAGACCAGTTCGCGCGGGTCGAGCCGGTCGTAGTCCACGCCGTGGGAGTCAAAGGCGGCGAAGATCAGCTTTTCTTCGATTCGGACTCTGGAACATAGGACCCCGATTTTCATCGTTACTCTCCCCAGTCTTCTTCGACGGCCGGCGCTTCTTCCACCGTGAGCGGATTGTTGTCGATGACTTCCAGTTCCGCGCCGCAGTCGGGGCAGACGTGAATTTCACCGATTTCCACTTTCGCGTCGAGATTCAGTTCACCTTCACAAACCGGACAATTCACTGTAGCCATTTCCCCTCTCCTCCATGTTTTTGAATGTGGGTCATTGCGTCCGGGGGGACGCGCTGCCTCTGGGTGGAGATCGAGTAACGCAAAAAAAGGCCGGCCCCGTCTGGGGCCGGCCTTAGCGTATTCAGGATCTTTTTTGTCTTACGCCAGAGCGCGCCGATCCAGACAAGCTGGTTCAGCGTAACTAGGCGAACGACGGACCCGGTACTGTTGCTCGATCATCATGGGGCTAACTTTACTACAGGGTGACAATTTGTCAAATCGGGCAGCTGAATGTCATGGGGGGCGGGCTTTTAGCGTCCCGCAACTGGCCTTTTCCAGTTAAAAAGCGACGCGCGGGATGGGGGGAGAGAGAGTTTTTTGTTTATTTTTTCGGCGGCTTCAGAAAGCCGCTGAAAAAATGAGTTTTTCTTTGGCTTGTTTTTGAGGGCCGGGCGCGCAGGTTGTTTTTCAACTTGTGGGTGGGCCTTATTCGTGTTCCGCAACCGATGCTTTGGGGGTAAGAATCGACGCGCGGGATGGGGGGAGAGAGAGTTTTTTGTTTATATGTTCGGCGGCTTTCTCAAGCCGCCGAACATATGAACTTATTTTCAGACTAACCGTACATGTCGCCCTCTTTTGAGGGTTTTATGACGGTTTCAGCAGTTTCTTTACCTCTTTGGCGTCGAGGCCCAGGATCTCTCCGATGCGGCCGGGCAGTTCTTTGTCCTTGCTCTCTTTCCAGATGTAGCCCAGGATTTCCATGACCTGATCGATGCTTTCCTGGTTGTCCTCGAACTCATTGTGGAGGGTCAGGGCCTGGAGTTCCAGTTCGGTCGCTTCCGGGTATTGATCCCGAGCGTAAGCAATCCAGCCCAGGCCGTAGTAGCATTCAGCCTGGTTATATTCATCTTCCTGGACCGTCCAGGCTTCCAGAGCCTGTTTGTAGAAGGTTTCGGCCTCATCGTATTTTTCCTGATCGTATTTCAGCTCAGCCAGCTGATAGCTGCTGTCGGCGAGCAGATCTAGGTCGTTGGTGGCGACGGCCATATTGACGGCGGCGACAAAGCAGTTTTCCGCTTCTTCCCACAATTCTACCTGGATGGAAATCAGGCCTATGTGGTAGATGGCCTGTCCCATGGGGGGATAATTTTCGGCTTCGCTGTAGAGATCGAAGGCCTGTTTGTAATAGCCGGAGGCTTCTTCCCAGCGATCCTGATATTCCTCGTCCAGGCCCATCTGATAATAGCAATCCGCCTGTCCGGAGAGGTCTTCTGCCTGGGTGAAAAGTTCTACCGCCTTTTTATAGACTTCGATGGCGCGATCGTATTGTTGTTGAAGGTCGATGGACAGGGCCATAAGGTAAGTGAGCTGAGCTTCATTGAATTCCGTGCCGGACTGGCGGTAGAGTTCGATGGCTTTCAGATAGTGGGCCTCGGAGGCCGGTTGATCGTCTTCTCCGCTGGCAACGGCGGCCAGTAGTGTATGGCACTGCGCCTGCAAGGAGAGATCTTCGCATTTCTCATAGAGTTGCAGGGCCGACTCGGTGTTCTCTTTAGCCACGGCCCAATCTTCCAGGGTGCGGGCGGTGTAGCCTATCTGGTAATAGACCCCGGCGAGGGCTACATCTTTGTTGAAGTAGTCGGGTGGATCGTTGAATTGCAGCAGGTCGTCCCGGGAGAGTTGATAGGCGGCCAGGGCTTCGGGATACTGTTCCAGGTTGTAATAGAATTTTCCCAGGTCGCCCAGGACGATGAGTTTTTCCACTCTCAGCGGCGGGGTCACTTTCTCTGCCGGCAGGGCGGCGAACCAGTTCAGGACATAGTTGCACAAATTGACCCCGTTGCCCCAGAATTGCGGTTGGAGATGTTCCCGCAGGATGACGGCCTGGTAGGGCTGATAGATGGTGGTGGGGTCGTTGGCGAGGGCGACATCCAGGGCTGTACTGAGGTTGAAGACCAGCAGGTTGGCGATTTCCAGACCGTTTTGTCTTTCTTCGGCGTCTTCGGATTCCATTAGAGTCGTTACTTCCGCGCCGATTTCCTGATGGAGCGCCAGGAAGGCCAGATTGATTCCCTGGCGCAGGGCGTTGTCGGCTTCGGGTGAGCCGGCGAGGCCTTCTTGCAGGAAGAGCGGGCGGAGGAAGGGGTTGAGGAAGGGATGGAGATATTGCACGCCCGGCAGGGAGTGAGGGGTGAGAATTCCCTGTTCGTTGTAAAGCCAGAGCAGTTCCGGCAGACGGTCGACCGCCAGTCCGGCGCAGCCGGGTTGAGCTTTCAACAGTTCCTGATAACGTTCGGTTTTGGAGGCCAGATAGCCGTCGATAAAGGGCATCAGGCAGATTTGCAACTTTTGCAGTTCCGGATCGAGAACGCTGGCGGTGACCTCAAAGATCTCTTTGATTTCGGAGATCTTTCCGGAATCGCCCTTTTCCAGACCTTCCAGGTTGAGCATATAGCCGGAGTGGAGCAGTTCGATCGGCTGCTTGTGGGCCAGCTGCGGGATGATGGCTTCGATGAGCTGTGGATTGCCGTGCAGCAGGTTGATCAGGGCGGCGAATCCGGGTTCACCGGCGCGGGCCAGGGCATTGTATTGTGCCAGGATGTTGTAGATCATCTGACCCGCAGCGGATTCATCCAGTCCGCGGACATTGTAGGTGCGATTGACCAGAACGTCGCCGGTGAGCCAGGGGACCTGACTGCGGGAGCCCAGAAGGAACATGGTTTGGCCGCCCTGGAGCGAGCGGAGCAATTCTTTCAGGCCGGTAGCGGGGATGTTGTCTTCGGGGATCATTTCCAGATTGTCGAAGACGATCAGATAACGGCGGGCCCGCATTTTATCGGCCAGGAAGGCCTGTTGGGCGGCCGGCGGCATGAGGCCCACGGCTTTGCGATCTCCCTCGCTCAGGTTTTGGGTCAGGGCTTCCATAAGCATGGCCCGGGTCCATTCTTGCTCGCCGAAGTTGAAATACCAGACTTTTTCGATCAACCCCGTGCTGTGCCACCAGGCGGCCAGGTGTTTGATCAGGGTGGTTTTGCCGGCGCCGAGCGGGCCGCTGATCAGGAGGGGTTTTCCCTGGGGCTGGCCTTTGGAATCGAGCATCAGTTTCTCGATCTCCCACATTTCATCGTCGCGGCCGTAGAAGCTGTAAGCCGGTTCGGGGAAGGCGAATTGTTCGGCCTGAGCGGTGTAATAGGCGGCCAGCTCTTCCGGCGTGAATTCGCGCGTCTGCAAGCGGATCGGTTGATGCTGGTAGAGCACGGGGAGAATCCAGTCTTCCATCTCGATCTGTTCGCTGGTGCTGTTGAAGCGCAGTTTGTTGTGGTGGATTTCGCGGCGGGCTTTGGTCAGGGCGATATGCGGGTCGGAGCCGGAGAAGAGTTCGCGGTAGAGGGTGCCGGTCAGAATCGCGGCGGCCTGGACCGAGACCGTATAGCTCATGCCCAGGGCCAGCTTGACGCCGGCTTCCATTAAGTGGCTGCCCAGGCTGGTGTTGTTGGCGCCGATCTGCCGGCCCGATTCGCAGGAATCGAGCAGCACGATGGGGATTTGATGGAGTTGCAGCAATTGGGCCAGTTCTGAGGCTTCGACCGGATCGGCGGTGCCGACCTGGGGGGTTTCAAAGAAGATGTAGGCTTTCAGGTTCTCGTAGGTTTCCAGTTTGGCGCGACCGTAGCGGGCGCTGAGCATGACGCTGCTTTGTTCCGCCATCTGGATCATTTCGTCATGGGTGAGCAGGGAGCCGTGGGCGTCGATGTGGAGGATGTGGTAGTAGCCGGGGCCGTGTTGGGCCGTTTTACGTTCCAGGTGTTTGACCAGGCCTTCGTAGGTGCCGGGGTAGACCATGTCGAGATGGATTCGGAGTCCGCTCTGGCGCAGAGAGCGGGCCAGGAGGCGTGAAACGACATGGTAATCGATATCGGAAGCGCCGTTGGGACGGGCCGAGATCAGCAGGATGTTGATCGTGGGCGATTCTTTCAGGGTCATGGTTTCTTCCGCGGCTTGCAGGGAGCGGCGGACGAAGGGAGCATGGATCGAGAGCGGCTGGTCGTTCTGGGGATCGCGGAGGGCTTCCCAGTGGAGGGTATGGAATTCCGGGGAGCCGATGATCTCAAAAGCCAGGGTGTCGAGGCCGTTCTTTTTGGCATTTTGGTAGGCGGCCAGGGCGGCCGGGTCGGCAAAGATCTGTTGGAAGAGGGATTCTCCACAGCGATGAATACTTTGGCCGGCTTCGGTGAGGCGAGGATCGTCGGCGGTTCCTCCATAAACCAGGAAATCTTTGAAATACCAGGAGAGGGTTTCTTCTTCTTCAGGAGAGAAGGGGTTCTGGATGGTGATGGCGTAGTCTGTTTTCTGATCGAAAGTCAGCCGGGTTTTAAATCCGCCCTCGGGAAGTGCGGTCTCTTCGGTAATACAGATCAATGTGCCCATGGTGCATCCTTTTCGCGAAGCTATAGATTCAACGGCCGAATGGTATTTTGTGGAGGGGGAGGGATATAACGTACGATTTAGTTTAGCATAGAGGGTAAAAAGCGCAAAAGGCTATAGCTTTTTCGCGACCTGTGCGGTAAGTCCGGAAAACAAGGAAAGGAAAAAACGCAATACTGCCTAATTCACTCAGATTTCACCGCAAAGGCGCCGAGGGCGCAGAGAAAAAAGCTTGTGTTTTTGCGCGCATTCTTATGCGCGCAAAAACACAAACAAAAAACTCTCTCTGCCTGCTTCGCACCGCGCGTCGTTTTTTACCGGGAACGCATCGGTTGCGGGATGTAAAAACGGTTTCCGATCAGGGTCGTAATATCAACGGCAAGAACATGCCATTGATGGTCGACATGTGGTTTGCCTGAGCGGCGGTGATGAGTTTGGGGCTTTCGGCCCGGGCGGTGTTGGTAAAGATGGTCCCCGGCATCAGATTGAGGGCGCGCGCCGGGAAGGTGACGGTGATCTGTTGGTAAGCCGAAATGACCAGGTCGGTAATCAGATCGGGTGTGCCGGTGTTCACATTGCCGGCCGTGGGAGGGGTGATGGTGATGGGCCCGACGAATTCTACGCCCGACGGCAAGAGATCCCGCAGCGTGATCCCTGCAATTTGCGGCCCGGCATTGGAGAGGGCCAGGGTGTAGGTGATGAGGTGGTTGGGGATCAGGCTGGAGGTATCGGCGGTCTGATGCAGATTCAGGCGCAACGGCAGGGCCGCCACGCCGACCGGAACGGAAACCTCGGAGGTCAACACCATGGTGGTGGTGACGCTGTAATCGGTGAGGTCCACGACCGCCACATTGGTTTCTCCGGTATCGGGATCGACCGCTCCACTCAATGCGGGATAGCCGGCGTAAAGTTTGTTTCCGGCCACGGCGAGCACATCGACGCCGAACAGTTGGTACGGTCCATAGTGCGGCAATGTGACTACCCCGCCGGCCGCCAGCCGAACCTGCCCGGGGCCGGTGATGTCCAGAACGCCGATCCGATGGCCGCTTTCGACCGGAGTGGTCGTAATCGCCGTCGTCAGCGCATTGACCAGGGCATAGGCCTTGTCGCCGGCGGCGTTGAAGGCGATGGATTGCACGGCACCATGGGACAAAACCTCCCCCGTGTCTGTGTTGGTATAGAAATCATAGGTTCCTTGCAGCCCGGTCACTTCACCGGTAAAGGTTAAGACGCCGGGGGAAACCAGCTTGAAGACGCCGACGGTGGTCGTGAGGGCATCACAGACGATGAGCGTCTGACCGTCGGGGGAGAGGCCCAGATTGACCGGTCGGATATGATAGTGGTCGGTATCCGTGATGGGAATCCCGGTATGGGTGTAAGTATAGGTGTTGAGCATGTCAAGCCGTCCCTGATCATCCAGGACCAACGTGTGGATGAGCCCCTCGAAGTAATTGGCCACAATGACCGTGCCGTTGGGAGCTACTTCTACAGCCTGAGCCGAAGCCGATCCCAAGTTGGCTGTATAAACCAGAGTCGCTGCGGGAATATCGATAACATCAATCCAGGGAGAAAAACCGCCGTCCGTCACCAGAGCATAGCGACTGTCGGCGCTGATATCGATGTCTTCGGCAAACATCGGGATCGTTACCGAGGCGATGATCGAGGGCGAGATGGGATTGGTCATGTCGATCAAGAAAATCGTCGAATCTCCGAAATTGGAGACAAGGGCGGTCCTGCCGTCGGGGGTGACGGTGAGGTCGAACCGGCCTCCGCCTTCACTTCCCAGTTGTCCATTCAGGAAGGGGCCATAGACCTGATCGTCGGTCGTATCGATTATGCGGAGGCTGGATGGGGTAAAGGGCGGTGGATCTCCCGTGGTTCCCTGGCCGCTATTGGCGACCAGGATCCAGTGACCGACGGCCGGCGTGTCGGTATTGACTGTCAGGTGGATGGTTTCGGTATCCGTGAGGGTGCCGTCGGTTACCTGCACCGTGGTCGTATAGGTCTCCGGGGCGGCGCCGGGGGTCCAGCGGAAGGCCCCAGTGCCTGGATCGATGGTCCCGACCGAGCCGGGGGCCAGCGTATAGGTCATGGGGCGGAGTGGAATATCATAGTGGGCTATGCGGGCGGTGAAGAAGAACGGGGTCAGGGCATCCACGATTTTATCCCCGATGGGCATCAAGGCCGGCGGCTGAGTGACTTCAAACACCACGATGATGAGCAATTCGGAATCTTCAAACTGGCCGTCGCTCACATGGATGGTAGCTGTATAAACGCCAAAACCATCGCTTTCCCGGGGCGTCCAGGTGTAGCGGCCGGTTGCAGGATCGATTGAACCGGCAGACTTTTCATCCATCCAGTAGGTCAGCGTGTTGGTGGGGATGTCGGTATCGGTGGTGGGGACCATAAAAGAGAGCGTGGATAGTTCATTGACGGTCCGATAGCCCAGGTATTCCAATTGCGGCGCGGTGTTGACTTCGTTGACCGTGATAGAGATGGTTTCCGAGTCGTCATAGACGCCGTCTGTGACGTACACCGTGGCCGAGTAAACGCCCGGGCCGTCGGCTTCGGTCGATATCCACTGGAAATAACCATCGGTCGTGATGGCGCCGGCCGACCCCGTGTCCAGGGTATAGGTCAGGACCGGGGAATCGGCATCGGTGGCGTGGGCCGAAAAACTCAATTGGGTCAGCTCATCCAGGGTTTGGTTGCCGATGGGGTCCAATACCGGTGCGTTGGGGTTGACCGGAACTGTAAACACTGCGGTCGAGCTGATGGTCTGGGAAATATCGCCGGCCCAGGCGGTATTGGGTACTACCTGATCGAACGTGCCGGTGTGGGTCGCTGCAAAGGTGAATGTAAGGGTGGTATTGTTGGTAATGGTTCCGGTCCAGGTAATGGTTCCATTCGCGATGCTGGCGCCTGGGTTCTCGATCCACCAGCCGAAATCCACGGCCGTCGGCAGCGTATCGGTCATTAGCACGGCGGTGTCGCTTACCAGGCCCGCATTTCGCAGCGCCAGCGTGTACGTCACCACACTGTGGTAAGGTACATCCGTGGGGGTGACTGATTTATTCAACCCGAGCGCGGGTCCCGATGGGGCATTCAGGGTAATTGAACCGTTGATGGTATGAGGAGCACTCGCGTAATTCTCACCAATAACGGACCAGGGTAAACTCCAGGGGGCACTGCTGCTGTCTAAGACCGTGACATTGGCACAGAAATTGAGCGTGAGATTGTTCCATGCCCCGGTGGTTCCAGGAGCAGGATAACCGGCCGTTTGCCAGTAGACGAGGTTGCCGATGTCGACTCCCCCCTCTGTGGGCAGATCCGTATTGCTCGGGCTGGGGGTTACGAAGTTGACGATCCAGTCGTCCGGCAGATTGACCTGAAAACGGATCATATATTCGTCATCCGGTGAATGGACGAGCGTATTAAAACAGAGATTGGTGGGGACGCCCAGCACCATAGGATCAGGGGTCACGTAATTAACGGTGCTGCCGCTCATGCTGGCCCGGACCGGGATTGCTGGCAGATTTAGATTCAGGTTCAGACTCAGGACCAGGATGATGAGCAGGAATCGCAGTCGTTTTGTCGATCTCATTTGAAAACTCCTTTATTGATTTTGAGCCGGGGATATAAAAATAGGCAGTACCGCATAATTCACTCAGATTTCACCGCAAAGGCGCTGAGGACGCAGAGAAAAAAGTCCGTGTTTTTGTGCGCATTCTTATGCGCGCAAAAACACCAACAAAAAACTCTCTCTGCCTGTCCTGTGAGTTGTCTCTTACGGGAAAGGTATCATGTGCGGGAGGTAAAAAGGAGGCTGTTAGCCAGACTGACAAACAACTGCACGGGTAGATTTTTATCGACCTGGGGGGATAGCCCAGAAAACAAGAGAAAGAAAAAAACATTTTTCGGCGGCTTTCTGAAGCCGCCGAAAAATGAATAAAAAATAACTCTCTCTATCTGCCCAGCGCGTGGCTTTTTGCCGGGAAAGTATCTGATGCGGGACGTAAAAATTGTTTTTAATCCATACCACTAAACAACCGCACAGGTAAATTTTTATTTTAAGTAAATTCCCGCTGTTGTCAAAATCAAGGGGAATAAATTGAATTTCGACCCCATTTGACATAGGCCCAAGCGGATGTAGAGTGGGGGTACCCCTACGATGGAGCCATAAAAGCAAAGGATTGCATGAAGAAGCAGTTAATCGTGTGTCGTCTCGGCTGGTGTTTTTGTTCAACATGAACGTCAGTTGAATTCAGGCGGAAATCCGCCAGGAAGGTTAAACCATGTTTGCAGAATTTGCGGTGATAGTGGGAGTCGGGCTGTTCGTCGGCCTGCTCGTTATTTTTTCGGCCCCCTTGTGGATCAAGCTGTATCTGGCTTTGAGGCGCAGCCTTATTCGCCAGGGGAAATCGTTCGATCAACAGATGGAGGAACAATCGCGGGAGGAGTGAAATGAAACATCGTACCCGGTTTGCGGATCGCGCTTCATCTGAAGATTCGAGCAAGGTTAAAAACGATTCAGAGAAAAATAACGAGAGGAGAGTAGCTATGAACAACGGAACGACTGCTATCATTGTTATCGTTTTGGTGGCCATTGTGGCCACTGGTTGTATGGCTTTTAACAGCCTGCGCCGGGTGGACCCCGGTTATGCCGGTGTTTTGATCGATTTCGCTTCGGGGACCACCAGCGGTCAGCCGAGCGTGCAATCTTTTCCTACCGGACGTTATATCCTGATCATGCCCTGGGAATTTAAGAAACTGGTTTCTTTCCCGATTGCCCAACAGACCCTTACCATGGTGCGGCGGGCCAGTGAGGGGCAGGTCGCGGGGGATGATTCGGTCGAGTGCCAGGATCGCAACGGTGTGCGGCTCAATGTCGACTCCAGTGTGCTGTGGCGGGTCGATCCGGGCCATGTGGCCGATCTTTATCTGCTGCGGCCGGATGTCCCGCTCAACGATGAGGGGTCCAGCAATGATATCTCGTCGCTGGTGGTGCGGCGTGAAGTGCGGAATGCTATTACGAATGCCTGCTCGGAGTTCACTTACGATGAGATCTACGGGGTGCGACGGCAGGACTTCGGCAGCAAGGTGTCGGAGCTGCTGGACCCGGCGTTGTCTTCGACTTACATTCTGATGGACAAGTTCCTGCTGGGCGAGGTTTACCTGCAACAGGAGCAACAGGATGCCATCAATGCGGTGGCGACGGCGCAGTTGAAGGCCAAAGAAGCGGCTTATTATGCCGAACGGGCTCAGAATCAGGCCAAGGCCAATATCGCGGAGGCCGAAGGGGAGAAGCAGGTGGCGATCCTGAAGGCTGAAGGTGAAGCGCAGGCGATTGCCACGATCAATGCGCAGCTGAGCCGCTCGCCTTACTATATGCAATACTTCGCCATCAGCAAGTGGTCGGGGACCTATCCGCAGATGCTCTATCTGGGCGGAGGGGATTCCATTCCGACGGTCTTTGCGGCGCCGTTGGGGGTGGGCACGACGATGTTGACGGATACGCTGCCCTATTCTTCGACGAACGAGGCTACGGGGACCAATCCGTAAGTTCTTTGAGTCGGTTGATAAAAATCGACCTGTGCGGTGGGCCTTTTAGCATCCCGCAAAGGGTTGTTGTTCGGCTTGCAACGACGCGCTGTGCGTAGCAGGCAGAGAGTTGTTTTTATTCATTTTTCGGGTTCATCGCACAGATTGATATAAAAATGGGCGCGTCCCTTTGGGACGCGCCCATTTTTATCGAAGGGATTGCAGCTGGTGCGGTTAGCCCGGAAAACAGGAGAAAGGAAAGTTTATTTTTCGCGCGCCGTCTGCGGCGCGCGAAAAATAAAAGAAAACTTTATTCCCACCAGACCCAGTTGTACCAGGAGACCGGGAAGGGGCGCGGCCGCCAGGGATCGTTGCCCCGGGGCAGGCGGTCGTCGACCGGATTGACCCCATTGACGCCCACGGCATAGACATATCCCGGGCTGCCGGCATTGGTATCAAAGGCGGTTTTGACCCAGGCCTCGCGGATGGCGAGCTGTAATTCCGGATAGTCCCGGCAGCCGGCTCCCGGCGTGCAGATGCGTGGAATTCGCATGTTGATCGCTACCGGGCCGCCGAAATCCACATCTTCCATGCCGGAATGGAATCCCAGCAGCATATGGGCGCCCTGGAAGGCGTCCAGCCAATCCATGGCTCCGGGATGGGCTGAAACCGGGCCGCCCTGTACCGTTTCACAAGAAGAGAAACCTACCCAGCGCAGCGTTTGATAGCGGGCGTTGACGCCGTAGAAGGTGGTGTCGTCTTTGTAGGTGCCGAAGTAGATCTGACCGGGGCTGCCGTGGCCGGAGAAGTAGACGAAATCGACCCGGTCGACGCCGTAACGGCAGTCGGCGCCGCCGAGGGAACAGTCACGCCAGTCTTTTTCCCAGGCGGCGTTGTTGTTCCAGTTGAATTCCTTTTTCCAGCCGTAGCCGGCCAGCCCCTTGTAGAAGTGGACGGCGTCGGGCCGGGTCAGCTCCAGATCCGGCAGTTCCGGCACGCCGTTGTATTTTTCGATATATTCAATGCCGACGCGGTAGCGGGTCGGGCAGAGGGCGATCGTCTGGGGTTGGACTGTGGGGGAATTAATATCCCGGGCGGCGGCGTTTTTCAGCGTGAAGGGCAGGTAGAGTGCCGGTGCGATGTTGGGCTGGAGGGCCAGGGAGGCTTCTGCGGTGGCCTGGTTGGCATCCGTCACGACGAGGGTGACGAGGATGGGAGCCGGTGTGCCGTCCTTGCTCAAGGCGGGCAGCGAGATGTTGGCGAGGGTCAGGGGTCCGTCTGTGGCTGTTCCGGCGGCCAGCATTTCGCCGCTGTCCAGGCTGAGGGCATAGGTAAAGGTTCCCTGTTTCATCCCGGGCTGGATTTGGGCGGTGAAGGTGAGAGGGCGGTTGTAAATGAAGGGGGAGGCGGCGAGCGAAACGGTGGGAGCGAAGCCGACCACCGCGGGCAGGGAGAAGTCGCGCAGCGTTACCGTCACGCCGTCGATGACGGCCAGGGTGCGGGTGAAGAAATAGCGGGGTTCCAGATTGGCCTGTGGGTTGGCCGGATCGTCGGCGTAGTAGGCCAGTTTCGGCGTTCCGAGGTAGATTCGGGCATCGGCCGGGAAGGTCCGTTGCAGTTTCTGGCGGGCCTGCTGCATCACTTCTTCGGAACTGAGCAGGGTAAAAGTCCCCAGCGGCTCCCGGCGGCGGGTGCCCCAGGGCGCAGCGACGGCGGAGAGGCCGGGGGTGCCGGCGTCCAATGAATCCACGGCGGATTGGGGATCAGTTGAATTGAAGAGCAGGGAGATGTGTCCTCCGGGACCGTGCAGCGGAATATAGTTCGGGGTGGTGCCGCCGACGTTGATGGCCAGGGGCACATGGACGATGATCGCCGTTTCGACGGTCTGACTCAGTCCGCGGGTGGGGGTATAGAGTGTGGCGTGGGCGATATTGATGGTATAGGGGAGGGCGGCCGGGTTGCTGCAATCGGCGGTGCCGGGGGCGATTTCGGCGGGGAAGAGTTGATGGTCGGCGAGGAACTGGCAGCTTTTCAGTCTGGCGGTGAGCGGATCGAAGGGGCCCCGGGCGGTTTCGGAGAAGGCCCGGGCTGCGTTGAAGGCGTAGAAGCCGCCGCTTTGGTCGAGCCGTTGATAGACCGCGCCGCTTTGAGGATCGGCGACGGTGAAGCGGGTGATGCCGGCGGTGGTCAGATCGGTGCCGGAAACTGTGTGGGCCGGGGCGATCTCTTCGAAGCCGCGGGCCAGCCGGGCTGTTTCGGTCAGATCGGTGGAGATGGGGATCAGGCGATAGACGGGCAAAGCCGCGGGGGCGGTGGGAGCGGTGGGGGGCAGCGATGGATTTAAGGGTAACGTTGAAAACAGCAGGCTAATGGTCGCAATCAGATGAAGGACAGACTTTAACCAGGGAAGAAAAACAGTATTCATCACAGACCGATTCCTTTCATTAAGAAGTTGGGAGTGCGATGTAATCTGCTGAGGTACACTCTAATTTTATATGAAAAATAAGCTGCGCGTGCGGTCAGCCGGAAAAGCGGGAGAAAAAAATCTAAAGTGATGTGGATCACTGCATTCGAAGCCTCTTGCCGTTATAGTGAGTGTGTATTTCCGGGAATAAGGAGGCTGCCATGAACAACTGTTTTGCAACGATCGGACCTGAAATCAAAAGCGCGACGGGGATGATGCCGTTCGTTACCATGCCGTTGACCCGGCGCTGTAATTTTCGTTGTCTCTACTGTGGTGCTCATGGTGAGGCCGGGCAGAGTGAAGCGATGGAACATGATTATGAGACTTTGCGCGAACGGATTTTCATGGCCCGACGGCAGGGCGTTAACAAGTTCCGCCTGTCGGGCGGTGAACCGCTGCTCTATCCTCATTTCGGCGATCTGATCCGACTTTTCAATCAGTTGGGGGTGGAGACTCTGGTAAACACCAACGGTTCTATGATTGAGGAGTATCGGGATCTCTTTGCCGATATGCAGGACAATATTCGTTTTGCCGTCAGTTTCGACACTACCCGGCAATCTGTTTTCAATAGACTGAGCGATACGCGGGGGATGATGCGTCGGGTGATGCGGGGCATTGAGCTGGTGCGGCAGGCCGGGAAGCTGCGGCGACTTAATATGGTGGTGACGACGTTGAACTACGACGATGTTTTCGATGTGATTCGTTATTGCGTCGACTTGGGGTGCGATTTGAAGATCTTCGATGTGATCACAGTGCCGACGCAGTTCAGCGAACGGAATGATTTGTATGTTTCGTTGGATAAACTGGAAGAGGAGTTGTCGCGGTACAGTGTACGGATCCATGAGCATCAATATGCGCGCAGCTTCGGCACGCCCTGTAAGATCTACCATTATAAAGGGGTCAACATCACGGTGAAGTCTACGGGGAACGGGGCGCATTATGATGTGGAGGGTATTTGCCGGGATTGTCCTTATTATCCCTGTCACGAGGGGCTTTATTACATCACTCTGCTGCCGGATCGGCAGGTGGTGGGGTGTCGTTGGGCAGAACAGCAATTGACGGCTCACACAAACGATTTTACCGCGCAGTTGCAGGCTTTGGCGCAGATTTTCCGACGGGCGATCTATGTGCCGCGAACCCGCGAGCAGCCGCTTCCGGCCGTGGCCTGGTGTTGAAGATGAAATCTTTCTTTAAATTGAGCGCCGCCCCATCGGGGCGGCGCTCAATTTATGAAACCGGGCAGATGCGTAAACTTGCATTGACCGTTTTTCCCTGTAACATAGGCGGAGGCAGGCATAAGTAATTCGAGTTCTCTGTTTTTGGGACCGGTTTTCAGATTCCGAGACAGGTGCTTTTCCGGAAAACAGGGGAGAAAAAGCTTATGTTTGGGCGCACTTTCTGAAGTGCGCCCAAACATAAATAAAAAACTCTTCTCCCTGCTTTGCACCGCGGGTCGTATTTAACCGAAAAAAGCCGTTTGCGGGATGTAAGAAGTTGGTCGCAAGTCTGGCCGAAGAACCGTTGTACCGGTTGTTTTTGTTTTGAGGGAGATAATGCAGATGAATCGATAGGGGGCGTTTATGAACCTTGATGTCAGGATTGTTGAGGATTTACAACAGCGTTATCACCGGCTTCTCGATCAGGGGGACTTCCCGTCGCGTGAAGAGTTGGCGCGTTATTATGCCACCTTTCGACTTCGGTTTGGTCCTGAGCGACTGTTGAGCCTGGATGGGGAGGCTCTCCTCACCACTTTGCACGATCATAGCAATCGTGACAGCCTTGTTTACTGGCTGGAATTCAAAAACGATGAGGAATTTCCGGATTACTTCGGCGGCATTGGGGGGGGAAGTGCGCTTAAGTATGGGATTTATCGCCGCAGCGACACGCGCATCTGGATGACGGGATCGTCGCAGCGGCAGCGCGAACTTTCTCTTGCGGAAGCGGTCGAGATTGCCCGCAGCCATCGAGATCAAATGGTACGGGGAGCCGAGTTGTTGGAACGCCTGCCGCCTCGTACCGACGACGTGACTTATCTGCAGCTGCAACAGGAGATGGATCGACTGGTTCCCGATGTGGCCCGGCTGGCCTGGGGCCATAAATATTTCAGTCTGCTCTATCCCTATAAACTGGATGAATTTCACAGTGAAGATTTCCAGCGCTTTCACCTGATCAAATTATTGCAATCTCCGCCGCCCGGCGAAGGCCGTTATTTTATGGCCGGGCGTTATTTGAATCTTGCGGAGCAGGTGGAAATTCCTTTCGATTATTTCAGTGCGGTGCTCAAAAAGCGCCACGGCCGTCCCTATCGTTACTGGTGGGTGGACGTGGATACCTGGAAGGATAAGCGCTACTGGGAAGAGATGCGCGACAACGGCTATGTGGGAATCCGCTGGGGTGATGTGGGCGATCTGACCGGGCGACCGTCGAGCCGGGAATCGAACCGCACCCTGGTCCAGGAGTTGAAATCGTCCTATGGGGTCGATCCTGCGCCGGGCGGGCGGATTGCCTCGGAGATCTTGCTTTTTACGGCCGATGTGATGGAAGGCGATCTGATTCTGGCGGCCGACAGCCGTTGGATTCTGGGGATCGGGAAGGTTTCCGGCGGTTATTATTTCGAGCCGGGAACGGAGGCGGCACATCGGCGTCCCGTGCAATGGCTGTCTTTGGGCGAATGGAAATTGCCGGAGGGGAACGATTTTACCGGTCAGATCCATGAACTTCCGCGCCGCGCCTCGGCCAATTTGATCGCTGTGGAGCAACGGCTTCTGACTCCCCCCCCGCCGCCGCCCCGGACGGTGACTGCGCCGGCTCCGTTGGTCCTGACCGGCATCGCGGCCCGGATTCAAGCCATTCTGGAGCGCAAACGACAGGTGATCCTTTACGGCCCGCCGGGAACCGGGAAGACCTATCAGGCACTCAGCACGGCTCACGATCTGGCGGCCTATTATGCTTACGGTCGGCCTTATGTCGGACTCGATGCGGCCTGCCAGATGGAAGTGAGGGAACATTGGGTGCAGTTTTGCACCTTCCATCCGGCTTACGGCTATGAGGATTTCATTGAAGGCTATCGTCCGGTTAAAACTGCCGCCGGTCAGCCTGCTTTTGAGCTGCGGGAGGGGATTTTTAAGTCGATTTGCAGTGCGGCCCGGTTGGAACCGGAACGGCGTTTCTATTTGATCATCGATGAGATCAACCGCGGCGACATTCCGCGGATCTTCGGCGAGCTGTTGACGGCGCTGGAGCTGGATAAGCGTAACCGCCCCGTGCGGTTGCCCCTCTCGGATAAACTTTTCACGGTGCCGACCAACCTTTATGTGATCGGTACGATGAACACGGCGGATCGTTCGATCGCGCTGTTGGATACGGCGCTGCGGCGGCGTTTCGGTTTTGTGGAACTGATGCCGGATATGGCGCTGCTGGGCGCGGCGGTGATCGAAGGGACGGAGATTCCATTAGGCCCCTGGCTGGCGGCGTTGAACGAGCGGATTGTGGCGTCGGTGGGACGGGATGCGCGCAATTTGCAGATCGGCCATGCCTATTTTATGGAGAACGGCGCGCCGGTGACGCAGTGGGCAGCCTTTGTGCGGATTCTGGAAGACGATATTTTGCCGCTGTTGGAAGAGTATTGTTACGAAGACTATGAGGCCCTGGCTAAAATTTTGGGGTCTCAGCTGGTGGATGAGGTCCGGCAACGGGTGCGGCGGGAGTTGTTTGATCCGGAGCGGCGGGAAGAATTGATCCAGGCTTTGATTGCGCCGGCACCGGATCTGGTTACGTTGCCGCAGTCGATTGAGAAAAATGGGGAGTCTTGACGCGAGCAGATAATTTTAACGCCGAGGGGCAGAGGGGCGCAGAGAGTGAAAGTTCATATTTTCGCGCGCCCTCTGGGGCGCGCGAAAATATGAACCAATCAATTCACCTGCATGAATGGGAATGCTCGGGGCCGTGGGCGGGGGTGACGCTGGGCTCCGACCCGGCGGTCCGGCGGCTGGCCGCGGAGTTGACTGCTGCCGGCAAACTGGAGATCCGCGAGCTGGTACAGGGGTTGGAGGTGCAGGCTACCTCTTTCGTCGGGCAGATCTGTCTGGGCGAGGTGACCATTACCGTGCATCCCAAGCTCGGCGAGGGGCCCTTGCTGAGCCTTTTGCGGTATGCCTACCGGTTGCGCCGGTTGAATCTCTTTGAACCGGGGATGCAATCGGTAGGGGCGGGGACTTTTCAGGAGTTGCTGATCCGGCAGCTGGCGGCGGAGGTAAGCGAATTGCTGGCGCGCGGGCTGCATCGGGAGTATGAGCGCCGGGCGGAGGTGCTTCCAAGTCCGCGGGGGCGGATCGATTTTCAGGCTCTGGCGCGTCAGTCGAGTGCCGATTCCTCTTTGCCCTGCCTGCATCATCCACGGGTGGAGACTACAGTGCTCAATCAGGCGCTGTTGATGGGGATGCGGCTGGCGGCCGGGCTGACGGAGGAACGCGAGCTGCGGGTCTGGTTGCGGCGGTTGGCTCAACAGCTGGCTCTGAGCGTCACGCCGGCGCGGGCCGGGAACGATGCCGGCGTGCTGGCGCAGGCCTGGCGGGCGCTGGATCGGCGGACGGCGGCTTATGAGCCGGCTTTGCAGTTGATCGGATTGCTGTTGGAGGCCGCCGGTCTGATTCTGGACGATACGGCTTCCCGGCTGCGCCTGCCCGGCTTCCTTTTCGATATGAACCGCTTTTTTCAGGCGCTGCTTTCTCGTTTTTTGAGTGAATATCTGGAAGGCTATACCTTGCAGGAAGAGTATCGGCTTGTGGGAATGCTGGCCTACGATCCCCGGTACAATCCGCGCCGGGTCTCAGCGCCTACGCCGCGGCCCGATTTTGTGATCCATGGCGGGGGGGCGGTGGCGGCCGTGCTCGATGCCAAATATCGCGATCTCTGGGAGCGACCGTTGCCGCGAGAGATGCTCTATCAGCTGGCGCTCTATGCGTTGAGCCAGGAGCGCGGCTGCCGGAGTGCGGCGATCCTCTATCCGACGCTGGATCGGACGGCCCGTGAGGCCCGCATTGAGATCCGGGAGCCGGTGTTGGGGGGCGGGCGGGGAAACGTGGTGTTGCGGCCGGTGCAACTGGCGGTGCTGGCCGGGGAATTGAATGCGCCATCCGGCCCGGTCCGCGATCGGTCGCTGGCGGCGCTGGCGCGGGGGATGGTTTTTGGCAGGTAAAATGCGAATTCATTAAATCCGGTGCCGGGCGCCCCTACGTGGGCGCCCGGCACCGGATAAATCCATTAAGGAAAGCCTATGTCCGTTCATCTTTATCTGGCTCCGGCTGCTTGTGGAAAAACGGCCTTTCTTATCGAACAGGTGTGCGAGGCGGCGCGCGATCTGCGGGCCATGCCGCGCGTGGTGACGCCCACCCATGCCCAGGCCCGCGTCTGGCGGCGGCGCATTGCCGATGCCGGCGGGGCCTTCGGCGTGCGTTTGCTGACGTTCGACCGGCTCTATGCCGAAATTCTGGATGCTGCCGGCACGGCCTATACCGAGTTGAGCGATCCGGTGCAGGTGCGTCTGCTGCGTGCGGTGGTGGATACGACGCCGCTGGAGCATTATGCCTCGCTGCGCACTCTGCCCGGTTTTATCGCCACGCTGCGGGATCTCTTCGGCGAGTTGAAGGCGGCGCGGGTCGAGCCGGCGAAGTTCGCGCAGGCGGTGGTGGAGGTGGGCAGTGAGCCCCGTCTGGTGGAGCTTTCTCAGCTCTACACGGCTTATCAGGAGCGGTTGCAGGCTCAGGGCTGGGCCGATCGGGCCGGGCTGGGCTGGTTGACGCTGGTGATCCTGCGAAAGCGGTCGTTTGTGTTGAACTGGCCTCTGCTGGTAGTCGATGGTTTTGATGATTTTACGCCGGTGCAGCGGGAATTGTTGGCGGCTTTGAGCCGCCGCGTGGGGGAGATGATGGTGACGTTGACCGGCGATCCGTTGATGATCGGTATGCCCCGGCCGGTGCATCGCCGGTTTGATGCCACACGCGAGCGGTTGGAAGCGGATCTCGGCGTGAAGGCGGAGCCGTTGCCGCAGCATCTTTTTCCGACACCCTTTTTCGGGCAGTTGGAGGGGGCTCTTTTTGAGAAGAATGAGAACCGACCGCCGATTGAGGGTGAAGGCGCCTTGACCTTGATTGAGGCGCCGGATCGGGCTTCGGAGGTGCGGGCGGCGCTGCGCTGGTTGAAGGGGCGTTTTGTCGACGAGGGGCTGCGGTTGACCGAGGCGGCGCTGCTGGCTCGGAGTGTGACGCCTTACCGTTCTTTTATCCAGCAGACGGCGGTCGAGTTTGGGCTTCCGGTGCGTTTTGCCGACGGCCTGAGCCTGCGTTCGAATCCGGCCATCGCGGCGCTGCTGGATCTCTTGCGGTTGATGCTGCCGATCAGCGTCGGGAATCCGGCACCGGCGCTGCCGCGCCGCTGGGTGGTCGAGGCGTGGCGCTCTCCTTATTTTGATTGGTCGGGGCTGACGCCGGAGGCGATCGAGCCGGGGGATGCGGAGGCTCTGGATGCGGCGGCGCGCCGGGGATTGGTGCTGGGCGGGATGGCGCAGTGGGAGTCGGCCCTTTCCCGTCTGGCGGCGCTCGATCGGCCCGGCGAGGAGCACGACGATGAGCATGCCTTTCCGGCCGGTCTGCCGGTGGGGGCGGCCGCGGCCCGGCTGCTGGAAAAGTTCCGGGCTTTTGTGGCCCGGTTGACGCCGCCTTCGGGCGAGCGACCGGTCCATGATTTCGTCGGCTGGCTGGAGGCGCTGATCGGACCCGACCCCGCACCGGGGGCGGCGTTGAGTGTGGAGCCGGAGGCGGAATCGCTGCTGGTGGTGGCCTGCGCCCGCAATGCCTGCGCCACGGCCGATCGGGATGTGGCGGCGTTGCAGACCTTCAAGGATGTGCTGCGCGGTCTGGTCTGGGCCGAGGAGGCGGTGGGAGCGCCGCCGATCGATTTCTCCCGCTTTGTACTGGATCTGGATGGGGCGGTGGAAGGGACAAATTACAACCTCCCCGTTCAGCCCGATCGTGAAGAGCTGTGGGTGGCGGATGTGACTCAGGCGCGCGGGCTTTCGTTCCGGGCGGTGGCGGTGTTGGGGCTGGCCGAGGGCGAATTCCCGGCCTCGCTCAGCGAAGATCCCTTTTTGCGCGACGACGATCGAAAGAAGCTGCGCGAGTTGGGATTGCAGCTCGAACCTTCGACGTTGAGTGCCGAGCAGGAATTTTTCTACGAATCGGTGACCCGGGCGCGGGAGCGGCTGCTGTTCACCCGGCCGCGGCTGGCCGACAACGGGGCGCCGTGGGAACCTTCGCCTTTCTGGGAGGAGATCCGCCGGTTGACGCAGGTTGTACCGGAGACCCTGACGACGGAAAGTCGGGTGGCGCCTGAGATTGCGGCTTCGTGGCCCGAGCTATGGGAAGGGCTGAGCCTGGATGCGGTACGGTTTAAGATCGGTGCCGCTGTGGAAAACGATCTCCAGACATTGGAACTGGCGATGCGGGCGTTGCGCCAGCGGGCGGCCCGGGCGCGGACGGTGCGCGACGGCGATTTGAATGAACTGGCCGACGATTGGGCCCGGCGTTTCGGGCCGGCGCGGGTGTGGAGCGCCAGCCAGCTGGAAACCTATCGCGCCTGTCCTTTCTGGTTTTTCGTCAGCCGGGTTCTGGGTCTGACGCCGCGGGTCGAGCCGGCGGAGGGGTTGGACGGCCGGCAATTGGGCAATCTCTACCATCAAATTTTGGAAAAGCTCTTCCGGCAGGCGGCCGACCGCCGGGATCTCCCGGCTTTGCTGGCGGCGCTGCCCGAGGTGGCCGGGCCGATCCTGGCTCAGGCCCCGGAAAAAGAGGGCTTTCGCGCCACGGCCTGGTGGCATCAAACCCGCGAGGAGATTCTGACGGATCTGGCCCGGAGCGTGGAGGCACTGGTGCAGCTTTCCGACGATTATTATCCCGAGCAATTCGAGGCCCGGTTTGACGGCCCGCAGGCGCTGTTGATCACCGACGGCGAGGATTGTTTCCGGATGCGGGGGATTATCGACCGGATCGATCGGGCTCGGGACGGTCGACTGCGGATTATCGATTACAAATCCGGCGGGGCGGAAGGTTACAGCGCCGCGGAGGTGCGCAAAGGGCGGCGGCTGCAATTGCCGCTCTATGCTCTGGCGGTCCAGGAGGCGTTGAAGCTGGGGCAACCGGCCGAGGGTTTTTACTGGCATGTGAAGCAGGCGAAGCCGAGCGGTTTTCAATTGAGCAAATTTCCGGAGGCGGTGGAACTGGCAGCGGAGCGAGCCTGGGAGGCGGTGCGCGGAGCGCGGGCGGGCGATTTTACGCCGCAGCCGCCCGACGACGGCTGTCCCGGTTATTGTCCGGCGCTGGCTTTCTGCTGGCATTATCGGCCGGGGTTTGGAGGGTAAATGTCGTTGCATCCTATCGTCGAACAACTTAAACCCAGTCAGGATCAATTGCCGGCGATCACGGCGCGGGACCGGGATGTGGTAGTCACGGCCGGCGCGGGGACCGGCAAGACGCGCACTTTAGTGGCGCGTTATCTGGCGCTGCTTTCCGAGGGGCATTCGCTGCGGTCGATCATTGCGATTACCTTTACCCGCAAGGCGGCCCGTGAAATGCACAACCGGGTGCGCGAGGCGCTGCGGCAATATCTGGCGCGCCCCGATATTACGGCGGATGAGCATGAGTTGTGGTCGAAGCGGTATGCCGAACTGGATGCGGCCCGCATCGATACCATCCACGGGCTCTGTGCCGAGATCTTGCGGGCCCATCCGGCCGAAGCGGGGATCGATCCGCGCTTTGTGATGCTGGATGAGGCGCAGGGGGCCGGATTGCGGAACCAGGCGGTGGAAGAGGCGCTGGCGCGGGCGGCCGACGATGCTCCCAGTTTGTCGTTGTTTACGTTGTTGGGGGAGCGGTCGCTGCGGAAGACTCTGATGACGCTGCTGGAAAATCGCACCGAGGCGATTCAGGCTTTTAGAGGTGATTCGCCGCAGTGGTTCTGGTCGCGCTGGGAGCGGGGGATGTCTCAGCAGTTGTGCAAGTTTCTCGATCACGATGCCGTGCGCAGTGCGGTGGAAGATCTCCTGGCGGTGCGGGAGAACGGCATTCTGGCGCGGGCGGCGGCGGCGGGGGATAAGCTGGCGGAGCCGTTGGAGGCCACGCTGCGGCGTTGGGATGAGGTGGTGCGGGCGCGGCAGGCGGGGGATTGGGCGGCGGTGGCTGCCTGTCTGGCTCCTTTGCGGGCCGGGTTGAAATCGAATGCCGGGCAGACGGCCAACTGGAAACCGGCCGATCCCAAGGCGGCGCTCAAGGATTTCCAGGCGATCTACGATGAGCAGATGAAGGATTGGGTGGGCAAGGGATTGGATCTGACTCTGGATCGGCAGCTGGCGGAGATGCTGCCGCAGCTCAAGCATTGGTTTGAGTGGACGGCCCATCGATATGATGAACTGAAGCTGGCGCGGCAGGCGCTGGATTTCGACGATCTGGAGCAGCAGGCGCTGTCGTTGTTGGAAAAACATCCGGAAGTGCGGCGGCGCTGGCAGGAAGAGATCAAGGCGCTGTTGCTGGTCGATGAATTTCAAGATACCAATTACCGGCAATTGCGGCTGGTGAAGGCCCTCAACCGGGGCGGACGGCTTTTCATTGTAGGCGATGCCAAACAGTCGATTTACCGGTTCCGCGGGGCAGAGGTGCAGGTTTTTCGGGAAGAGCGGGAATCGATAGCGAAGAGCGGCGGGCTGCGCTGCGATCTGGGGGTTTCCTACCGTTCGCATCGAGGGTTGTTGCAGGGGCTCAACGATCTGCTGCGCCCGATTTTGGGGGAACGGGACGATCCCAACCGGCCGTGGGCGGAGCCTTTTGCGGCGCTGGCGCATATTCGCGAAGAGGCGGCGCAGGGATTGCAGGCTCCTTATATCGAACTGCATCTGGTGCCGGGAAATAAGGCCGACGGGGCGCTGAGACGGGCGGCAGATGCGGTTGTGACGCGGCTGGCGGCCTGGGTGGAACGGGGCGAGATCACGATCTGGGATCCGGATCGGCGGAGCCATCGGGCGCTGAATTACGGTGATATTGCCATCCTCTGTCGTTCTTCCGGTTCGTTTGCCGTTTATGAGGATGCCCTGGATGATGCCGGGTTGCCTTATCTGACGGTAGCGGGGCGCGGTTTCTACGATCGGCCCGAGATCCGGGATCTGTTGAATGCGCTGCGCGCGCTGGCCGATCCAACCGACGATCTGGCGCTGGTCGGGCTGTTGCGGTCGCCGGTGATGGGGCTTTCGGATCTGGCGTTGCATTGGTTGGGGGAGCGGCGGCGGGAGTTGGGAACGGCCGGCTGGTGGTCGGCTTTGCAGGCCTGTGCCGGCGATTTGCCCGGCGAGGCGGGAGGACAGGCGCTGCGGGCCGTGAAGATCGTCGGCGAGCTGCATGAGCTGGCGGGGCGGGCGCCCGTGGCCGATCTTTTGAAGGCTTTTCTGGACGCCACGCTATATCGGGCGGCTTTGTACGGCTCGGGGCAGGGGCGGGCGGTACGGAATGTGGGGAAACTGTTGACCGATGCCCATGCCAGCCGGGCTGTGGGCGTAGGGGAGTTCCTGGAATATGTGACCGAGCTGCGCGAGAGCGGATCTCGTGAAGGCGAGGCCCGGGCGACGGCCGACGGGGCGGTGCAGGTGATGAGCATCCATGCCGCGAAGGGGCTGGAATTTCCGATTGTGGTGATCGGGGATGTGGGCCATGTGAGCCGCAGCCGTAACGATCTGTTGCTCGATCAGAAATGGGGGCCGCTGTTGCCGGTCAAGGCGGGGGGCGAGTCGTTGCCGGCCTTTTATCGATTGGCGCAGCTGGAGGTGAAGGATAAAGAGAAGGCGGAGTCCGACCGGCTGCTCTATGTGGCGGCGACGCGGGCGAAGGAAGCGCTGCTGTTCAGCGGGACTGTGGGGCAAAAAGGCGAGGGAGTCAGTTTGACCGGTTGGCTGGAACGGGTGGGCGAGTCGTTGGAGCTGGCGCAGGCGTTGAGCGCGCATCTTCCGGCCGGGAGCGGGACGGCGACTTTCACTGTGGAAGTGGGGGCAAGCCGGGTCGGCTGCACGGTTTATGGACCGGACTGGGAGCCGGGGCGGGCTGCGCATGAAGTCGCGCCGGCGCAGGAATCGAGGCTGGTTTTCCCGCCGCCGCTGCTGGCGCCGATTGAGGCCGATCCGGCGCGGACCGGGCAGGAGGACGGCAAGTCGATCACGCCGCCGCAGCGGGTCTGGCGGGTGGTGCCGCGCAAGGCGTATGCCGAAGCGCCGGCCTGGGTGGTCGGTACCATAGTCCATGCGGCGCTGGCGGCCTGGCGTTTTCCGGATAAGGAATTTGCGCGGTGGGCCGAGGCGCGAGCCCGGGATCAAGGGCTTACGGATGCCCGGCAGATTGCGGATGCGGTGCGGGAGAGCCGGCTGCTGCTGGAACGGTTTCGCGATCACGCTGTTTTCCGGGCGATGGACGGGGCGGATCGGCGGCTGCATGAGGTCCCTTACAGCCTTAAAGTAGACGATCGGGTGGAAAGCGGGATTGTCGATGCGCTCTATTGCAAGGGGGGGGAGTGGTTTTTGATGGAGTTTAAGACCGACCGGATTGCAAGCGCGGCGCAGCTGGCGATCTGGCTGGAAGAGAAAGATTATGTATCGCAGGTCGAGCGCTATCTCAGGGCGGCGAAAGAGTTGTTGGGCGTTCGGCCGCATCCGGTGCTCTGTTTTTTAAACTGTGCGGGGACCGTGCAGCTGGTTGAGGATCGGTGGGAAGGGAAGTAGGGTGGAAGGGTGGAAGAGTGGGAAGAGTGGCGCTGGGGCAAATTACCCTACGCCCGGGGTTTCAGCCCCGGGGCGAAGCTGAAAAAGGGAAAAAACGACTTGTGCGGTCAGCCCTGAAAAGCGGGAAAAAAACGACCTGTGCGGTTAGTCTGGGAAAAAGCCCATAATTTCGGCGGCTTTCCGAAGCCGCCGAAATTATGAATAAAAAATAACTCTCTTCCCCTGCTTCGTACAGCGCGTCGCTTTTTACGGGGAAAGCATCTGTTGCGGGAGGCAAAAACCGTTTTTGATCTACGCTAATGAACAACCGCACAGATCAAAAAAAAGCCCGTATTTTTGCGCGCATTCTTATGTGGTAAACCACAAAAATACAAACAAAAACACACTCTCCCTGCTGCGCACAGCGCGTTGTATCTTACAGGGAAAATGCCCTGCACGGGATGTTACAAGGCGGGAACCGTAAATTTATGTGAACAGTTGTGTGTCCAAGAAAGGAGTTATCCATGCAAAAGAGCTATTCACTGCAAGGGCCGTTAGGGGGCGTGGGGTGGTTGCTGGTTGTCTTGAGTTTTTTGATAACTGTGATTTTGGGAATCGTTGTGCTGGCTTCCCGTGCCGATTTGTGGATTATGGGCATTATTTTTCTATTGACCCTGCCTTTCTGGAGTCTGGGATTGTATATGGGAATTCGTCACAGCGGAGAGTTGATCCTCACCGATGATGCGATTATTTTGCGGCGTTTTGGGCGGGAGCAGCGGCTGGCTTATCAAGAGATCATCGGCTCCCAGGAGTTAGACAACAACTTTCCTCCGAATTTCACGCTGAAAGCTGAGGGGCGCGCGCTTAAATTTACCCGGCAGATGCCGAAGTTTGTTGAGGTTTATGCCTGGCTCTGTGAGCACGTCCCGGCATTGAAATATGCAGGGCCGAAAGGGTTTCCGGTGGAGATGTATGCCGGAAAGGATATTCTTTTCAATTTGGGGGGTGGGTGGCTGCTTTTCGGCATCTTTGCGTTGATTTTTTTGGGGGTAGGATTGAGCCGGCCCGGAAACGATCCCTCGGCCGTGATTGTCTTTTGTCTGATTTTGTTTCTGGTTGGCGGAGGGGCCTGTTCTCTGGTTTATTGGGGCGCTCCCTGGCGATTGCGGCTTCAAGAAGATTCGATCGAAGTCTGGCCGCTTTTTTCGTCATACCGGCGGATTCGGTTGGAGGAGATTACCCGGATTTCTTATCAACAGGTGGTGGTGCGGGTGCGAGGGGCCCAGGGGTTACGATCGGATGTGGTGATTGAGGTGCAGGGGGGCAAACATCTGTTGTTGATGGAGGACCATATCAAAGGCTTGGGGCAATCCCCGGAGAGCCTGTGGCGGATGTTGATTGAGCTGTACAGGGGCAAGGGTGTGAATTTTGCCAGCGAATAGGTGAGTTTTGGAGTTTTTTGTTTATTTTTTCGCGCGCCGTCTCCGGCGCGCGAAAAAATAAGTTTTTCTTCTGCTTTGCAGCGCTAATTGCGGGTGGGATTTTTATTCGGCGCGCCCGCGCTTGATCCAGCCGGCGACGGTGACTACTCGCCGGGCCATGGTTTTCATGGCTTCCAGAATTTCCGGGTCCACCTCGGTTTTGCCCCAGGGGACGGAAGTGCTCACACCGTAGGGATTCCCGCCGGCGGGGTAGAGCGAGGCATCCGTATATCCGGGCGGGGTGATAATAGCTCCCCAATGATAAAAAGTGTTTTGCAGGGCCAGCAACGTTGATTCCTGCCCCCCGTGCGGGTTTTGGGCGCTGGTAAAGGCGGCCGCGACCTTGTTGGAAAGTTTCCCTTTGGCCCAGAGGCCGCCGAGCGTGTCGATAAACTGTTTCAATTGAGCGGCGACGTTGCCGAAGCGAGTGGGGGAGCCGAAGATGTAGGCGTCGGCCCATTCCATGTCGTCGGGAGTGGCTTCGGGGAGATCTTGTGTCGCTTCGACGTGGGCCCGCCAGGCCGGATTGGAATCGATGGCGGCGTCGGGCGCGAGTTCGTGTACCTTGCGCAGGCGCACTTCAGCACCGGCGGCTTCGGCTGCTTCTTTGGCGGCCAGTGCCATTTTGTAGTTGGTCCCGGTCGAGCTGTAGTAGACAATGGTCAGTTTTACGGCGTCCATAAAGTTTCCTCCATGAGGGTGATTTCTGATCTGTGCGGTCAGCCGTTTCGGCGTTCCGCGAAAACACAGGATTTTGGGTTCTTCTGGGTTAACTGTACCGGTCAGGATTCAAGGGTCTGTTTCCCCAGTTTTTTACAGAGTACGGCGAGCATTTCCTGCTCTTCCGGCGTCAGGATTTCCATTTCGGCGACGATGGCCGCGACGTGCGCCGGGAAGACGTCTGCGATCAGGGTGCGGCCGGTATCGGTGAGTGAGACGATGACGGTGCGGCGGTCCTGGGTGTCGCGCTCGCGGCGTACCAGGTTTTGTTTTTCCAGGTTGTCGACGACCAGGGTGATATTGCCGCCGGTGCGAAGTTGTTTGGCGCCCAGTTCGCTTTGATTGAGCGGGCCGAGATGGTACAGACTTTCCAGGATGCCGAATTGGGTCAGGGTCAGGCCGGCGAAGGCGCCGCGGTCGAAGAGCCGTGATTTGAGAGACTCAGCGGCCCGTAACAGTTTGATGTAGGTGTTCAAGGCCCGGATCTCTTCTGGTTTTCCCGGATAGTGAGTCGGCATAACTTAATCCTTTGATGTTAAATTATTCTATGTTGAAATAATAGCACAGAGGAGAGGGGATGTCAAGGGGGAAAGAAAAGCCCATTTTTTCGCGCGGCGTAACTACAGGAGAAGTGCCTTGTGCGGATGCGCCGCCGGAGCGGTTCTGGAAAAGGCCATGTTTTGGTGCGCCTTCTGAGGCGCACCAAAACATCAACAAAAAAACTCTCTCTTCCGATCCAGCGCGTCGTATTTTACGGGGAAGGGCCATTTGCGGGACGCTATAAGGCCGGGGCCATGCCATAGAGCCCTATTTTCAGGACAGAATAAACAATCCATGGGTGAATTTTTGGTTCTTGACTTATGAACTATAAATCGTATAATATGAACTAGAGGTTCATGAAATGGAAGATCTTTTGGAATGGCCGTCGGTACATACGTATATTTTGCAGCTGGAGCAGCAGGGCAAGGTAACCCGGACTTTTCGCCGGTTGGATCCGGACCGCCAGCTGGCGGTGCTCAATGCGATTCTGGATGAGGCCACGGAAAAGGGCCCGGCTGCGATCAATATCAAACAGGTGGCGGAGCGGGCCGGTGTGGCGGTGGGGTCGCTTTATGCTTATTTTGGGAATCGAGAGGGGCTGCTCGATTTTGCCATCGAACTTTGCGTGCATTTGATGAATGATTCGTTCAGTGCGTATAAGGAGTATCTGGCTTCGTTGCCGCTGCGGGAGGGATTGTCCTCTTATCTGGTCGGCGGGGTGGAGTGGGGCCGGACGCAGATGGGACTGGTGCGCTTTTTTGTGAGAGCCGCTTATCAGGGCGATCCGTTGTTGGAGGAGCGCTTGATCCGACCGATAGGGGAGACTTTACGGTCGATGGTTCAGGCGATGCTGGCGGCGGCGGTGGCCCGGGGGGAGATTCGGGACGATGTGGATCTGGAGGCGACGGCGCGGGTGATCCATGCGATGACGGCTTTTATTGGGGATAGCCAGTTGTTGCCGTATCTGAATGTCTATTCGCAGGTGACGGATGAGACGATCCCGGCGGAGCGTACCTTGAAGGCGATGCTGGATCTGGTCATGCAGGGTGTGGGGAAATGAGCTTTGAGTTGACAGCGGCCGGTGCGATTTAGTAATATGAAGGCACTTATTGATCCAATTCGGGTGCGTACAGGAGGGTACGATGGCAGAAGAACAATCGACTGAGATGGCCCGACAGGGTTTTAAAAATTTTAACAAGTTTATGCTGTTGATGTGGCGGCTGGGATTGGGTCCGATGCTTAATTCCTCACCTGCCACGATGGGGCGGATTATGGTGTTGACGCACAAGGGGCGCAAGAGCGGGCAGTTGCGCCGCACCCCGGTCAATTATGCGATCGTCGAGGGCGAGATCTACTGCACGGCAGGTTTCGGCGGGGCGTCGGATTGGTACCGCAACATCAAGGTCGATCCGCAGGTGGAAGTCTGGCTGCCGGAGGGTTGGTGGCGGGGCGAGGCGGAGGAGATCACGTCGCCGGTTTCGCGGATTCCAATTCTGCGGGAGGTATTGATTGCCGGCGGCTCGGTGGTCACGAGCATGTTGGGGATCGATCCGGCGAAGGCGAGCGATGAGGAGATCGTGAAGCTGACTGGAGATTATAAGCTGGTCCGCATTCATCGCACTGAGGCCCGGACGGGAACCGATGGGCCGGGCGATCTGGCCTGGATCTGGCCGCTGGCGACCTTTGCGCTGGTGCCGCTGGTGATTCTGATGTTTCTGGCGCTGGTGAACCGGCGGAGCTGAGCCGGGGGTCCTGAAGGCAGAGAAAGAGATTTCACCGCGGAGCATGCAGAGATCGCAGAGAAGAAGGGAAGATTTTTTCTCTAAATTCTTCAATTTGAAACGTGATGATCTAAAAACCGGGGGGTATTGGCGAGCCTTCTGAGGCTCGCAAGTTCCCCTTAACAACCCGTTGTTTTTACGCGCCGCTCCGCAGGAGCGGCGCGTAAATATGAACAGAAGAGAAAGGTTCACGGATGAAGATTTTGAGCATTGCTCGCAAGACGTTGTTGGAGTTGTGGCGGGAGCCGATGCTGTTGGTGCTGCTTCTCTTTTTCCCGCTGTTGTTGCTGGGTTTCTATGCCACCGCCTTTGGGCAATCGAGCAGCGGGCTGGCGCATTTTTTGAAGATCTACATCCTCAATCAGGATCGGGGATCGGCCGGAGCCGAACTGGTCGCGGAGATTCGGGCAGCCGGTTTTGAAGGTAATCCTGTTTTCGATGTGACCGAGGTGCAGTCGCGCGCCGAGGCCGACCTGCCCCTGCGGGAACGCAAAACGGCTTTGCTGGCGGTGATCCCAGAGGATTTCAGCCGGATCAAGGCGGGGCAACCGGTGACCGTCGAGCTGATCGGCGAGATAGGTTCGGATCAATTTGTCTTTGCCCGCAGCTTTCTGGACGATTTGGTGATCGGCTTTGCCAACCGGGCGGCAGGGCGGCCGGCAGTGGAGCCGGTGGGATATGCCTTCGTGGAAGGGACCGGAACGATGTCGGATTTGCAGTTCGGCGTGCCGGGAATTATCGTCTTTGGGGTGATGTTTATGACGATCGCGGCAGCTCAGATTATGGTGCGGGAGAATGTGGCCCGGACGCTGCGGCGGCTGCGGTTGACGCGGGCGGGGGCGTTCGATCTGTTGATTGGGGTAACGCTGGCGCTGGCCGCTGCGGC
The DNA here is from genome assembly GCA_964501335.1 of uncultured Anaerolineales bacterium. Classification (GTDB taxonomy): domain Bacteria; phylum Chloroflexota; class Anaerolineae; order B4-G1; family SLSP01; genus CAZCTC01. The sequence goes on along the minus strand of CAZCTC010000069.1, from coordinate 4,345 downwards.
ATTGTTGCAGATTCCGATCACTTTGATTTCAGCGGGGTTCCTGGGATTTCACAGTCTGGGCTCGTTGTGGCTGGCGGCGTTGATTGTGTTGTTGCTGGCGGTAGCGGCGGTAGGATTGGGATTGATCGTGGCGGGTTTTGTCCACAGCGACAGCGAGGCCGCCAATGTCGGGGCGACGGTGTCGGTGCTTTCGGCGCTCCTTTCCGGGGGGATGTATCCGCTGCCGGCGGCTCCACTTTTCGAGGTGGGCGGGCGGATGGTGCAGGTTTACGATTTGTTGCCGACGGCGCATGCAACTGAGGCGCTGCGGCGGGTGATGATTTTTGGGGATGGGCCGGCGGAGATTGCTTATTCGCTGGTAGCGTTGACGGTATTGGCGGTGATGCTGATGGCCTGCGGCGTGATGGTTTATCAACGGCTGCAACTTCAACAACAGTGACTTTTTAGCGTCCCGCGAATGATCCTTTTTGAGTCAGATGCGACGCGCGGGATGGGGAGAGAATTTTCTTGTTTGTGTTTTTGCGCGCTTCAGAAAGCGCGCAAAAACACAGAATTTTTTCTCCACTTTTGGGGAAGTTAACCCCATAGGTCGAAATTTTATCAAATTCAGAGGCGTGTTATGGCAGATATAATTTTGCAGACGGAAGGTTTGACGAAACGATACGGCAATTTGACGGCCGTCCAGGATTTGACGTTGGAGGTCTATGAAGGCGAAGTTTTCGGCTTTCTGGGGCCGAACGGGGCCGGGAAAACTACTTCGATCAATATGATCTGCGGCCTGCTCAAGCCGGATGCCGGGCAGGTGAAAGTGCGGGGGCGGGCCATTCAGGGCGGCGATGCGGAGGTTCGTTCCCGGGTGGGCGTCTGTCCGCAGGAGATCGTGCTCTGGGAACGGTTGACCTGTCTGGAGCAGCTGGAATTTATCGGTCAGATGTACGATGTGCCGGGGGCCGAGGCGCGCCGGCGCGGGGAGCGGTTGCTGGAGGAGCTAGGGCTGGCCGAGAAGCGCCAGCAGCAGGCGCGCACGCTCTCGGGGGGGATGCAGCGGCGGTTGAATCTGGCGATGGCGCTGGTGCATGAGCCGGAGATTCTGGTGTTGGATGAGCCGGAAGCGGGGTTGGACCCTCAGAGCCGGGTGAAGGTGCGGGAGTACATTCAATCGCTGGCTCGCCGCAAGACGGTGATTTTGACGACGCACAATATGGACGAGGCGGAGCGGTTGGCGGACCGGGTGGCGATTATCGATCACGGCCGGCTGCTGGTGCAGGATACGCCGCAGGCGCTCAAGCAGCGATTGGGCGGGGGGGATGTGATGGAGATCGGTTTGAATGGGGCGGGGGAAGCCGGGTTGTTGAAGGCGCAGGAAGCTTTGAAATCGCTGGGAGGCGAAATGACGATCGATGCTCAACGGGGCGTGCTGGTGATCCGGGCCCTGAATGCGGTGGGGACGCTGCCCACGATTGTGAGCGGGCTCAATGCGGCCGGAATCCAGCCGGCGGATCTGCGGATGCGGGCCAATACCCTTGAAGATGTCTTTATTCAACTGACCGGACGAGGGCTGCGGGAATGAAGAAGATCTGGTGGGTGGCCCGGAAGAACTGGCGGGAGATCCTGCGGGAGCCTCAGATGCTTGGCCTGACGCTGGCGCTGCCGTTGATCTTCATGTTGGTGACCAAATTGATGTATCCCAATCCGCTATTGACGACCCAACGGGTGCTCTATTTTGCCGGATCGCAGGGGGGGCCGTTGATTGCGGCGTTGCAGGCCGAACATTATGCCGACGGTCAGCCGGTCTTCTTGCTGGAACCGGCCGAGAGCCGGGCGGCGGCGGATGCGGCGTTGAAATCACAGGCGGCGGCGGCGGTGTTGACGGTGGCGGAGGATGGGGTCCATGCGACGGTGGAAGGAGATGCTACGGCGGTGCGTTTTTATCGCGCCGGGGTTTCACTCAATGAGGCGTTGAGTCGCTATGCGATGCGGGCGGCGGGGCAGTCGACTCTGGTGCAGTTGACGACGGCGCCTTTCAGTGTCGCGGCGCCGACGAGCGAGTTCGATCTCTATGCGCCGGGGATGATGATGTTTGCACTGTTGCTGATCATTCCGCAGACGGCGATGCTGGTAGGACGGGAGTTGCGCTGGCGGACGCTGCGCCGGTTGCAGCTGACGCGGTTGAGCATCTGGGAGTTTTTGGGGGGGATCAGCCTGGCGCAGCTGGCCATTGCGGTGTTGCAGGTGCTGGCGATGTTCGGCTCGGCCATGGCGTTGGGCTTTCAGAACCATGGTTCACTGGCGATGGCCTTGCTGGTCGGGTTGATCGTGGCCTTTTCGGCGATCGGGCTGGGCATTCTGGTGGCCTGCTTTGTGGAGAACGACAGCCAGGCGACCAATGTCGGCAGCACTTTCAGCATGGTGCAGGTTTTTATCTCGGGGTCGTTTTTTGCACTGCCGCCGATGACGGTTTTCACGGTGGGAGGCTATCGGGTCGATCTATTTGACTTCACCCCGGCCACGCACGGCTTCCTGGCTTTGCAGCAGGCACTTTGTTATGGGGCGGGGTTGCAGCAGATCGGTTTCCGGTTGATTTTGACGGTGGCGCTGTCGCTGCTTTATTTTGGATTGGGGGTGGCGTTGTTCCGGAGGAAGCTGGCGAAGAGTGGGTGATAGCGGAAGGTTTGCCGTTCGGGTGTTTCGGCGAAGAGGAAGAGCCCGGCAGCTTCCAACCTTTCGAGTTGTGCCTGGCTGTCGCGGCGACCGGTAACTGCGTTGCAGCCGGCGGCGTCGAGCGGGTCCAGGGCGGCGGTCTGGAGCAGAAAACGGCGAACCGCCTGGGGTTGTGGCGAAAAGACTTCGGTGGAAAAATAATCGATAAGGGCCGGGGAAAGGGATTCCCCGGCCCTTTTTTTGTGTAGATGCAGTCCGGTGATCCAGCCGGCGGTGAGGATGTGCAGGGCGGGATCGGGTTGCCCGAGCCAGGCGGTTGTTTCTTCTGGGGTGAAGGCCAGATCGGCGGCTTTTAATTCGGTGAGGCGGCGGCGGACGCGCAGCCGGGGCAGGGAGAGGGGCGGTTCGGCACGGCCGGCGAGGATCAGGCGCAGCGTCGGCGGCAGGTAATCGATGATTTCGTCCAGGGCGGCGATGAGGGGGGGCGGGGCGGCGGTAAAATCATCCAGGATGAGGGTAAAGGGGGAGGCCTTCGCGGCGGCGTTACAGAGAGCGATCCAGGCAGCGGGCCAGCTTTCAGGCGGAAGGGCCGGGAGTGTCAGGCCGACGCTGCGGAGCCGGTCTATCCAGCCGGCAGGAGTCGGGCCGGCGGGCGAGAGGGAAACGACGGTGTCGGCTGTGGTCGCGGTCCATTCGTGCAGGAGGGCGGTTTTGCCGTAGCCGGCGGGGGCGGTGAGGACCGTCAGGGTGCCGGGCGGGGCGGAATCCAGCCGGCGGGTGAGGCGGGGGCGGAAGAGATAGGAGTCATTTGGTTTTTTACACATTTTTTGAGATGGGTGAAAACTGAAGTGGGAGAGTTTTTTGTTTATGTTTTTTACATTATTATCCCAGGCCCATAAGGACGCCGGGCACGATCATCAGCAGGATCAGGCAGAAAAGGACTACCAGCGGAATGGTCAGCTTCTTTACCGGATGGTTGACCCAAAAGATCAGCAGGCCGGAGAAGGCCAGGGTTTGGATCAGGATTTCGGGCAGATACATGAGATGGAATTCGAGCGGGAAGTTGGTGTAGATCAAGCCTTCGATGGAGCCGGGAGCGGCGCTGGAGGGGGCCAGGATGGCGAAGACGAGGAAGATTCCCCAGAGATAGAGCCAGCCTTTGCGGTCTTCCAGGAAAACTTTGCGGAAGGGATAGAGGGCCAGACAAAAGAGCGCTCCACGCAGGAGCTGGAAGAGCGGCCCGGCCGTTACCAGGAGCGATTGGGTTGAGCGGAAGAGTTCGGTGGCCAGGGGGATGGTGGGGTGTGTTTCATAGTAGACGACGACGTTGAGGCCGATGAGGTAAAAGATCAGTCCTGTCAGGAAATAGGTTAAAAAATGGGAGACTATGACTTTGCCGGAAAATTTCAGGAAAGAAACGTTGTTCATAGGTTAATCTCCTTTATATTGGCTGAGCGTGTAGTAATTTTCGAGTTATGCTGCGGGTATTTTTAGCGTCCCGCAGAGGGCACTTTCCCCTGTAAGATACGTCGCGCAGGAGGGGGGAGAGAGTTTTTTTGTTTATGTTTTCGCGGGCTTCAGAAAGCCCGCGAAAACATGGGCCTTTTCCAGAGTCGCTTCCGGCTTTTTCGTATCCTGCCCAGGGTCTTTTTTTGATAAGAAGCGATGAGCAGGAGGGGGGGAG
>CAZCTC010000068.1:0-41713 GCA_964501335.1 uncultured Anaerolineales bacterium | reverse complement strand
AAGGATGACTGGATGACAGCGAACGGTGACCGGGCAACGGCAAAGGATGACTGGATGACAGCGAACGGTGACCGGACAACGGCAAAGGATGACTGGAAAACAGCGAATGGTCTGTTTGTCGTGCGGTAGGATGATTTCTGCGCAACGAGGGGTAGCATCCTGACGGTGAATGGTGAGTGGGAAGCGACGAATGGTGACTGGATAACGGCGAATGGTGAGTGGGAAGCGTTAAATGGTTACTTATCTGTGCGATATGATTATTTCGTTGCAGTGAATGACAACATTAACGCAAACAAAAAAGATCCTGAGCTGTACGGTTTACCTGGAAAAGCAGGAGAAAAAGCTGGTATTTTTCGCGCGCATTCTGATGCGCGCGAAAAATACAAATAAAAAATTCTCTCTGCCTGCTTCGCACCGCGCGTCGCTTTTTACCTGTAAAGTGCCTGTTGCGGGATGCAAAAGCGGGTTGTAAATTTATGCTAATAAACAACCACCCAGGTGGATCAAAAGCTCTGAAGGAGAACTCATGATCGAATTGATGCCGAGTGAATGCAGGCGGGTCTTGCCGTTGTTGAAAGGAATCCGGCAGGCGGTTCTGCCCTGGGCCATCTGTGAAGGCGTGAACCCGGGCCGGGTCTTTGTCGACCGGCGCGATGAGCCGCAACTGGCGCTGATCTGGTCGCCGGTGGGCTATTATTTCCTGGCGGGGGCCGTAAAGGAATTGGATGCTGTTCGGCAGGTGTTGACGGAGACCTTTATTCCGGCTTCCCAGGCGGATGGGGAAAGTGGATTTATTTTGATCCCTGGTGAAGCGGCATGGAAAGCGCATCTGGCGGAGATTTTGCCGGGGCGGAATGTGATCGAGATCTATCGCCGTCCCTTTGTGCTGGAGCGGGAGCGATTTGCGGCTGTGGGCGATCGGTGTAAGGCGGTTCCGCCGGGATTTCGATTGGTTCCGCTTACCCGAGAGTTGGCGGAGCGGGTGGATGTCCTGCGGGTGAGCTGGGCCTCGTTGGAGGACTTCCATTTGATGGGAATGGGGTTTGCTTTGCTGGATGGGGACAGGATGGCCAGTGTTTGTTTGAGCCTTTTTGCAAGCCACAATGCCGTGGAAATCGATATGCATACGGATGAAGCTTACCGGCGGCGGGGATTTGCTTTGTTGACGGCGGCGGCGTTGATTGAGGAATGTCTGCGGCGGGGATTGTCGCCGAACTGGGAATGTTTTTGGGAAAATGAGCCGTCTGTTGCGCTGGCGGAACGGCTGGGGTTCCGGGCTTTGCCGGATTACCCGGTCTATTATTGGGAGGAGTGATGGAAAACGATGAATACCCTTATCGGGTACGGAGAGACGGCTATGAAGTTTTGATCTATGAAAGTCGTCAGCTGGTGAATTCGGATAATATTAATCTGGATGTGGAACTTGTGTTTGATTCGGGAAGGCGATATTCGGCCACTTTTTTTACTTTGAAGAATATCGCGAGCATTTTTGCGAAGAATAAAGTTACCGGCGAATGTGGGGGCGGCCTTTATTTTCAATGTCCCGATATGGTTATTGTGGAAACGATGAGCGAAGAGATCATCTTAAAAACTATTGAAATTTCAATAGCGGAAGATCGGATGGAGTTTGAGTTTAAGAGATTAAGTGATATCGATGAGATGGAATTTGGGGATGATTGATGGGGAAAGTGAATTTAATGGTTGAAGTGGACTAAAAGACTGTCGTCTTGTATAAATGATTGTCTCCTTAGGTATTACTAATTATCTACAAAAGGGATCGAAAAACGGTTGGCTTTCCCTGGGGCTTCGCCCCAGGCTGTCTTAAGGTCGCCCCTTCGGGGCTGAGAATACTTGACAAGGAGTTTTCTTAAGCCCTGAAGGGGCGTTTTAAGTAAGCTCAGGGTTTATGATCTTTTAGAATTAAATCCGGTAACGGGAAAAGTCTGGGTGAAGGGGCAAATTACCCTACGCCCGGGGTTGATGGCCTTTTAAAATTAAATCCGGTAATAGAAAGGATGAGCCTTGATGGTCGATAATGAGTTCCCGTACAGAATACGGAGAGACGAGTATGAGGTTTTGATCTATGAGAAACGCCATTTGGTGAATTCAGATGATACCAATCTGGATGTAGAGCTGATTTTTGATTCGGGGGAGCGGTATGTAGCCGCGCTTTTTACTTTAAAGAATATCCAATCTTTTTTTGAGGAGAATAAAGCAACGGAAAAGGGCGGCGGAGGTTTTTATTTTCAGTGTCCTTATATGATCATTGTGGAGACCATGAACGAAGAGGCCATTCTGAAGGTTATCGAGGCTCTTCTTGCTGCCGGGCGGCTGGATTCTGCGTTTAAAAAAGTGGGCAACGTGGTAACGGATTTAGTTGCCGAAAGGAAACGGACCTTTTATAGGGTTATAGAAGAGAGTATTGGGGAGTGTGTCGATGAGGTCATGAACAATATTGATGAGAATGGGAAAAACGGTTTATCCTTACTGGCCCTTGAGGATCTGGAAGTTTTAAAAAGCCTGAAGTTGACCTTGAAACAGCGTCAGGTTCTAAGAAAAGCGCTCTTAGATATGGGCAGAAGTCTAACTTTTAGTTTGTTTTGTATGATTGATGGGGTAACCTGTTCCGATCAAGGGGATTTGCCCGATTTATCGTTGATCGATCGAGAAACGGGGCTTGATTTTTCAGAGCAATTTTTGCACGACGAATATTGGGATATGGTTTCGGATTTAGATAATTAGATTAACAGAGCTTGTGCGCCGCCTTTGAAAAGGGCGGCGCACGAAATGTGTAACTTGTTAAGGCGAAATTTTTTTGGGGGGTGCAGCGCACCCAAAATGTCTTTCTATTTCTTCTTTCGCAGCAAGAAATAGCCGGCGAGCAGCGCTGTGGCGGCGCCGAGCAGGCCCATGGTGACGGCGGTGCCTTTGACGACGGTACGGCGGTGGGCTTCGGCGCGGAGTGCCCGTTCTTTGCGGGCGACGGCAATGAGTTTTTGGGTGTCGGGGATCTCACAATCTTCAGGCAGGCTGTAAGCAGCACACCAGAGCGCATGGTAAGCGCGTTCTTCCTCTTTCCAACGGGTATCATCCCAGCCGAGTTCGGTCTGGCAGACCGCACGAATGCGCGCCATCTGCTCCATTCCGCCCTGGGGCAGCATCAATCCCAATCGGACGCGGCGCAGCAAGAGGTCGTCGAGATGAACGATGGCTTCGCTGCGGGCCGCCCAGCGCAGTTCGGCCCAGAGGGCGTTGGTGCCGGGGATGATTTCCAGTTCGCCGGGTTGAGCGGCCTTGATGAGAGCCGGGGTGTCGGCGCCGTAGCGTCCCAGCAGGCGGCGACGCATGGATTCGTCGAGTTGTTCGGCGCCGGGAAGATTGACGGAGACGGAATCGAGGACGGGGGTGTTGCTGTCGGGCTGGGGCATCTGCGGAAGCCGGGCATGGACCGCTTTCAGGGCATCCAGGGCGATCAACCGGAAGGTGGTGAGTTTGCCGCCGGTGACGGTGAGCAGGCCTCGCTCATTCCAGACGACGTGATCACGGGATTCCTGAGAGGGGTCCGATTTGCCGGTCCCGATGACGGGGCGGACGCCGGCAAAGGTGGCGATGACATCGTTCAGGGTAAGATTGAGCGAGGGGAACTGGGCATTGACGCCGGCCATGAGGTAGGCGATTTCGTCGGCGGCGATGGCGGGTTCTTCGTCCAACGGCTGGTTGTGGTCGAGATCGGTCGTGCCGGCCAGCGTGACGCCTTCCCAGGGGAAGATGAAGACCGGGCGGCGGTCGATGGGATGGAGGAAGCTGACGGCCTGGGCGACGGGGAAGCGCCAGGCAGGGAAGAGCAGGTGACTGCCGCGCAGGGGGCGGATGCGTGCCGGAGCGCCGACTGCAATGCGCAGGCGGTCGGCCCAGGCGCCCGTGGCGTTGATGACGACGGCGGCGTGGACATCGGCCTGGCGATCTGCGGCGCAATCGCGCAGGCGGATGCCGTTGACCTGATCGGCTTCGTTGTAAAGCAATCCCTCAGCGCAGGCGTAATTCAACGCGGTACCGCCCTGAGCGACGGCTTCCTGGATGATGCGCAGGACCAGGCGGGCGTCGTCGGTCTGGGCATCGCCGTAGCGGAAGCCTCCGCCCAGCCCTTCCTGAGCGATGTGGGGGGCGAGCATCTGGAAATCCTGGGCGCTGAAGTATTGGTGGGACCATTGCAGGGCCAGGAGGTCGTAGACCGAGAGTCCGGCGCCGTAGGTGAAGCGGCCGGGGTTATCGCCTTTGTAGGTGGCGAGCAGAAAGCCGAGCGGATCGATCAGGCCGGGGCCTTCTTCGAGCAAACGTTCGCGCTCCTGGACCGAGGCGAGGGTCAGCAGGACGTTGCCGTCTTTGAGATAGCGCAGTCCGCCGTGGACCATTTTGGAGGAGCGGCTGGAGGTGCCCCAGCTGAAGTCTTTTTGTTCGACAAGGAGGGTTTTGAGCCCCAGGCGGGTGGCTTCGCGCAGAATGCCGGCGCCGGTGATGCCGCCGCCGACGACGATAATGTCCCACGGTTGATCCAGTCGATTCCAGATTTCATTGCGCCAGTTTTTGGGCCACATCTTATACCTCTGTGAATGTTGGTTTTACTTTTCTAAGAGTTTCCCCGGGTTCATCATCCCCTGGGGATCGAACCAGCGGGAGAGATCGTTGAGCAGATTGATGCCCAGCAGCCCTTTTTCGGCGGGCAGGTAAGGGATGTGATCGGTGCCGATGCCGTGTTGATGGCTGATCGTGCCGCCGTGGGCGACGATGGTCTCGCTGGCGGTTTGTTTGAGCAATTTCCAGCGGCGCAGCGTCTCTTCGGGATCGTCGCAGAGGCGGAAGAGATAGGTGGTGTAGATACTGCTGCCGTAGGGATAGAGATGGGAGAGGTGGGTGAAGACATGGACCCATTCTTCGTATTCTTCCAGGCCCCGACGCAGGTTTTGGTCGATTGCGGCGACCAGATTGGGAATGTTGGTCCAATCGATGGCGGTTTCCAGCGTATCGATGCCGTACCCGGCCTCCCAGAGGGTATTGCGCAGGTAAGGGGAACGGAAGCGGTTCTTGTGCCATTCTTTGCCGAAGATCTGTCCGACGTGGATTCCGGAGTGGCTTTGAGCAATGGCCAGCGCTTCTTTACGGGCGGCGTTGACCATGGCACTGCGCCCACTGAAACCAAGGATCAACATGCATTTATCGTCGGCCTGTCCTCCCATTTCAAGCAGCAGTTCCAGGCCGCCGATGAGAATTTCATGGCCGGCCATGGCCAGAGTGGTTTCAGTTTCCACTGCCGTGCTGAGCCGCAGCATGGAGAGCGGGAGTTTGGCCTGGATGATTTCGCGTGCGGCGGCTCGTCCGGTCTCAAAGTCCGGGAAGAAGACGCCCTGGAACTCTTCGCGCTCGGGAAGGTGCGAGGCGCGAACGGTAGCTTCGGTGAGAATGCCGAAACGGCCTTCGGAGCCGAGCATCATCTCGCGCAGATCGGGTCCGGCAGCGGAGGCGGGGAAGCGGGAGGGGAGGGTGAGGGCGCCGACCGGAGTTTCCATGCGACCGCCGGCGAAGAGTTTTTCGATACGGCCGTAGCCCAGCGATTGTTGCCCGCTGGAACGGCTGGCGATCCAGCCGCCGAGGGTGGAATATTCAAAGGATTGGGGGAAATGGCCGAGCGTGCAGCCGCGGGCGCGGAGTTGGGCTTCCAGGTCGGGGCCGTTGATCCCGGCGCCGAAGGTGGCGAGCAGGCTGGTTTCGTCGAAGTTGAGCAGCCGGTTCATGCGGCTCATGTCGATGGTGAGGACGGGGCTGTCGCCGGGTAGCGGGTTGATATGGCCGACGACGCTGGTGCCGCCGCCGTAGGGGATGACCTTCACGCCGGCGGATTGGGCGTAGAGCAGGAGCATTTGCACTTCGGCGGAGGTGGCGGGATAGGCGACGCCGTCGGGGAAGCAGTCAATGCGGCCGCTGCGCATGGCGAGCCAGTCGGGAAAGCTCTGTCCGCGGGCATGGCGGACACGCTCTTCGGCGTCGGTCTTTATCAGGGGATGCGCCGGCAGGCGGGAGGGCGGGACGGCGGCGCATACTTCTTCGAGGGAAGCATCTGTGGGTGGTTTGGCGGGCCCGATCCATTTTTCGATGGCTTTACGGGCAGATTCCGGCAATGGATAAACGACGGTGTCGTCACCCCAACCATTCCAACGGCGCATGGGAACCTCCTTCTGAAACGTGAAAATTATTTCGTGGTTAACCCTGAGAGTTGAGAAAAGAAGCGATATTTTCGCACTGTCAGTGCGAAAATATCAACAAAGAACTTATTTCACGCCTGTCGCCAGAGATCGACGCTGCGAGTGAGCGCTTCGCGGGTGATTTGTTCGGCGAGGTCCGCATCACCGGCGAGGGCGGCGGCGTAGAGGGCCGCGTAGAAGGCCCGGGAAGCGGCCCGGGCGGCGGGATTGGCGAAGTAGCGCCGGCCCATGATTTGATAGAAGCCGACAAAGCCGTTGAGGATGAGCGTATAGATGGGATTGCCGGAGGCAACGGTAAGAGTGTGCTGCAATTTCCAATCGAAGGCGGCAAAATCCTCAGGGGATTCGGCTAAATCGGCACCGGCGGCGAGCAGCTCGACGATGACGGCGGCGTTGCGTTCCACCGCGGTGCGTGCATAGGCCGGACCCATGGATTGACGCACTTCCAGGAGGCGCGGGACGAATTCTTCGGGGAGCGGGTGGCCGTTACGGACCAGCGCACTCAAGACATTCAGGCCACCCTGGGTCCAGATGTCGTTAACCAACGTGGGGCGGCCCTGTTGAATCGTAATCCAGCCGTCGCGTTCCAGCCGCTGGAGGGCTTCGCGCAGGGTGGGGCGGGTTACGCCGAGTTTAACGGCCAGTTCTCGCTCTGCGGGCAGGGTCGAGCCGGCTGGGTAGAGGCCTTCCAGGATGGCGGTCACCAGTTTTTGCTCGGCGTGCAGCGCTGGACGGAGAGGTGCATTGGAATCGGGCATTGTGAACTCCTTAACTGGTAAGTGGTCAGACCAGTTGAAGAGATTGTAACACCGTTTTGTAAGAGGGCAAATGGATTAATTTATCTTTTCGCGCGCCGAAGGCGCGTGAAAAAATGGGTTGGGATTTTTTAAATGACATTTGTGAAATTTGAAGATAATATGGATTTGTTATCATAAAAAAACAGGGGGATTGTTTATTATGAATTTACACATTTCAGAGGCATGGCAGGTTACTTATCCTGGTGCAGTTGTGGGAATTATGACGATGGAGAAGGTATCCAATCCGGAGCAGCATGCGGGATTGGAAGAGCGCAAGGCAGCATTGGAGACGGCGCTGCGGGCGCAGTTTCAGAGGGCGGATGCGGCGCTGCTGGATGCGCTGCCTTCTATCAAGCCGTACGCGGATTATTACGGTCGCTTTAAGAAGAGCTATCATGTGCGGATGCAGCTGGAATCGGTGGCGCTGAAGGGAAAGTCGTTGCCGCGGGTGGCGGCGCTGGTCGAAGCGATGTTTATGGCCGAGTTGCAGGATCAATTATTGACGGCGGGGCACGATCTGGATGCGCTGGCGGGCGAGGTGCGGTTGGAGATCTCCCGCGGGGATGAGCGCTATGTGATGCTCAACGGGAAGGAACAGATGCTCAAGCCGGGGGATATGGCGATGGCAGACGAGCAGGGGATTATCTCCTGTATTATCTATGGGCCGGACCAGCGGACGCGGATCACGCCGGCGACGGGGCGGGCGTTGTTCGTGGTTTACGGGCCGCCGGGGATCACGGCCGAGATGGTGACGCAGCATTTGGAACATATCCGGGATTACGTTCAACTGGTCACGCCGGAAGCTGAAGTGACGACACTTCAGGTCTATCAGGGATAGGATTTATCTATGGAATTCACAACGCCTCATTTATGCATCCGTCGTTTTCGGCCTGATGATTGGAAAGCGGTGCATGCCTATGCCTCCGATCCTCTGGTGATGGCTTATATGATGGAAAGGCCTTTCAGTGAAGATCAGGCGCGGGACTTTGTTCAGCGTCATAGCCAGGAAGATGCGGCGGTATGGGCTGTGGCGTTGTCTGATTGTGATTTTGTGATTGGAGAAATCGTTTTCCATCCGTGGGTGATGCCCCGGACTTATGAAATCGGCTGGGTATTTCATCCGGCTTATCAGGGAATGGGGTATGCCACAGAAGCGGCCCATGAATTGTTGCGTTACGGGTTTGAAACTTTGCAATTACATCGGATCATTGCGACCTGCCAGCCGGAGAATATCGCTTCGTGGCGGGTGATGGAGAAGCTGGGGATGCGTCGAGAAGGTTTTTTTCAGAAATGTATTCCCCGGGAAGGGAATATCTGGTGGGATGAATATTTTTATGCCCTTCTGGAAGAGGAATGGGCCGGATAATTTTTAGTAGACAGTAGACGGTAGACAGTAGACAGCGGATTTGCCGAAAATATGGGTTTTTTCCCAGAATAATCGCGCAGGGTAGGACCACAGTTAAGCGTGGACGAAATTTTCTCGCAAAAAGCGTGCCAAAAATGTTTATTTCTTCTCCTCATATCCTCCTTTTCCCTCAGGGGAAGGGGGCTGGGGGCATATCAGGCAACTTAAGCCATTTGCAACCGCAATCACCCGGAAAAGAGGGGAAGAAAAAGCCCATTTTTTCGCGCGCCGTCTGCGGCGCGCGAAAAAATAAACAAAAAAACTCTCTCCCTCCCATCCTGCGCGGCGTACCTTCCGGGGAAAGGGCTATTTGCGGGATGCTACAAGGCTGGGGGCTACCGATGCATCGCCTTAAGTTGCCTAATATGGGGGGCAGGGGGATAGCGGGGATTAACTGGATTTATCGAGGTAGCAACCTGAGTTAAATTACGTAACTGTAATTGAATCTCTTATTGTCCATTCGCGTAAATGCGATGGGAAATTCCGAATTAATCGGAAAATGCCCATAAATGGCGCCGTTTTCCTGGGGCTTCGCCCCAGGCTGCCCTAAGGTCGCCCCTTTGGGGCTGAGAATGCTGGACAGGGAGCCTTCTTAAGCCTTGAAGGGGCGTACTAAGGAAGCCTGGGGGGCCAGGACCCCAGGAAGGTTAAACCCGTTTTGGGGACCCATTTGGGAGATTGTGGATAATTCCTGATTTGATTAACCATTTACGCGAATGGACAGCTTTTAGAGGGGGGAAATATGGAAATCACCTCAGAACTTAAAGGATTGATTCAGCGTTTCTGGAATTCGCAAAACACGGATTCTTTTATCCCGGAACATCAAGTGGAACATCAACGCCGCATTTCTGCCGCCGGAAATCTATTGCAACCGGAACGCATTCCCTATTTGACTCATGAAGAGATCGCTGAATTCTTGCAGGATACCGATGCCTGGTTTGGGTTGCGATGGAATAAACCGGAGTTTTGGCTTTATGTATTTGGGGTGGCCGATGCAAAGCTGCCGGCGCTTCGCCAATCTCTGGCGGAGCTGGTCCAACGGGCGGAATCAGGGTTGACGGCAGAGGATATCGATACCTTGATAAAGGCTTTGCCTGGAATTGGACCTTCTTATTTTTCTGAGATTCTGGCGCTGCGTTTTCCGGATCGCTACTGGATGTGGAATAAGCAGGTACAGAGTTTTCTGGAATCACAACAGGTGAATGTAAAGGATGATTTGCCCAGGGGGAAGAAATCTCATCAGGGCGAAGAATATCTGGCCGCCGGACGGCACTTGAATCAATTGCGGGAGGCCTTGCAAGGAGGGGATGGGCAATTCCCAGTGGATTATATGGGGATGGACCTGTTCATCTATTGGGTCAATCAGCAAAAAAAGGCACCTAAAACTGTTGTAGAGGAAGTCAAAAGTCTGGCGGAGCCTTTCTCGTATATTTTTGCCGATCGTGAAGAAGCCGAGTGGGCTTTTGATTTTCTAAAAGACGCTTTGGATCGTTTGGGAATCGCTGATTCCGAAGATAAACACTTTTCATTGACCGTGGTGCGTGAAGAGAGGATCTTGCGTCTGAATTACGCCTCATGGGCCGTCTTACAATTTTATGGAGTCCGAGGAAGGCTGGATCGGGTTGGAATTGCTCTCTTTGAAGACTCGGTTGACCTGGATGCCGATATCAATCATTGGGAACGCTTTATGGATGAAAATGGGCGATCGATTCGAGTGTATGAATTGCCGGCAGGCATGGCCCGGAATTTATCGATGGATTTGCGAAGAGCCTATGAAGATACCTTCGATTACATCGCACGACGGTTTTCGCATTGGAAGGCCAGTCCATTCCATCGCTTTCATCAACCTGAAATTGCCGAGGCGGTATTTAATCGAGATAATCGGGCCGCACTTTTTTCCAGGGGCTTGCGGCCATTAAAAATGAAGTTCCAGTATCCTGATACAGATCCGGAAATATTGTTAGCCGCGGAAAAAGGGGATGACTTTTCAGGGAAATTGGTTGCGATTCAGGAGCTTTATCCAGTCGAACAAATGGCAGCCGAGACCGGCTTTAAAGAAAGCATCTTAAACAGCTGGCTGCGGGCCATTGAACGTAAGGGGCAGGCCATTCTTTACGGGCCACCGGGGACCGGAAAAACCTATTTGGCCGAGCGATTGGCAAAAAATATCATCGGCGGCGAGTATGGATTCTTTGATCTGGTGCAATTTCATCCTGCCTATGCCTATGAGGATTTTGTTTCGGGCTTACGCCCGCGGAAAATTGAAACGGGCGGCTTGGATTATCCCCAGGTTCCGGGGCGCTTTCTGGAATTCTGCGAGGAGGCTCAAAAATGCCAGGGGCGTTGTGTACTTATTATCGATGAAATCAATCGGGCCAACCTTGCGCGCGTTTTTGGTGAGTTGATGTATTTGTTGGAATATCGGGACCGCGAAATATTTCTGGCCGGCGGTCAGAAATTTTCCATCCCTCCCAATGTACGGATTATCGGCACGATGAACACCGCGGATCGCTCGATTGCATTGGTAGACCATGCCTTGCGCCGCAGGTTTGCCTTTTTGGCCCTGTATCCTGATTATGATGTTCTGAGTCACTACCATCAAGGGACCGGTTTTGCGGTTAAATCCCTGATCGATGTATTAAAAGAACTCAATCAACAAATCGGAGATTTTCATTATCAGGTCGGCATCACCTTCTTTTTGCGTGAACGGCTCGCTGAGCAACTGCCGGATATTTGGAAAATGGAGCTGGAACCTTATCTGGAAGAATATTTCTTCGATCAACCCTCCAGCATGGATAAATTCCGATGGGAAAAACTGGCCTCCCGAATTCTGCCATGAATGGCGAGAAGCGTGAACTCATTGTTCTGAAGGAGTATCAACGTGAAACATTGTCCCGTGCGAGGCTTTCTGATGCGGAAGGGCAATTGCTCTGGCAACGTTATGGGCGGTACATCCATGTGGATTTTCCTTCTTTCAAAACCGGGGAGGCATGGGAATTAACTTCGCTGGGGTGGGTGGGTTATATCTCCTTGACCGGCAATCTTGTCGTGGAGCTGAAACCCAAGGTGGCTTTGGGCAATTTGTTTGGGATGCTGGAGTATGCCTATCAGTTGAAGAGCTTTGAATTCCTGTCGAGGTTGGTTCAAACCGAAAAGCTCTCCGATTTTTATGAGAATCTGGCCGATATTTTAGCGAAACGTATTTTGGAACGAGCCCGCAAGGGTTTTTATCGCGCTTATCAGGAATGCAGCGATACTTTACCTTATCTTACGGGCCGTTTGAATACACGGAAATTATTGCGTCCCTGGGAAACCAGACTGGATTGTGAGTATCAGGAACATAGTGCCGATGTGGAGGAAAATCGGTTGCTGTTGTGGACGCTGTATTGCATCTTGCGCAGCGGGTTGTGTGACCGTACCCTGCCTACTTTACGACGAACTTACCACACGCTGGCCAATTTCGCTACCCTGGCGCCGTTTACCTCTCAGGATTGTGTGGGACGGCTTTATAACCGGCTGAATGACGATTATCGGTCGCTTCATGCCCTTTGTCGTTTCTTCCTGGAACACAGTGGTCCCGGTCATCAAACCGGCGATCATACTTTTCTGCCTTTTTTGATCGATATGGCGCGTCTGTACGAATTATTCGTGGCGGAATGGCTCAAACGACATCTTCCGGAAGAGGTTCAAATGCGGGCTCAGGATCGGATCGTTCTGGGAGCCGAACAATGTTTGCATTTCAATATCGATCTGACTCTGTATGATGTCGTTACCGGTGCCGCAGTGTGTGTATTGGATACCAAATATAAGGCGCCCGATCACCCTTCACGCGAGGATATTAATCAAATTGTGACCTATGCGACACTGCAACACTGTTCGCAAGCTGTATTGGTCTATCCGATGTCGGTACCTCTTGATGTACGAGTGGGGGAGATCCATGTGTGCAGTCTTACTTTCTCTCTCAAGGAAAATTTAGAAGCAGCGGGAGAGGAATTTTTGAAACAACTTCTGGCCTTGAAGCTGAGGTCGGAATAAAGTGGAAAACGGGTGTTAACTGCTCGGAGTTTCGCGCGCCCTTATGGTCTTAAAAAATAATCCGGTAATGCCCTTGTTTCCCGAATGTGGCAAAGTCCGCCTCGCCCGGGGCTGAAGCCCCGGGCTATCTAAAAGAAAGCCCCTTCGGGGCTGAGAATATTGGCGGTGAAATCTTCTTAAGCCCTGAAAGGGCGTTTTAAGTAAGCCCGGGGTCCGCAGGCCCCGAGCGGCCAGGATTTTTTCTATTGCCGAATTAATTTTTAAAAGACCATCAGGGGCGCGCGATACTTTAGTCGAGTTTTATTCAGTGAGAGGCTGGCAAACGGGGCAGATGAAGCTGCTGGTGCTGCCGGTTTTGATCTTTTCGATTGTTGCGCCGCAGGTGGGACAGGGTTGCCCTTCGCGGTAGCCGATGATGATATCCTCTGCTAAGAATCCTCCCTTTCGACCGTGCAGGTCCACTTCGTAGAAGGCTCCTCCTTTATCCAGGCTGGGTTGCAAGCCGTCATGGATGGCTTGGGCCAGCTTTTCAAAGTCTGCGGTGGTGAGGGTATCCACTTTGCGCTGGGGATGCAGCTGTGCGAGGAAGAGAATGTCGTGAATGTAGGCGTTGCCGATCCCTGCGACAACCGATTGATCGAGCAGCAGGGCTTTGATACGGCCCCGGCGTGTTTGAAGGCGGGTTTGCAGCTCGGTGGGAGTGAGATCGAGGACGTTGGGGCCGAGTTTCGCCGTCATTTCATGGCTTTGCAGGGCGTCGAGGGCGGCGTAGTGAGCATAACCGAACCACCAGAAGTTGACGGCAAGGCAGCTGTGGTCGGTGAAGTCGATGATCAGGCGATATTTGGTGGGGAGGGTCTCGCGAGTGACCAGCAGCACCTCTCCTCCCATGCCCAGGCTGAGCAAAAACCAGCCCTGTGTGGTTTCAGTCATGATCCATTTGCCGCGATGGGTGACGGATTGGATGGTGGCTCCGCTCAGCGCGGCGGCAAAGTCTTCGGGAGGCAGGTTGAGGCATTTGGGTTGAAGCGCATCGACGCCGGCGATGGTTTTACCGACGAGTTCGGTTTGCATCTGGCGGGTGCGGTGGGCGATTTCGGGTAATTCCGGCATGATAACCTCTCTGGCGATAGAATTTAGCTTTAATGATAGAACAAAGGTGCTAATCTGGCAAGCCCGGAATTCTGAGGGAAGGTAAATTGGATAGGGCCCGGGCTTTTTTGCGCCCCGCATTGGGCATTTTTCCCGTAAGGTACGCCGCGCGGGATGGGGGGAGAGGTTTTTTATTCATTTTTTCGCGCGCCGTCTGCGGCGCGCGAAAAAATGGGTTTTTTCTTTTTGTTTTTCTGGAGAATCGGGGCATTTTGACCTGTACGGTTGTTCATTAACATGGATCAAAAACGTTTTTTGTGTCCCGCAACAGGTATTTTGCCGGTAAAAAGCGACGCGCTGGGCGGGCAGAGAGAGTTATTTTTATTCATATTTTCGACGGCTTCAGAAAGCCGCCGAAAATATGGGCTTTTTTCTCAGACTAACCGCACAGGTCGGGGCATTTTTCTTATGGGAAGCGACGCACGGAAGAGTGGGGAGAGGGTTTTTTTGTCCGCGTTCTCCCTCTTGACTTTGTCGGAGTTTATATTATCATTATTGATAATGATAATATAAGAGAGGCAGGGGAAATGCCCAATTCCAAAGTCGAATTGCTCATGCATCCGGCCCGATTTCAGATTATGGAAGCATTGACCAGGACATCGCTGACCACTCAGGAGCTGGCCGATCGATTATCCAGCATTCCTAAATCTTCCATTTACCGTCATCTGCGCGTGTTGTTGGATGCGGGAATGGTTGAAGTCGTTGAGACGCGCCCAATCAAGGGTGTGGAAGAGAAAGTTTACCGATTGGCGAAGCCGCCGGTTATTGATAATGAGGATATGCAGAGTCTGAGCGCTGAAGAGAACCTTCAGTATTTCAATTCGTATCTGGCGACGTTGCTTCAAGGCTATTCCGATTATCTGGAGGCCAATCCGACGCTGGATATGTTGGCCGACCGGGCGGGATATACCGAGGTGATTGTCTATGCCAATACGGAGGAACTGGATCGGTTTGCAGAGGCGCTGCGCGAAGCTATCCGGCCGTTGGTGATGCAGGAACCCGGGAACGGGCGGCATACGCATAAGATCAGTGTGATCACGCATCCGGTCAAGCGGCGGGATGAATGAAGGGAAGAGTGGAAGAGATGGAAGAATGGAAGAACGGAAGAATAAAACCGTGTTTTTGCGCGCATTCTGATGCGCGCAAAAACACAAACAAGAAACTCTCTCTGTTTATTCGGCGTGTCGCTTTTTAACGGGAAAGAGTCTGTTGCGGGGCGCGAAAATCTTAATCGGGCCCATAAAGATAAGCTGGAAACTTCAGGAGGTAAGCCATGCAAGAACCGACCGGTGGATTTATGCAGTATTTGCCCTTTGTGATCCCGATTGTGGTGTTGCAATTGGGACTGGCGATCTATTCGTTGATCGATCTTTCGAAGCAGGCGCGGGTGCGCTGGTTCAATAAGTGGATCTGGGCCGCGATTATCATCTTTGGCGAATTGGTAGGACCGCTGGTCTATCTTTTTTGGGGACGTCAGGAAGAGTGAAGACTGGAAGAACGGAAGATTGGAAGATTGGAAGATTGGAAGATTGGAAGAATAAAACCGTGTTTTTGCGCGCATTCTGATGCGCGCAAAAACACAAACAAGAAATTCTCTCTGTTTATTCGGCGTGTCGCTTTTTAACTGGAAAGTGTCTGTTGCGGGATGTTAATCTGCCCGCCTCTCGGGCGAGAATGTGAATGGGCAGTGATTGAAAGGGTGTCTTATGATGAGTCAGATTGAAGGTGCAGCGATTCGGTGTGAAGGGTTGACCAAACACTATGGGACCGTCACGGCTTTGCAGGATTTGAATCTGGCGGTCCCTTACGGTTCGATTTTTGGTTTTCTGGGGCGTAACGGTGCCGGCAAGACGACGACGATGCGTTTGTTGACCGGACTGGCGCATCCGACCAGCGGTAAGGCCTGGATCGCGGGTGTGGAAACGACCAACGGCGACAGCCGCGCGCGGGAGCAGTTCGGTTATCTGCCTCAGGCGCCGGCTTTCTACAACTGGATGTCGCCGCAGGAATACCTCACTTATGCCGGGCAGCTGTTCGGCATTCCCGATGTCGAGTTGAAAAAACGGATCGAGGAGATCCTGGATCAGGTCGGCCTGAAGGCGGCGGCGCGGCGGCGGATCGGCGGTTTTTCCGGCGGGATGCATCAGCGATTGGGGATTGCGCAGGCGTTGTTGCATCGGCCGCCGGTGTTGTTGCTCGATGAACCGACCAGCGCGCTCGATCCGGCCGGACGGCATGAGATGCTGGAGTTGATTGCGGGGCTGCGGGGGCAGGTGACGGTCTTTTTCTCCAGCCATATCCTCGATGATGTGGAACGGATTTGCGATACCGTGGCTATTATCCATAGCGGCCGGCTGCTGTTGGTGGAAGAGCGTGAGGCGTTGATGCAGCGTTATGCGGCGAATATGGCCGTGTTGGAACTCGATACCGCTGCGGGGCTGCCGCCGGAGAGTTTCCTGGCGACGCTCAAGGCTCAGCCGTGGGTGGAGAACGTTACGCAGGAGAATTTTGTTTTTCGGGTGGTGGCCCGGGATATGGATCAGGGTAAACGGCAATTGTTGCCGCTGGTGGTGCAAGCGGGACTGCTCGTGGCCCGGTATGAGTGGGTGCGCCCGACGCTGGAAGAGATATTCCTCGAAGTCAGCGCCTGAGGTGAAGGATACGAAAGGCGGTAGCGGATTATGTTAGCGTTTACTTATTCGATTTCGGTTGCATTGATGATTCTGGCTCCGATTGCCATTGCCGTAATTCTGCGGCGGCGGATGCAGGTGCCGTGGTTTTTGTTTCTGGTCGGTTCGGCGACCTTCTTCGGGTCGCAGGTGGTCCATATTCCTTTAAATAACTGGCTGACGGAGCTGGGCGTGCTTTCTGCGGATATCTATGAAGGCGAGCTGTGGCGGACGGCTTTGATTATGGGGCTGACGGCAGGGCTGTGTGAGGAGCTTGCGCGGACCGTGGGCTATGCGTTGCTGCGGCGCTGGCGGCGTTTCGAGCACGGGTTGATGATGGGCATCGGTCACGGCGGGTTCGAGGCGATGTTTTTCGGCGGCGCGTTGACCGCTCTGACGGTTGGCTCGCTTTTGTCCGTCCAGGGTATGGATCTGAGCGAGTTGCATCTGTCGCCGGATCAACTGGCGGCTTTGAATATGCAGCAGAATATGTTTCTCTCGTCTCCGTGGCTGGCTTTTTGGCCGTTGCTGGAGCGGTTGTTGGCGATGACGCTCCATGTGATCTGTTCGATGATGGTGTGGCGGGCCTTTGAGAAGCACAATGCGGGCTATGTCGTGTTGGCGATCGCCTATCATGCGCTGCTGGATTTTGGGGCGGTCACGGCGCGGCAATACAACTGGTCGGTGGAGGCGATGGAAGGCGCCTTTGCGCTCATTCTGGTTCCCGGCGTGATCTGGCTCTGGTGGATCCGGCCTAAAGGCGAGAAGGCGCGTGTGCATTCTGTGGCTCCATTGCGGATTGAATGGCGGGCTTTTACCGTGGCCTGTCGTAAGGAGTGGATGCAGTTGTGGCGCACCCGGCGGGTGATTGTGGTGGGCATGGTTTTCCTGTTGTTCGGCTTTTTTTCGCCGCTGTCCGCGAAGTTTATGCCGGAGATCATCAAGTCAATGCCGGGGGCGGAGCAATTTGCGTCCCTGGTCCCGACGCCGACTGTGAAAGATGCGTTGGAGCAGTATATCAAAAACCTGACGCAGTTCGGTTTTATCCTGGCGGTGTTGTTGGGAATGGGCGCCGTGGCGGGGGAGAAGGAACATGGGGCTGCGGCGTTGATTCTGAGCAAGCCGCTGCCGCGTTGGGCTTTTGTGCTGAGTAAGTTTGTAGCGCAGGCGGCGCTTTATGCGCTGGGTTTTGTCCTGTCGATGGCGGCGACTTACGGGTATACATTGATGCTTTTCGGCCCGGTGGATCTGGGGAGCTTCCTGGTTTGCAATTTGTTGTTGCTGCTCTGGTTGCTGGTCTTTGTGGCGATCACATTGTTGGGCAGTTCTCTGGGCGGTGGGACCGGGGCGGCGGCCGGGATTGGATTTGGCGGTTCGGTGCTGGTTTTGCTGGCCGGCAATTTGCCCTATGTGGGTCCTGTCATGCCGACGATATTGACGGCCCTGGCGGCACAGATTGGATTTGGAGTGGGCGACAAAGCGGCGGATATGTCCGGGGTGGGGGCCGTGGCAGGTGCTTTTGTGTTGATTGCGCTGGCGTTGATCGGAGCGCTGGCTTCGTTTGAGCGGCAGGAGTTATAGAGAGAGGGATTTCACCACAGATATGGAGATGAGGGTGAGGGCTCAGAGAGTGTCACCGGGGCGGTTCTGGAAAAGGTCCATGTTTTGGCGCGCCTTCTGAGGCGCGCCAAAACATAAACAAAAAGCCTCTCCCCCGATCCAGCGCGGCGTTTCTCTCAGGGAATGCATCATTTGCGGGACGCTACAAGTCCGGGCTATTTTCAGGACAGAAGCGCATGCGGGGGGCGGCACCCTGAAGGATGCGCTTTTTTCTATAATTTAAGTACAATAGCGGCACCGGGAAAATTCACAGGAGGCCACGGAACCATGACCATCATTAAAATCATCGGTGTGGTTATATTGGGAGGGATCGGGTTATCTGCTTTAGTGGGAGTGATTCGCGGGATTTTCTTGAGAGATATTAAACGTATCGGCGTTGCAATCTCTTCCGGTTTTGTGGGGCTGCTGATTGGTGCGGGAATTTTTGTCTTGTTCTGGTTTGGCTTTGCTTTTTCTGAGCCGCCGGAACGTTTCGGCAGTGCTTTGAAAGCCGGGGATGAGGATGCGGCTTATGCTTTGTTGACCGAGGGGCTTCAGTCGGATTTTGACGGTCGCGATGGGATGATGGATTGGTCGAAGCGGATGCAGCCAGAAAGTTGGTTCTTTTGGGGCAGCTGTGGGGTGGATAATGCGGGCATTATTGAAGGATCTGGTAAGCTGTCGAGCGGAGAGGGTTATAATATTCGTTTCAGCGTGCGCAAAGTGGATGATGAATGGCTGATTCAGGGTATTGAATGGGAGGGAGAAAGTTTCCATCGTTTGGGGAAGATCGTGTATGTAGACTGCTCGGACTGAGCTGCGGCTATTTAAATTATGTCTTCGCGTGCTTCTCAGGAGCGCGCGAAGACATAATCTTTTTATCCGGTCTGGATAAAGCCGCCACCCAGCGCTTCTTCTCCTTCATAGAAGACCAGAGATTGTCCAGGCGTGACGCCGCGCTGCGGTGCGGCGAAGACAACTCTCGCTTCGGTTTCGGATTCCAGCTTAATTTCGGCGGGAACCGGAGCAGCACGGTAACGGATCTGGACGCCGGCGGTAAAATGTTCGGCCGGCGGCTTTCCGGCGGTAAAGACGACTGAATCAAGGCGACATTCGGGGCGCGTCAATTGTTCTGCGCTGCCGACGATCACGGCATTTTGTTCGGGATCGAGCCGCAGGACGTAGAGTCGTTCTCCGGTTGCAATTCCCAATCCTTCTCGCTGTCCCACCGTGTAAAAGGGTAGACCTCGATGTTCGCCCAGCTTGCGGCCGTTTTCATCGTAGATGGGACCGGGTTGCAGAGCTTCCGGGCGAATGGATTCCAACAGTGTGCGGTAATTTCCACCGCTTAAGAAACAGAGATCCTGGCTGTCGGAACGGGACATGGCGGGCAGGTCCCATGTGCGGGCCAGTTCTCGGATCTGGGCCTTGTCTTCATAATCGCCCAGCGGCATTTTCAGGCGGCGAAGAACGGATTGATTCAGGCGATAGAGGACGTAGGATTGATCCCGGGCGGCGCAGCGGGCCCGGATGAGCCGGGCTCTTTCGTTGTCGCGGGCGATGCGGGCGTAATGCCCGGTGGCGATCCATTCGGCGCCGATGCGATCCGCTTCTTCGATCAAGGCGGCGAATTTGATGGTGGGATTGCAGGTGATGCAGGGATTGGGAGTTCGGCCGCGGGCGTAGGCATCAGCGAACGCTTCAACGACATCATGGTAGAAACGTTCTTGTAGATCGACGATGGTGAAGGGTATGCCGAGAGCCCGGGCCACACCGGCGGCGCTTTCGAACATATCGGTGGGGGGAAGTGAGGCTTCGCGCCACAGGCGAAGGGTAACGCCGTAGACTTCAAAACCTTCTCGAAGCAACAATCCCGCAGTGACGGCGCTGTCGACGCCGCCGCTCATGGCGATGATAACGCGATCAGAAGCCAAGCTGGCACCTCACTTGAATGACAATCCTGAATGAACCGGGCTATTGTAATGCAAAATGGAGGAAATTGCCACCTGTGCGGTTAGCGTGGAAAACAGGCGAAAGAAAAATGAATAAAAATAATTCTCTCTGCCTGCTTCGCACAGTGCGTCGTTTTTTACCTGGAAAGTGCCTGTTGCGGGATGCTAACGAGCTTATCTCACCGGTTGAAATATTGTTCACATCATAAGGAGGTTTTATGAACGTTCCTTGGTTGGTGGTTGCCGGATTCTTTTTGTGGATGGTAGTTTATTGGAAGGGGGGCCTGTTAATCGTAATGGATCTGATCCGGGTTTGGAAATCCCCTCAAACTGGTTGGGATGCGCCGCTGCTGGTCCTTATGACTGTGGGAGCCATGGTTGTGACGATTGCAGCTTTGTGGATGAGTTTCAATCCAGAAGAAGGTTTCGGGAGATCCTTTTTTGCTTTGATTGGAGCCCCGGCGGTTTTTTCTGGGATTGGAGGGACTTTTTATTGCCGTTATTATCTGGGACGATGCTGGACGGCGCAAACGAAGGTTTCCGATGAGCATCAGGTGATCAGCTCGGGGCCTTATGGATGGGTGCGGCATCCGATTTATACGGCGGCGATTGTATTGTATGTGGGAATGGGGATGGTTTTTCCGGTGTGGTGGAATCTCATAGCGGTGGGGTGTGTGGTGGGGGGATATATTTTCAAGGCGTATGATGAAGATCGTTATTTACAGAAGAGTTTGACGGGGTATTCGGAATATGCTCAGCGCGTGCCTTATCGGCTGGTGCCGGGGATCTGGTAATCTGTGCGGTGGATATTTGTAACGTCTCGCAAATGGACTTTTTCCCAGACTAACCGCACAGGTCGAATTTTTTGTTCATAATTTGGGCGGCTTCAGAAAGCCGCCCAAATTACGAACTTTTTCGGAGGATTGTTTTTTGTCGGATAGGGTGCGCCGATCAGGAAGATGGAAGTTTTTATTGAGTTCGCTGTACTCGATCCATGGGAATCAGGGCTTCATATTCTTCCAGGGTGCCGCCGTTGAGGCAGCTGCGGACGATATGTTTTCCTAAGGGGGCCAGGTCGCTTTTCAAGAAGAGTTTGAGTTGTTCGTGGAAGAAGTTCTGGAGTAATTCGGCACCCTGATCGTAGGCCGCTTCGCCGACTTCGGGCTGCATTTCGACATGCAGGAACCAGGGATCGATCATTCGTCCTTCGATGTGCAGTGGATCGAGGGTGTATCCCAGGAGCGGGCAGCGGGCGGGATGGAGTTGTTCCGGCTTGAATTTGGCAACGCCCCGCCGGGCGAGATATTCACGTGCCAGCCATTCCGGCATGAATCCCACCTGCCAGGCGCCGATATGTTGATTGGGGCAGAGTACATGCAGGGTGCGGTTGTGGGTGGTGAAATGTTGCAGCAGTAGATTGGCCTGGGTGATGCGGCGACCGGTGGCGAAGGGCCAGTAGGAGCCGACGCCTTCACTGGACATGCCGTCGGTTTCGATGATGCTGGGATTGTCGTAGCCGCGGGGGGCAACCAGGCGCCAGAGCCAGGCCAGGGCCGGCGGCAGGAGATGGAAGAGTCCCAAAATTCCGTAGGTGGGTTGCCGGCGAGTGCAGGGAGGAACCCGTACGCCGAAGCTGCGGATATCGATGGTGACGGCTTCATTAATGATGTTGGGAATGATACGCCGGGGGATGACGACGCGCGGATTGGGACAGGGTTTGCCGGGGGCATCTTCAATGTGTTCCCAGATCAAGGCCCGGCTGCCGGGAACGGCATCGATATTAAGGAAGAGCAGCGGTGTTTCCGGCTGCGCCGTGACCTGTTCGAGGTGGGGATCGGTGCCGTAGCGGGTGATGTGGTTGACGCGCACAAACCAGGATTCTTCAGCGTCGATCAGTCGGAGTTTGCCGTTGTTGTCCTGCAAAGAGGGGTGGCAGAGTGCCATATCATCGGTTACGGGATGTAATTCGCAGCTGCGGGGAATTTCCAGATAGCGTTTTTCTCCGGTGACGCGGTTGCATCCCAGCAGCAGCCGGCCGTCGGGTTCGCGGTGGATCTGTTCGAGCATTTCGCTTTTGCCGCCGCCGCTGGCTCCTTCATGCATGATGGTGACGACGTTGTCGTAAGGGGTGACGACCTGGACGGCGGAACAATGGGTGGTGACCCAATTTTCATGTTCTCCCAGATCCAGCAACATGCCGTAGACGCCTTTTTTTGCGCTGGGGCCGGGATAAAGGTTGAAGGCGAACATTTCATGCAGATCGGGCCGGCGGTTGTGAACGACGATCTGCCGGCCGGAGAAATGGGTGTGACGGAAAGTAGGGGCGATGTAGACAACGGCGCGGGGTTTGAAGGCCGGCGAGAGTTCGTTCAAGGGAATGATGCCTTGCAACATGGCCAGAGCGGCGGCAAAGAAGGCCGCGTTGGCCGGAACGATGGCCAGCGCATGCCAGCCCATTCCCGGCAGACCGGCCATGAAGCCGAAAACAATCAATTCCTGGTCTTTTAACCAGGCAAAGGTTTCTTCACGGACGGGTGTGAATTCATAACCGAAACGATCGCGGAAACGTTCTTTGTCGGTGGGTTCGTCATCGCCGATGACCATGCAGTCGGGGTCGCGTCGGCGCATGGCGGGCTCGGGATAGTTGACTGAGATGCCGTTACGTACACGCGCAACTGTGGCTTCCAGGCTTCGACCACGGTCGGGGATGTCGTAAGTAACCTCAAAGAAGGTTTTGTCAGGCGAACCGCAGGCCAGATCGATCAATTCGGCGGTTGTGCCGGCTGTGATGACCCGGGGCGCCTGTTCTAGAATGGCCCGCGCTTCCGCGGGCGGCGAAAGTTTTTCCCAATCCATAGCACCTCTAATTAGCGTGAATTCTTTTGAAATCGATATAACCCTGTTCTATATCGACCCGTAACAACTGGACGCGGATGCGGTCGCCAACATCGACGCCCTCAAAGCCGTCGATCAATTTGCCTTCAACGGGCACGGCCAGCAGGCGAACCCAGGTGCCTTTGGCGGCGGCCCCGGTGACCAGCGCCGAGAATTTTTCGCCGAGACGGGAGGAGAGGAGGAGGGCGACGGCGGATTTGCTGACCTGGCGCTCGACTTTGTGAACTTCATCCTCTTCTTCGGTGCAATGATGGGCCAGTTGATCGAGTTCTTCGTACGTATAGGGTATAGGTTCTTTTTTCAGGGCCGCTTTTAACAGTCGTTGCGTGATCAGATCGGTATATCGGCGATTGGGCGCGGTTGAATGGGTGTAATCCCGCACGGCCAGTCCGAAATGACCGGGAGCGGTGGATTCAGGATGCTCGGCGACATATTCGCCGGCGCCCAATAATTTGATGATGGTGAGCGATAGATCTGGAAAGCGTAACGGATCTTCGGCTTTTTCGCGGAGGAGGAAGGCTTCCAGGGCGCGGGAATCGGGAGCCCCGGGCAGCAGGTAGCCGCGTTCGGCGGCGATGGTGACGATGCGGTCCCAGCGTTGGGGAGAGCGGACCACGCGCCGGATGGAGGGATATTTTTGGGCAGCAAGGAAGCGGGCCGTGACACCGTTGGCGGCGATCATGAAGTTTTCCACGAGTTCTTTGGCGCGGTTTTTCTTTTCGACTTCCAGGCGTTCCAGCGTGTCGCCATCGAAGACCGGGCGCACTTCATGGGTTTCAAAGGTCAAGGCGCCATGGATGCGGCGGAATTCTTTGATCCTTTCGGCGGCCTCTTCTTGCAGACGTAGATTTTCAGCCAGGCCGGGGACGGCGGCAAGGGCGTCGGGTGCCGGCGATTTTCCTTCCAACCAGGCGGTGACGCTGTTGTAGGCCAGTTGGGCATGGTTGTGAACGTGGGCCTGATAGATGGTGGATTCATGAAGGGCGCCGTCTTTATCGATGGCCATTTCGATGACGATGGCGAGCCGGTCCTCGTGATAATTGAGCGAGGTGAGGTTGGTGGAGAGTTTTTCCGGCAGCATGGGGAAAGTTTTGGCGGCTGTGTAGACGGAGGAGGTGTTGTGGCGGGCATGTTTGTCGATGGCGGTGACATTTTCGACCAATGCGTCGACATCGGCGACTGCTACCAGCACTTTGATCCTGTCTGCGGGCAGGGGTTCGGCTACGGTTAATTGGTCGAGATCGCGGGAGTCGTCGTTGTCGATGGAGGCCCAGAGAAGATGGCGTAAATCACGGATAGGATTGCCGTTGGGAAGTGCCGGGGACTGGATGGTTTCCAGTTGGGCCAGGACTTCGGGAGAAAACTCGGGCAGTAGACCGCGTTCAAGCATGACGCGGCGGGCGATTTCTTCCAGGATGATGCGATGTTGCTGGTTCTCGATTTCCATGAGAGGCTCTCCCTTTTGCGATATACCTTTTCATTTTATGCGTTTTTTGGGAGTGCGCCACTTATGAAGAGATCTTTTTATTTTTTTCAATCATTCAGGCGACGGGCAGGGTAAACCAGAAGGATGATCCCTGACCGGGAAGGCCGGTACTGGTAACGCCGACCTCTCCTCCCAGTTTTTCTATAATGCGATGCACAATAGAAAGCCCCAGTCCATGTCCTTCGGCTTTGGCCTGATGCAGCCGGGTGAAGGGCACAAATACTTTGTTCTGTTCCTCTTCTGAAAGTCCCGATCCATTATCGACGACCAGGAATTTGATATGATTTTCTTGCATCGTCGATGTCAATTTGATCACCGGTGGATGTCCGCCGTACTTCAGTGCATTGCTGATGTAGTTGCTCCATACTTCTTCAATCCAGCCTGGATAACCAAGTGCGGTCGGCCATGTGGCGGGGAAGCTGATTTCGGCATGGAGTTCCTGGATTTGTGGGTCAAGGCGTTCCAATACTTCTTTGATCAACGCCGCGGTATCGATTGGTACGATTTGGAGTGAATCCATTTCGCGCACGCTGGCAAAGAGCAGCAGCTCATCAATAATGTTTCGCATTTTATAACCGGCATGGGTGATGCGATGCAGATTTTCCCGGATCAGGCTGTTTTCCATCTGGTTGAATCGCGTTTCGGTCAGGCTGCTGAAGCCGATGATCGAACTAAGCGGATTTTTTAGATCGTGAGCTACGGTATGGGCAAAGGATTGCAGATCGGCGTTGCTGACGGCCAGTTCTTGATTGGTCGCTTCCAATTCCTGGTTAATCTGCCGCAGTTCTTGATTGGCCTTTTCCATTTCCCGGCGCAGGCGATGGAGCGTCAGATGGGTCTCGACCCGGGCCAGAACTTCTTCCAGTTGAAAGGGTTTGGTGATGTAATCCACGCCGCCTAAGGTGAAGGCTTTGATTTTATCCTCGGTTTGATCCAGCGCGCTGATGAAGATCACCGGAATAGCGGCGGTTGCCGGATCGTTTTTCAATTGTTCACAGACTTGATAGCCGTTCATGTCCGGCATATTGATATCCAACAGAATGAGATCGGGCGGCACGGCCCGCGCTCCCATCAATGCCAGCTTGCCGTTGGGCGCCGGCCGCACTTTATAGCCCTGATCGCTCAACATTCCGGAGAGCAGACGTAGATTGGCCGGCGTATCGTCGACCACCAGGATGTCATAGGGTACTGAATTGGGGGGCGCATGGAGATTGTTCATGCCAGACTCCTTAACTTCCTACGGCCGAAGCCGCTGTTTGAAGAATTTTTTCGTATTCGAAATCTTTGATCCAGTGGGCGATAGCGCCGGCCAGTTGAGGGGCTTCAGACCGGGCCTGGGCGACCAGTTGCAGCATTTTTTCATTATCCAGTTCCTGCGCTGCTCGATAGAGGTCGTTTTTCCACTGAGCGGGCAGGCCGGCCAGTTCAGCGGCGAGGATTTCCGGCGGAATTTCTACGCTGGAGGAGGGGATGGCGGCTTCAGTTTTTTCGGGATCGGCATAGGTGAAGCGAACGCCGAGGTGTTGGGTGAGGGCTTCGAAGATGTCGCTTTCGCGGAAGGGTTTGCGGACGAAGTCATCGCAACCGGCTTCGAGGATGGCGGTACGATCTTCTTCAAAGGCGCTGGCGGTGAGGGCGATGATGATGGGGGATTTGCCGAGCGTGCGGGCCCGTTCTTTGATGCGGCGGGTCGCTTCATAGCCGTCCATGACCGGCATGCGCATATCCATCCAGATCAGATGGGGCTGCCAGAATTCCCACAACGAGAGTCCTTCCTGACCATTGACGGCGCACTGGATTTCAAAGCCGAATTCATTCAGCAGGCGCTGCAGCAGATCCCGGTTGGTCGCCTGATCTTCCACGATCAGGATGCGATAGCTGGGGCCGGGCTCGATTCCGGTGACGCGCCGGTGGGGATGGGTGACGTAGGTCTCGATTTCATCCGCTTCAGCCAGGCGAATTGGAATTTCCAGGCGGAAACAGCTTCCTTTCCCCATGGTGCTGTCGACTTCCAGCTTCCCTCCCATTAAATGGACAAATTGCTGGCTGATCGGCAATCCAAGCCCTGTGCCTTCTTTGGATTTTTGTCCGGTGGCGGTCTGGATAAAGGGTTCAAAGAGGATCTTCATCTCTTCGGGAGAGATGCCGGGGCCGGTATCTTCGACTTCAAAGCGCAGCCAGAGGGTCGGTTCTGCTTTGGGAGCGTCAGGAGCCGGATCGCGACGTTTGAATCCTGTGCGAAGTGTGACGCCCCCTTCTTGGGTGAACTTGACTGCATTGCTCAGCAGGTTCATCAGGATCTGGCGCAACTTGCCTTCATCGGCGTAGACGTAGTGGGGAATTTCGGGAGCGATGTCCAGGATCATCGTCAGGCCCTTATTGCGGGCCTGCATGAGGAAGATTTCCCGCAGTCCTTCGAGTTGACGATGGAGATCGAAGGCATTCTCCTGAAGGACCGCCCGTCCTGCTTCGATCTTCGACATCGTCAGCACATCATTGATCAATCCCAGCAGGTGTTCGCCGCTTCGGCCGATGGTTTCCAGCTGCTCTCGTTGGGTGGCGGTGACTTGAGGATCGCGGACCATCAGTTGAGAATATCCCAGGATGGCGTTTAACGGAGTGCGAAGTTCGTGGCTCATGTTGGCGAGGAAGACACTCTTGGCGCGATTGGCGGCCTGCGCTGCTTCGGCTGAGCGTTGCGCGCTGATGGTGGCTTCACGCAGGGCTTCTTCGGCCAGTTTTCGTTCGCTGATGTCCTGCGCGGCGCCCAGGATGGCCAGGGTGGTATGCGGATCGGTTTCTTTGATCGGCTGCCAGTAGTCGCGCAGCCAGCGGATCTCTCCATTTCTGGCGATGATGCGATATTCAAAAGCAGTAGGGACGGGTTGATCGTCTTTGGCGAGGGCAGCCAGCAAGGCTTCGCGCTGCGCCTGATAATGGGGGAGGTCTTCTGAGTGAATAATGGCGGTCCAGCCGCCGACGGCGGCGAGTTCGGCGGGGGGATAGCCGGTGAAACGAGAGAAGGCTTCCGTGGCCCAATCGAGGGCAAAGTCACCATAAGGCGTGATGGTGATGTGATAAACGTAGTCGGAGGTGAGATTGGAGACGACGCGATAGCGTTCGTTGGCGGCCTGGAGTTGGGCGGTACGTTCGACGACCCGTTGTTCGAGGGTGGAGTAGGATTCGCGGAGTTGGGCGGACATCTGGTTGAATTGGGTGGCGAGGGTTTCAATTTCGTCGCCGGTATGGACGCAGATGGTCTGATCAAAATCACCTCTGGCCACTTCCTGCGTGGCGCGGGTCAGTTTTTCGATAGGGGAGATCACCCGGTTGACGCCGATGGCGATGACGACCGTGGGGATGCAAACGCCCCCCAGCAAGAGGATGACCAGCACGATCTGATAGATGCTTAAGGCGTCGGTGATGCCGCTCCAGTTATCTTCGATCACCAGACTCCAGGGGGTGCCCGGGACTTGAGCATAGCTGGCGATGGTGGGTTGACCGGCGATATTTTCAGTAAAAACAGCGTCTTGCTCGCCGTCGAGCACATCTTCCACGGCATCCTGATCGGAGAAGTCCTGTCCGATATAAGCCGGGTTGGAATGGTAGATAACGATGCCGTAACTATCAACCAGATAGGTGTTGCCTTCGGCACTGAATATCAATTCGTTTTCCATATGCTTATAAAAGCCGCCGTCTTCCAGATCCGCGGGATAGAGCAGATTGACGGCGATGCCGTGCAAGGTGCCGGAGGTACTGATGGGCGCTGCAATTATCAGCATGTCTTTGTTGTTGACATTGTCGGTGAGCATGTCGGAGTAGGCCGGTTCCAGAGTCGTGACGGCCTGTTGAAAATAGGGATTGTCCGACCAGTCCTGGCCCAGGTAAACATTGGTTTCCGGAGTTGCCGGCCGCACCTGATTGACGATGCCGTCGGTATTCAGAGTCAAGATAATGCCGTCTTCGTCCTGGGGCGGGCGATCATCGTTGGGGCGAGGGGTTGTGGTGTTGTTGCGCGGGGTGCTGATTCCGGGGGGCGTTCCGGTAAGCGTGCCGGGGGCAGTTCCCAGTGTGTCGGAGATCATCGGGGTCGGCTGGAACGTTTGATTGGGATTCAGCTGATTCATCAGGTTGAAGACGCCGGTTTGCCGGTTCAGGTGTTCTACTTCACTGCTGATATAAGATGACAACTGTTCAGCAGAAAGGCGGGCCAATTCACGGTCACGACTGCTCATCAGATCGGCGATGACCTGGCTGTAGGCGAAGAAGGCTACCAGCCCTACGCCGATTTGTATCAAAATCAAAGGCAGGATTGCCATGACCAGAAGTTTCTGGCGCAGATTTTTATTAAAAATGTGAGAGAGGTTCATTATTAAAGATTTCATGGCCCGGATCGCCTTTCCGAATTGTTATGAGGATTATAACCATCATAACGTTTATTTTAATCTAAAGATACGGGATAGTTATGGAGAAATCATGGAGATTGTGTAGAGAAAT
Source organism: uncultured Anaerolineales bacterium (assembly GCA_964501335.1). Lineage (GTDB taxonomy): Bacteria > Chloroflexota > Anaerolineae > B4-G1 > SLSP01 > CAZCTC01. Next base: position 12,969 of record CAZCTC010000068.1, on the reverse strand, counting down.
ACAGGATGTTTGCCTTCACCAGTCGCGTTGCCGGTCATCCTGGATATCGCATTTGCCGTCGTGGTTGACATCGCAGTGGGTGCCGTCCAGGCCGGCCAGATAGTCGATTTCGCTGGAAGGGCCTCCGATTTGTTTCAGGACGGCGAGCTGGTAAGCGTTGCAGGCTTTTTCGATGTCGATTCCGGTCCAGGCGTTGTCGGGGACATTGTTGGTCTGGTGGGCGGCGCGATATTGATGATAGAGTTCGGAGTGGGTGGCGTCATGGGCGATGGTCGAGGCATACCAGGTGAGGCTGTAGAAAGCTGTTTTATCGCTGACTTCATAGCGGGGAGGATTTTCGTAGGCGGCCATGCCGCTGTGGTCGGTTTCTTCGATGATGCCGATGTAGGTTTGAACTTTTTTATAGGCTTCAGGGGCGCGATCGTGTAACAGGGTGAGGGCCCGGGTAGTTTGTTGGACGAAGGCGTCGGAGCCTTTGACGACGATGGCGCCGGAGTTGGGGCTGGCGGGGTTGACGGCATTACGGGCAGCCTGTGCCTGTGGAACCGGGGTGCGGGTAGGATAGGTGTGGACGTAGAAGGTGTGGGAAGCGCGGTTGGCAAAGGCCTCGATGCTTAATGTGGTGAAGATAAAGATCAAAAGACATAAGATTCCCAGGGATATTGTGATTCTCTTTGACATGGCTGCCTCCTATAAGCAGTTCTATTGTAACTCGATTTCTGAGAAGTAGACAGTTTGGCGTTCCGCAACCGGCGTTTTCCCAATAAAAAGCGACGCGCGGGATGGGGAGAGAGAGAGTTTCTTTTTTTATGTTTTCGCCCGAATAAGAATTCGGGCGAAAACATAGGGTTTAAACATGATCCATGATAGCTGAACTATGATCGATGATACTCGGAGTGCGATCGATGATACTCGGAGTGCGATCGATGATATTTGGGATGCGATCGATGGTTCTTGGAGTGTGATCGATGATGTCTGGAATGTCATCGATGACTCTCGGAGTATGATCGATGGTTCTCGGAGTGTGATCGATGATACCTGGAATGCGATCGATGATGTCGAGGGAATGAACGGAGTAAGGTCGGAGATCGTGGACGATGAAAATTCAGCCGGGGATGTAAGGTAGAGTGAGGGAGATGACTCTGGGAAAGCCCATGTATTTGTGCGCATTCTGATGCGCACAAATACATAAACAAAAAAACTCTCTTTCCTTGTCTTGCATAGCGTTGAACTTTAGGACGGAGATATTTTTTACAGCATTGACGGATGGTAAAGTGTCGTTTATAATTAGTTAAGATTAACTAATCGATTGAAAAATGAAAGAGATATATTCTTTAGAGCCGATTGTCGAAATAATTTCCCGGCTGGTGGCTGAAATGGAAACGGCGGCCTCGGAACAGGGGCAATTTGCCGAGCTTTCCATGCGGCAGGTCTATTATCTGGATACGATTCTCCGGCTGGAAAACCCTACCTTCAGCGATCTGGCCCAGCAGTTTGGGGTGAGCAAGCCGTCGGTGACGGCGTTGGTGGGAAAGCTGATTGAGAAGGGGTTTGTGGAGAAGGTTCAGTCGGAGGCGGATCGGCGGGTTTATTATATCCGGCCGACGGAGAAGGCGGCGGAGTTTGCCCGGTTGCATCAGGCGACCCATCAGAAGATGGCGCAGTATCTGGTGCGCAATCTGGATGAAGCGGAAGTGCAACAACTGGTGCAGTTGCTGTTGAAGGCGGTATAAGGGGAAGTAGACAGTAGACAGTAGACAGTAGACAGGTTATTGATGGGCTGTCTACTGTCTACTTGCTGCTGTCTACTGTCTGCTAATTTTTAATTGAAAGGAATCAAAATGTCTCACTCGATGTCGTCGAAAGAAAGTTCGCATACCTGTCCGTGGTGGTTGATCGGCTCGTTTGATAATCCTTTGCGCAAACTGGTTCATGACCCGGAGCGGATGCTGGCGCCGTGGGTGCAACCGGGGGCGACGGTGTTGGATGTGGGATGCGGGATGGGATATTTTTCGTTGGGGCTGGCCCGACTGGTAGGGCCGCAGGGACGGGTGATTGCAGCGGATCTTCAGGATGAGATGCTGAAGGGGTTGTTGCGGCGGGCGGTGCGCGCCGGACTTCAGGAGCGGATTCAGGTGCATCTTTCCCGGCCGGATCGGATTGGGGTGGAGGTGCCGGTGGATTTCATCCTGACTTTTTGGATGGTGCACGAGGTCAATGGGAAAGAGGCCTTTTTACGGGAGCTGTTTGCGATGTTGAAACCGGGAGGCCGCTATTTGCTGGTAGAGCCGCTGCTGCATGTTTCGGAAGCCGACTTTGATCGGACGGTGGCGTTGATCCGGCAGGTGGGATTCCAGGAAGAGAGTCGGCCGACGGTGCGGGTGAGTCGGGCTGTGCTGTTCCATAAACCGGCTTAAGGCCTGGTTATGTTTCGTTCACGCTATCTGCGGATTGTAGCTTTCTTTGCCCGGACGTTTTTCGCGCTGCTGATTTGGGAAGTGTTCCTGCCCGGAGTGGGATTGAGTTCCCTGGCGAATCAGAACCGGTCTGAACGGTTGAAGCGCATTGCCGTGGAGTTTCGGCTGCTGGCAGTTTCGATGGGTGGGGTGTTGATCAAAGTAGGACAGTTCCTTTCTTCCCGGGTGGATGTCTTGCCGATGGAGATTACGGACGAACTGGCGGGATTGCAGGATGCTGTGCCGCCGGAGCCGTTTGAGGCGATGCGGCGATTGGCGGAGGCCGAGTTGGGAGCGCCGCTGGAGGAACGGTTCCTTTCCTTTGATGAAGTGCCGCTGGCCTCGGCTTCGTTGGGGCAGGTGCATCGCGCGCGAATTGCGGGGGAGCTGCGGGCTGTGGTGGTGAAGATTCAGCGTCCGCAGATCGAAGCGCTGCTGGCGGTGGATCTGGCGGCGCTGCGGACGGTGGGGGGCTGGCTGCATCGTTATCCTCCGGTACGGCGGCGGGCGGATGTGCCGGCTTTGTTGAACGAGTTTGCGCGCATTTTGTATGAAGAGGTCGATTATCTGGCGGAGGGGCGGAATGCTGAGGCCTTTGCGGCGAACTTTCAGGGCCATCGGGAGGTCTATATTCCGCGGATTGTGTGGACGCATACGACGCGCCGGGTGTTGACGCTGGAGGAAATTTCAGGGATCAAGATCAACGATTATGAGGCGGTCACGGCGGCGGGGATTGCCCGGACCGATGTGGCGCGGCGGCTGTTGGAGGTTTATTTCAAGCAGATCCTCGATGATGGGTTTTTCCATGCCGATCCTCATCCAGGGAATTTGTTTGTCTCACCGCAGGCGGAAGGGTGGCAACTGACCTTTGTCGATTTTGGAATGACGGCGCGGGTGCCGTCGGGGCTGCGGCCGGCTTTTCGGGAAGTGTTGATTGGGATGGCGACACGGGATGGGGGGCGGTTGATCAAGGCGTTTCAGTTGATGGGGATGCTGCTGCCGAATGCAGATTTGAAGCTGATCGAACGGGCGGCGGATAAAATGCTGGAGATGAACTGGGGCCGGACTATTCCTGAGATGATGCAGATGTCGGATCAGAAGATGGAACTGGTGACGGGGGAATTTCGGGAGTTGTTGTACGATCTGCCGTTTCAAGTGCCGCAAAATCTGATCTTTTTGGGGAGGGCGGTGGGGATTCTGGCGGGACTTTGTACGGGGCTGGACCCTCTATTTAATTTCTGGGAAGAGCTGACGCCGTATGCGCAGAAGCTGATGGCCGAGAATAACCGTTCCACGGTGGGGATTGTGTGGGATGAATTGAAGGTGTTGAGCAATGCGTTGATTGCGTTGCCGGCGCGGGCGGAAACGCTGCTGGGGCGGTTGGAACGGGGAGAGTTAGAGATGCGGTTGCCGCAGCTGGTGGGACCGATTGAGCGTTTGGAGGCGGCGACGCGGCGATTGACGGTGGCGCTGGTCTTTGGGGCGCTGTTGATCAGCGGGACAGGGGCTTATCTGTACCATGCGGAGCCGCTGGGGGAGATTTTGTTGGGGGGAGCGGGGGTGTCGCTGGTGAGTTTGTTCTTTGTGAGGAGTTCAGGAAAGCACGATCGTTCGATGTGATTGTCTGAATAGAATCGTTGTAGTTCACTGGGGTCGCTAAATAAAATTGCCAAAGGGCGCCTTTTGATTCCCCCTATTCCCCCTCCCCCCCTTTCCCCCGAGGGAAAGGGGGGATAATTAAGCATTTTGGGCGCGCTGCTTTGCAGCGCGCCCAAAATGCAGTTAATATTCCCTCCTTTTCTTCCGCTTGCGGGAGAAAAGGAGGGGGCGGGATGGCATATTAAGAAACTTAAGGTACTGCGCCTGTACGGCTCCGGTCTTGTAGCGTCTCGCAAGGAGAGTTATTTTTGTTTATTTTTTCGCGCGCCGGAGACGGCGCGCGAAAAAATAGGCTTTTTCTTTCCCGACCTGTGCGGTTGTTGAGGTGTGTGGATTAAAGACATTTTTTGCGTCCCGCGATAGGTGCTTTCCGAATAAAAAACGACGCGCTGGATAGGGGAAGAGAGTTATTTCTATTTATAGTTTCGGCGGCTTCAGAAAGCCGCCGAAACTATAGGCTTTTTTCCCGATTAATCGTACCGGTCGTTCTTTTTCTTCTTTTCTTGGGAGTAATTTTGTTGGGTGACCACGTTTCTTTGGAGCCCGGCTTTGCTTCTTTGAGGGTGGGGCTCTACCTCTTTTTGGAAATCTTCGTAAAATTGAAGTTAAGAGCAACTAACTTATCTTATTACCTCGATTGATTAGTTTGGAATCGGAATCAGGGAGCAACCAATGAAGAATGCAGAATCTGTGATCCCCGAGGTGGAAGTCAAACAGGAGATTGAGGCATGGCGAGCCCAGCAGGTGCGGCTGATTGTCCGCGCGTCGGTTATTCTGGCGGCGATTGTCGCTGCCGTGGCGGTTTATCAGGCTGTTACGGAAGGGGACTACACTCAGGCTGTTTTTCGGGGCGTGATCTATGGGGTGGTGTTGCTGGCGGCTTTCTGGCCGAAACTTCCGCATCGGACTCAGATCAGTGCGATTATCGGCCTCTTTGCGTTAGTAGGCAGCTATAATTCTTATCTTTTTGGGATTAATGGGGAGAGTTCCCTCTTTCTATTCGGCAGCTGGGTGCTGGCGGCGCTCTATCTGGAGAGGCGCGGCAGTATGGTGATGACCTTTTTTGTGATGGGGTTGATTGCGGTGTTGGGATGGGGGTTTTCCTCGGGGGTGATTGTGCCGGTGCGTTCGTATATATTTAACGATCATTGGCAGAGCTGGGTGTTGTATGGCGCTATTTTTCTTTTGATCGGGGCGGTTGTCCTTTACAGCCAGAATGCTCTGATGGTGCGGTTGACGAAGGCGTTGAAAGAGTCGCGGATTCTGGCCTTGACATTGCAAGGCGAGCGCGCCGGGTTGGAAGATCAGGTGGCGGAACGGACGAGGACGGCTGATGCTGCACGACAGGAAGCTGAAAAAGCCACAGTGCAGTTACAGGATCAACTCTGGCTGGTTACCGGCCATGCGTTGCTCTCGGATGTGTTGCGCGAGGAGCTGGAGATTTCAGTATTGGCGGATCGGGCTATTCGGCAGGTGTGCCATTATATGGAAATTGAGGTCGGGGCGCTTTATTTGCGAGAAGGCGATGGGATGCGATTGACCGGACGTTATGCTTATACGCCGGAGCCGACTCATCCTCTTTGTTTTGCGGTGGGAGAAGGGATTGTGGGACAGGTAATGGTCGATCAGCAGATGCGGCAACTGGACAATCTGGAATCGACGCAATTTACCATTGCTTCAGGATTGGGTTATACCCGGCCGCGTTTTATTCTGGCGGCGCCGTTCTTTCAAGGCGGAGAGGTATGTGGGGTGGTGGAATTGGGAGCGTTGAAGGAATTTACACCGCTGAAGAAGAAGTTTGTCGAAGGGATGTTGGAAGATCTGTCAATTGCCTTTAATGTGGCGGAAAATCGGGCCCGGATTCGTCAATTGTTGGAAGAAACCCGGCGGCAGGCCGAAGAATTGCAGGCACAGGAAGAGGAATTGCGAGCGACGAATGAAGAATTAGAAGCGCAGACGGAATCCTTGCGGGAGCATATTTCCCGGGTGGTAGGGGGAGCTAAGGGAGAGTAAGCTATGGTGACATTTTTGAAGAAAGTATTTGCTCCGCCGGTATTGGCTGACGAAAAGCAGTCTTTTGCTGCCATGCTGCTGAATGTGATTTTATGGGCTTTGTTGGGAGTGGAGATTCTGCGCAGTGTGGGCTTTTTCTTTATTTCGGGTGTGAATCTGACAGTTTCAGTCCTGGCCACCGTTGTGGTTTCGGTCGTTATTTCCTTGTTGTTGGGGTTGTTGCGTTCGGGGCGAGTGCGGCTGGTTGCGATCGTCTTTATCTCTTTTTTATGGGGATTGGTGACTTTTATCATTTTCAATTTTGGTGGGACGAGTGGGGTCGGGTATTTTCTATATGTCGAAGTGATTGTTCTGGCCGGGGTGCTGTTGCAGTCGCGTGGAATCTGGTTTTTTACCGGTTTGAGTTTGATTGCCGGAGTGGCTGTCTTTGTGTTGGAAATGCAGGGATATATTCATCCGGATTCAAGCATCTTGCAGCCGGTGATTACATTTGGGATTTCTTCGCAAATTTTCCTGGTGGTGGGAGCTTTGATGTTTCTGTTTCATCATGGATTGGACCATGCTTTGCATCAGGCGACCATCAATGAGCAACAGGCGTTGGAGAACAATCGAGAGCTGGAGAAGATTCGGGCTTCTCTGGAAGAACAGGTGGCGCAGCGGACGCAGGTGGCGGAAGAGGCGCGCCGGCGGGTGGAGATTGCCCATGCCGCCTTGCAGAACCAGATGTGGCAGATTACAGGGCTGTCGCAGTTCAGTGATGTGTTGGGGCGAGAGCTGGAGCCGGCGGAATTTGCGCGGCAGTCCTTACAATTTTTGTGCTCCTATACGGAAATAGCGGTGGGGATGTTCTATCTGTATGAGAAAGAGACGCAGTCTTTGCGATTGATGGGGACTTATGGGGTTTCAGATGTAGGGGAATCAACGCGGAAGATTCCCATCCAGGAAGGGGTGATCGGTCAGGTGGCCACGGATTTGCGTCCCCGTTCATTAACGATGAGCGATCCACCTCTGGTGCTCAAGTCTTCCTTTGGGGAAATCGCCGTTCATTTAATCGCTCTTTATCCTTTGACGGTGGAGGGGGCGCTTTTGGGAGTGGTGGAGTTGGGCCATCTTCAGGCTTTCTCTGAACGGCAGGAATTGTTTCTGGAACCGGCTTTGAGCCGGCTGGCGGCGGGGCTGGCGACGGTTCTGGCGCAGCTGCGGATCAAGGAGTTGTTGGAAAAGACGCAGCGCCAGGCAGAAGAATTGCAGGCACAGGAAGAAGAATTACGGGCGGCGAATGAAGAATTGTCGGCGCAGACGGAGAGTTTGCGGGCTCAACAGAAGCGGATGGAATCGATTACCCTGGACAGGTTGCAGAGGTAGGTATGGCTTTATATCCAGATCCCAAACCGGTTGATCTTATCTTTAAGGAAGATGCAAGTTCCTGGCGGCAGGTATTAATTCGCAGGACCCTTCGCGTTGCGGCTATCCTGACAACCCTGGTGGTTGTTTTGGTCAGCTACTATTCTGTGACCGGAGGAATGGCGTATTTAATTCCTGTATATCTGGTGTTCCTGGGAATTATTATGGTGGGGGCTTTTGCACCAGGGGTTTCCTATTCTGTGCAATCCGGTCTGTTTTTGCTTGCCATTTACGCGGCCGGCCTCTTCAGTTTTTACATGGAAGGTCGGGGGGGATTAGGCGCTGTCTATATGTTGATGCTCGTTCTTTCGGCGACGTTGTTTTGGGGCCGGCGGAGCGGGATGATCGTACTTGGGGTGGTGATTGTGACGCTGGTGCTGTTTGCGGTGAATTTTTCTTATGGTTGGTTGAGACCCCTTCAGGCGACTGACTCAACGGTGGGATGGTATTGGGTCAACAACATTGCGGTGCTGATTATTCTGGCTGTATATGTGATTATCGGGTTGGATTATTTTATTTCGCATCTGGAACGACTGTTAAACCAGAGCCGAGAGCTGGCCAGGGAATTGCAGGGGGCGCGGGATAAGTTGCGGGATGAGGTGTTGGAGCGCACACAGAGCGCAGAACAGGCCCGGATGGAGGCGGAGATTGCGCGGCGGGCGTTGGAAGCGCGGATGTGGCAGGTGGCAGGGCAGGAGCAGTTGAATCAGCATTTGCGGGGAGAGCCGAATTTATCGGCGCTGGCGACGAATGTGTTGTGGCAGCTCTGTTCTTATATGGAAGTGCCGGTGGGAGCGATCTTCTTGCGGGAAGGCGACGGGTTGCAGATGCTGGCGAGCCAGGCGTATACCCATCGCAAGCGGCTTTCCAACCATTTTAAATTGGGGGAAGGGTTGGTGGGGCAGGCGGCGTTGGAAAAGCATATGGTAGTGCTCCACGAAGTTCCGGAAGGTTATCTGGGGATTTTTACCGGGTTGCTGGATGTGTCGCCGCGCTGTCTGGTGGCGGCTCCCTTTGTCTTTGAAAATCAGGTCATCGGGGTGGTGGAGCTGGGGGGGCTGAAATGTTTTAGTGCGCAGCAGCTGGATTTTCTGGGAGTGGCGCTGGAAAATATTGCGATTGCCTTTAATACGGCCCTGACGCGGACGCGAATTGATGAGTTGCTCTCTGAGACGCGGCGGCAGGCGATGGAATTGCAGGCGCGGGAGGAGAAATTACGTTCGGCCAACCTGGAGCTGGAAGATCAGGCGGAGGTGCTGCGGCGGTCGGAGATGCGGTTGCGGGAGAAGCAGCTGGAACTGGAGAAGGCCAATGTGCAGCTGGAGGAAAAGGCGCGGGCGTTGGAATTGACGACCGGGGAGTTGCAGGAAAAGCAGACGACGCTGGATCAACAGAACCGCGATTTGAAGGGGGCTCAGCAGGAGCTGGAGAAACAGGCGGCTGAGCTGGCGCAGGCCAATAAGTACAAATCGGAATTTTTGGCGAATATGTCGCATGAATTACGGACGCCGTTGAACAGTCTGTTGATCCTGGCGCGGATTCTGGCCGACAATGAGACGCACAATTTGACGGAAGAACAGGTCGAGTCGGCGCGCATTATCTATAACAGCGGCAGCGATCTGTTGAAGTTGATCAACGATATTCTGGATCTTTCCAAAGTGGAAGCCGGGAAGCTGAATTTCCATTTCGAGCCGACGCCGTTGAGCGATCTGGTCTATTCGATGCGGGTGCAGTTCACGCCGATTGCAGCGGAGCGCCGGCTGGAATTTCCGATTGGGTTGGATGAGGCGTTGCCGGAGCATGTGGTGATCGATCGGCAGCGAGTGGAGCAGATTCTGAAGAATTTGCTTTCCAATGCCTTTAAGTTTACCGAGCAGGGGGCGGTGCGGCTGGAGATTTTCCAGGCGGATGGCAAGTCGGAGAAGGAAGTGGTTTTTCGGGTGAGCGATACCGGGATTGGGATGACGCTGGAGCAGCAGAAGACGCTTTTTGTGGCTTTTCAACAGGCTGATGGGAGTACGAGTCGGAAGTATGGGGGCACGGGGCTGGGGCTGGCGATTTCGCGGGAGCTGGCGGAACGGATGGGCGGACGGATCACTCTGGAGAGCGAGCATGGGAAGGGCAGCCAGTTTACTTTTTATTTGCCGTTGATCCTGCCTGAGGGGGAAGCTGTGGTAGAAGTTGTGGCTCCGGTGGCGTCGAGCCCGGCGGTCGAGGCGACGTCGGTGGTTTTGCCGGAGGTTAAGGTGCAGGATGATCGGGAATCTCTGCGGCCGGAGGATAAGGTGTTGTTGATTGTGGAGGACGATCCTGTTTTTGCGCAGATTGTGTGTGAGTATGCGCATACCCGGGATTTCAAATGTCTGACGGCGGGAGATGGGGAGGTGGGTGTGCAACTGGCGCGGAGTTATCGACCGGCAGGGATTATTCTGGATCTGGGGTTGCCGAAGATGAACGGGTGGAGTGTGTTGGAAACGCTTAAAAACGATGAGGCAACCCGGTCGATTCCGGTGCATATTGTTTCGGCCAGTGAAGAAAGTCCGGAGGCTTATAAGATGGGGGCGGTAGGGTTTTTGACCAAACCGTTGACGCGGAATGATCTGGAGAGTGCGTTCCAGAAGTTGGGGCAATTTATCCATCGGGATTTGAAAACGTTGTTGTTGGTGGAAGATGATCCGGATCTAAGGCGCAGTGTGCAGCAGTTGCTGGCGGCGGACAATGTGCAGATCTATGAAGCGGGCTCGGGGCTGGCGACGCTGGAGTTGCTGGGGCGGCAGCCGGTGGATTGTATGATTCTGGATCTGAGTCTGCCGGATATGAGCGGCTTTGAGCTGTTGCGGCGGATCTATAACGATATGAAGATCGCGCGGTTTCCGATTATCGTTTATACCGGGCGGGCCTTGACCGAAGAGGAAAATGCAGAGCTGATGAACTATACCACAAGTGTGATTGTGAAGGGGTTGAAATCACCGGAGCGGCTGCGAGATGAGACGGCACTCTTTTTGCATCAGGTGGTGCGGCGGATGCCGGAGACGCAGTTGGAGGGGACGGGGAATCTGGCTGCGGGGGCGGGGGCGCTGGCCGGGAAGCGGGTGCTGTTGGTGGATGATGATTTACGCAATACTTTTGCGCTTTCGAAGGTGTTGGGCGATAAGGGATTGAAGGTTTCGATTGCGCGGAACGGATTGAAGGCCTTGGAGATGTTGGAGGGGGGGACGCCGGAGTATGATATTGTGTTGATGGATATTATGATGCCGGAGATGGATGGGTTTGAGGCGATGGCAAGGATTCGGCAGTTGCCGCAGTTCTATCGTTTGCCGATTATTGCGTTGACGGCGAAGGCGATGAAGGGGGATGCGGAACGGTGTCTGGCGGCCGGGGCGAATGATTACCTTTCTAAACCGGTGGATGTGGATCGGTTGTTGTCGATGTTGAAGGTGTGGTTATATCGGTAGTTTTTGTTTTTCTTTGCCTTTTAGCGTCCCGCATCAGGTGTTTTCCTGGTAAGATACGACGCGCGGGATGGGGGGAGAGAGTTTTTTATTTATTTGTTCGCGCGTTTTAGAAAGCGCGCGAACAAATGGGCTTTTTCTTCTTCTGGTGTAGTGCGGGGTGCCTTTCGGCGGATAGTACGATCGAGATTTGATGTTCCGCCCAGGGTATTTTCCTGGTAAGATGCGACGCGCGGGATGGGGGGAGAGAGTTTTTTATTTATTTGTTCGCGCGCTTCAGAAAGCGCGCGAACAAAGGGACTTTTTCTTTGCCTCTTTTCTGTTAATTGCTGTTGCAAAGGGTTTGCTATGTATTATTTCCCCAGTTTGCGGAGGGCGCCGGCGATGCTCCAGAAGAGGATGCCAAAGAGGCCACAGGACGAGCCTATACAAAAGATCTGGCCGGGTTGTTTTTTGAGGTAGTCCAGATAGGCGGCGGGTGTTCCGGCATAGAGATCTTTGACGGTGATGAGGAAGTGTCCTTCCCAGATGCCGCGAGCGGTGAGCGTCTGTCCGGGGCGGTAGCCGATATAGGAGATGGAATGATCGCCTTCTTCAAAGCGCAGTGTTTCGGCATTGGCGAAGTTGGCGTTGGATCGAATTTGCAGACGGACGGCGGTGCCATCTGTGAGGGTGGCTGTGATTTGGTCGGTGGCCGGCAGTTCGAGGGGGGAGGTCATGGTGGTCGATGAAGGCGTGGGGGGCTGGGGCCAGATTCTGGTCTGGTAGAGGGCCAGGCCGTGAGATTCGGTGGGAGCTGTTTCTGGTAGTTGAACGGTGAAGAGGGCTTCGGTGCCGGGCGACAATTGCAATGCTTCGGCGGCGGTGGGTTGGGAGAGTTTGGCGATGGTTTGGGATTGCATCCAGGTGGCCGGAATGCCTAAGGAGAGGGGGATGATGCCGGCGCTGCAGGCAAAGATGGCGATGAGCAAAAAGATCAAAGAAAGACCGGGTTTGCGATTCAGGTAGGAGCCAAATAATAAACGGATCATGGTTATTTACAAATCGTTGTCCCAGTAAAAGGCCTGGTAGGTGCCGGCGGGAGTATAGCCGAGCTTTTCGGCGAGTCGGCAGGATTCCATATTGGCGGCATCCCAGTTGGCTTTGAGGCCGCGGGCGAGGCTTTCGCGGACGAGCCGGCCGGCGAGGGCGGTGGCGACGCCTTTGCGGCGCCAATCGGGCTCGACGTAGAGGCTGACTTCGATGCCCCAACTACAGACGAGGGAGGAATAGGCGGCTCCGATCAATTTGCCGTTGCGGACGATGCCGTAACCGAGGCCGCGTTCGAGGAAATCTTCGACGGAGTCGAAGGAGGAGATATCGACCGGGCCTTCGGGCTCAAGCAGGCTGGTATTGAGGATATCGGCGTCGAGGGCTTTGATTTCGGGCATCCAGGTCTGGTTTTCGAGCAGGCGGTCGAGGTGGTCGAGTGAGAGGTGAGCGGTGGAGAAGCTGTAGCGGGGGAAGTCGACGACCTGTTTTCCGCGCAGATCGCGCAAGGCCGCGATCCATTCCGGCGGGGAGGGCATGAAGAGCATGTATTGGGGGAAGTCTTGTAACAGTCGCCGGCCGCCGGGGCTGAGGGGATCACCGGCAAAGTAGCAGAAGGGACCTTGTTGGATCATGAAGGCGGTGGGTTCGTAGAGGCTATCGACGAAGGCGGCGCCCATCTGGCCTTCGAGGGCACTGTCGATGCCGAGGTCGACGCGAGGATGGGTGCGGAAGTGGCGGGCCAACAATAGACGATTGGCTTTGTTCAGTTCAAGTGAGATTCCCATAGCGATTCCTTTTTTGATGGCTATGGAAATAGATTATACTTTAGATCATTGTTCTCTGCAAGAAGCAAGTCTTGTAATTCTATTATTGTTTGAGCCGTGAAACGGGCATTTTCAGCGTCCCGCAAATGATTCTTTCCCGGTAAAAAGCGACGCGCGGGAGGGGGGGGA
>CAZCTC010000067.1:34317-42215 GCA_964501335.1 uncultured Anaerolineales bacterium | reverse complement strand
CTCTCGCCCTTTTCTTTTATCTAAATCCGAGTTCTGAAGCCGCCGAAAATATGGGATTTTCGCTGTCTGCTTTCTACGGTCTACTCTCCCGGGACAACAATCCCCACGGATCGGTTTCCAGCATCCAGATCCCCCGGCTCTTCCACATCTGCACATCCATCTCCGTCAGACCCGGCCAGATCGCATAAGCCGTGCGCGCAAATCGCCCGCCGGCCACCTCCTCCAACAAAAACCGGAAATCCGCCCCTTCCGGATCGCAGCCCAAAAAGAGCAAAGTATTCTTCTGTACCGCCCGTCGCATCTTCTCCACCAACGATTCGTGCTCCCGATCCTGCATCCAGGCAGCGCGATCCTGCGTCGTAAGCACCAGCGTCGCCTGAGATGAAATCTCCCCATTGAGCTTGAGCAGCAGCAGTTGATCCAGATTGCCGGTCGCGCCATAACTTCCCGGCCCCAACCGGTTCAACACCATCCCAATCTCCCGCAGCGCCGACTCCAACCGATCGTCATAGGCCAGGGTCAACACCGTCCGAATCCCATGCATCCGGATCAATGTCGCCAGCCGCCGATAAAAATTCATCAATGGCCCCCGCGGCGCCAGCGACTCGCTCAACCGAGCCAATAGCTCCGCCCGCCGCAGCGGATCGATCTGTTGCACAAGGGCCGTAAAACCATGTTCATTCAACGCCGAATCCAATCCCAACGACTTGATCAATCCCGCGGCCAGCTCCGCCCGGGAAGGGATTCCGGTCACCGTTTGCGAAAGGTCGCCGCCCAAAACCAACACCAGCGACTTCGAAGCCAGATTGGAAGCCAGCGCCCGTTCAACCTCCGTATTGACCACACTCGAATAACCGGTCTGCGGCTGCACCACCCCGCCCGCAACTTTAACCTCCACAGCCGGCTGCATTCCCCCCGACGTAGTACGCGCCGCCAGCGTCCACGAATCCAATCGCTCCGCCAGCTGCGTCAATTCCATCTTGCGTGAGTCGGCCGGATCGCGGGCCTCAGCCAACGCCCGCACCAGCAACCCCAAAACATTCTCGCCCGTACTGCGCCGTTCATCGACCAAAAAATCGATAATCAGATCGACCCGCTCCATCACATTGCCGGCCTGCGGCAACCGGTCCTGCCAGGGCCGCAACAACTCAGCCCCCATCACCGCCCGTAACCACTGAGGTTCACGGAACTCATCGCAGGTCAACAAAGTCTTGCGCAGCTCAGTTCTCAAATCCGACGGAATCCCCGGCATAACAGATCTCCTTTACTTCCCCCATCCCACCATCGACACAAAGTTAGTATAAAAATTCCACCTATACAGATCCCCCCAAAAAAGCGGAGAAAAAGCCCGTATTTTCGCGCGCATTCTTATGCACCCCAAAATACAAATAAAATAAGCTCTCTCCCCATCCAGTCGAAGATCGCTTCGCCCCCCACCAAAGCCCTTTGCGGGACGCTACAAACGCCCCTGCTACCGGCAAAAACCTCTACCTATACAGATCCCCCCAAAAAAGCGGAGAAAAAGCCCGTATTTTCGCGCGCATTCTTATGCGCGCGAAAATACAAATAAAATAAACTCTCTCCCGATCCAGCGCGTCGCTTCAAACCCAACAAAAGCCATTTGCGGGACGCTAAAAGCCTCACTTTGCCCAGTGAACCCACCCCTGCCGATACAATTCCCCAATCCAGTTCACCGCCGACTGCCCACACCGTTCCTGAATCGCCGCCAGCGTCCACACCCCATCCAACAACGGCACCACCTCCCGCAAAACCTCCGGCGCCGCCGTCACCTGCCCCCGCCGGATCAACACCAGCGCCGCCCCATCCTCCCGCTGGATAAACTGCCCCACCGGACGCAACCCGCTCCAGAGCCGCACCTCCGGCTCCTCCGCCGGCCTGACCGGCCCCACCGGCACGCCCATCAACGGATCGCCGGCCTGACCGGAAAGCTGCGCCTGCGCCCGACATCCTCCCCGGCAAAGCTCCACCAGACCACAGCCCGCACATCCGGCCGGGATCGCCGCACGCCACCGCGCCAGCCCGGCCCCCTTCCAGATCTCCGCCAGCGACTGCGTCCGCAGATCGCCGACGCTTTCCGGAGCATGATTGCAGGGCCGCACCCGCCCCCAGGCATCCACGGTGAAAAAAGTCACTCCCGCCGTACATCCTGTAGAGGAAGAAAGCTCAAAACACTGAGGAATACAGTTGCCGAAACGGATCGGAGCCCCGGCCGCCCGCAGCCGCTCCACGGTCGCCATCGCCGCCCGCAGCTGCGCCGCCGACAAGGCCATCCCCGCCGGCTCCGTCCCGATCCAGCGGTTGCAGACCAGATGATGAGCCCCCAACCGCAACGCCAGCTCCAGTGTCGCCTCAATCCGCTCCCCATTGGCCGGCTGCAACACCATACTCGCCGCTACCGGCAATCCAGCCGCCGCAGCTCGCCGCAAATTCTCCGTCGTCTCGCCAAACGACCCGGCCACCGCGCTGAACGCCTCATGCGTCGCCGCCTCCGGCCCGTGCAGGGAAATCAACAGCCCATCGCAATTTCCCGCCCGGCTCAACAGGCTCAGCAGCGCCTCTGGATCCTCCCAGCGTCCATTGGTAAACAGCGTAAACGGCAACTGCTGCGCCGCCAACGCCGTCACAATCTCCTTAAAAGCCGGATGCAACGTCGGCTCCCCCCCCGTCAACTTGACCTGTTGCAGCACCGGCGCCAATCGTTCAATCAAAGCGATCCAGCCGCCGCCGTCCAACGGCCCGTCGGCCCGCCCGACCATCGGCAAATTGCCGCAGCCGGGGCAACGGTTGTTACAAACCGGCGTCAACTCCAGATAAGCCGCAAGGGGCAGGGAGAGTTCGGGAACGGGCATTCCTGCCACCGGACAGGCGCAATCACAATCGCAGTCCGATTGAGCTGCGGTCTCCTGCACCTGGGGGAAATCATCCGCCTCCAGCCAATCGTGGACCAGCTTCACGTTCATCGACTCCACCTCACCACGTTCAAGCTTCCAGCTCATCCAGACAGAGCGACCGGAAAGCCAGCAACGGCGAGTGCGACGGCAGATCGGCCAGCCGGGGCGCAATCACATTCCGGATCTCCGCCTGGACCGGCGCCGCCGCATCCAGGAAACGCGCCCGCACCCGCTCGAACACCCGCCGGAACCGCCCCGGGCTGTAACCGGCCAGCACCCGGCAGGCCTCCCAGTAATGCCCAAAGGCCGCACTGATGTCGCCTCGCACCATCGCAAAGCTCCCTTGCAGCTCCAGCCAATGCGCCCGTTCCACCGGAAATTCATAGCCGGCCAGCAAATTCTCCAGCTCCGCAATCCGATCCCCATCCTCACGCCGCTCTGCCTGCCAGGCAATCAAGGCCAGATCGAACAACGCCACCGCCATCCGATGGCGATCCCCCATCGATTCCCCGACCTCAAAAGCACGCTGCGCAAAGTCCGCCGCGCTCGTATAAAGCCCTTGAATCCGCTCCCGATCTTTCTCATCGCCCCGCCGGGAAAGCGCCTCCGCCTCATCCATATCCACCTTGGCCGATTGAGAAAGCGCCGCGCCCAAAAGATCGGGACGCGGACTGCGCAGCGCCGGTTCCAACAACTCCCGGGCCAGCGAGAAATTGCTGGCGCGCCGCTCCACCTGCGCAATATCCACCTGCACCCGCGCCACACTCTCCACATCGGCAATGGACCGGAACCACTCCACCGCCGTGCGATATTCCCGCAACGCGCCGGCATAATCGCCCCGGGCATCGGCAATCCGCCCCTTGGTGTTGTAACTGAACGCCAGCCCCGCCCGGTTCGCCGTCTCCTTACGCATCCGTAAGGCCTTCTCCGCCAGCGTATCGGCCCGATCGAGATCGCCCAGCAGCATGGTCACATAGGCCAAATTGTTCAGCGTATTGGCATACTGATTGGCATCCTTCTCCCGGTCCATCGTACGCAACGCCTGCCGGAACGCATCCTCCGCCAACCGCCACTCCCCGGTCTGCCGGTAGATCAGCCCCAGATTGTTCAAAATCGTCGCCTGCAACCCCAGGATATTGGACAGGCGCGCCTTTCCCAGCGCCATCTCAAAATAAGCCACCTTCTCTTCCGGCCGCGGCGTCGTCTGCCCCAGGATATTCCAGGCCTTGGCCGCATCCGCCGCCGTAATCTGAGCATCGTTCAACGCATGCCGCGCCAGCGCCGCCGCCTGATCGAAATTGTGCTTGCCCCGCCACATCTCCGAAACCCGCACCTGAAATGCACTTGATTCGCGCAGCGCCGACGCCTGGCTGTAAACCGCCTGATTGAGCGCATCAATAAAAATGTAGGAACGGGATTTCAGCGCTTCGTCCAGCAGATCATCCAGATAATCCAGCCCAATCTCGGTCGAAAGCCGCATCTGATAATCCAGACACTCGATCTGCATCGTCTGCTTGAGGAATTCTTCATCCGGAATCGGCGGGACAATGGCCTGTCCGGCCACCGCCGCATGCTCCAGCGCCTGATCGATCACCTGCTTGACGGCCGCCCGCAGTCGCTCGATCGCCGGCAAATAGTAATCCTGCACCACCTGCTTCGCCAAATCCTCGCGGATCTTACCGTCGGGATCGACAATCGGCCAGGCATAATCCCGGATCAACCGTTGCACTTCATCGTGGAGCAGCCCGTTATCCGAAAGCATCGACTTTCGCACAAAGACCAGCTTCCGCAGCTCGGTCGTCAGCGACTCCAACTCCTCCGGATCATCGATCTTCAGCACCAACCGCAGGATTTCCGGATCATAACGTCGGTTCAAATAGGCCAGATAAAGCACCGCCCAGTCGATCGGCTGCCGTAATGTCCGCACCTTATCGATCAGCGCAAATTCAAATCGCTGCCGATAGGCCTTCAAAGTAGGCTGATCCAATGCATGCAGCGCCGAAATCGGCAGATCGATCTCCGGAGGCAGGGCGATATGGCGCACCAGCCATTCGCCGGCAATGGCGATCAAAATGGGATTGCCCGCCGTGAGGAAAAAGAGCTTTTCATAGAGATCGGGCGCCAGCTTTTCCGGCAGCACCCGTAAAAAATAGGAACCCGTCTCCTCGCGAGAAAAGGGGTCCAGCCGGAGGGGATCGTGAACGGTCCACCCCTTATAAAAAGACTTAAAACGCAGCGCTTCATCTTCGACGCTCTTCAAAGGCCGGCCGGCCACCAGAATGACCGTATTCCTCAACCGCGACGCCAGCAAATTCACCTGATCGGAGATCCCCTGCGAAAGGCGCGCCTCCAGCGTATCGACCAGGATCAAGAGCCGCTTTTTCTTCGCCAGCCGGTTGGCAATATCGATCCCGAAGCTGTAAACCTTGAAGAATTCTTCTTCCGAAGCGCCGTGGCTCTTCTGCCAGTGCGAACGTTGTTCCACATCGGCCAACCGCTTGCGGAATTCCAACAGCTCTTCAGCTGGAAAAGTGCCGCGCAATTGATCGAAAAACAGATAAAGACTCAAACTGGCCAGAGTCCGCGTCCGTACCTCGCCGTAATCGATGCGCACCGGCACCACATCGGGATCTTCCTGATAACGCCGATAGATCTCCTTCAGCAACCAGGTTTTCCCCACCCCCCCCGGACCGATCAAAAAGAGGGTATGGCGCGCCCCGGTCGGATCATGCACCAGCGATTCGACCCTTTGCAACTCTTCTTCCCGGCCAATGAAGATCTCCTCGGCCATCGTCCCTCCCGCTTTACAGTTCCCCCACCAACACAGCCAACGCATCACCCGGTTCCTGCCCCAGGTGCAACTTCAAAACCTCGCCCAATTCGACATCTTCCCGCACCCATCCGGGCAACACCTGCAACGCCGCCTCGATCTCCTCAGGGCTCAGCGTCTGCTTCAACAGCTGCCCGTAACGCCGCACCGCCGGCAACATCTCCGGAGAAGCCGCCCCCTCGATCTGCGCCGTATGGAAAAAGATCTCCAGACAGCAGGCCGTCCGCAACAACGGGTCACTCCCCGGCGCAACCAGCAACCGCTCATACTCCTGCCGGGCTCGCTGCTGCCGTTGACCGTAGAGAGCCGGATTCTCCTGGTGTAAAACCTGTCCCACCACCTTACGGATCGTCGGCGAAAGTGGATACATCCGGCGGACTGTGACATCGTGGACCAGATAGGTATTCTGCAATTCCCGCCACCAGTGATCGTACGCCCGCTCGCCGTTGCTGAAAGGCTCCCAGGCCGCCTCCCCCGGCTCGATCAAGGCCCGGATCAACCCCGGCCAGACATAGCGGAAAACACAAAGGCTGCGGAAAGCCTCCCGCCCGGTCTCTCCCAACAACGGCAAAATATGGCCGTCGACCACCGGCGCCAGACAGCGTTCCACCAGCTCCGCCCGATGGGCCTTAAAGAAATCGGGATGCAGCAGGCCGTCCCGTTCCAACGCATAGAAAAGCAACCGTTCCATCACCAGCGGATGTCCGCAGGCCAGCGCCGCCACCCCCGCCCCCATCTCCGCCAATCGCCGGGCCCACGCCTCCGACGTCGCCTCTTCACGCCGGCGGCGCACCATCCGGGGCCCCAACCGCACGATCAAATCGTCGATCAAAGCATGGATCACCCGGGGATCGTCAAATCCGGAAAGCGAAAGCAAATAGAAAGGGCGGCCGGCCCGCAGCCCATCCCATTCATTCAACGCCAGCCGCGCCGCCGCCACCACCAGAAAAGGCCCCCACTCCGCCAGTTTTTCCAGAAAAACAGCCCGCAGCCATTCCCGCAGCCGGGAACTGGCGCGATCGGCATTATCAAGGAAAAGCACCACCCGCTCCAGATCGGCCAGTCCTCGCCCCAGTCGTTGCAGGGCCGACGGCTCATCCAACCCGACCAGATCGGGAGCCGCCTCACCCCACAGTTCACGGGCAAAAGCCTTCATAAACTGGTAACGATCCGCAATACACTCCCGGAACTCATCACAGGAAAAATCGATCCAGACCGTCGTCCAGCCCTCCTGCTGCAACTCCCACTGCACCTGCCGCAGCAACGCGCTCTTCCCCAATCCCGCCGGCGCACGCACCTGCACATGAAGACCGTTTTCCAGATACCGGCGCAGGCACTCCCGCTCCATCTCCCGATTGACGAATTTCAGGCAGTCGGCCAGCGGTTCCAGCGGTCGGCTCAACACCTGCCGCGTCTCCACCTCCAGATGGGATAACATCGGCCGCCGGGCATCCTCCGCAGAATAGACCTCCTGCAAAGCCGCCAGCAACAACACCAGCGCACTTACCCCGCTCACATGTTGACGCGCAAGCAGATAGTCCACACACAGCGCCACCCGCGCCCGCCGATCTTCAGCCTGAGGCAATCCATCCCGAAAAGGAGCCAGGGATTCAAGCACAAAGAGGGATTGGAGAGCACGGTCGCTTTCAAATTCATCACAGCCGGTCAGTGCCTCGACCAACCGGTTGTAAAGGTCGCGCGGCAATGTATTCATCCAGGTCCACACTCCCCTATGAGGTGAAAAGCCGATCCACAGCCCAATACCCGTGCTTTCTCACAAAAATCATACCCCGAAACGGGAAATCAGACAAACCCGGGAATAAAACGTGAAAAAAGATCAAGGGCGGCCACATCGGGCCGCCCCTACCAAAAGGCCCTCTGATGTAGGGGCGCCCCCGCGTGGGCGCCCTAAACTGGCCTTGTAAAACCATTTCTGAATAAAAAACCACCCTCCCCCTGCTTCGCACCGTGCGGCACTCCTTACCGAAAAAAACCTGCGAAACGCCAAATCGGAAAAAAGCCCCTGGCGGGACGCCAAATCGGAAAAAACCATGTTTGCGGCGGCTTTCTGAAGCCGTCGCAAACATAAATAAAAAACTCTCTCCCCCTGCTTCGCACCGTGCGGCACTCCTTACCGAAAAAAACCTGCGAAACGC
>CAZCTC010000067.1:28107-34217 GCA_964501335.1 uncultured Anaerolineales bacterium | reverse complement strand
CAAATCTGAAAAAATACCCGTATTTTCGGGGGCCTTCTGAGGCCCCCGAAAATACAAATAAAAAAACTCCCTCCCCCCATCCAGCGCGTCGCTACTTGCCTTAAAAGTACCCGTTGCGGAACGCTAAACTAAAACCTGAATTTATCAAAAATAAAAACTCGAACTATACTGATAAATGCGTTTCGCCGTCACACTTATCCCCCAACCAACAAACCATTACGTTTTACGTTTTACGTTTCACGTTTCACATTTCCGAATAAAATTCACCCATGAACAAAACCCGTTTCGCATTCCAACTCATCCTCGGCATCCTCCTCGGCCTGCTGCTCACCTGCCTGGGCTGCCTGCTCAGCAGCGCCGCAGGCGGGATGATCTATCAAGGCTGGGGCGAAGCTCAGGACCGGACCCGCTATCCCCCACCCGGCCGGCTCGTCGATGTCGGCGGTTATCAGCTCCACATCCACTGCATGGGCACCGGCAGCCCGACCATCATCCTCGACGCCGGTCACACCGCCGCCTCCCTGGATTGGATCAAAGTCCAGCCCGCCCTCTCGACCACCACCCGTATTTGCAGCGTGGATCGAGCCGGCAACGGCTGGAGCGACCCCGGCCCGGCCCCCCGTACCAGCAGCCGAATCGCCGGCGAACTTCACACCCTGCTGCACAACGCCGACATTCCCGGCCCCTACATCCTGGTCGGCCACTCGATGGGCGGCCTGCACATGCGCCTCTACGCCACCCTTTATCCCGACGAAGTCGCCGGCCTCGTCCTGATCGATTCCACCCAGGAAAAGCTGGATCAAACCCTCCCGCCAGAAATCCATACAGCCCAACAGACCAACAAAGAGTTCTATATCCAAATGTTTCAAGTTTTGGAACAACTTTCCCGCGTCGGATTGATCCGCCTTCTGGTCACTACCCAGGATCAAAGCTGGCTCACCTTTCTGGACGACTTCCCGCCCGAAATCCATCAGACCTATTTGAGCACCACTCTCCTGCGGACCTCGTTTTACACCGCCGCCTGGCAGGAACTGGATTCGATGGAAGAAGATTACGCCGAAATAAATGCCGCAGGTCCGTTACCGGATGTACCGATGATCGTCATCGCCCGCGGCTTGCCGGATTCCAATTTCGAATCACAGGAATGGATCGATACCGGCGAACAAATCTGGCGCCGGCTCCAAACCGAGCTGGCTGAAAGCATGCCGCAGGGAAAACTGATCATCGCCGAAGAAAGCGGCCATGTCATCCCCTTTGAACAGCCGCAGGTAATCATCGAAGCACTCCGCGAAGTCGTGCAACAGGCCCGCCAGGAACCCTGATCTGATAAAAGCCTATGTTTGCGGCGGCTTCAGAAAGCCGCCGCAAACATAAATAAAAAACTCCCTCCCCCTGCTTCGCACCGCGCACCGCTACTAACCAGAAAAAAGCCCCCTGCGGGACACAAAATCTGATAAAAGCCCGTATTTTCGGGAGCCTCAGAAGGCCCCCGAAAATACAAACAAAAAAACTCTCTCCCTGCTTCGCACCGCGCGTCGCTCCGTACTCTAAAAAAGCCATTTGCGGGACGCAACAAAGCCCAGGCCATCGCTAAGGGGTCGTAAAAGAATAACTTACCGATTTTTATAGCGTTTTCCCCTGAAAACTCGGGAACTTATAAATTTACAGACCCTAAAAGAAAATTTCGCGCGCCGCCCTAAGGGCGGCGCGCGAAATTTTATAATATTTGTCGACTTCCCCTTACGGCTTCACCTGCCCCGAATTCGGACTGAGCCGCAGCGACGAAACATTCACCGCCTCAAAAGCCGACCCCGGAATCGTATCCAGCTCATGCAGCATATCGTTATCCCAGCGCTCATCCGGAACCCCCGAAAGATACCAGGAGCTGCCGTTGTCGGCCAGAATCATCCCATACTTCTTCAACGCCCGTAAGATCACCTGCACCTGCGGCGAAAAAGTCGAAATGTTGTAGCTGGCCTTCAGCCGGAACCACTGGCCCATCGGCGGAGAACTCGCCGTCGCATGGTAAGCAGCCTGATGGCGCGCCGGCCAGACATAGGCCGCCTTTGTCGTATTCGAGGTAAACCGAATCGCATGACGGATCTCACCGGAAGCCACCTCGTCATAGCGCACCAATCCCGGCAGGATCGGCAGCCCCGCCGCATCCGCCGAAGTCCAGGTATCCGGCCGCAACGCATGAGACTTCAGATCGAAGATCGCGCCCGACCCCGCATACCAGCCGTCCGATTCGCGATGCGCCGCATAGAGTTCGTAAAGCATACAGGTATCCTGATTCAACATCAAGATATGGCGATCGCCGTCGCCCGCCGGATTTCCCTCGATCAACGGACTGGCGGGAACAGGATAAGGCCCGGCATCGCTCTCATCAGGCCAGATGAAATTCACCGCCGAAAGCGACTGGTTGTTCCGCACCAGATTGAAAGGAATGCCGATCGGGAACCCTTCCCACAATCCCGAGCCGAAATCCGCATGGACACGGCTTGACGCCCCCATCGCCGTCACATAGGCCGCCGAATTGGCATCGACCGGCAGCGTATCCACTGGGGTGTTCCAGATATTGTCGGAAGGGAACATCGCACAGCCGGCCAGCGTGTTCGCCGGATAACGTCGGATCACAATGGGAAGATAGGTTTTGATCAAAGGCTGGTTGACCTCCAATGCCGACGTCAACGTCACCGGCAGATAACCGTCCGCCGCCATGATCGCCGAGTTCGTCAACCGCACCGTACTGGTGGTGTTCACGGTCACCGCATAGGTCACCGTGACAGCCGGCACCGAAAAGAAATTCCCGCTCCAGTGCACAAACGGTGACGAGAACGACCCTCCCCCCGACAACGTTCCCGGCACATAGCTCAATCCGGCAGGTAAGGTGTTGGTCAACCACACCGTCTTCGTCAAAGGAGATCCAAACCCGCGCAGCACCAGCGTGTACGTCACCCGTTGCCCGTAATTCGCCGTAGTCGCCGAAGCCGACAGGGTTGAAGGTAAAGGAGCACTCGGGCCGGTCACCCGCAACGGTGCCGTCAGCGTCAAAGGCGTATAACCGGCAGCCGTCACAATCGCAGTGGTCGTCACCACACCCGAAATCGTCGTATTCACGGTCACCCCATAGGTCAGCGTCACGGCCGGCGTCGGCGTCAAAACCCCCGACCAGTACACAAAGGGCGGCATGACCGACGCTCCACCCGATACCGTTCCCGCTACATAGCTCAATCCGGTGGGCACCGTGCCGGTAAACCACACCGTCTGAGTCACCGGAATTCCCAAATTCTGCAACCTCACCGTATAAGTCACCCGCTCGCCGTAGGTCGCCGTCGTAGTAGAAGCCGATATCGTCGAAGAAGAGGTCCCTTCCCAGCCGGCCAACCGGGCCGCCAGCCACCAGAAGGCCTGCCCCTTCAACTTGCAATTGAAGCCGTGCGAATGCGCGCACTCATTGTCGGTCGCCGGCAAATTCTGACATTGCTCAGGATGGCTGGTACACCACGATTCACACCAGGGGCAGCTGTCGCCCGGCGCCGCGTAAGGGGTGCCGTCCGGCAACCAGCTCTCGATGTCCGCAAAATCGTAAAGGACCTTGCCGTTGTCCCGCACATAGGCCCGGATCCGATCGTTGTTCTGATTCAACAACGTGGCATTATAGGCATCGGTATGTCCCGTCATATAAACGAAAATCACATCGGGATATTCCGCTTCCAGCTGCGACATCATGGAAAGATAAGAGTCCACGGTTTCCGGATAGGCATAGTTGGAATCCGACATCTGCCCGCACCACGACCACATAAAGACCCGGATCTGCTGAGTCTCGGTCGCATTCCCCGTAGCATCCAGATGCTCTCGTGCCGTCGCCAGGAAAACATCCGCATCCCAGGACCAGCCGCCGTCGTCTCCCACGCGCAACCCGACGGGATCCCCTGGTTCAGGAATCGTGGCCCAGTTTGTAATAAAATTGTAGCGGGTCGCATCGACCTGATCCCGCCAGTACTCGCCACCCGTCACCAGCTGGCTGCCATGCGAGGTATGCCCATACACAAAAGCCACCCGTGTGCGCGCCGCCGTCAGCCAGGCATCCGGAATTTTAGTAATATCGGCATGGTTGTGATCAATGATGAACGAAGGCCGGGCTACCGGCGCTTGAGCGGCGGCCGCATTGCTGGATCGTTTCGGCGGCGGTGGAGCCGCCAGAACAGCCGTCCCCCCCAGCATCAACCATAAAGTCACCAGCAACAACCCGATCCACCCATACTTGTTCTTCTGCATTCGATCCTCCTTGAAATAACAACCCCTAATCTTTCAGCACCAACGGCAGATAAGTCTTCGCCCATACCGGATTGACATGAATGGCCGCCGTCAACGTCAACGGGGCATATCCATCCGCCAACGCCACCGCCGTACTCGTCAACCAGACGGTGTTGGTCGTATTGACCGTCACCGCGTAGGTCACC
Source organism: uncultured Anaerolineales bacterium (assembly GCA_964501335.1). GTDB lineage: Bacteria > Chloroflexota > Anaerolineae > B4-G1 > SLSP01 > CAZCTC01. Next base: position 29,751 of record CAZCTC010000067.1, on the reverse strand, counting down.
GTCACAATCGGGGTCGGCGAGAAGAGCCCCGACCAGTACAATGCCGGTGCCGCCGCCGTGACCACGCCGGAAGTCGCCGAGAGTGAACCGGGCACATAAGTCAATCCGGTCGGCAAACTGTTCGTCATCCGCACGGTTGCCGTCAACGGCGAATTCAACTCCCGCAACGCCACCGTGTAAGTCACCCGCTGGCCGTTGCCTGCCGTCGCCGCCGAAGTCGACATCGTTGAAAGCGTGATCCCTTCCCAACCGGCCAGCCGGGCCGCCATCCACCACAACGCCTGCCCCTTCAACTTACAATTAAACCCATGAGAGTGAGCACAACTGGGCAGGCTCACACATTGCTCGGGATGACTGTCGCACCAGCTCTGGCACCAGGGACAGCTGTCGGTCGGATTGGTATAACGGGTGCCATCCGGCAGCCAGCTCTCGATGTCCGCAAAATCGTAAAGGACCTTGCCGTTGGCCCGGGCATAAGCCCGGATCCGATCGTTGTTCTGATTTAACAACGTCGCATTGCCGGAATCGGTGTGCCCCGTCATGTAGACAAAAATCACATTGGGATATTCCTGCTCCAGTTGCGACATCATCGAAAGGTAGGAATCCACCGTGGCCGGATAGGCATAGTTGGAATCCGACATCTGCCCACACCACGACCACATAAAGACCCGGATCTGTTGAGTTTCTGTGGCATGGCCGGTAGCATTCAGACTGGTCCGGGCCTTAGTCAGAAAAGCGCTCGCATCCCAGGACCATCCCCCATCATCCGCCGCCCGCATCCCGATTGGATTGCGCTGCGCCGGAATTGTACTCCCGGTAAAGAAATTGTAACGGGTGGCATTAACCTGATCGCGCAGATAGGTCGCCCCGGATACCAGCTGGCTCCCATGTGAGGTATGGCCGTAAACGAAAGCCACCCGCGTACGGGCCGCGGTCAACCAGCTATCCGGAATTTTAGTGATGTCAGTATTGTTGTGATCGATGATAAAAGCCGGCCGGGCAGTCGCCGCCTGAGGCGCAACCGGAACATCAGGGACAACTGGATTCTGCGGATCAGGAGGAGCAGCCCGCACCGGCAAACTCCCCCCCACCAGAATCAACACGGCAAGCAACAGACCAATCCACCCTCCCTTGTTTTGCATCCCATCCTCCTTGGCTTTAAATGGATAACAGACCAACTCCATGATTTTAGTTCATGTCGTATACCTTAAGATATAGGAAATATCTACCCTTCTATGTCCTCTCGCAAAATGCATCGGCCTTCTGTGCTGAAAACAGGCCTCGTCGTGCAAAAATCTCCCCGAGGGCGGCCACATCGGGCCGCCCCTACGCGGAAAACGTCCCCGGTAGGGGCGCCCCTGCGTGGGCGCCCTCTAACCCCAAAATCTATTTTCATCCTTCGGGATGCCTCCCCGGCATGGCCTTCTGTGTTGAAAACAGGCTGGCCTTGTAACGCCCCGCAAATGATGCCTTCCCTGTAAGATGCGTCGCGCTGGATCGGGGGAGAGAGTTTTTTTGTTTATATTTTGGTGCGCATCAGAATGCGCACCAAAATATGGCCTTTTCCAGAGTTACTCCGATGATGCAGGCTGTCTACTTGCTGCTGTCTACTTGCTGCTGTCTACTTGCTGCTGTCTACTTGCT
>CAZCTC010000067.1:0-28007 GCA_964501335.1 uncultured Anaerolineales bacterium | reverse complement strand
CTGTCTACTTGCTGCTGTCTACTTGCTGCTGTCTACTTGCTGCTGTCTACTTGCTGCTGTCTACTTGCTTTGGCCTTTTCCAGAGCCGCCCCGACGACAACGTCCACAAAGCCCTCCCCCTCACCGCCATGCCGGCGACACATCTTCGCAACGAATCTCCCTAAAAGCGCGTCGCACCGGTGCAACGACAGGGGGGAGGGTTGGGAGGGGGCCTGTGCACAAAAACATAGGCTTTTTTTTCAGACTAACCGCACTGGTTGAGAAAAAGCCCATTTTTTCGCGCGCCGCAGACGGCGCGCGAAAAAAATGAATAAAAAACTCTCTCCCTCCCATCCTGCGCGGCGTGCCTTACGGGGAGAGGACCTGCCCCCCGCTTGCAGAAATCTAAATAAAACGTTAAAATTCAAACAAATATATTCAAATAAAGGATTCACAATGGAACACAAACCGCTCCCCATCCTCTCGCAAACACTCGGCTATCCCCGTATCGGCAAACAGCGAGAGCTAAAACGCGCCCTGGAAAATTACTGGAACGGCTCCGTCGATGCCGCGGCCCTCTATCGCACTCTCGAACAGATCGAAACCGCCAACTGGCAGGCCCAACTCGACGCCGGCATCGACCTGATCGGCGTGGGCGACAGCACCCTCTACGACGCCATCCTGGATTGGACGATCCGCTTCGGCCTGATCCCGGCCCGTTTTGAACCGCTCGCCGGCCTGGACCGCTACTTCGCCATGGCCCGCGGCCGGGAAGGCATCCCCGCCCTGGAAATGACCAAATGGTTCGACACCAATTACCATTATCTGGTCCCCGAAATCACGCCCGAAATGCTGCCCGCGGCCGACCTCACCGACTTTCTGGAAACCGTCAAACGCGCGCTGGCCCTCCTGGGCCCCAAAGCCGTCCCCATCATTCCCGGCCCCTTGACCTTCCTGAAAATCGCCCATCTCACGATGCCCTTTTCCGACATCCTGACCCGACTCCTGCCCCTCTACCGCGAACTGCTCACCCAACTCCGCGACCTTGGCGTGATCGAAGTACAGCTGCACGAACCGATCCTGGTCCTGGGCAACGATGAAACACTCCACACCGCCGCTCGTGAAGCCTACACTTACCTTTATGGAACCGGCCCGCGCATTAATCTCGTCACTTTTTTTGACGATCCCGATGCCAGCTACCCCTGGCTTTCCGAACTGCCTGTCGACATCCTCACCCTGGATTTCACCCGCGGCGAAACCCTCAAGCTGATTCGCACCCACGGCTGGCCTAAAGGGAAAACCCTCGGCGCCGGCATCGTAGATGGACGGGCCGTCTGGCACATCCATCCCGAAACCACTCTGGCCCTGTTACACGAACTGGCCGAAAAGGCTCCGCTGCGCGTAAGCCTCTCCAGCTCCCTGCAATTCGTCCCCTATAGCACCGCCCGTGAAACCCACCTGCCGCCGGCCCTCTGCGGCATCCTGGCCTTCGCCGAAGAAAAACTGACTGAAGCCCGCCTGCTCACCCGCACACTGAACGGCCTCCCCACCGATTTCTCGCCGCTCACCGCCGCCTGGACCACCTTCCGGGATTTCTCCCCTGACGATCCGCTGCTCCACCAACAACTGGAATCACTCCAACCGGTCGATTTTCAACGCAGCCTCACCTTTGCCGAACGGCGGCCCCGGCAGATCAAACTGCCGATCCTGCCCACCACCACCATCGGCTCCTTCCCCCAAACGGCCGCCGTTCGCCGGCTGCGCACCCGCCTTCATAAAGGAGAACTCACCGAAGCCGAATACCAGGCCGCCATCGACGCCTGGATCGCCTACACCATCGGCATCCAGGAAGGTCTGGGGCTGGATGTCCTGGTCCACGGGGAATTTGAACGGACCGACATGGTGGAATATTTTGCTCAAAAACTGGAGGGCTTTGCCTTCACGGAAGAAGGGTGGGTCCAAAGCTTCGGCAGCCGCTGCGTCCGGCCGCCCATCATCTACGGAGATATCCGCCGGCCTGCCGAAATGACCGTCCGGGAATACCGTCTGGCCCAATCCTTCACCGCCCGCCCCGTCAAAGGGATGCTCACCGGCCCAGTCACCCTGCTCAACTGGTCCTACCCGCGCACCGACATACCCCGGCGCGCCATCGCCTTCCAGCTGGCCCTGGCCCTGCGCGCCGAAATCGCCGATCTGGAAGCCGCCGGCGCTCGCATCATCCAGGTCGATGAGCCGGCCCTCCGAGAAGGGCTCCCGCTCAACCCGGCCCGCCGCGATGACTACCTCCGCTGGACCGTCGACGCCTTCCGATTGGCCGTCGCCGCCGCCCGCCCGGAAACCCAGATCCACACCCACATGTGCTACGCCGAGTTCGGCGACATCCTCCCCGCCATCGACCGCATGGACGCCGATGTCATCTCCATCGAAAATGCCCGCAGTGAAGATGAAACGCTGCGCGAACTGAGCGCCTATCACTACCAACGGGAAATCGGCCCCGGCGTCTACGATATCCACAGCCCGGTCATCCCGGATGCCACCGCCATCCTCAGCAAACTCAACACCTTCCTGCGCTACCTCCGCCCCGACCAGATCTGGGTCAACCCCGACTGCGGCCTGAAAACCCGCTCCTGGGAAGAGGTCATCCCGGCCCTGCGCCACATGCTCGACGCCGTCCATGTCCTGCGCGAACAACTCATCGCCTCCGCCCTCGAAGGAAACGAGGTCCCCCCACAGGCTTGAAAACAAAAGAAAACACCATGTTTGCGGCGGCTTCAGAAAGCCGCCGCAAACATAAATTCCCCCTCCGGCACATCGCATCTGGCCGGAAAAGAATCATTTGCGGGACGCCAAAACGCCCCCCACAACGAATCATCACGTTTTACGTTTTACGTTTTATGTTTTATCATTACACTTCCAATATCCTAATAATCAATAATGAGGTAGTCAGTCATGACCAATACGTTCCGTTCCTGGCTTGAAACCCAACCGCTGCCCCTCCTGGCCGACGGCGCAATGGGAACACTGCTCCATACCCACGGCGTCCCCTTCGACCACTGTTTCGACGAACTCAACGTCAGCCAACCCGGGATCGTCATGGGAATCCACCAGGCCTATTTACATGCCGGCGCTCAAATCATCAAAACCAACACCTTCGGCGCCAACCAATACAAACTTACCGGCCATGGCCTGGAACACCGTGTCGTCGAACTGAACCGCGCCGGCGTGACCCTGGCCCGTCAGGCCATCGGCGAATCCGGAAAAGAAGCCCTGATCGCCGGCGATGTCGGCCCCCTCGGCGTACGGATCGCCCCCTTCGGCCGGGTCCAGCTTGAACAGGCCCGCGCCGCCTTCCATGAACAGATCGCGGCACTGGTCGAAGCCGGCGTCGATCTCATCCTCATCGAAACCATCAGCGACCTCTACGAAGCCCGCGAAGCCGTCGCCGCCGCCCGCGAAATCAGCACCCTGCCCATCGTGGCCTCCATGACCTTCACCCGCGACGACCGCACCCTGCTGGGCGACACCCCCGCCAAAATCGCCACCCGGCTCCACGAAGCCGGCGCCGACGTGATCGGCGTCAACTGCTCCGGCGGCCCCGTCCAGGCGCTGCGCATTCTAATCCAGATGCGCCAGGCCATTCCCGAAGCCCGCTTCTCCGTCATGCCCAACGCCGGCTGGCCCGAACAGGTCGGCGGTCGGATCATGTACCCGGCCGGCCCCGCCTACTTCGGTCACTACGCCCTCGCCTTCCGGCAGGCCGGCGCCGTCTTGATCGGCGGCTGCTGCGGCACCACGCCTGAACACATCGCCGCCATGCACGAAGCCATGGCAGAGCCTTCCAAAGTGCCCGTACTCCTGCCCATGCGCATTCCGCTCTCCCCGGCGCCCGCTCCGACCGCCACCGAACCGGCCTCCCCCTTCGCCCAAAAATTGCGTGCCAAAAAATTCGTCGTGGGCGTGGAAATGGATCCCCCCCGGGGACTGGGCACCCAGAAACTGCTCGCCGGCGCCAGCATGCTCGCCGACGCCGGCGCCGATGTGATCAATGTAGCCGACAGCCCCATGGCCCGCATGCGCATGAGCCCCTGGGCCGTTTGCAACCTGATCCAGAACCAGGCCAAAATCGATACCGTCCTGCATTTCCCCACCCGTGGTCGCAACCTGCTGCGCGTCCAGGGCGATCTGCTGGCCGCCCACGCCCTCGGCATCCGCAACGTCTTCGTGGTGATGGGCGATCCCACCGAAATTGGGGATTATCCGGAAGCGATGGATAACTACGATCTGGTCCCTTCGGGGTTAATCAAATTGATCAAACAGGAGTTCAACACAGGGGTCGATCATGCCGGCGGGGATCTGGGACAACCCACCTCGTTCTTCGTCGGCTGCGCGCTCAACCTGACGCCGCAGGAGCCCGAACGCGAAATCAAAAACCTGCGCCGCAAACTGGAAGCCGGGGCCGACTTCATCCTGACGCAGCCGGTCTACGAACCGGAACTGGCCGAACAGTTCCTCAAGCGCTACGCCGATCAACACGGCCCGCTCGACTGCCCGGTTCTGGTCGGCGTCTTACCGCTCTACGGCGTCCGCCACGCCGAATTCCTGCACCACGAAGTGCCGGGGATTTCCATTCCGGAAACCCTGCGCGAGCGCATGCGCCAGGCCGCCGAATCCGGCCCCAAAGAAGGCATCCGCATCGCCATCGAACTGATCGAGCAATTCCGCCATCTGGTCGCCGGCGTCTACCTGATGCCGCCCTTCGGCCGCTACGATATGGCCGCCGAGATCATCGAACGCACCAAATAACCAGAATGTTAAATTTTTGAGGGCGCCCCCCAAGGGGGCGCCCTCAAAAATTTAACTCAAATAATTTACTTATACCCGTGATACCGCTTGAAGAGCTCGCCCACACTGCGCCCCTCATGCACATCATGGATCACATCCGCCAACAGCGGCCCCACCGAAAGCACCGTCATATTCGGCAACCGCTTCTCCAACGGAATCGGCACGGAATTCGTCGTCACAATTTCCGCAATCGGTAGATCCCGCAACCGATCCATCGCATTCGAGGACAGAATTGCATGGACGAAACAAACATAAATATTGCGGGCTCCGCGGTCGCGCATCAACTGGACATTATTGCTGAGCGTACCGCCGGTATCCACCTCATCGTCCACAATAATTACATCCTTGCCGGCCACATCGCCGATCACCGTCATCGCCTCAGTCTGCGTCCCCATCCGCCGCTTTTCAATAAAAGCCACCGGCAGATCCAGCTCCATGGCAAAATTGCGCGCCTTCTTGGCAAAGCCCAGATCGGCCGCCACCACCACCGCATTATCCAGATTCTTCTTGCGCATATAATCGGCGAGCAACGGGAAAGCCGTCACCACATCGCCCGGAATGGAGAAAAAGCCCTGGATCTGGCTGGCATGCAGATCCAGCGTAATATAGCGATCCGCCCCGGCAATTTGAATCATATCCGCCACCAACCGCGCCGTAATCGGCACCCGCGGCTGATCCTTCTTATCCGACCGGGCATAAGCCAGATAGGGAATCACCGCCGTGATCCGGCCGGCCGAAGCCCGCTTCAATGTATCCAGACAAATCAGCAACTCCATTAAGTTTTCATTCACCGGCTGTGAAGTGGTCTGGATAATAACGGTATCCTGACCGCGCACACTCTGATTCAGGCGCACAAAAATATTCCCATTGGAGAAACGGACAATCTCACGTTCCCCCAGGGGGACTCGCAACAGCGCCGCAATTTCCGAAGCCAGGTCCGGACAGCCGGTCCCGCCAAACATCACAATGTCGCCATAATGATAAACTGTCATGCTTACGACCTCTCCGCGTTGAACTCATCAGCCAGAATGCTCATCAACAGCAGATCCTTATAGCCGCCGTCGATAAAGACCGCCTTGCGCAAACGTCCCTCCAACTGAAAACCACACTTCTCATACGAACGCCGGGCGCGTTCATTATCGTCCACCACATTGAGAAAAATACGATGGAGGTTGTACCAACGGAAACCGACTTCCAGGGTCGTACGCACCGCATCACTGCCGTACCCTTTCCCCCAGAACTCCGGTTCACCGATGAAAATGCCCAGCTCAGCCGACCGATCGCGCCAGTTGATATCCTCCAACCCCACCGCGCCAATAGGCCGGGGACCTTCCAACGCCTCAATCATAAAATGCAACCGGGCCGGTTGAAAACCGCCCCGGAGATCGGACACCAATCCTTCAAACCAGCGCTCTTCCAGCGCCTGAGAGATATACCGCAAGATCAAATATTGGCGCATTTCCGGATTGGAAAGCCATTGTACAAACAGTGGTAAATCCGCCCGCTCCGACGGTCGCAACCGTATCAAGGCGCCATTGTAATACATAGTTGTCCTCCCATCACAAGCTCCAAACAAACGCCCATAATACTACGAATTGCGCATCGGTCAAAACCGGATTCTAATTATTCAAGTCCAACAAAAAAATCAACCTATGTAGTTAGTCCGGGGAAACAAAAAAAAGCCTCTGTTTTCGCGCGTCGTATCTTACAGAACAAGTGCCATTTGCGAGATACAGCAAAGCCCCCCCGTACAACCACAAAAATCTTCACCTGTAAAGATAACCCGGGAAAACGAGAAAAAAGCCTGTATTTTCGCGCGCTTTCTGAAGCGCGCGAAAATACAAACAAAACAACTCTCCCCCCTCCCGCGCGTCGTATCTTACAGGGCAAGTGCCATTTGCGGGATACAGAAAAGCCCCGGCCGTATAACAGCAAAATTTCAAATTACCTGTTAGGGCAGGGGAAATGAAAAACACTTTGGGCAATTCTACGAGGCAACCCCAGTTCCCTGAGGCCTACATGCACAGACAGAGGAATTGTTTATGTTTTCGGCAGCTTTCTAAAGCCACCGAAAACATCGCTTTTCTTTCAAAGATAACTAAAACGCAAACGGAGCTTCTTCGACAAACCGCTGCTGCGCTGCATCCCAGGCCCGCACCAGCCCCGTTTGCACATCGTAAACCCAACCATGCACAGTCAGAGTCCCGGCCGCCACAGCCTCGCGCACGACCGCATAGGTCATCAGATGCTCCACCTGCAAACAGACATTGGCTTCCACCAGAGCATCCAACCGATCCCGCCCGCGCAAGGATTCCGGCACGCGCTGCAAGATCGCCCCTGCATGGCTCAACCAGGGCGTCAGCGCCGCCGCATACGATTCCGGCGGTAACCCCAAAGCCTGAATCTCGCCGCAAAGGGTATGGCCGCAGAGCACCAGATGTGGGATATGCAGCTGAGCAATCCCATGCTCCAGAGCCGCCCCGACAGCGCGTTCACCACATTCTGCCGGCGGGATAATATTGGCCACATTGCACAGCGCCAGCACATCACCCGGTTTCGCCCCCAGCACCCGGCTCGGTAAAACGCGGGAATCGGAGCAGCCGATGTAGAAAATCTGCGGCTTCTGCCCATGCGAAAGTTTCTCCCGCAAAGCCGATTCGGCACGGGAAGCCCCCTCTCGAGCCATACGAGTTTTCAACAACAGTGGATCCATAGAATCCTCAACGCGACAGGACTTCCTGCAATAAAATCCGGGCTACCGTCGCCGGATCACTTTGCCGACTGACCACCGCCTGAACCGCCTCGGCCAGACGCCCGGTCCCTACCCGTTCCCGCAACGCCTCCAGGAAAGCACGCTGCAACCAGCTCTCCACCTCGGCCTGAGCCCGCGCCGCCAGCCGGCGCTGCCACTGCCCGCTGCGTTCCAGATAGGCCCGATGGGCATCCAGCGTCTCCACCAGTTCCACCACCCCGTTATCTTCCAGGGCAATCGTCTGTAAAATCGAAACCTGCCAGGACTCAGTCTCCGCAGTCCCAGCCCCACCGGCCCCGGCGCCATGATGGCCGGCCGGCCCCATCGCCTGAGCCCCCTGCAAAGCCCGCACCGTCTGGCGCGCCTCCGGCCGATCCGCCTTATTGACCACAATCACGTCGGCGATCTCCATCAAACCCGCCTTCAGAGCCTGCACATCGTCGCCCATCCCCGGCGCCTCGACCAGCACAACCGTGTGCGCCACCCGGGCCACTTCAATTTCCGCCTGTCCGGCCCCCACCGTTTCGACCAGGATCACCGGATAGCCCACCGCATCCAACACACTCACCAGATCGCGCGTCGCCCGGGCCAATCCGCCCTGCTGCCCGCGCGAAGCCATGCTCCGCAAAAAGACGCCCTGATCCGTCGTCAGCTCCTGCATCCGCAATCGATCGCCCAACAAAGCGCCCCCCGAAAAAGGACTGCTGGGATCGACTGCAATCACCGCCACTTCCAGTCCGCGGCGCCGAAATTCGCGGGCCACCCGCCCGACCAGCGTACTCTTCCCCGAACCCGGCGAACCGGTAAAGCCCACCACCTGGGCCCGACCGGTATGCGGATAGAGCGCCGCCAATGCCTCCACACCTTCCGGCGTCCCATCTTCTACCAGCGAAAGAAGGCGGGCCAAAGCCCGCCGATCTCCCGCCAAAGCCGCTTCAACTCGATTCACTCAGTCCTCCGGCAGCACCTGATGGATAAAATCCACCACCGTCTGGGAGGTAGTGCCGGGACCAAACACTTCCTTGACTCCCATCTCTTTCAAAACGGGGATATCATCAGGAGGAATAATCCCTCCCACAAACAACGGCAGATCGCCGATGCCGCGCGCCCGCATCTCATCGAGAACGCGGGGAACCAGGGCCAGATGCGCGCCGGAAAGGATGGAAAGTCCGATCACATCCACATCTTCCTGCAAAGCCGCTTCGGCGATCATAACGGGAGTCTGGCGCAATCCGGTATAGATCACTTCCATTCCGGCATCGCGCAACGCCCGGGAAACCACCTTGGCGCCCCGATCGTGTCCATCCAGACCGGGCTTGGCCATCAACACGCGAATCTTTCTCTCCATCATCCCTCCTGCGTTGAATGTATTTCAGCCGCCATCCCTGGCGGAAAGGTTCTTCATTTTTGTTCATATTTTCGCGCGCATCAGAATGCGCGCGAAAATATAGGCTTTTTGCTTGTCTCTTTCAGGACCACTGCATAAATGCTTTTACAAACGGCTAAAGGGAATTCCGCAACGTCCACAGCGCTGACGATGCGGAGGATTGACAAAACCACAGCGGGGACATTTAACCGGTTGGACACTGGTCAGCGATCCCAAACAGGCCTTACAGTTCGGCTGCCCGATCGGAGCGGTGGTCCCGCAATAAGGACACTCCACATCGGTCGCCGCCACCACAGCCCCCTGCCCCATCGCCGCATTGCGACAATACCCCTCCACCGCCGACCAGACATCGTTGCGCAATTGCAGCCGGCGCACATTCCGGGCAATATCGTCCAGTTCTCCCACCAGATTCCAGGGATTGAGAAAAGCCATCACGCCGGTCTTCGCCAGATCGGCCGCCACTCCCAACCAGGGCTGTTCGCTCAACGCTATCGTTACCCCGGTCGAGCCGGGCGTGATCTGCAATGTAACCGCCGTATCGGGATCATCGGGATCCTTACGCTGCATCTGAATCTGCACCACCGTCCGGCCTTCAGTCCCCACCATCCATTGAGCATGGGTCTCACCGGAATTGAAACGCATCACTAGCGACCGCGCCATATCCTGAGGATCGATTTTTCCTGGAAAGGTCTTCTGTTCCATTGCTTAATTTTTCCTTTAGAGGTAGAAACACCGCGCCCATCGGTAAAAAGCCGAAAAAGTCCACTCAACCGATCTGCACAAAATCCTCAGCGGGCAAAACAAAAATCGTGGCTTTGTGTTGGCCCGGCTCCGCGGCCCCACAGGCCTTCTCAATCACCTTAAAAACCTCATCCAGGGCCGTATCTTCCAATCCCAGCAGCAAGGTCACATTACCTCGCCGCATAAAACCGCCGGTACTGGCAATCCGGGTCACCCGGTATTGCTGTTCCACCAATGCATCTGTAACCGCCAATGCATCTGAATCCCGCACAATTGCTACGACCAGCTTCATTGTCTCACCTCACAACTGCACAAAACGTTCTACCGGAATCACAAAAACCGTAGCGCCGCCCACGCGTGCCTCAATCATCATCGGATAGCCAGGGGTCAACGCCAGCTCCACTCCAACGGGGACATAACGTACGCGGCCAGGGCAATAACGCCGAATCAAAGCAAAAAACCGTGGGAGATGAACAGCAGGCATTCCGACTAACAAGGTGACCAGGGCATCATGGAGAAAACCGCCAACAGCATCAATAGGAGTAGCCCGAAATCCCTCGGATTGCAAAGCACCGATGAGATTCGAGGCTTGTGTACCATCCACGATCGCTATGGCCATCCGGTCAATCGACTCTGGGTCCATGTTCCTCCTTGCATCTACCTGTCCCGTTTCCAACACCGGTTTGCAGGGTCTTCCCTCTTGATTATAATCGGTTTACTCGATTGGAAAAGCAACCCGGGTTGCCGGGCACGCAGCGTAATCGCCAAGGAGGCAAATGTGACGGAACTATCTCCAGAGAACCTGATTCAAGCCGGTGACCTGATCTTTCTGCTCGGCAAAGACGACCGGGAATTCATGGTGCGCGTTACCCCAGGCCAGATGCTGGAAACGCACCGCGGCATCCTGAAACACGACGATCTGATCGGTCAGCCATGGGGCGGCACCATTCAAACCCATCTGGGCCACCCTTATCTGATGCTGGCCCCCTCCCTGGATCAACTGGTCCGCACCATCCGGCGCAATACTCAGATCGTCTACCCCAAAGAAATCGGCTATATGTTGATGAAAATGAACATCGGCCCCGGGGCCCGCATCGTCGAAGCCGGAACCGGCAGCGGGGGCCTGACGCTGGCGATGGCGCGAATGGTCATGCCCACCGGTCATGTTTACACCTATGAATGTCGAGAAGACACCCAGGCGCTGGCCCGCAAAAACCTGGAACGGGTAGGCCTGGAGCACTATGTCACCTTTAAAACCCGCGACATCATCGAAGGCTTTGATGAACGGGGCGTCGATGCGCTCTTCCTGGATGTCCGGGAACCCTGGCTCTACCTGGATCATGTCCACACCGCCCTGAAAGGCAGCGGCTTCTTCGGCACCCTCGTCCCCACCACCAATCAGGTGAGCGACCTGCTCCGCGAATTAGCCAACAAACCTTTCGGCTTTATCGAAGTAGAAGAATTGTTCCTGCGAGGCTATAAACCGGTAGCCGATCGGCTGCGCCCTGCCGATACGATGGTCGGCCACACCGGCTATCTGATCTTTGCCCGGGCCCTGCTGGTATAAGTAAAATTTAACCAAAAACATACAAAAAACGCCTATATTTTTAATCCCACTCAATAAAATTCGTTGCCTAGTCAACTTGACAGCCTTGCAAGGATATGCTACTATAAGCGGTAGCCGCGGCCAGAAAGGTCGCGGCTGACCGCTCCCCAAACAATAGCGGTCAGGTTGGTCTATCCCCATAAAAATTCTGGAGGAGGATCGTATGAAAAAAGGTTGGTTTACTTTGATTTCGTTGTTGGTCCTGGTGACCATGTTGCTTTCGGCCTGTGGGACTCCCGCTACGCCGACCGCTGCCCCGACGGCAGAGCCCACGGAAGAAGTAACGGCAGAACCCGTTGAGACCGAAACCGCCGAAGCGGTTGAGCCCACTGAAGAAGCCGGCCCCACCGGAAAAGTTCTGCTCTGGCACTCCTGGAAAGAAAACGAAATCGAGAGCCTCAACGACGTGATCGCGGCCTTCAATGCCCAGTACCCCGACATCACCGTTGAGACCCTGTACGTTCCGTTTGACGATCTGCGCGGCAAATTCGAGACCGCTTCCGCCACCGGCGGCGGCCCTTCCGTCCTGATCGGCGCCGCTGACTGGGGCCCCGCCCTCTACAACGCCGGCCTGGTCTCCGACATCTCTGGCGATGCCAGCGACGAACTGCTGAACACCATCAACCCCGCCGCCCTGGGCGCTGTCCAGTACAATGAAGCCCTGATCGGCCTGCCCGAAACCATCAAGGGTGTTGTGATGTTCCGCAATAAGGCCATCGTCGCCGATGCCCCCGCCTCCTACGAAGACCTGGTTGCTGCCTCCGAGGCCGCGACCGACAAGACCAAGGAAATCCTCGGCGCCAACCTGGAGCGCGGGTTCTTCTTCTCCGCCGCTCAGCTCACCGCCTGCGGTGGCAGCCTGATGGAAGCCAATGGCGACCCCGCCTTCAACAACGAAGCCGGTGTCTGCTGGCTCAACCTGCTGAAGTCCTTCGAGGACGCTGGTCCCGCCGAATACTACTCTGACAACGACGTCAACTCGTTCAAGGGTGGCAAGGCCGGCATCATCATCGACGGCAGCTGGAACATGTCCAGCCTGGCCGAAGCCATCGGCGCCGACAACCTGGCGATCGATCCCTGGCCCACCTACGGCGACAGCCACCTGTCTGGTTACGTCCAGACCGAAAACATCTACCTGGGCACCAATGCCTCGGACGAAGACAAGGCCGCTTCCTGGTCTTTCATCGAATTCTTCCTGGGCAACGAAGCGCAGACCCTGCTGGCCGATCCTAAGAAGGCCGCCCACATCCCCGCCATCGACGGCGTCGAAATCTCCGACCCGCTCATGGCCCAGGCCGCTGAAGCCTTCAAAGGTGGCACCGTCTACCCCGTGATCCCCGAAATGGGCGCCTACTGGGAAGCCATGGACAATGCCCTGAAGTCGGTCTTCGAAGGCAACGCCACCCCCGAGGACGCTTTGAAGACGGCTGAAGAAAGCATCGCCGCCAAGATCAAGGAAATCCGCGGGCAATAAGCTCGGTTTGATAGCGCGTCATATGCGCACATTCAGTTGATTAAAACAACGCAGGTGGTGGTTTATCCTCACCTGCGTTGTTTTATACCCCGAATTTTCAGGAGGTAGATGATGGCAGCTGTTACCCAGGCTCCAGTTGGAGCCAAGGCCCAAAAGGCCCGCAAACGCCCTCTCACCCGTGAGGAGTTCCGACTCCTGCTCAAGAATTCCCGCCTGGCCTGGCTTTACATTGCTCCCGCGGGGCTTCTGATGTTGGCCATCTCCTTTTTCCCCCAGGCCTTTCAGGTCTGGATGGCCTTCACTGATTTCCGGGTTGTCAATCTGCGCTTCAACCTCTTCAACCCGGCGACCTGGGATAAATTCGCTCCCAAAATAGTCGGGATTGATAACTTCGTAAAGATCCTCACCAACACCAAACTCATCGAAAATTACGATTTCGGCCGGCTTCTGCTTTTCAACATCACCTGGACTATCGCCAACGTCTTCTTCCATGTGGTGTTGGGGGTCTTGATCGCCCTGGCGCTCAACCAGAAAGATCTCATCGGCCGGCGCATCTACCGCGCCCTCTTCATCCTGCCCTGGGCCATGCCCGGCTACATCACCGCCCTCACCTGGCGGAATATGTTCGATCAACGCTACGGCGCCATCAACCAGTTGGTCGATATTTTCAATAAGACCTTCGGCACCCAGATGGCCACGGATACCCGCTGGCTGGAAGCCGATGTCCCCCTGATCGGAGGTCCGCTCTCCTTCTTGCCCCTCTCCTTCTATGCCGTTTTGATCGCCAACATCTGGTTGGGATGGCCCTTTATGACGGTAGTCGCCACCGGGGCTCTCCAATCCATCCCGACAGAACTTTACGAAGCCGCTTCGATGGACGGCGCCAACAACTGGATGAAATTCTGGAACGTCACCGTCCCGATGATTCGCCCCGCCATGGTCCCCGCGATTATGCTCGGCGCCATCATGACTTTCAATCAGTTTGTCGTTATTTATTTCATCAGCAATGGTGGTCCCTTCGGAAAGACCGAAATTCTGGTCACCCAGGCATTTAAACTGGTTTACAATCTCCGCCTTTATGGGATGGCAGCAGCCTTCTGTATTGTCGTCTTCTTCATCCTCCTGGGGCTGACGCTGATCAACAACAAACTCACCAAAGCCACGGAGGCCTACAATGCCTGATAAGAAACGGGTTCAAGATACGGCACCGCTGTCGGGCCGTCGCCGGCTGGAAGCCATCCTCAAACAAATCGGCATTCAAATCTTCCTGCTGACCATCGCCGCCCTGGTGCTCTTCCCGATCATGTGGATCGTGACGCTGGCGCTCGACCCCCGCAACATCGACAAACCCGAGAGTTTACAACTGATTCCTCAGGGCGCCTCGTTTGCAGCCTTTGAAAAAATCCTGATCGAACCCTTCCCGCTGCTCTGTAAAGATCAGAGCAAACCCGAAACCTGCATGACCTTCATCAAGCTGCTGGGAAACAGTTTGCTGGTCGCCCTCGGAACCAGCCTGCTGGCGGTAGTGATGGGAGCCTCTGCCGCCTATGCCTTCTCCCGCTTCAAGTTTATCGGAAGGCAGGCCGGCATGTTAGGCTTCGTGGTCCTCTTGATGCTGCCCACCACCGCCACCCTGGCCCCGCTCTACGTTCTCCTCAGCCAGTTGAAATTCGGCGATGAATCGCTGCGGACCACGCTCGCCGGCCTGATGATCGCCTACGCCTCCGGGACGCTGCCCTTCGCCATCTGGAACCTGAAGGGCTATTTCGACACCGTCCCGAAGGAACTGGAAGAAGCCGCCCTGATCGATGGCGCGTCGGTCACCCAGACCTTCCTGCAGATCATCATGCCGCTCTCACTGCCGGCCATGGCCGTCACCGTGCTCTTCAGCTTTATGACCGGCTGGACGGAATTCGTCATGGCCTGGAGCTTCCTGGAAGACACGTCCCGCTTCACCCTGGCTATGGCCTTGCGCTCCATGCAGGGGCAGTTCTCGACCCCCTGGTCGCAATTTTCCGCCATGTCCATCCTGATGAGCCTGCCCATCGTTATCCTCTTCTTCGCCCTGCAACGCTATATCGTTTCCGGGCTGACGGTCGGTGGGGTCAAAGGCGAATAGCCTTATTCCCCCCGCCCAATGAAAGCACAACAAGTTCGAGCGCCGGCCCCAGGGCCGGCGCTCGAACTGTTTAACGAATTTGCGCCTCATTAAAAAGATGCTATGATTGCCCTACGATTCCGCTAAGGGAGCTGCTTTTTTATGGAAAATCTGCCGGTGAACAAACCTATTCACACGATCTTAATCGCAATTATCCTGGCCACGCTCCCCTGCTATTGCCTGGGGTTCATTGCGCTCAGCCTGGCTTCCCCTTCTACCGTCACCCCCACACCTACCCAGACTCCCACGCCGACATGGACGCCGCAACCAGGAGCCACCAATACACCTTATGAAGTCGGTCCCGGAACCACGCAACCCCGCACATTGGAACCAACTCCCACCCAATGGTTCCCGCCAACCTTCACCCCGACACCTCAACCTACAGCCACACACACGCCTACCCCTACCCCCACCAACACCCTGCAACCGACGGCCACCAATACACCGGGAGTAACGGCGACCAATACGCCCAATGCCTTGACCCTTACGCCGACCCAAACCCCGGTTCCGGTCAACACGCCTACCTGGACCCCCACCCCGTCGCCGACCACCGAAGTGCCGAATGAATTAACCATAACACCGACCGTCGCTCCGACCGACATTCCATTGCCCTGAGTCGGGCCAGGTCAACAACTTACAACGCAAACATCCCATTTATTGGCGCAAGGAGTATCGTGGAAACCCTCACCTTGTTGAAGCAACTGTCAGAGGCGCCCGGCCCTACCGGGCGCGAGGAAACGGTCCGCGAGCTGATCCAATCAATCTGGGCCCCCCTGGTCGATGAGATCCGTACGGATGCCATGGGGAACCTCATCGCCCTGCAACGGGGGACCGACCCGGAACCCCGTCCAGCTCTGATGCTGGCCGCCCACATGGATGAAATCGGGCTCGTGGTTACCGGCATCGAAGGGACTTTCCTGCGGGTCGCCCCCATCGGCGGCAGCGACCGCCGGGTCCTGATCTGTCAGGAAGTGATAGTCCATGGCCGCAGCGATCTGCCCGGCGTCATCGCCTCCCGCCCTCCCCATGTGCTGAGGGAAGCAGACCGCCGCAAGACGGTAGCCTGGGAAAACCTCTTCATCGATACCGGACTCTCGGCCGAAGAATTGAAAGCCCAGGTCCGGGTCGGCGATCCCATCACCCTCAATCAACCTCTGGTCGAATTAAAGGGTCAACGTATTGCCGGCAAAGCCCTGGACAACCGGGCCTCCGTCGCCATCGTGACCCAGACGCTGACAGCGCTGCGCACCCAACCCCACGCCTGGGATTGTTATGCCGTCGCAACCGTGCAGGAAGAGATCGGCACCAAAGGCGCCATCACAGCCGCCTACGGAGTCCATCCCCAACTGGCCATCGCGTTAGATGTTACCTTTGCCCGCCAGTATAACGACAGCGATACCGGCACCTACGATCTGGGCAAAGGTCCGGCCCTGGGAATCGGTAGCAACTTCCACCCACAACTGTTGGAACGGCTGCGAAAGACTGCCGATACGGAAGAAATCCCCTATTTACTGGAACCCTCTCCCGGCGTTACCGGAACCGACGCCTGGGCCATCCAGATCGCCCGCGAAGGCATCCCGACAGCTCTGGTAGGCCTGCCGGTACGCTATATGCACCAACCCGTAGAACTGCTCTCCTTGCGGGATTTCGAACGCGCCTGCCGGCTGCTCACCCGCTTCATTACCGGCCTCGAAGCCGACTATCGCCCGCGTTGGGAAGATGAACTATGAGCGAACTGATCGATCTCTTACACCAGTTATCCGAGATCCTGGCCCCTTCAGGCCACGAAGCCGCCGTACGGCGCGTGCTGCGGACCCTGCTCGAAGGCCATGTCGATGAAATCAACATCGACGCCATGGGCAATCTGCTGGTCCTGAAACGCGGCACAGGCGCCTCCCCCTTGAAAGTGATGGTCGATGCCCATATGGATGAAGTGGGATTGATGATCGTCGATCACACCGGCGACGGGAATCTGAAATTCCGCACCTTCGGCAATATCGATCCCCGGCTGATGCCCGGCCAGACCGTCGTAGTCGGCAAAGACCGCCTCCCCGGCGTCATCGGCCTGCAAGCCATCCATCACGTCGATCCAGGCGATATGGAACGGGTGACCGGCCACGAACGGCTGACCATCGATATCGGCGCCGGCTCAAAAGAAGAAGCCGCGGGCCTGGCTCCAATTGGCACCATGGCCGGCTTCCCCACCACCTTCCGCACCCTGGGCAACTTTATCGCCGGCAAATCCTTTGACGACCGTGCCGGCTGCGCCATTCTGGTAGAGCTGCTGCGCGGGCCCCGCCGCCCCTACGATCTCTACGGCGTCTTCAGCGTCCAGGAAGAGGTCGGTCTGCGCGGCGCCCGGGTAGCAGCCTATACCGTCGCCCCCGATCTGGCCATCGCTCTCGAAGCCACCATCGCCGACGACCTCCCCAAAGACGAAGATGTCAGCCCGACCACCCGGGTCGGAAGCGGCGCTGCCCTTACCGTGCGCGACGGCTCCTATGTCGCCGATCCCCGCCTGGTCCAGCTCTCCATCCAGGCGGCGACAGCCGCCGGCCTCCCCTATCAGATCAAACAACCCGGGATCAGCGGGACCAACGCCGGCAGTATCCATCTCACCCGCGGCGGCGTGCCCTCGATCACGATAGCCGTGCCCTGTCGCTATATCCACAGCCCGCTGGCCGTCCTCAATCCCGACGACCTGGAAAACACTTACCGGCTGATCTCAGCGCTCCTGGATCGATTGCCCGACGAATGGGTCAGCGATTCAGCCGCCCACTAACCTGAAAAGATCTACAAGAACAAATAGGAAAAAAACGCATGTTGAACCAGGAGCTACTCAACCAACTCACACAAACGTTCGGCCCTTCGGGGTATGAAAACGAAATCCGGGATGTTATTCGGGCCATTGTCGAACCGCTGGTCGATGAAATTCGGGTCGATCCGCTGGGCAGTCTGGTCGCCATCCGCCGTGGCCGTGAAGGCGGCCGAAAGATCATCCTGGCCGCCCATATGGACGAAATCGGCGTAATGGTCACACACATCGAAGAGACCGGCTATGTACGATTCACCAACCTGGGCGGAGTCTCCCCCATGCATTGCGTCGGCAGCCGGGT
Organism: uncultured Anaerolineales bacterium; assembly: GCA_964501335.1. Taxonomy (GTDB): domain Bacteria; phylum Chloroflexota; class Anaerolineae; order B4-G1; family SLSP01; genus CAZCTC01. The sequence continues at coordinate 9,952 of CAZCTC010000067.1, read as the reverse complement.
CCGCTTTGCCAACGGGATTGTCGGCGTGATCCACGTCGAGCGCCGGGACAATCCCGGAACGGTTCCAGCCCTGCACGAGCTCTTCATCGATGTCGGAGCCTCCAGCCGGGCCGATTGTCCCGTCGCCGTAGGCACGCCGGGCATCTTCACCCGACCGCTCGAACATCAGGGCTCCCGGTGGATCAGCAAAGCCCAGGATGACCGCATCGGCTGCTACATACTCATCGAAACGCTACGGCAGCTTCACAATACTCCGGATGAACTCTATTTTGTCTTCAGCGTTCAGGAAGAGGTCACGCTTTCGGGAGCCCGCACGGCCGCCTATCGCATCGATCCCGATCTGGCGATCGCGGTCGATGTCACCCTCACCGGCGACACCCCCAAAGCGCTGCCGATGGCCGTGGAACTGGGCAAAGGCCCTGCCATCAAAGTTCAGGATGCCGGCATGATCGCCCATCCCCTGGTCCGGGAAATGCTGGTCGCCGCCGCCCAAAAAGCCGGCGTCCCCTATCAAATGGAAGTGCTGCGCGGCGGAACCACGGACGCTTCAGCCATGCAACTGGCCCGCGCCGGCGTCCCCAGCGGCTGCATCAGCATCCCCTGCCGCTACGTCCACAGCCCCTCCGAAATGATCGATGAAGCCGACGTTGAAAACATCATCAAAGTCCTGATCACTGCGCTTTCGGCGGAATAAAACCAGCCCGGAAAAGCCAAAAAGCTCATATTTTCGGCGGCTTCAGAAAGCCGCCGAAAATATGAATCAAAAAACTCCTTTGTAAACTATCTCCGCCGCCCCGGCATTACTTAGCCCCCCTTATAAAATTTGAAATCTCAAGGGATTCATGCTATTATAGAAAGGCTGCCAAATCCAATTTACGTCCCAAAACAAGAAGGAGGAGATTCAATGAACCGGAACCATGCCCTGTGGACGATGATGCTGCTCCTGGTAACAGCCAGCCTGCTGCTCACCGCCTGCGGAGGTGGAAGCAGTGGCGCCCCCACCGACCCTAGCAGCGGAGCTCCTGTGGAACCCAGCGCCACCCCTGATCCCGCGAGCCTTTTCCCCACTGAAATGTTACCCCTGGCCGATGGCGCCACGGACATTAAAATTACCGAAGCCGCCAACAGCTATTCTTATGTTATGCCGGGTCTGGTCCAGGATTGTCTGGATACCCTGGGGCCCAAATTCGAAGAGCTGGGCTGGAAAAAAGTTTCCAATCCCATGGTTATGGGACATCTGGCCACGATGGTCATGGAAAACGATCAATATCGCATGACCGTCAATCTGCAAGACAACGAACGGTCCAATACCACGACCGTTCAGATGAATCTACAGAAAAAATAATTTCCAAAAACCGACTACAAAGGAGATTGTGTGGATAGTTTAGCATTAGCCCATCGGATTACCGACATTATCGTGGAAAAACAGGGCGAGGATATCCTGGTCCTGGATTTACAAGAAGTGACCACCTTTACTGATTATTTTATCATCTGCAACGGGACCAGTTCACGGCAGCTCGATGCCTTAAAGGCTTCGATTCGGGAAGCGTTAAAAGATGAAGAGCCTCCTGTGCTCCCGATCAGTGTGGAAGGTCAATCGGAATCCGGATGGATTCTGATGGATTACGCCGGGGTGATCGTTCATCTTTTCGCGCCGGAAACCCGTGCATTCTATCGGCTGGAAGATCTCTGGAAGGGCGGACGGATCGTCACTCGTATCCAGTAGGTTTGAGAAAAACAGCTAAAAACCACTTTTTTCGCGCGCTTCAGGCGCGCGAAAAAAGTGAGCTAAAATAGTTGACTTTGACAGCCCTTCTATTAGGTGTATAATTTTTCACGATGGAACGCAAGGGAAACCGGCCGGGCAGTGAAAGCTGGCTCACACATTTACGATGGCTGCAACCCGGTTTAGGTATTAAACGCTGGCTGATCCTTCTGGGATGTGGAACCGTTTTACTTAGTTTGGGAATTGCCTTTGGACTGCGGGAATCCTATCCCCTGCCGGCTTATTTCTATTATCTAACTTTGCAATTCATCCCCCGTGACTGGCGCAGTATCCTTTTGGGAGTGCTGGGCCTGGGTTGCCTGACCTGGGGGCTCTGGGGGCTGAATCGAGCCCTGTTAGAACCTTTTCTGGAACGGGACTCCCGATCGGTCTCAACGGTACTTTACAATTACCGCCGCCGTGCCCGGGGCCCCAAAATCGTGGCGATTGGCGGAGGACATGGACAGGCAACCCTTTTACGAGGGCTGAAAAACTGCCCGGCCAAAGTTACCGCAATCGTCACCGTGGCCGATGATGGAGGATCATCGGGCCGGTTACGTCGAGAGTTAGGCATTCTGCCGCCGGGTGATTTTCGCAATTGCATTGCCGCCCTGGCCGATGATGAATCCTTGATGACGCAACTGTTACAATATCGGTTCGCCGCCGGCGACGGACTGAATGGACACAGTTTCGGAAATCTCTTCATCAGCGCCCTGGCCGAAATCACCGGCAGCTTTGAATCGGCTCTTGAAGAATCCAGTCGGGTGTTGGCCGTGCGCGGACGGGTGTTACCCAGTTCACTCCATCCGGTGGTGCTGGAAGCCGATGTCCAAATCCCAGGGATGGCTCCTTCTCGAGTGCGGGGAGAATCCAATATTCCGGAACCAGGACGAGAAGTTCTGCGGGTCATGTTGGATCCAACCGATCCTCCCGCCTATACCGAGGCCATCAAAGCCATCCTGGAAGCCGATCTGATTATCGCGGGTCCGGGCAGCCTTTACACCAGCGTCTTGCCCAACCTGCTGGTCCCCCAGATTGGGGCGGCACTGCGGGCTTCGCGAGCACCCAAAGTGTACATTTGCAATGTGGCCACCCAACCGGGTGAGACCGAGGGATATCGCGCCGAAGAGCATTTACAGGCTCTCGAACGCCATTTAGGATTGGGATTGTTTTCTGCCATTGTAGTCAATCCCGAAATTCCTTCCGTTCCCCTCCCCCCTCACACCAGCTGGGTAACGCCCGAGTTAATCGAAAGACCCGGACTGCGGGTCATTCAAGCCGATCTGACGGATGCAAACTATCCCTGGCGTCACAACAGCATCAAGCTGGGTCAGATCGTCATGAACCTGATCAAAGGATAGGCGATAAGAGATTGGGGGTTACAGCTCAGGCTTTTAATCCTCAATCCCAGATCGCTCATCTGAAAACATGAAAGGAGAGACTATGCCTGCGAAAATTGCGATTAATGGTTTCGGCCGGATTGGACGGCTTGTACTGCGAACTATCCTTCAGTATCACGCTGAAGATCTCGAAGTGGTGGCTGTGAATGATTTGTTTGACGCGAAGACCAACGCTCACCTGTTCAAGTACGACACCACTTACGGCCAGTTCCCCGGAACCGTCGAAGCCAGCGACAATACCATTACCATCAATGGCAAGGCGATCAAGATCTACGCCGAGAAAGACCCCGCCGTGCTGCCCTGGAAGGATCTGGGCATCGATATCGTGATCGAGAGCACCGGTGTCTTCACCGACGGAGAGAAAGCCGCCAAGCACATCCAGGCGGGCGCCAAGAAGGTCATCATCACCGCCCCCGCCAAGAAGGAAGATATCACCATCGTCATGGGCGTGAACCAGGACAAGTACGACCCCGCCAAACACCACATCGTCTCCAACGCCTCCTGCACGACCAACTGTCTGGCCCCCGTCGCCAAAGTCATCAATGATACCTTCGGCATCGAATACGGGTTGATGACCACGATTCACGCTTACACCAACGACCAGAACATCCTGGATCAGGGCCACAAGAAGGACCTGCGCCGGGCTCGCGCCGCCGCCGCCAACATCATCCCCACCTCCACCGGCGCGGCTCAGGCCGTCTCCCTGGTCATCCCCGAACTGAAGGGGAAATTCGGTGGGTACGCGCTGCGCGTCCCGACCATCACGGTCTCGATCGTTGACTTCGTCGTCACCCTGAGCCGCCCGACCACGGTGGAAGAGGTCAACGGCGCCCTGAAAGCCGCCTCTGAAGGCGCGCTGAAGGGTATCCTGGGCTATGAGACTGCCCCCCTGGTCTCCATGGACTACAAGGGCGAAGCCCGCTCTTCCGTGGTCGATTCGTTGCTGACCGAACAGGCCGGCGATCGGATGATCAAGGTGGTTGCCTGGTACGACAATGAATGGGGTTACTCCTGCCGCACCGCCGATCTGGCTTCGATGATGGCCAGCAAGCTCTAAAATCGGCGCCAGCCAAAGAAACAACAGGGATAAGGGTAGGACAACATCCTCCCTTATCCCTTTTTTGTGGTAAAGCACTCATTGTCTGTCTCGCTCTTAAAAATTACTCAAAGAAAATATTTATTTTTCGCGCGCCGCTGCGCGGCGCGCGAAAAATAAAAATTCTCATTTAATTTACCCCTATTAAGAGGTCATTATATGAATAAGAAAACTGTTCGCGATGTCGAATTGAAGGGTAAGCGCGTCCTGATGCGGGTCGACTTCAACGTCCCCATCAAAGAAGGCGCAATCAGCGACGATAAGCGCATCCGCGCCGCCATCCCCACCATCCAATATGTGCTGGATCAGGGTGGCGCGGTCATCTTGATGTCTCACCTCGGCCGCCCCAAGGGTGGACCGGAGCCCGAATTCAGCCTGAAGCCCGTGGCCGCTCGTCTCAGCGAACTGCTGAGCCGCGAAGTCAAGATGGCTGAGGACTGCATCGGACCGGAAGCCGAAAAGCTCGCCGCCGAACTCAAACCCGGCGATGTGCTGATGCTGGAGAACGTTCGCTTCCACAAAGAAGAAGAGAAAAACGACGCCGCCTTTGCCGCACAGCTCGCCAAACTGGGCGATCTGTACGTCAACGACGCCTTCGGCACGGCCCACCGGGCCCACGCCAGCACGGAAGGAATCACCCACACCCTCCCCGGCGTGGCCGGCTTCTTGATGGAAAAGGAAGTGGAATTCCTGGGCCGCGCGACCGAAAATCCGGAACGCCCCTATGTGGTCATTCTGGGCGGCGCCAAGATCTCCGATAAGATCGGTGTGATCAAGAACCTGCTGAACAAGGCCGACCGCCTGTTGATCGGCGGAGGGATGGCCAACACCTTCCTGGCCGCTCAGGGTCTGGAAATGGGCGACTCCCTGGTTGAGACCGAAGCCCTGGAGACCGCGAAAGAACTGCTCGCCTCCGGCGGCGACAAGATCGTCCTGCCGGTCGATGCCGTGATCGCCGATGCGTTCAAAGACGATGCCAACAAGCAAACGGTCAGCGTCAAAGCGGTCCCGGCCGGCTGGCGGATGCTGGACATCGGACCCGAAACCATCGAGCTCTTCAAGGGCATTCTGAAAGAGGCCAGGACGATCGTCTGGAACGGCCCGATGGGCGTCTTTGAACTGCCTACCTTCGCGGAAGGAACCTTCGCCATCGCCCGCGCTATGGCCGAACTGCCCGCCACCACCGTCATCGGCGGCGGCGACTCGGCCTCAGCCGTCAAGAAAGCCGGCGTGGCCAGCAAGATGAGCCATGTCTCCACCGGCGGCGGCGCGAGCCTGGAATTCCTGGAAGGGATCGTCCTGCCCGGCGTGGCGGCGTTGCAAGATAAATAACCATGGCGCGTAAACCCTTTATTGCCGGTAACTGGAAGATGTACAAAACCGTGGCTGAGGCCATCGTGCTGGCAGAAGCGCTGCGCGAAGCCCTGGGCACGATCCATGAGATGGAACTGGCCGTCTGCCCGCCCTTCACCGCCCTGGAAGCGGTCAGTCAGATGCTCACCGCCACCAACCTGGGCGTCGGGGCTCAGGATATGCACTGGGAAGACCAGGGAGCCTTCACCGGCGCGGTTTCCCCGCTGATGGTGAAAGAACTCGCCCGCTACGTCATCCTGGGGCACTCCGAACGCCGCCAGTACTTCGGCGAAACCGATGAAACGGTCAACCGCAAGATCAAGGCCGCGTTGAAGCACCACCTCACCCCGATCGTCTGCATCGGCGAGAGCCTGGAACTGAACCGCGCCGGGGAAACGGTCCCCTTCGTCAGCGGACAGATCCGCGGCGCCTTTGCCGGACTCTCGGCGGAGGAAGCCGTCAAGGTCGTGCTGGCCTACGAGCCCATCTGGGCCATCGGCACCGGATTGACCGCCACACCGGAAGATGCCAACCGCATTGTCCGTGAGGCCATCCGCGACGTACTGAAGGCGCTCTACGACGAGGCGACGGCCCAGGCCATCCGCATCCAATACGGCGGCAGCGTGAAGCCCGAGAATATTGCGGCCTTCATGCGCGAGCCGGAAATCGATGGAGCCCTGGTCGGCGGCGCCAGCCTTAAAGTCGACGACTTTGTGACGCTCGTACGCAACGGGATGTCGGCCAAAGCCTAGCTTTCTCTATCCAATAAAAAATCACGCGCTCCTCTTCGAGGAGCGCGTGATTTCTTATTTATCGATAAGGGAATTTTTGATTTATATTTTCGCGCGCCCTTTGGGCGCGCGAAAATATAATTTTTCAACTCGAAAAGGTTTTTATTCAGCGGCCGGCTTTTTGGCTTTAGCCGCCTTGGCGGCCTTCTTCGCCTGCTCCTCAGCATAATCGGTGGGATGGAGCTGAGCATGATAGGACTCAGGTTTGGAAAGCTTTTCGGCATCCCAGAATCCCGGCCGGGTATAACTGCTCAATTCGAAATCCTGATCCATCTTGATCGCATCAAAAGGACAGAATTCAGCGCAGTAGCCGCAGCTCATGCAGGTCGAAACATCCAGATGATAGGCCGTCGGGTAAGGCTGCGGCCGCCCGGTCTGAGGATCTTTGGCCCGCTCGATCCAGATACACTGCACCGGACAGGCCTGAGCGCAAATACCACAAGCCGTACAGCGCAGGCGCTCCGTTTCCTTATCCACCACCAGGAAAGGGATATTGCGGGCCCGTTCGGGAAAAGGCAGCCGCTCGGCCGGGTATTCGATCGTAAAGGCCCCCTGTCCATTCGGCCCCTGGCGCTCACTCATATTCTTGGGGGTATATTTTTTCCCCATGTAGCGGATGTCATCCACATAGGTCATGATGAAATGGTAAAAGGTAATTCCCAGCGTTTTGAGTACCCCAAAGCCGTACATTAGCGATCTACCTCCCCCATCGTCAAATCGATGCTCCCCAAAACCGCCACCACATCGGCCACCTTATGTCCCCGCGTCAGAATACTCATCGGCGTCAAATTGATCAAAGAGGTCGAACGGACATGATACCGGTAGGGATTGGCGCTCCCATCCGAGATCAGGTAAAAGCCCAACTCACCTTTCGGCGCCTCAATCCGGCCATAGGTCTCACCGGCCGGCACTTTGAACAACGGAGAGAGCTTCTTGGCCTGGATTGGTCCCTCAGGGATGGAAGTCAAGACCTGCCGCAAAATGCGCAGGCTCTGCCAGGTCTCGCCGAAACGCACGGCCAGGCGATCATAAGCATCGCCATGCTCGGCCGTGATGACATCAAAATCGAGCTGATCGTAGATCAAATAGGGCTCGGCCCGGCGCACATCATAAGGCACCCCGGAAGCGCGCAGCACGGGCCCGCTGACGCCGTAGGCAATGGCCTGCTGCTTCGTCAGGGTTCCGACGTTCTTAGAGCGGGCTCCCACGATCTCGTTTTCCATCATAATCGCCTGCATCGACTCGACTTTGCGCGGCAGGCGGTTATTGACCAGTTCCAGGGCCCGCTCAATCCAGCCGTCGGGCAGATCGGCAGCCACCCCACCCGGCCGCATATAGTTGTACAGCATCCGGCCGCCGGAAACAGCCTCGAAGAGGTCGAGGATCAGCTCACGCTCTTCCATGGCGTAGAGCGCCGCCGTGACAAAGATACCGACATCGTTGCCGTAGAAGCCGGCCGCCAGCATATGGTTGATCACCCGGGCAAACTCGGCCATGATCACCCGCAAATATTGGGCTCGCGGCGGCACTTCCAGGCCCAACAGCTTTTCCATGGCAATGACATAGGCCAGATTGTTGGTCATGCCGTTGATATAATCCAGCCGGTCGGTAAAGGGGATATTCTGCAACCAGGTATTGCGTTCCCCAATCTTCTCATGATTGCGGTGCAGATAACCAAAGACCGGCTCCAGATGGCGCACCGTTTCACCGTCCAGCCGGACCGTCAGGCGGAAAACGCCGTGAGTGCTGGGATGGTGCGGCCCCATGTTCAGGATCATCTCATCGGTCGGCAAGGGCTTATGGGGATCGGCATCCGCAGAAAGCATGCGTTGATACAAAAGCTTGTCGGCCTCTTCAAAATCCCAGTTCTGGGGGCTCCAGCCCTGAGGCAAACGCACATTGTCCTTCAAGGGAGCCCGTTCTTCCGACATTTCAGGATGACCGCCATCAGGGAAACGGCTCTTGAAAGGCTTATGTTCTTCCTCGTAATAGGGCTCTTTCCAGTCTTTGCGCAGCGGAAAACCGTCAAAACCCTCCCAGAGCAGCAACCGGCGCAGATCGGGGTGCCCTTCAAAACGCACACCGAACATATCCCAGATCTCACGTTCCTGGAAATCGGCCGAAGGGAACTCAGGAGTCAAGGAAGGAAGGCTGGAATTGGTCCGGGAAGTATGGGCATGCAGCGCCAGATAGCTGCCGCCTTCCAATCGATAGAAATGATAGACCACATCGATCCGGGCCGGGAATTCCGCTGTCGGCTGGGGATAATCCACTCCGGTGACGCTGGAGAGATAGACAAATCCCAATTCGTCGCGCAGCATCCGCACCACCGGCAGAAGCTGTCTGGCATCGACCACAATTCCGTCAGATTCAGCCGTCCGCACCGCCTCCGGGAAACGGGCTGCCAACAAAGGAAAGATTTCTGCTGCCAGGCCTTTCAATTCCGCCATCTCAGTCCTCCTCCCGAGAGAGCCGCACCGGCTCTATAAGATCGTCAAAGGCCTGCCAGTTGACCAGATCGGGCCCCAGGGAGGGCACGGGAACGCCTTCCCCATGTTCCTTAGAATAAGCCGGCATATCCTTAATCGCTTCGTGACCGATCCGGGCATGCAACGACAGAATCCCATGCAACAGCGCCTCAGGACGCGGCGGACAACCCGGCACATAGACATCCACCGGGATCAATTTATCCGTCCCGGAGACCACACTATAGCCCTCTTTGAAAGGCCCTCCCGAGATGGCACAGGCGCCCATCGCCAACACATACTTGGGCTCAGCCATCTGGTTATAGAGCCGGACCAGTTGCGGGGCCATCTTTTTGGTGATGGTCCCCGTAATCATAATCAAATCGGCCTGGCGTGGGCTGGCCCGCATAATCTCCATGCCCAACCGTCCCAGATCGTACCGGGACGCTGCCGTGGCAATCATCTCAAACGCGCAACAGGCCAGACCGAAAAACATCGGCCAGAGAGAACGCTGTCGCGCCCAAGCATAGACTTCGTCCAGTTTGGTCATCTGGACGGTACCACGGAGTTCGTCGGGGATCTCCGGCAACCGGACTTCGTTCATTCGCAGCCTCCACCATCCAAAATTCCCCTGTTTTACACAGGGTAGAAGGTTCACAAGAGGGAATTATACTTTAAAGCCGCAGCCAGATCAATCAAGAAAAGGGGGATTGGCGGGGACGCCAATCCCCCGATGGGGAAGGCGGGACTTGAACCCGCACGCCTTACGGCACATGATCCTAAGTCATGCTCGTCTGCCAGTTCCGACACTCCCCCGCGCTTTCCATTATAACCTGAATTGCCATGATGGCAATTCAGGGAGGCTTCCCAGAACTTTTTTGCGTCCCGCAAAGGGCTCTATCCAGGTCGGATACGACGCGCGGGAAGGGCAGAGAGAAGTTTTTATTTATGTTTTGGCGCGCATCAGAATGCGCGCCAAAACATTGGCTTTTTTCCGGCCGGCAAGAGAAAATTATTTTTATTCATTTTTTCGGCGGCTTCAGAACTCGGATCTAGACAAACTAACCAATCCCGACCATGAG
>CAZCTC010000066.1:0-42656 GCA_964501335.1 uncultured Anaerolineales bacterium | reverse complement strand
GTTCTGTTTTTGCTTCGATTTGAGCACTCGGGGCTCTATTTGCACAAAACTTACGCTAACCGCACAGGTCGATATTTTTTTATTATGTTTTTGTGGGTTTCAGAAAGCCGCCGAAAAATGGTCTGTTCTTTCCCATATTTTCCGGGCTAACTGCCCAGGTCGATATTTTTTATTGTGTTTTTGCGGGCTTCAGAAAGCCCGCGAAAACATAGGCTTTTTTTCCTCGCTTTTTTGGGCTCATGGCATAGGGTGATGAAAGGTTATTCCAGATTTTTGATCTGCGGCAGGAAGATCCTCCCGACGACGGCGACGATCAACAACAGGCAGGCATTGATCAGGATTGTAGTGGGTGCTCCCATTGCTTCGGAGGCCTGCCCGGCTATAAAACTGCCCAGCGGGGTCGATGCAAAAAAGACCAACGTGTAGATTCCCATAACCCGCCCCCGCAATTCATCGGGAACGTGAGTCTGGACCAGGGCATTGGCCAGATTGAAAACCAGGATGGTCGTCATTCCGGCTCCCACCAGGATTAGCAATGAGAGCGGCAGGGTACGGACGAATGAGAATAGGATCAAAATGATCGGGAAGCCGATCAGATTCAGGGACATGGTCTGTCCACGCTTCAAGCGGGAACCGGCGACGGCGATGCTTAAGGCGCCGAGCAGGGCTCCGATACCGCGGGCCGTTTGCAGCCAGCCGTTGGTTACTGCATCGCCGTGCAGCACTTCCGTGGCCCAAACCGGGAAGAGCGTGGCAAAGGAGATTCCCAGGAATCCGGTAATTCCTACCATGGCGACCAACACTCGAATGATGGGATGGCGTACCGTATAGAGCAGACCCTCTTTTAATTCCAACAGCGGCGCCCGGGTGTGGATGGTGATCCGTTGCGGGGGAATCTGCATGGCGGCCAGGGCACCGATCACTGCCAGGAAGGAGAGTCCGTTGAGGGTGAAGCACCAGGCCGGCCCCAGTTGGGCGTAGAGCAAACCGGCTACTGCAGGGCCAAAGGCGGCTCCGATATTGAACATGGCGGCGTTGAGGGCGATGGCATTGGTCATGGCCGGCCGTTCGACCAGCTCCAGGATGAAGGCCTGGCGGGCGGGGGCGTCGAAGGCGTTGGCGATCCCCAGCAAAAAGGCCAGTATGATCAGGTGCCAGGGTTGAACCATTCCTGTGAAGGTCAAGACGGCCAGAATGAAAGCCAGGATCATCATGGAGATCTGCGTCACGATCAAGAGGGTGCGGCGGGGCACGCGATCGGCTACCACGCCGCCGTAGAGCATGACGATGACGGAGGGGAGCGCGGCGGCGGAGACGTAGCCCAGGTAGGCATCCGATTTGGTTAACTGGAAGATCAGAAATCCCTGGGCGCTGGATTGCATCCAGGTGCCCAGGAGGGAGACTGCCTGTCCCAGAAACCAGAGTCGGTAGTTGGGATATTGAAAAGCTGTAAAGGTTCGAGTCAAACGATTGGGTACGGTAGGGGCGATACTTTGCTCCTGGATGTGTTGGCGATTCACGAAATGACCTCCCGCAGGTATGTTTAATTCTTACCGCTTGTTAAGTGTACCACGGGAGACGGAAATTGTTAGTAGCCCTTACTGATTCGAGTGTGGTATTTTGTTCTGAAAATAGGGCTTTAAAGTATGGCCTCCGGCCTTGTAGCGTCCCGCAAATGGCTTCTTTCCCGTAAGACGCGCCGCGCTGTGCGCAGCAGGCAGAGAGAGTTTTTTTTGTTTATGTTTTCGGCGGCTTCAGAAAGCCGCCGAAAACATGGGCTTTTCAGATTTTGCGTTTTGCAGCTGGCTTCTTTTCCGTAAGATGCGCCGCGCTGTGCGCAGCAGGCAGAGAGAGTTTTTTTGTTTATGTTTTCGTGCGCATTCTGATGCGCACGAAAACATAGGTTTTTTCCAGAGTTACGCTGTCTACTTTCAGCGTTTTTAAAATGCTTCGGCGGTTTGCATTTCCAGGGATGGTTCTTCCGGTGCGGCGGTTACCTGAGCATCAGGTAACTCGTCTTCGACCCGGCGAATGCGGGGATTGAGATAGCCGACGGCGGTCACCAGCATACAGCATAATCCCATTAAGACAAAGATCAGACCGATGCCGCGGCCGGGTCCGGTTCCCAGAATCAGTCCCACGCTTCCGGCAAGGGCTCCGCCCGGCATCATCAGCGGTTCGGCCTGTTCGGCCAGGCTGCCGGCGAAGAGATAGGACAACGGCATGATCATGGTGGAGATCATGCGGCGGGTCGTGAAGACGCGGCCCTGGATATCGGGCGCTACTTTTTGCTGCCAGATAGCCTGGCTGGAACTGTTGGCGATCGGGGTGACGAAGCACATGATGAACATGACGATTCCCAGGAGGATCAGGGATGAACTGCCCCCGGCGAGGGCGTAGCCAAATCCCAGGATGAGGAGGCTGCCGAGCAGACCCTGGACCCGGCGTTTGGGGCCGCCCCAGACGCTCATCACCAAACTGCCGATCAGCATTCCAATGCCGCCTATCGATCCCACAATGCCGGCGATGTCGGCGGTGGTGAGGTTCAACAGCAGCGGTAAAAAGAGTGAGGAGAAGAAGCCCAGGAAGAGATTGACCATGGCGAAGATGGTCATCAGTCCGGTGAGGCCGGGGCGCGCCAGGATGTAACGCCAGCCGAAGGTGAGTTCGGCCCACATGGAGCCGGAGGTTTCGCTGTTTTCTGTTGAGCGGACGGGATTGGGGATCTGCATGACCAGCAGCATGCCGATTGCCAGGGAGGCGGTGATCACGTCGAGCAACAGGACGCCGGAGATTTGCAGGGTAAGGAGGAGTGTGCCGCCCAGGGCGGGAGCGATGATCATTCCCAGGGCTTCGCCGATCTGGACCATGCCGTTGGCGCGTCCGTAGTCGGAGGGGGCGACCAGCATGGTGATGGCGGCCTGATAGGCGGGTTGCTGGAAGGTGTTCAGCGAGGCGGTGAAGGCATTGAAGAGGTAGATGTGCCAGACTTCCAGGCGACCGGCGGCGAAGAGGCCGGCCAGTACCAGGGTGCCCAGGGCTGCGCCGAGATCGGCAAAGAGCATGACTTTGCGGCGATCCCAGCGATCGACGTAGATGCCGGCGAGTGGGGCCAGGACGATGCCGGGCAGCGTTTCGCAAAGGAGTCCCATGGCGAAGGCCAGCGGAGAATCGGTTTGCTGGTAGATCCAGACGCTGAGGGCAAAGCCGGCCATGCTGGTGCCGATGGTTGAGAAGAGCTGGCCCAGCCAGATGGGGATAAAATAGCGCATTCCGATACGGGTTTTCATGATGGCCTCTCCTTATTTTTTACGATCTGTGCGGTGGGCTTTTGGGCATCCCGCAACGGGTACTTTCTATGTAAACAACGACGCGCGATGCGAAGCAGGGGGAGAGAGCGGTGGTTTTTATTTATATTTTCGGCGGCTTCAGACTAACCGCGAAGATCGTTTTTTTTTAGTATACGTGTAACCCCGGGAGGGGCATACCCTCAAAAGGCGTAGAAAAGTTTATTTTGGGGTAGAGCGGAAGAAAGATTCATAGCTTCGCGCGCATTCTTATGCGCGCGAAGCTATGAGCAAACCTAAAGCAGGTGCAGGTCGCGGGCGCGGGCGAGGGCCAGGGTACGGCTGTTGACGCCCAGTTTGCTGTAGATGTTGTTGAGGTGTTTTTTGACGGTGCCTTCGGCCAGGAAGAGCTGTCCTGCTATTTCCCGGTTCGATTTCCCGGCGGCCAGCAGTCGCAGCACTTCCAGCTCGCGTTCGCTGAGGGCCTCGGGGGGGAGCGGTTTTGCCGGTCTGAGGGTGGTCTCTGATGTTTCCCGGGCCATGATGGGACTAAAAGCTGCCAATAACCGTTCGATATACCAGCCGGCGCCGATCCGTTGTTCGCGGGCTTTTTCCAGGAGATGGCCCATCTCATAGCCCAGGAAAAGGAAGGGGCTGATCAACATTTCCGGTTCGGCCAGCGTCAGGGCTTCTTTCAATGCGGTCAGGGCTCCGGTTTCATCGCCCCGGTTGAAGAGGATGACGGCTCGGACGGCATGGACCTGGTTTTCGCGGATGATCCAGCCCCGGCGGTGCGATACGGCTTGCAGCCGATCCAGCAATCGCAGCGCTTCGTCGAATTTGCCTTCCCAGGCCAGCAGTTGGGCCAGAATGAGATAATCGAATTCATCAAAGGGGAAAGGATCGGAGCTGGAAAGGTGATGGGCGGAGGCCCAGCGTTGCACGGCAGTCCAATCGTTTTGGAGAATTCGCAGCTGGACCTCGCGCAATTGCAATGTGCTGAGCATATCCGGTTCAGTGACGTTGTTTTCTCGAACCAGTTTCCAGCTTTCGGCCAGACAGAATTCGGCGCGTTCTATTTCGCCGTGGACGGCGTAGATGCGGCTTAGATTGGTCCAGCCCAGGATCAGGGATTCAAAATCGTTCCACTGGCGAGCCAGCGCCATTCCCATGTCGGAATAATCCAGAGCCTGTTCGCGGTCGCCGCAGAGATAGGCGATTTCGGCCAACCCCAGATAGGCCAGGGCGGCGACCGGCATCCGGCGTCCTCCCTGTTCCGTGGCCAGGGCCAGGGCCTCTTCGTGCAGAGCCTGAGCCTGATGCAACCGGCCCTCGATCATTTTGAGCGAGGCCAGGGCATGCATGCTGCGTAAGGCCATGGAGTAGTTGCCGGATTCCCGGGTCAGGCGGGCGGCTTTTTCCAGAATTTCCGATTGCAGGTCGGGGGTGTTGAGTTGAAAATAGGCGATGCTCTGGATATAGGTGACGATGCCCGCCAGGAAGATCTCATCGGAGGGGAGCCGGGCCAGCGTCTGTCCGGCCAGAGCGATGACGATGCGGGCCTGTTCCGGGCTCTGTTCCTGTTGACTGGCAATCCAGACCCGCAAGACGCCGATTTGATTGTGCAGGGATTGGCATTCCGGAACGGTCGGCAGATCGGATTCGATCTCGCGCAGTTGTTGTTCCAGGCCGTTCCACCGTTGCGCCAGTATATCGACCCAGCAGACGGCCAGCCGCAATTGGGGATGGCCGGCAATCCATTCCGGCGGCAGGGCGGCCAGCCAGTGTTCTACGGTCAGTCGTTCTCCCCGGAAGAGCGTGGCCCGCATGCCCTCTTCGATCAAATGGGTTGCGGTTTCAAAATCCCGGCCGGCCAGGGCGTGATGAATGGCTTCGGTGAGCATCCCCTGGGCGGCATACCAGTTGGCGGCTCGCCGATGCAGGGTGGATAGCGATTCCCGGCCCCGACCCTGAACCAGTTGTTCCTGGAGGAAATCGGAAAAGAGGGTATGGTAACGATACCAGCGCCGTTCGGTGTCGAGGGGGGTGATGAAGAGGTTTTGTTGCTCCAGCTGTTCCAGCATGGCCTGTCCGTTGGCTTTTTGAGTCAGGGCTTCTACGAGGGGGGCATTCATTCGTTCCAGGATGGAGGTTTCCAACAGGAAGTTGCGGACCTCTTCGGTCTGGCGCAGCAGAACCACACCGACCAGATAATCGACCAGGTAACGGTGGACGCCGCTGAAGCCGGCGATGAAGGCGGTGGGATCGGCGGCTTTTTCCAGGGAGATGGCTGCCAGTTGCAAGGCGGCCGCCCAGCCTTCCGTACGGGCTTCCAGGGCGGTCAGATTTTCGGGCGAAAGGACCAGTCCCATCACGGCGTTCATAAAATCGGCCGTCTCGGCCGGGGTGAACCGTAGATCGTCGGCCCGCAGTTCCAGCAGCTCGCCGCGCACCCGCCAGAGGGCCAGCGGCAGCGGGGGGTCCTTGCGGGTCAGGAGCAGGAGATGCAGCCCGGCCGGCAGATGTTCCACCAGGAAGGCGATCGTTTCATGGATTTGTGGAGATTCGATGGTGTGATAGTCGTCCAGGGCCAGCACGATTTCAGGGGGGAGCAGGCTCAGTTCATTGAGCAATGCGGTCAATGCCTGATGTAAGGGGGGCGGTTCCGGGGATTGCAGGGCGGCGATGACGCCCTCTCCCAGGCCCGGTTCGACTTTTTGCAGGGCGGCGGTCAGATAGGTCAGGAAGCGGACGGGGTCATTGTCGGCGGCATCGAGCGTCAACCAGGCCAGCCGGACGTTGCGGTTGACCAGCGTCGTTTTCCAGCTGCCGATCAGCGTGGTTTTGCCGTAGCCAGCCGGCGCCGAGATTAAGATCAATCGGCGCAGCAACCCGCGATCCAATTCCTGCCACAGCCGGGGACGGGCCGCCAGGCGGGTGCGTGCCACCGGTTGATAGAATTTTGTGATCAGCAGGTGGTGGTTGAGACCGGCGACCGGCAGAAAATCGGTTTCGGAAAGCATGGCCATCGTTACAGGTGCTCGATCTCCGCTCGTAACCGGGTCAGAGCGCCGCGGATTTCTTCGAGTTCGGCGCGCATCTGTTCCAGATTCTGGCGTTCGCCCCGGACGAAGCGGGTGTAGGGGGCGATGGCTTCTTCCAGTTTGCGCAGCCCCCGGTCGAGTTCCTGATCGAATTGAGCGGTGAGTGCTTTCATCAGGTTTTCGCGCATGGTGTCGATTTTGATGTGCAGATCTTCTTTGACCTGTCGGCGGCGGGCCGGAATGACGAAGAGGCCCATCACGGCGACCAGGCCGGCCGCGGTCAGGCCGGTGACATCCAGAGCGGCGGTCGTGAAGATGTAAGTTAAGGCGGCGCCGAGGCCGATGGCGCCGATTTCGACGGCGGCGGTATAGCCGACGGCGGCCTGGAGGTCGTCGGCCAGCTGGCTGGCTTCGACTTCCTGGTCGTAGCTTTCGATGACATCCTGGGCGGCCCGGCCGACCGTGGCGAGCAGATGGTCGCGGTCGTAATCAAAGGTCCCGCCGATCTTGCCGATGATCCGTTCGGCATCGACCGTGCGGCGCTGGTTGATATGTTCCATCACAGCTTCCCACTGGCGCAGGTTGCTGGAGACCAGCCAGTCGATCACTTCGGTGACCCGTTGATCGATCACCTGGGGGACATCCTGAACCACGAGGCGCTGGTATTCTTCCTGGAGCCGGGGTTTGTTCAAGAGATCGAAGATGCGAGCCAGCCGCATGGTATCGTCGAAGTAAGCCATGCCGCGGTTTTCAAATTCGTGCAGCACATTTTCCACATCGGCGAGTCGGAAGCGAAAATCGCGCTGCATATCTTCTCGATAGATGCTCAGCTGCCGTTCGATATCCTGGATCGTCTGGAAATCATCGCCCAACAGCTTCAGCCGTTCTTCGATGACGGCAAGGGTCTGATCGATAAAGTGGATGCCTACGCCGATGGGATTGCCGAATTTGAGGCGGAGGCGCTCGGTTTCGTCGAGCAGATCGACGATCTCGCGTTCCAGGGGATCAAAGCGGCTGGCGGCATGCAGCGCCGCATCGTGGCTGGATTTGGCCCTCAGGGCCTGGCGCGCCGACACAGAGAAGATCAGCGGGGTGGTGTTCAGCAGGCGGCGGGCATTTTCGGCCACAA
Source organism: uncultured Anaerolineales bacterium (assembly GCA_964501335.1). Taxonomy (GTDB): domain Bacteria; phylum Chloroflexota; class Anaerolineae; order B4-G1; family SLSP01; genus CAZCTC01. The sequence goes on along the minus strand of CAZCTC010000066.1, from coordinate 35,196 downwards.
AGGCTTCCACTTCGGCCACCTGCGCCTGGGTTTCCAGAATGTCGATTTTGTTGATGACCAGCATCAGCTTTTTGCCCCAGTCGCGGATCTGTTCCATGAAGACCCGTTCGCTTTCGGTGAAGGGGCGATCGGCGGAGGTGACGAAGAGGACCAGATCGGAGCGGGGGACGAATTCCTGCGTCAGGGCCTCGTGTTCCCGTTGGATGGCGTTGGTGCCGGGGGTATCGACGATATTGATCTCTTCCAACAGCTCTACGGGGGCGGTCAACAGGTCCAGCCCGGCTTCCTGGGTGGTACGGGTGATTTCCGGGCCGTATTTGAGCAGGTTGATCCGGGTGGTGGTGGGGGTGACCCCTTCTTCCAATACTTTCTGGCCCAGCAGGGCATTGATAAAGGAACTCTTGCCGGCATTGAATTCTCCCACGATGACCAACAGGAAGAGTTCATCCAGCTGATGAATGGAGCGGGAGAGCAGGGTCTGGTCTTCGGGGGCCAGGCCGAAACGGGCCAGGGCGATTTCCAGGTTGCTCAACCAGCGACGCTCCTCGGCGAGCAAGCGTTCGTGTTTTTCGCTAAGAATTCGACGCATATCTTACCTCGCTAGATCTCTTCTTGACGGGATTGGGCTTCGCGGACAATCCGTTCAATCCATTGCATTACCGGCATTTCAGTCAGGCGGGCTTCCGACATTTCCATGCGGATGAAGAGGGCCCGGAGAATTTGCCAGGCCAGCGTATGGGAATCGGGAAGTTCGTAGCGACGGCGTAAAAAGTCTTCGGCCATCAGCAGATCCTGACCGGTGAGGCGTTCGACCGGCAGCCGGTCGTTGGGATCGGCGGGCATGGGCACGGTGATTGTGGTGCGGGCGTGGACCATGGGCGGTGTTTTCAGGCTGAGCTGACTTTGTTCCCGAATGACCAGGGTGCCGGCGGCCAGATCGCCCAGCCGGCGGGAGCGGGCGTCGATAAACATGGTGACGACGCCGATGGCGTACATGCCGGGCATGAAATCGATCAGCCGGATGACATTCCGGATGACCACTTCGGAAAGGGTGACGGGGGTGCCGTCGGCTTTGATCACCCGTAAATGTACCCAGCGTTTGCCGGGGGTCTGGCCATTCCAGATCATTTCAAAGGCCAGGTAGTAGCCCCAGAACATAAGGAATGAGATCAATAAAATGACTGCGTACAACATCGCAGCGCCGCTTTCTCCCAGCTGTCTGAATAGCCCCAATATTCCCAGAAGTCCAGATATTACGATCTGTATGATGAAAATAAGGATCGAGTCGACCAGAGCTGCCATGAAGCGAGAACCAATTCCGGCTACTTCATAATTAAAGAAGACATTCTCCGGCGTATCGACCTGTAAAAACGCATCTTCCATCCGATCCTCCTGAATTACTACGGTCAAATTAGGTGGAAGCCAAAGGGGAATTTTTTACCCACCGCAGGTGGGGTGCTAAATTTGCCATTTCTTCCATATCTTTTGATCTTACCGCGTCATGGTATAATTGCAAGCATTTACAGGCAGGCAGTAGAAAATAGACAGCAGACAGTAAAAGTCATATTTTGATCGTTGCTTCAGGTTGTTTTTTTTAATGTGATTTTTTTGCCACCTGTGCGGTTGTTCATGAGCGCGGAGCAAAAACAGTTTTTACGTCCCGCAACAGGTGTTTGCCCGGTAAAAAGCGACGCGCTGTGCGAAGCAGAGGGAGGATGTTTTTTTATTCATATTTTCGGCGGCTTCAGAAAGCCGCCGAAAATATGGGCTTTTTTTCCAGACTAACCGCACAGGTCGTTTCTTTTTCTTCCTGGGGAGCATTTTAGCGTCCCGCATTTGGCAATTTTTTCGTAAGAAGCGACGCGCGGTGCGAAGCAGGGGGATAGGGTTTTTATTTATGTTTTCGCGGGCTTTCCGAAGCCCGCGAAAACATGGTTTTTTCTTCTATGGAATGGTTGGAGTATTATCATGAAAAGGATCGACAATTTTTACAAAAGCCGCAAGCCGGCGTGGGAACAGTTGGTTGTGTTGCTGGAACAGAGCGAGAAAAATATCCAGCGGCTTACGCCCCAACAGATCCAGACCCTGGGTCAGTTGTACCGGGCGGCCGCTTCGGATCTGGCGCTGGCCCAACGTGATTTTCCGACCCATCCCGTCACTCAGTATCTCAATCAGCTGGTAGCCCGTACTCACGCTCAGATCTATCGCGAGCAGCCGTTCACCTCAAAACGATTGATCCATTTTGTCACGGCCGGCTTTCCCCGCTGTTATCGAGAATCCTGGCGTTTTATTCTGGCCGCCAGCCTGATCATGGTGCTGGCTGCTATTTTTTCTACAATTGCCGTCTATCAACGTCCCGAGATGGCCCGCTGGCTGCTTCCGGCCGGGTCCGATCGCTTGATCCAATATATAGAAAATCATCAGCTCTGGACCGACGAGATCGAGGCTTCCGATCAGGCTTATGTATCGGCTTCTGTCATGACCAACAATATTCAGGTAGCTTTTCTGGCTTACGGCGGCGGAATCCTGGCCGGGATACCGACGGTTTGGGCTATGTTTTTGAACGGTATGATGGTCGGGTCCATTACAGGTCTGACGTTGCGGTATGGATTGGCCTTTCAGATCTGGACTTTTATGATCGGGCACGGCGTTATTGAACTGAGCGTGATCGGGATTGCCGGCGGCTCGGGGTTGATGTTGGGATGGGGCGTCGTCCATCCCGGGTTGCTGCGCCGGCGTGATGCCATTGTCCTGGCTGCCCACAAAGTGATCCGTTTGCTGGTGGGATCGGCCATGTTGCTGGTCATCGCCGGTTTGATCGAGGGCTTTATTTCGCCGTCTCAGGTCATCCCGGCGTGGGTCAAATGGGGCGTCGGTCTGACCACCGGCATCGGGCTCTACAGCTATCTGCTCCTGGCGGGACGGAAATCGGACCTGGCGGAAAAATAGACTGGAAGATTGGAAGAACTGGCCCGTCGGCTGCCAAAGTTTTGGAAAAATATCTTTCCTCTGCGGTCAGCCTTGAAAAGCGGGAGAAAAAAGCCTATGTTTTCGCGGGCTTTCCGAAGCCCGCGAAAACATAAACAAAAAAATTCTCTCCCCCTGCTTCGCACAGCGCGTCGTTTTTTATCAGGAAAGCATCCGTTGCGGGCCGTGAAAACGGCTGGTAAGCAGACCCACGAACCGCCGCACAGGTGAAAAATAAAATATCCCCTCCTGGTCAGGGCTGCCCTGACCAGGAAGGGGGAAGGTTGACAGAGTTCCCCCTTGCCGTTACAATCACGCTGAATTTATCCCGGACTTCTTGAATTATTTTAGGAGAACCCATGACTGGAAAACCGACCAGCGCCGAAATCCGACAGGCCTTTTTAGACTTTTTTGCTGCGCATGGACATGCTATTGTCCCCAGCGCCAGCCTGGTGCCGCAAAACGACCCGACCTTGCTCTTCACCAACGCCGGCATGAATCAGTTCAAAGACGTTTTCCTGGGAACCGGTTCCCGGCCCTATCGCCGTGCTGCCGATACCCAGAAATGTATGCGTGTTTCGGGAAAGCATAACGATCTGGAGGATGTAGGGCGCGACGGCACCCATCATACCCTCTTTGAAATGCTGGGCAACTGGTCGTTCGGCGATTATTACAAGAAAGAGGCGATTGCCTGGGCCTGGGAACTCCTGACCAAAGTTTACGGCCTGCCGAAGGAGCGGATCTGGTGCACCATCTTCAAAGACGACAAGGGCGATCTGGGCACGGACGAGGAGGCGGCCGGTTACTGGCGCAGCGAGACCGATATCCAGCACGATCACATCACGTTCTTCGGGCGCAAGGATAATCTCTGGGAAATGGGCGATACCGGTCCCTGCGGCCCTAGCAGTGAAATCCATTACGACCGCGGCCCTGAGACCTGCAATAAGTCGCATCTTCCCGGCCATGTGTGCAGCGTGAACGGCGACTGCGCCCGCTTTATGGAGATCTGGAACCTCGTTTTCATCCAGTACAACCGTTTTGCCGACGGCCATCTGGAACCGTTGCCGGCGAAGCATGTCGATACCGGCATGGGCTTCGAGCGGTTGGTTTCGGTTTTGCAGGGTGCGGATTCCAATTACGGCACGGATCTCTTCCTGCCGTTGATCAAGAAGACTCAAGCGATGACCGGTCATACCGACGCGGAGCGGGAGGCCAATCTGGTCGCTTATCGGGTTATTGCGGACCATATCCGGGGAATCACCTTTCTGATCGGCGACGGTGTTCTGCCGGCGAACGAAGGGCGCGGTTATGTGCTGCGGATGGTGTTGCGCCGCGCGGTGCGTTTCGGGCGCAAGCTGGGCTTCACGACGCCGTTCCTGGCCGATCTGGCTGATGAGGTGATTGCCATGATGGGGGCTCAGTTCCCCGAACTGCCGCAGCGGGCCGCCTTCATTCGGGCGACGATTACGGGCGAGGAAGAGCGCTTCTTCCGCACCCTGGATCAGGGGTTGACCCGATTGGATGAGGTGATGGCGCGCGTCAAGGCTGCCGGTGAGGCGGTTATCTCGGGGCGTGAGGCTTTCTTCCTTTATGATACGTTGGGGCTGCCGCTTGAGGTGACCCGCGATGTGGCCGAAGAGGCCGGGTTGAAGGTCGATGAGGCCGAATATCGCACCGTGCGCGAGGAATCCCGGGCGAAGGCGCGGGCGGCGGGCGATTTCACCATGACGGCCGACGAGCATGCCAGACTTTATCCCATGCTGGTGGAACAGATCAAGGCGGACCATCCGGAAGGGATGCACTACGATCCTTACAGCGTGCTGGCGGTGGAGGCGAAGGTGTGGGGCCTGATCCGCGGCGATGGGCTGGGGGAGAGTGCCGAGGCAGGCGATGCGGTCGAACTGGCCTTGAGCCAGACCTGCTTCTATGTCGAGTCGGGCGGTCAGGTTTCGGATCACGGGCGGATCGTGGGGCCCGATTGGGAAATGGCGGTCGAGGATGTACGGCGGCCGGCTCCCGGAATGGTGCTCCATGTGGGCCATGTGATCAGCGGGACGCTGAAAGTTGGGGATGCCGTGCGGGCTGAGGTCGATGCGGCCCGGCGCCGGGACATTATGTGCAATCATACGGCGACGCATCTGTTGCATCGGGCGCTGCGGGAGGTTTTGGGCGGCCATGTGGCGCAGGCCGGCTCGCTCGTCGCGCCGGAGCGGCTGCGCTTCGACTACGGGCACAATGCCCCCTTGACAACGGAGCAGCGGGTGGAGATCGAGCGCCGGGTCAATGAGGCGATCCTGGCGAATTACGCTGTGGTGGTACGGCAGGAGAATTATCGCGACGCATTGAAGCAGGGCGTGATCGCCCTGTTTGAAGAGAAATACGGCGATGTGGTCCGCGTGGTGCGGGTCGGTCATGAGGGTGAGGATGCTTTCAGCCAGGAACTCTGCGGCGGCACGCATGTCATGCGCACCGGAGATATCGGCTCCTGCTTTATTGTGGCAGAGGAGAGCATCGGTTCGGGCAAGCGGCGTGTGGAAGCTGTGACCGGGCGGGGGGCCGTGCTGGCCATGCAGGCGCTGCGGGCTCGCCAGGAAGAAGCGGCGACCCGGCTCGAAACGACGCCGGACGATCTGCCGGCCCGCGCGGTCCGGCTGGATGAAGATCTGCGGGCCAGTCGCAAGGAGATCGAGCAATTGAACCTCAAGCTGGCGCGGTCTGCCTTTGAGGCTCAGCTGGCGAAGGTCGAAACGGTCAACGGAGTCTCGTTCCTTTCGGCGCGGGTGGAAGCGGGCGATGTGGAGACGCTGCGCTCGATGGCCGACTGGTTCCGTGGGCATGTGGGCGACGGCGTGGTAGTGCTCGGCACCCTGATCGATGAGAAGCCCATGTTCATTGCAGCGACGACCCCGGCGCTGGTCAAGCGCGGAGTCCATGCCGGCAACCTGCTCAAGGAAGTGGCCCGGGTCGTGGGCGGTGGCGGCGGTGGGCGCCCCGACATGGCTCAGGCCGGCGGGAAGGATGCCGCCAAACTGGACGAGGCGCTGGCGCATGCCCGTTCGGTCGTCGAGGGAATGGTTAAAGAGAAGTAGCCAGCAGTTAGTAGACAGTATAAGAGTAAATTATTTCGCGCGCCTTTCCCTTGGGAAGGCGCGCGAATGATTATGGAGGCTCTGGAAAAAGCCTACGTTTCGGCGCGCCGGCCCCCTCCCTGACCCTGCTTCGCACCCTGCGGTTGTCAGGGGATAGCGCGCTTTTGGGAATTTCTTTTTGAAGATGCGTCGCCGGCATGGATGTGAGGGGGAGGGCATCAGAAAGCGTCGCCGGGGAGGCTCTGGAAAAAGCCTATGTTTTGGCGCGCATTCTGATGCGCGCCAAAACATAAACAAAAAAACTCTTTTCCTCATCCCGCGCGGCGCATCTTAGGGGGAAAGGGGCGCTTGCGGGATGTCGGTAATCGCTAACTGAAAACATGAAACTTTTTCAGGAAATGATTATATGCAAATAATCGACAATGTTCTTACCTTTATGGTGATTGGTTTCCTGGCATTGCAGTCTTTTGCTGATTTCCCTGATGATCACTGGAAATTTGATTTTTCGACATGGTTGGATCATCGAAAGTATTCTCCTAAAATGCCGCCACTTCTGTTCCCGAGCTGGGTAATGTTTATTTGTTTTCTTGTGCTGGCCCGATGGGGTGGCATGATTCTAGGCGAAACTCTTATTTTGCAGATTCAGGATATCCTGGCGTTTTTGGAAAGTGGAAGTTCCATAAATCCCAGTCTTATTCTTTTAGGTGGAATGGGAGCGTTTATGCTTTTATGGTTGTCCTGGCATTGTTTATCTCTTTTTTATAAAGGTTGCCGGGTTGATTGGCAAGGGGTTCGTGTCCGTACAGAGATTTCGAGATGTTTTACCAGCACGGTTACGAGTCCACGTAGTGGAACTCGGACCGTTTATCATGTTGCATATACAATTCCACTTCTTGGTATTATTCAACATGATGTGTCCTGGTTTACTTACCGCAGAATCCGTGAAGGCGATTACGCGCAGATCCGTTACTGGCCGAAAGATCCCCGGGTTTTCCGGGTGGAGAAGTGGTTGAAGCGGGCTGAGGTCAAATCGGACAATCTTTAAAAAATGAGATAGGGGGATTTGCACGCCTCAGAAGGCGTGCAAATCCCCTTAAAAACACACTCCCTCCCCTTTCCCCCATCTGCGTCTTTGGGGGAAAGGGGAGGGCCGGGGTGGGGATAGAGGGCCAGCAAGCCCTATTTTCAAGACAGAACGCCCTGTCGGGGCGACTCCACTTCGTAAAACTTAAGGGAGGCTTTTATGACAACGGCTAAACATTCGGAACCCCATGGCGGGGGCGGCGCTCTTTCCGACATTATCCTGGGTGGCCAGGATGGACTGGTCAATGTGCTCGGCGTGATTTTGGGGGTAGCGGCCGCGACTCCCGACCCGAAGATTGTGCTGGCGGGTGGGTTGGCTGCGACTTTCGCGGAGAGCATTTCCATGGCGGCGGTGGCCTATACCAGCACCCTGGCCGACCGCGATTTCTACCGCGCCGAGCTGGAGCGTGAACGGCGTGAGATCCGGGAGCTGCCGGAGGTGGAACGCGAGGAGGTGCGCCAGATCTACCGGGATTGGGGGCTGAAAGGCGAGGCACTGGAAGAGGTCGTGCGGCAGATCACGGCGAATGAAGAGACCTGGTTGCAGGTGATGATGGCCGATGAGTTGAAGTTGCAGCCGGTCGATGAGACTTCAGCGGTGCGCAGTGCGGCGATTGTGGGCTTCTCGGCCATGGGCGGTTCCTTGATACCCTTGTTGCCTTTCTTTTTTCTGGCCTCGGGCAGCGTCTCCCGTCTGACGGCTATCGGCATCTCTTTGGTGATTTCGGCGCTGGCACTTTTTGTCGTGGGTGTCTATAAAGCCCGGATGACGGTTGGGCGGCCGCTCCGTTCCGGCGTGCAGATGACCGTGATCGGCATCGCTTCGGCGCTGGTGGGGTATGCCATCGGCGCGCTTTTTGGAGGTTAGTTATGATTGATATATTTTCGCGCCCTGACAGGGCGCGAAAATATAATTTATTCTCCCTAAAATTGACGGGTGGGGGCTCTCTTCTATAATGGGAGAAGCTGGACCGCGAAAGGAGAACAGAGCGGCATGTCCGAAGGCGTGCGTGATTTATTGGTACGCGGCATTGCGGCGGCCCGAGCCAATTCCAGAGAAGAGGCCCGTTTCTATCTGGAGTGGGTTTTGCGGAGTGACGGTAATCAGGAACAGCGGTTGGAGGCGACCTACTGGCTCAGCGAGATGGTCGACGATCCGGCCAAGAAACGGGATCTCCTTTCAGAAATTTTAGCTATGGAGCCCTACAATGCCCGGGCGCGTCGGGCTCTGGGGCTCCTCGACGGTAAGTTGAAGGCCGAAGAAGTCATCGATCCCGATTTGCTGGCGCTGGCCGGTGAGGCTCCGGCGACGGCGGCCGATGCGGTTGTTTTGCTGGCTCAGGGTGTGACTGCGGCTCGTGAGCGGCGCAAAGAAGAGGCCCGCTCCCTTTTGACTCAGGCTTTGCAGGGTGCGCTGCAACCCGAGCAGCGGATTCAAGCCTGGCTCTGGTTGACCGAGGTCTGCGATGATCTGGCGCAGAAGCGCTCTTATTTACAGCAAGTCTTGACTATCAATCCCGAGCATCTGGCGGCACGCCGGGGACTTGAAGTCCTGGCTCAGCGCCGGTCCGATCCGGTGTCGATCCCTGAACCGGAACCGGCTCCGCTCCCCCCTCCAGTTACACCGTCTGTTTCCAGTTTTTCCAGTGGCGATGCGGTTCCTCCCCAAAACCGTCTTCAGGCGGCCATTTCCCGGCGTTATGTCTGCGGGCGCTGCGGCGGAAAGATGGCCTTCCAGCCCGGACGGAATATGATCCGTTGCGATTACTGCGGCTATGAAATGACCCTGATCCAGGCGTTGAACAATTCGGAAGCCGAGGAAAAGGATTTCATGTTGACGCTGGCGACGGCCAAAGGGCATACCCGTCCTACGCAGACAAAATCCTTTAAATGTCAGAGCTGCGGGGCGACCTTCCTGCTTTCCCCGGGATTGCTTTCTTTGAGTTGTGCTTATTGCAGCGCCCCGCATGTGGTGGAGTTGCCGCCCCAGGAGCTGATTTTGCCGCAGGGAGTCGTGCCTTTTGCCATTTCTGAGACGGAGGCCAAAGTGGCCTATCGGGAATGGGCCCAGCGAGAGAAGTGGATGCGTGAGGCTCAGTCTTCTGCCCTTCGAGGACTTTATTTGCCGATGTGGACTTTCGAGGTGGGGGGTGAAGCCCGGTGGACCTGTGCCGTAACCCGTCGGAACAGTTCGATGGCGGCCGGGTTGGTGATCGGGATGGTTTCTCCGATCAACGGATTGATGGAGGCCAGCAAGGCTTTGGGACCGGGCGAGACGTTTAACGGTGTGGAAGCGGTATTGTTGGGCGATTTGCGGGTGCCGGCCAGCCATCGGTTGCCGATGGATTTGGGCAAAGTTTTTGATGATTTTATGTTGGAGCATCTGGAGCCTTACGATCCTCGCTATCTGGCTGATTGGCCGGCGGAAGTCTATCAGATTTCGGTTTCCGATGCTTCACTGGTGGCCCGTTCTCGCGCTTTGGATGATTGCCGCAGTCGGGTGGAAATCCATATCGATACGATGGTCAACGGTGAAAGCCATGAGACCTATATCAGCTCGGCGGGGATTGCGGTGGAGTATTATAAGCTGTTGTTGGTGCCGTTCTGGGTGGCCCATTGCCGGTTGAAGGGGGAGACCTATGTGGTGGTGGTCAACGGCCAGACTGCCGATGTGCGCTCCCAAAAACCTGCCGGCGCCTTGAAAAAGCTTTTTGGCGGTCTGTTAGGATAATGAAACTTATATATGGTTTCGTTCGCCTCCGAATACGCTTATCCGGGGCTCTGGAAAAAGCTATGTTTGGGTGCTGGCCCCCTCCCAAACCCTCCCCCCTGCAGTTGTACAGGTGCGACGCGCTTTTGGGGAGATTTTTTGTGAAGATGCGCCGCCGGCAATGCGATGAGGGGGAGGGCTTCAGAAAGCATCGCCGGGGCGGCTCTGGAAAAAGCTATGTTTGGGTGCGCCTTCTGAGGCGCACCCAAACATAAACAAAAAACTCTCCTCCCCCGATCCCGCGCGTCGTTTTTAACCTGAAAAATACCTGTTGCGGGGTGCAGGCTGATCGTCATCTATGCTAATGAACCACCGCACAGGTCGAAATATAAAATATTAAGGAGCCCTGGATGAACCGAGACGAATTCGTGCATTTGTTGGCCGTGGCTCGCGGCGATGCGCCGGCCGATCTGGTTTTAAAGAACGGGCTGATCCTGAATGTCTTCACCGGTGAGTTGCTGCGCGGTGATGTTGCCATTGCCGGCGGCTGGATTGCCGGTGTGGGGGGGGATTATGCGGGAAACGAAGTCCATGATTTGGGCGGTGCGGTCGTTGTGCCGGGCCTCATCGACGGCCATGTCCACATCGAATCGTCGATGGTGGTGCCGGCGCAGTTTGCCCGTGCGGTCACGCCTCACGGCACGACGACCGTTATCGCCGATCCCCATGAAATTGCCAATGTGGCCGGAGCTGCCGGCATTCGTTATATGCTGGAGGCTTCGCGCGGCCTTCCGTTGAGCGTTTTGATCAATTTGCCCTCCTGTGTTCCGGCTACCTCCATGGGGACTTCCGGGGCGACGCTGGAGGCCGATGATTTGCTGGCTCTGGCGGGCGAAGAAGGTGTTTTGGGACTGGCGGAATTTATGAATGTGCCGGGGGCAGTCCTGGGATTGCCTGGCGCTCTTGAAAAATTGCTGGCTTTCCAGGGGAAAGTGATCGACGGCCATGCGCCCGGCGTGAGCGGCAAATGGTTGCAGGCCTATCTGGCCGGCGGTCCGATGACCGACCACGAGAGCATGACGGTGGAAGAGGCCCTGGAAAAGGTACGCGCCGGGATGATGGTGTTGATTCGGGAATCGACCGCCGCTCACAACTTAAAGGCGCTGTTGCCTGCCGTGACGCCACGCAATGCCCGTCGGTTTGCCTTTGCTACTGATGACCGCCATCCTGCCGATCTGCTGGATGAGGGCCATATGGATTATCTGGTGCGGCTGGCGATCGGCCAGGGGCTGGATCCCATCATGGCCATCCAAATGGCGACCCTGCATGCGGCTGAAGCCTTCGGGTTGCGGGATCGGGGGGCGGTGGCGGCCGGGCGACGGGCCGATCTGGTGGTCACGCCGGCTTTGACCGATTTCCGGGCGGCGCGAGTTTACGTCAACGGCCGTCTGGTGGCCAGCGATGGATTGCCGTGCGGTTCCTGGTCGATCCCCATCGTGGATGATTCGGGCGTGCGCCGGAGCGTGCATGTGGATCTGGAGGGGCTTTCATTGGCGATCCCGGTGCAGGGAAAACAGTTGCATGTAGTCGATGTAATTCCCGATCAGGTCGTGACCGGGCATTTGGTGATGGAGCCGGCGGTGCAGGATGGGCTGGCGGTCGTCGATCTTGAGCGGGATCTGCTCAAGCTGGCGGTGGTGGAACGCCATGGCCGTACCGGGAAAGCCGGTTTGGGATTTGTGCATGGATTGGGATTGCAGCGCGGCGCCATTGCGGGGAGTGTGGGCCATGATGCGCACAATATCACCGTGGCCGGCGCCGATGATCGGTCGATGCTCACAGCGATTGCGGCGGTGGTCCGGATGGGCGGCGGGCTGGCGGTGGCGCTGGGCGATGAGGTGCTGGCGGAGCTGCCTTTACCGATCGGCGGGTTGATGTCGGATCAGCCGGTGGGGGTAGTGCGATCGCAGATGGATGCGCTGCTGGCGAAGGCCAGGGAGCTGGGTTCGCCGCTGCACGATCCTTTTATGCAGCTGGGCTTTCTGGCGTTGGAGGTCATTCCCAGCCTCAAGCTTACCGATCAGGGGCTGGTGGATGTGGAGAAGTTCGATTTCATTCCGCTTTGGTCGGATTGATTGTTGATATAATCGCGCGATCTCGAATTCAGGGCGCCCACGCAGGGGCGCCCCTACATCAGAAGGTTTTGTCGTAGGGGCGGCCCGATGTGGCCGCCCTTGTCCATTTAGATCAAATTTTGCGATTTTTCCGCAGCGTGACCCTCAGGGCGCGGGCGGCGCGTTCGATGGCCGCGGCCGGCGCCTCCGGCGGCAGCGGTCGCAGGAGCGGCCAGGGCGCCTTGCCCGATCTCTCCAACACGGCATTGGCTGCCAGAATCCCCGTCACACAGGCCCGTTCCAGAAAGAGCGCCGGCGTGGCGGCGCGCACCCAATCGCCGCAGGCATAAATCCCCGGCCAGGCGGTCACGGCGGCGGGATGTTCTTCGGGACGGCCGATGCTGATCAGGGTATGCGTCGCCGGGTTGCGCGTCAGAACTGAGCGCAGCAGATGCCCTTTCAATTCCGGCCAGGCCCGCAGGATATCCACCATTCCCTGAGCGACGATCGCGGCATCGGGTTTGTCCAGCAGCTCGGGTGGGCCGTAGATGTGGGCTTCGATGGCGCTGCCGCCCGTCTCCCGGCTCCAACGCACATATTCGTCGTAGATGCGGTGCAGCCAGAAGAAATTATCCAGTACAAAATCCCCTGAAAAGATACCGGCTTCCGGTTCCCCTTCGCGCGGCCGACAGTCGAACCAGAAACGCAGGACGGCGGTCGGTTTTCCTTCGGGCATGTGCAGCTGTTGAGCCTTTTCGGCCGTGCCGGGGCTGGTGCGCAGCAGTTCGGCGGCGCCGGGGGCGTCGAGGGCCAGAATCACATGGTCGGCCTGCTGTTCGTGAACGATGGCCCCTTCTTTCCAGATTACTTTCCAGCCGTCGCCCTGACGTTCCAGCTGTTCTACCCGGGCGTTGAGGCGGATTTCTCCTCCCCGTTGTTGCAGCGATTCCACCAGAGAGTTAACCAGGGCGCCGCCGGCGGTGGGCAGATAGGAGAAGGCCCAGGAATCGCGGCGCTGGAGGGTGTAGAAGCGCATGAAGGCGAAGAAGCTGGCGGCCGGGATCTCTTCCCGTTTGCCGGGGATGGCGTTGCGGGTGAAACCGGTGAAGAAGCCGATCATCGTCGATGTCCAGGTATGGGTGAATTCGGAAAAGGTCCAGCCGCGCAGGGGCTGGTCTTCATCCAGCGGATCGACGGCCAGGGTGCCCAGCAGGCTGCCGAAGACCTGCGGCAGGGCCAGGATGTCGCGCAGGCTGAGCATGCCGAAAAAACGGGGCCGGCTGAAGAGTCCCAGGTAGTGGAAGGGGGCCGGAATCCAGCTGCCCCGGATGGCGCTGCCGATTTCAGAGCGGCCGACGCGGCTGCCCCGGCCGTGAATCCAGCCTTCCTGGCGGGCGGGGACCAGGACGGGGCGCAGTCCCAGCCGGACCAGCATGGCTTGCAGGTTGCGGTAGGGCGACCAGATCCCGTGGACGCCGTGTTCGCCGGGAAATTCCCATTTTCGGCCGTTCTGTTCGATGAGGGTGGGGGGGCCGCCTTTGAGCCGGCCGCCGGCCTGGGTGTCGGCTTCGAGGAGGAGCGGCGGGAGGCCGCGTTCGGCCAGGTGCAGGGCTGCGGTCAGGCCGGCGACGCCTGCGCCGATGACGATGGGCTTCATAAAAACCTCCGGAAGTTTTATTTATTTTTCGCGCGCCTTCGGCGCGCGAAAAATAACGACCTGTGCGGTTAGCCCGGAAAACATGGGAAAGAACAGGCCATTTTTCGGCGGCTTTCTGAAGCCGCCGAAAAATGAATAAAAAATAACCCTCTTTTCCCATCCAGCGCGTCGTTTTTTACCAGGAAAGCACCTGTTGCGGTACGCGAAAACTGTTTTTCATCCTTGTGAAGGAACAAACGCACAGGTCGAAAGATAAAATAAATTTTTGGGATTTACCCGGCGGCAAAGGTGAGCAGATCTCCCCGGCGGGCGGGGGCGCTGGTGAGCCATTCGCAAAGCCAGTCGATAGGGTGGGCCTGCAACAGGGAGGGTTCGGCGTAGCACTGTTGATAGCAACTGTTGCAGGTATGCGGGGGCAGGTCGTACCGGCGGATGGCTTCTTTTAAGGCGGCGTTCCAGCTGCCGGCCTCCAGGATGTTGATCTCCCGGCCGCCCTGGGCGGTGCCGCTGCGTTCGATGGGCCGGCAGGGATAGGCCAGCCCGCCGTCGGAGAAGACGCGCGGGGCCAGCAGCGGGTAACAATCGTAAGGAGTAAAATCCCGGATGCGCTTCAGGTAGGGTCGGCTGCTCAGGATGGGCGCTCCCCGGCGTTTCAGCATTTCGAGTTCATCGATGAAGGCTTTGTATTCATCGGAGACCAGCAATTCGTAACGGGGCCAGTTGAGCACGGATTGCGGCGAAAAGGCGAAGAGGATCCCATGGGTACGGCAGAAATCGAGGACGCCGCGGGCCTGGGGCAACGTTTCAGGGGTGACGACGCAGTGGACGATGACTTGCGGGCCGGAGCGTCGACGGGCGACGGCGGCGATATTGGCGTGAATGGCGGCGGCAGTGCCGGGGCCGGCGCGCAGGGTTTCATCCCAGCGTTGGGGATCGACGGTGTCGAGGCTGATGACCAGCCGGGTCACCTGATCGAGGACGGCTTCGTGTTGCGGCAGAAGAAAGCCGTTGGTGAGCATGGTGAGACCGGTGAAGCGGGCTTCGCGGCGGGCGAAGGTCACCAGGGCTTCGATGTCGGGGTAGAGCAACGGCTCGCCGCCGGAGAGGATCAGTCGGTCGGTGGCCTGTCGCAGCAGGCGCAGCAGCTTTTGGGCCTGGGGCAGCTCCAGCGGGGCGGGCTGTTCGGCGTTGCGACGAGCGCCGAAGTCTTCGCAGTAGGTGCAGTTGAGGTTGCAGTGGGTGGTGAGGAGGTAGGTGATGACGAGCGGCCGCAGGTTCCGGTTGCCGATGAGCAAACGGGGCAAATTATTGAGATAGTTCAAGGCGCTGTTTGGCATTTCCATCCCATGAAACTTGATATGGGTTCATTTTTTCGCGCGCCGGAGGCGCGCGAAAAAATGAAAGAGAAGATCAGCGACTGCTTTTGAAGGCGGCGATGTGTTGGGCCGTGAGCTGAAGATAGAGATCGCCGTAAATGGCGCTGGGTTCAATGTAGGAGCCTTCCACCCATTCATTGAAGGAGTGCAGAATGATGAAATCGGGGGCGGTGGGCAGGACGGCGTTCCAGGTATTGTCGTAATAGGCTCCGCCGGCGCGGTCGCGGGCGAAGGGCTGGCTGCTGACGCGGAGGTCGCTGCATTGCGAACCGGCCGAGTTGGCATCGTTCCAGCCGGGCATGACGGTGCCGACCCAGAGTTTGGGCTGACCGGTTTGCGTTTCCCATTGGCGAACGCTGCGGGCCCACTTGCCCGCGCCGGCCATGGCGCCGGGACAGCAGGCATGGTCGATTTTGTAGACGTAGAGGCCGTCGAAAACCGAGAGGTAGGAGGGATCGAGCCCTTCGCCGATCCACCAGCTGTTGTGGTTGGGATCGACGGTGTTGCGGATTTCCTGCCAGCGCGCTACGGCGGAAGCGGAATCGCGGCCGCCGCCGGGGCCGGGGACCCGGGCCAGATCGCTGAAGATGATGACCGGTTTGCCGTCGATGCGGTAGTAACGGGCGTTTCCGCCGTAGGTATTGATCACGTAATTGAGAGAATCGATCACGCCGGATTCATTGACGCCGGGGAGAATGTGATAGAGATAGGTCACGGCCGAGTTGAAACCGTCCGGGGATTGGGCCAGGATAGAGGCGAAGTTGGTGTCGGTGCGGTTGCCGGGGGCAAACCAGTGGACGGCAAAGCCGTCGAGGGCGGCGGCGCGGGCCTCTCCGATGTGACGGCCGATCACGCCGGCATCGTCGGAGTTGTAGACTCCGGCTGCGGGCTGGTCGCCGGCGGAGGTGCAGCCGGTGGCCCAGGTGCCCGGATCGTACCAGGGGAGATAGTTGGCCAGGACAGCGGGCGGGACGGCCGGATGACCGGCGGCGAGCTGGGGGGCCGGTGCGGCGGTGGCGGTGGCTGTCGGTTCTCCCGGGGTGGGCGTGGGTTCAAGGGTGGCGGTCGCCAGGACGGCGGTGGGTGTCGGCGCAAGGGTGGCTGCTGTGGTGGCGGTCGGTTCGGCGGTGGGAGTTGCTGTGACGGTCGATGTGGCGGTGGGGGCGGGTGTGGAGGTGGCGGTGGGAGTGGCGGAAGGTTGAACGGTAGGAGAGGGCAGGATACTGATGATGTCGGGTTCAAGCTGGACCGAGCGGGCGGCGACCATGAGGGGGGTGGGGGCGGCCGCCGCAGGGGCGGCGGTGGTTTCCCAGGGGCCGAACCAGCCCCAGGCCAGCAGTGAGAATCCAACCAGCCCCAGCGCAGCGCTCAGGGCCGGGTAATATTTCGGATTGGGCAGTTGAAAACGCATCCAGCAGGCTCCTTATCGTTTTGTGGAAATTCTCGCACAACGGCGGGTATTATAACGCAGAATTCGTTATCGTTACAGGAGAGCGGCTCTAAAACGTGAAATGTGAAACGTAATGAACTGTTGTTTGGGCTAACGGTTCGGCGAGGTTTCGATAAAAGCAGGCGCCGGCCCTCACCCCAACCCCTCTCCCATGTTTTGTTGTGAAAAGTCGACGCGATTTGAGAGGATGCATTTTGAGGTATGGCCGCGAGCGATGCGGGAGGGAGAGGGGCTCAGAGGGCGGGGCTGGGACGGTTCTGGAAAAGGCCGAAGAAAGTAGACAGCAGCAAGTAGACAGTAGACAGCCTGCGTCGCCTGTGCGGCTCTGGAAAAGCCTATGTTTTGGTGCGCCTCAGAAGGCGCACCAAAACATAAACAAAAAAACTCTCTTCCGATCCAGCGCGGCGCAACTTACAGGAGAGGGGCCTTGTGCGGGTGAGGAGGATTTCTCAAAGAGGTGCAACGCACTCTGATCTTGCAAGGACAGGCGACTTGCCTTCAGATGGGGCCGTTTGAATCGGTGGTTCTATGGATAGAAAGTGCGTCGCACCTTTAAACGGCCTATTTTCAGGACAGAAGGTCATGCGGGGGGCGGCACCCTGAAAGATGGAAATAGACGATTCGTCAGGATGGGGTACCCACAAGGGGTACCCCTACGGGAGATTGTCTTTGTAGGGGCGAGGTTGCCTCGCCCAATGCCGGTTTTGACGGCAGTCATCGGGCGGGGTAACCCCGCCCCTACCTTGGCGGCATTTGGGTAGGGGCGGCCCGATGTGGCCGCCCTCGGGGAGATTTTTTGCACGGCGGGCCTATTTTCAGAATAGATAAGCGCGCTCTCATTGAGAGCGCGCTTATCTGAAATCCCTTTAAAGGGGAGGATTTACCACTTGATGAGCTGAACCGCGGCGATGATCGGGGCGAAGAGGGAGGAGACCAGGGACATCACCGTGATCAGGGTGTTGAGCGATGGGCCGGCCGTATCCTTGAAGGGATCGCCGACCGTATCGCCGACCACGGCCGCCTTGTGGGCATCGGAGCCCGGGCCGCCGTAGACGCCGGTTTCAATGTATTTTTTGGCGTTATCCCACAGACCGCCGGCATTGGACATCAACAGCGCGAAGACCACGCCGGTGATGATGCTGCCGCCCAAGAAGCCGCCCAGGGCTTCGGGGCCCAGCAGGAAGCCGACGAGCAGGGGGAGCACCACGGCCAGGAAGGCCGGGCCGATCAGGGCGTTCAGGGCGCCCTGGGCTGCCAGACCGACGCAGGTGGCGTAGTCGGGTTTTTGCGTGCCGGCCAGGATGCCCGGCATTTCGCGGAACTGGCGGCGGATTTCCTCAATCATCGAGAAGGCATTGCGGGTGACGGCCAGCATTGTCAACGCACTGAAGAGCGGCGGGGTGGCGGCACCCAGCAGAACGCCCACGATGACGATGGGTTCACGCAGGCTAAGCTTCAAATCGATACCACGGGCGCCGACGACTTCGGCGTAAGCCGCGAAGAGGGCCAGCACGGTCAGGGCGGCGGCGCTGATGGAGAAGCCCTTGGTGATGGCTTTGGCGGTGTTGCCGGCGGCGTCGAGCACGTCGGCCGTGTCGATGACGTTCTGGGGCATGCCGGCCATTTCGGCGATACCGCGGGCGTTGTCGACGATGGGGCCGTAGGCGTCGGCGGAGACGATCATACCGCTGACGGCGAGCATACCGACGGCGCTGATGCCGACGCCGTAGATGCCGTCCATGCCGAAGTACTTGGTCACGTAGAAGGCGACCAGGGTGGCGATGCCGATGCCGACGATCGACGGCACGATGCTGATCAGGCCGTAGCTGAAGCCGGTGATGATGGTGAGGGCCGAGCCGGAGCCGGAGATCTTAGCCGTGGCATCCACGGGTTTGAAATCGGAAGAGGTGAAGTAATCGGTGGTGAAGCCGATGATCACGCCGATGATCAGACCCGCGAGGGTGGCGATCAGGACGCCCCAGTTGAGGCCCAAGGCGGCAACCAGAATGGTGGCCATGATGCCGAAGAAGATACAGGTAAGGACGGTGCCGTTGTTGAGGGCGGGGCCGGGCTTGCCGTTCTTGCCGACGCGCACGAACTGAATCCCGATGAGGGAGGCAACGATACCCAACATACAGAGCATCAAGGGGAAGAAGGTATAGATGCCGTTGGGGTTCTGTCCAGCGGGGAGCGAAGCGCCCAACAGCATGACGGCGACCGTACTGGCGACATAACTGTCGAAGATATCGGCGCCCATGCCGGCCACATCGCCGACGTTGTCGCCGACGTTATCGGCCACGACGGCGGGGTTGCGGGGATCGTCTTCGGGGATACCGACTTCGACCTTACCGACCAGATCGGCGGCGATGTCGGCGGTTTTGGTGTAGATACCGCCGCCGGCCTTGGCCAGCAGGGCCAGAGCGGAGGCGCCGAAGCTGAAGCCCAGGACGAATTCGGGATCGCCGCCGGAGAGGGCGTAGATGATTGTCATGCCGATGATGGCCAGACCGACCATCGCCAGACCCATGACCGAGCCGGCGTAGAAGGCCACTTTGAAGGCTTCGTTGATGCTTTTATTGGCGGCGGTGGCGCTGCGGACATTGCCGGCCACGGCGACGCTCATGCCCATGTACCCGGCCAGGGCGGAGCAGAGGGCGCCGAAGACGAAGGCTACGGCCATGGCGATACCCTTGCCGGGGTCGATCTGGGCCGCATTGGTGCCGATGTGTTCAATATCGAAGGTAAAGACCAGCGCGATGAGAACGCTCAGGCCGGCGGCGACCAGCGTCAGGGCGGTGTAGAGGCGGCGAAGGTAAGACTGGGCGCCTTCTTCAATCCAGCCGGCGACTTCCTGGGCCCGCTTGGAACCCGGATCCTGACGTTTGACCCAGAAGTAGAGGTAGGCGGCTCCACCAACGGAGACGAGACCTGCAATGATGCAGACGACAATCCACAAGGTATTCATAGTTTCCTCTCAGCGATAATGAATTTACGAGGCCCATCAAAAAGGCTCGCCGCCATTGGCCGCAGATGCGGTCGCTGGTTTTGAGCCTATGAAGGCAATTAGGGAAAGACAAAAAATTTTAAGGGCGAGTTTTACATATTGGCGGAGCGCCACCATGCATAGTGGTTCTGGCGTAATTCATCTTGAGACGGCATGGGGAACCAGATCAGCTTATGGGCATTGCCCAGGAAGAAACCGTTTTTAATGGTGCGGTAGGGGAAAGTGGCCGGGCTGATACGATCGACCATTTTCGCGTGGACGGTTTTGGTTTTGAGATCGATGAGGCATTCGCGCAGGTGGTCGGTGTTCGTATAAGGAAGGTTGCCGATCGAGCCGAACTCGGGATCCTGGGCCAGTTCGCCCAGTTGCAGTTCGACAAAGCAGACGGCCGGCAGGGTGAGGAGGGAGGCGGGGGTTTTTACGATCATGTCGTAGAAGCTGCATGGCCCGAGACTGCTGACGACGAGGGGATGGACAGGGACCAGTTCTTTGTAGAGATGCAACCCCGGGGCATCCTGGGGGCATTCCATTTGGGGGTCCAGGGAGAGCACACGCCCATCCTGAGTGACCAGGTACATCTTTTTGATGGCTTCAGGGGCTACATGCTCAAGGACCCGATAGACGGAGACGTAGATGGAGCGTTTGGGGGAGCCGTCTTCGTGTGGAACGCAGCGCCGGATCCCTTCTTCGATGCGCAGGTATTCATGGCGGTAATTGGGGTCGATTTCCATGAAGATGGCCTGCCCGCGGGATTTCTTTTGAGTTCCCACGGCATAATAAATACCAAACTCTTCCGGGGGCAGCATCGAGGCAATCAAAGCTTCAGGAGTCAGGGACAGGTAAAGATGAACTGTCACAGTCTTTCCCTCCTTAAAATTGGGTGATTGATAGCAAACTCGGGGTTTTTACTGCATACCCTATTTAAACATTATACCATGGGTGCTATTTTTTACGAATTGACCCTTTTTGCCCCCCATATCAGGCAACTTAAGGTGCTGCGCCGGTAGACCCCAGCCTTGTAGCGTCCCGCAAATGGCACTTTCCCTGTAAGGTACGACGCGCAGGATGCTACGCAGGGAGAGAGTTTTTTTGTTTATTTTTTCGCGCGCCTTCCGAGGCGCGCGAAAAAATGGGCTTTTTTCTCAGCCTCACCGTACAAGTCGAAAAAAGAGCTCTTTGCTGTCTACTGTCTACTTCAGGATGGCATGCAGTGGATCTTGAATAAGGGGTTGGATTGATCGAGGTAGCAATTTGGATTATATAGGACTTTTTATTAGGAAAATATCCCCCTTCTTTTGGATAACGGATCGTTACAATAGAGGGCATTCTGGAGGGAGTGGAGGTGAGTTGAGTATAAACTTCGATGGATGAGTCGATGGAGTGGAATCCGAGATAGAATGGGAAAATTGGAGAAAGGTTGAAATGTTGAGAGTCAAACGTTTTTCTGTGGTGGCTGTTTTGCTTGTGTTGGCGTTGGCGGCTCAGGTGCCGGCCGTGAAGGCTGATGCGCCCGGTCCGAATTATGCAGATCCACAGGTGGTCGATAAGCTGGTGGCTGAATTGGAGCCTTTAAGTGGGGCGGAAGCGGAAAAAGCTTTCAATTCGCTTTCGCCGGAGGCTCAAAAAGCGGTGATTGCGGCGATGAACGATATCAAGGTGGAGGTGGGGGCGCCAGAGCCGGCTACGACAAAGTGCGGCGCTGCTGCCGGGCCGGGGGTGCGAGCTTCTTCCTGCTGCACGACCCATCCGTTCCCTATCAACGGATATCGACGGGGGCGTCTGGCCTGGACTTACTATATGAGCGTTTTGCATTGTTGGGATACCAGCAATCGTCAGACATTGACGAATGCAAAGGTGGTCGAGCGTTGGGAACGACGTTATGAGGGCGGTTGGAAATATCAGGATATGGGCTTTTGGACCTGGGGGGGACCCGGTCAGATCGTTTTCGGGGCGCACACGCAGGCGCGATTCCAACATTGCTGGTGGATTTTCTGTGGCTCGGCCCAATATCCGATGATTGAAATGCGGGTGTATGGAAATGGACAGTGGGAGGTCAGCCATAGCCAGTAATTTTCGACCGTAGGGGTAAATTGAAATCGTTCGCCCGCCTTTTCAGGCGGGCGAATTTTCTAACTTGACTTCCCTTTCATCCTGACTACAATGTTGTTAGACATCAGCATTGCCGGTTACTCTATCCAACACTCGAGCATCCATGCTACATTGGAATTATTCCCGGGGGTGTCGGCTACCGTTTTGTTTCCCCATTCAGGCTCCACACCTGAATTCTATTTTTATGGATGGCATCTGACTGCACTATGGATTACGCTGAAGTCTGTACTGAAATCCCCGTTTGCTCCTTGAGCCGTCCTGTGTTGCCGCTGTTGCCGCGGATGGCCGTTCGCGCTCAACGGCTGGGCGTTTTTGCCCGGGCCGTTGATCTGTTGGTGGGTGAGAATCTTCTTTCGTTGGTCACTCCTGAATTGGGCAACGGTCCTTTCCATTTTGTATTGGCTTTTCTGCCGCCGGCGAGGTTGCCGGCGGTTTTTGATTGGATTCCTGAAGTGAATGGGGCGAGATTGGGGCCCTGGCGCTTGCGTTGGAGTGAGGCGGTGATTTGGGAACCCCGGCCGGCCTGGGAAAACTGGCATCCGTTGCCGGGCGCCCTTTCTCGTCTGGGCGATATCGCCCGGACGGCGGCCTGGCGGCGACAGGCGATCTCCCTGCCGTCCGAGACGGTGCTGGGCCTGGAATGTGCGCCTGTGATGGTTTTGGGCCGGGGGCTGATCGGTGATCGGGTGGCACTGGCTGAGGGGGCTGCTGCGTTGGCGGGATGGGGGCCCGGTTTGACTCCGGCCGGCGATGATTTTTTGGCCGGTGTGATGCTGGCGATCCAGATCCATCCCCAGGGTAAGGCGATGGGTGAGCGGATCTATGCGGCGGCGGCCCCGCGGACCACCCGGTTAAGTCAGGCCTTTCTGGCCGCGGCGCGGGATGGCCTGGTCGATGAGGCCTGGCAGCGGTTGCTGGCGGCGCTGGAAAGCGAAGACTCTGGGACGTTGACGGCGGCGGCCGAGGCGGTGCTGGCTTTTGGGGCCAGCTCGGGCCTGGATATGCTGGCCGGTTTCCTGTGGGGAATGGCACATCTGTAAATTTGTTGATTTTTAGCGCGGGCTCCGCCCGCGCTAAAAATCAATCGTTTTATTGGATTAAGTTTTTGCACGAGGAGGCAGGATTGATTACTCGAACCCGGGTATTAAGTGGAGCTTACTACGATTCCGTGACGCTGTTGCAGGTGGCGCAGGGGTTGCTCAAGGTTGAGGGCGTGATCGATGCGGCGGCGGTAATGGGTACGCCTGCCAATAAGGGAATCCTGGCCGGTGCGGATCTGTTGACGCCAGAGGCGGAGGCGGCGGTTGCCGATGATCTGGTGCTGGCGGTGCGGGCCCGGGATGATGCGGCGGCCGGCGTTGCTTTGGGCCAGGCCGATCGGTTGTTGAAATCCTCGCGGGCTACGGCCGGCGGCGGTAGTGCGGCGATCAATCCTAAAACCATGGCGGCGGCGATGGCGCAACTGCCGGAAGCCAATCTATTGCTGGTTTCGGTGGCGGGACGTTATGCGGCCGGGGTGGCGCGCGAAGGGTTGGAACGGGGATTGCACGTTTTCCTTTTCAGCGACAATGTGCCGGTCGAGGATGAGATCGCTTTGAAGTCGCTGGCGAAGGAGAAGGGTCTGCTGATGATGGGCCCCGATGCCGGGACGGCTATTTTGAACGGGATGGCGTTGGGCTTTGCCAATGCTGTGCCGCAAGGGCCGGTGGGCGTGGTGGCGGCGGCCGGGACCGGGTTGCAGTCGGTTACCTGTGCGCTGGGACGGATGGGAGTGGGCATCACGCAGGCGATCGGCACCGGGGGGCGCGACCTTTCGGAGGCGGTGGGCGGCGTGATGATGCTGGAAGGGTTGAAAGCGTTGCAGGCCGACCCGGCGACCCGGACGATTTTGTTGGTTTCCAAACCGCCGGCACCCACGGTAGCGGCCAAAGTGCTGGCGCAACTCAAGGAGAGTTCCAAGCCGACTGTGGTCTGTTTCCTGGGCGGCGATCCTGAGACTATTCAAGAGGCGGGGGCCGTGGCGGCGGCGGATCTGGAACAGGCGGCCTTTATGGCGGCGGCGGCGGCGCGGGGCCTGGGCGTCGAGTCGGCGTTGGAAGAGCTGGACCGGCGCGATGCGGAGCTTTATGCCCTGGCCGAGGAGCTGTGGATCCGGCTGGGTGAGGGGCAGAAGTATTTCCGGGGGCTGTTCAGCGGTGGGACTTTCTGTTATGAGACCCAGTTGATCCTGCGGAATTTGATTGGAACGGTGGCTTCGAATGCACCGGTGGATAAGACGATGCGGCTGGCGGATGCCAATCACAGCCATGGCCATGCGGCCGTGGATCTCGGCGAGGACGAGTTCACGGTGGGTCGGCTGCATCCCATGCTCGATCCGACGCTGCGCAATCGCCGGATTGTGCAGGAGGCGCGCGATCCGGAGACGGCCGTGATTCTGCTGGATGTGGTGCTGGGCTTTGGGGTCCATCCCGATCCGGCGGGGGCGGCGGTGACGGCGATCCGCGAGGCGCAGGCCGAGCTGGCGACGGCCGGGCGGGAGGTGGTGTTCCTGGCTTCGGTGTGCGGGACGGAAGGCGATCCTCAGGATGTGCGCCGGCAGGAAGAGACGTTGCGGGCGGCGGGTGTGACGGTGTTGCCCAGCAATGCGGCGGCGGCCCGGTTGGCGGGTTACATCCTGTCGGGACGATAAGGAGAAGCAGAGCATGGCGATTGAAGCATTATTCGGCAAGCCGGTCAAGGCGATCAATGTGGGATTAGGGGAATTCGGTACGAGCCTGCGCCAACAAGGCGCTGAGGCGGTGACGGTCGATTGGCGGCCGCCGCTGGAGGGCTATACGGCGTTGACTTATACCCGTAACGGGCTGGAGATCGATGAGATCAATAAGGAAGCGGTCGCGCGCATCCGGACGGGGCGGCCGTTGCTGGTGGGAATGGGGATTGCGCGGGATGAGATCCCGGGGATGGGCGAACGGATGCTGCTGCATTCCGGGCCGCCGGTGACCTGGGAGAAGATGTGTGGCCCCATGCGCGGGGCGATGATGGGGGCCATCCTCTACGAAGGATGGGCGGAGACGCCGGAAGCGGCGGCAGCGCTGGCCGCTTCGGGGGAGATCACCTTTGATCCCTGCCATCACCATCATACCGTCGGGCCGATGGCGGGCGTTGTCTCGCCGTCGATGCCGGTTTTCAATATCCGCAATGAGACCTTCGGCAATATCACCCATGCGACACAGAATGAGGGGCTGGGCAAGGTGTTGCGCTACGGTGCTTACGGCCCTGAGGTGATCACGCGGCTGAAGTGGATGGAAAAGACGCTCTATCCCACGTTGGCGAAGGCGTTGGTGCAAACCGGGCCGATCGATCTGCGGAGCCTGATCGCGCAGGCCTTGCATATGGGCGATGAGGTCCACAATCGCAACCGGGCGGGGACGTCGCTGTTGTTCCGGATTCTGGCGCCGGCGGTGCTTTCGGTGACCGATGCGGCGACGGCGGCGGCTGTGCTGAAGTTTATCGACGGCAACGACCATTTCTTCCTGAACCTTTCGATGCCGGCGGCCAAGTCGATGCTGGAACCGGCGGAGGGCATCCCAGGCTGTTCGGTGGTTACCGTGATGGCGCGGAATGGGACGGAATTTGGGGTGCGGGTTTCGGGACTGGGCGACCGCTGGTTTACGGCGCCCTCTCCGATCGTGGCCGGCCTCTGGCTGCCGGGCTTCTCGGAAAAGGATGCCAATCCCGATATCGGCGATTCTAGTATCACGGAGACGGGCGGGCTGGGCGGCTTTGCGATGGCGACGGCGCCGGCGATTGTGCGGTTTGTCGGCGGGGATGCCTCGCTGGCGTTGGGGGTGACGCAGGAGATGTATCAGATCACGGCCGGCGAGCATGAGGCCTTTACCATTCCGGCGCTGGATTTCCGTGGGACTCCGTTGGGGGTCGATGTGCGGAAGGTGATGGCGACGGGGATTTTGCCTTTTATCAATACGGGGATTGCGCACAAAGATCCCGGCATCGGGATGGTGGGGGCGGGGCTTTCCCGCGCCCCGCGGCAGTGTTTTGAGGCTGCATTCAAAGCCCTGGCAAGTGAATAAAAAGCCATTTTTCTCCGCGCCCCGGAGGGGCGCGGAGAAAAATAAATAAAAATCAGGAGGTTTGCTATGAAGTTGATTGATTTGACCATCCCGTTGGGTGTGGCGACGCCGCCCTGGCCGACTTATGAACCGTTGCAGATCAAGTATTTCAAGCGGTTGGCTCCGAACGGTGCCAACGGCCAGCTGATTACCCACTCCAACCATCTGGGGACCCATCTGGACGGCGAGATCCATTTCTTCACGGCCGGGAAGGATATTGCGGCGCTGGAACTCAACGATTTCCTGGTCGGGCCGGCGGCGGTGGTCGATCTTTCCGACGCGGTGGGCGACTATCAGATCTACACCTCGAAGATGATCGAAGAGCGGGTCGAGGTCCGCGAGGGCGATATTCTGATTATCCATACCGGCTATCATCATTTCGGTTGGGATATGCCGACGGCGGATGAGATCCGCTATATGGTGCAGCATACCGGGCCCGATCGCGAGTTTGCGGAATGGGCCAAGGCCAAGAAGATCAAGTGGATCGGGGTTGACTGCGGCAGCGCGGATCATCCGATGAATACGATCATCCGGCAGTGGATGCCGCGGCAGGCCAAAGAGGCCGATGCGGTCTTCCAGAAGATGTACGGCTCGACGCTGGAGGAGCGGTTCACGGGCGATAAGTATCAGTTGATGCATATCGAGATGTTCCCTCACCACATCATCCATGCGGAATGTCTGGGCGGCGAGCTGGATCTGCTGTTGAACCGCCGGACGACGATCGGTTTCTTCCCCTGGCGCTTTGTCGATGGGGAATCCTGTATCGGCCGTTGTGTGGCGATGGTGGACGATGCCGAGTATGAAGAACTGATGGCGAAGAAGGCGGCGTTGCCGAAGACGAAGTTCGGCGATGCCTATGATCCGAGCCATGTGGAAAAATTGAATAAGCTGAGCATTCGGTAGGAAGATCGGAAGACTGGATGGACGGTGTGAATTTTGGAAAATAATCTATTTTTCGTAGCCGCCTTCTGAGGCGGCTACGAAAAATAGAAGTTTAGTTACCTCCCCCTTCTCTCCCTCTGGGGAGAGAAGGGGGAAGGGGGGATGAGAGGGGTTACCATGCAACGATTTACGCTGGCGTGTGCGCAGTTTGCGGTCAAGCCGATGGCCGTGCGGGAAAACATCGAGAAGGCGGCGGCCTGGATCGAGCGGGCGGTCAAAGAAAATGGGGCGAAGCTGGTGGTATTGCCCGAGACGGTGACGACCGGGTTCACGCCGGGGGTGCCGGTGGAGGCGCTCTGGGAGGCGGTGGATACATTGCCCGGGCCGTCGCTGGCTCCGGTGATCAAGGCGGCGCAGGGATTGGGGACCTTTGTGGTTTTTCCGACTTACGAGCGGGGGCCGGCGCCGGATGTGGTCTATAACAGCGCGGCGCTGATCGCGCCCGACGGTGAGATCTGGGGCATTTATCGCAAGACGCACCTCTTTCCGACGGAGCGCCGGGAGCGGGGGGGCTGGTCGACGCCGGGGCAGACGCCGGTGGTGGTGCAGACGCCGCTGGCCAATATTGGGATGACGATCTGTTACGACGGCGATTTTCCGGAATTATTCCGCTGTGAGGCGCTGGCGGGGGCTGAGGTGATTGTCCGGCCGTCGGCGCTGCTGCGCAGCTTTGAGATCTGGGAACTGACCAATCGCGCCCGGGCGTACGACAACCATGTCTATATGGCGGCCTGCAATGCGATCGGGCCGGATGCCAAAGAGAACTATTATTTCGGCCACAGCATGATCGTCAGTCCGATTGCGCAGACGCTGGCGCTGGCGCGGGGCACGGAGGAGATTATTGCGGCGGAATTGGATCCGGAGCCGCTGCGTTATGTGACGTATGGGGCGCGCACGCCGATGATTTTCAACCATTTGGAGGACCGCAATCTGGCGGCCTATGAGAAGATCTTGCAGGCGCCCGAGCCGCGGTTTGGCAAAGAGTAGACAGTAGGAAGTAGACAGCAGACAGCAAAGAAAAGCCTATTATTCGGCGGCTTTCTGAAGCCGCCAAACAATGAACAAAAAATAGAAGGTGTTTTTCGCGGGCCTTCTGAGGCCCGCGAAAAACACACAAGAAATTAGCTCTTCCTGCTTCGCACAGCGTGGCGATTCTTAACAAAAGGGCTTTATGTGCGGGACGGGTGAGCCTGATAAACAGCCGGATTCTTGCGTCCCGCAAAGGATGTTTTCCAACCTGTGCGGTTAGTCTGGGAAAAAAGCCCATGTTTTCGCGGGCTTTCTGAAGCCCGCGAAAACATAAACAAAAAAATTATCTCTTCCTATCCAGCGCGTCGCTTTTTACCGGGAAGACACCTGTTGCGGGCCAGGGGAATCCAGACTTAACGCAGAGGCGCAGAGAAGCCACAGAGGGTTTAAAAAAGTGTTTTTCGCGGGCCTTCTGAGGCCCGCGAAAAACAGATCAATGGAGGGATGAGATGACGCAACCGTTGGAAGGAATCCGCGTGATCGATATGACGCGGGCGATGGCCGGGCCCTATTGTACGATGATGCTGGGCGATCTGGGTGCCGATGTGATCAAAGTGGAGCAGCCGGGCCGGGGCGACGACAGCCGTGGTTGGGGGCCACCCTTTGTGGGCGAGGCGGAAGGGGGGCTCTATCCCGGGGAGTCGACCTATTATATTTCCGCGAATCGCAACAAGCGC
Source organism: uncultured Anaerolineales bacterium (assembly GCA_964501335.1). Lineage (GTDB taxonomy): Bacteria > Chloroflexota > Anaerolineae > B4-G1 > SLSP01 > CAZCTC01. The sequence continues at coordinate 6,859 of CAZCTC010000066.1, read as the reverse complement.
AGTATCACCGTCAATTTGAAGCATCCCGAAGGCGCGGCGATTGTGCAACGGTTGGCGGCTGAGGCGGATGTCTTCGTGGAGAATTACGTCACAGGGACGCTGGACCGGATGGGACTGGGCTATGAGCAGTTGCATGCGCTCAATCCGCGGTTGGTCTATTGTTCGGTGAGCGGTTATGGACGGACGGGGCCCTATGCGGAGCGGCCGGGCTATGATTTCGTGTTGCAGGCCGAGGGCGGGTTGATGAGTATGACGGGGCCGGAGAACGGCGAGCCTTACCGGGTAGGCGGCATTCCGATCATCGACATCACCACGGGGATGTTTGCGGCGACGGCGATCATGGCGGCATTGCGGGTGCGGGATCGCACCGGCGAGGGGCAGTGGGTGGATACTTCCCTGCTGGATACCATCACGGCGCTGTTGACCAATATGGGCTCCAGCTATCTGTTGACCGGCGAGGCGCCCCGGCGTTACGGCAATACCCATCCCAGCATCACGCCCTACGAGGCTTTCAAGGCGCGCGACCGCTGGTTTATTGTGGCGGCGGCCAATCAGAAGCAGTGGGGGATTGTCTGCGATGCGGTGGGCCGGCCGGAGCTGAAAGACGATCCGCGGTTTGCCGACAATGGGAAGCGGGTGGCCAATCGGGCGGAGCTGCGGGAGATCCTCAATGCGGCCTTTGAGGTGAAGGAGGCCGGGGAGTGGATCGAGTTGTTGCAGGCGGCGGGATTGCCCTGCGGACCGATCAATACGGTGCCGGAGGTTTTCAATCATCCGCAGGCGGAGGCGCGGGAGATGATTCTGACCGTGCCGCATCCGACGGCGGGCGAGGTCAAGGTGGCCGGCTTCCCGTACAAGTTTTCTTTAACCCCTGCGGAGGTGCGGTTGGCGCCTCCGTTGCTAGGACAACACACTGAGGAGGTGCTTATCGATCTATTGGGGTATTCGGCGGAGGATGTGAAGAAGTTGCAGAAGGAGGGCGCGGTCTGATGTTTTTGCTATTTTTGCTTTTTGAGAGGGGTTTAAAAGATTAGATCGGCAGCAGATTGTGCCCATGACGGGCGCCCACGTAGGGGCGCCCCTACGTGGGCGCCCGTCATGGGCAGTTATTTTGTTGTTGCCGAATTAAATTTTAAATTCCTTGAAAGCGCGAAAATAGACCATTATCCCTTTCATGGAGCTTTTTAAGGAGGCTGGAGATGGGGTTGAATTTCCCTAAACCGACTGTCGGGACGAAGGTGTTGGGGTATTTGCCGGACGATATGCCGCCGTTCGCGGCCATGCTCAGCCTGGGATTCCAGCAGGTGCTGACGATGTTCCCGGCCACGGTGTTGGTGGCTATCCTGACCAAGTTCGATATCGGAATGACGCTGCTGGCTTCGGGGATTGGGACGATCATTGCGTTGTTGGTTTCAAAGGGGCGTATTCCACTTTATTATGGTTCCAGTTTCAGTTATATTGCGGTCGTAAGTATCATTATGAACACTTACGATAATGCCTGTTTTAATGACCCTGCTGTGAAGTATTGCGGCAACGGGGTTGCTCTGGCTCAGGTAGGAATTATCGGGACGGCGTTGATTGAAGTTCTGGCCGGTTTTTTGATCACCTGGGTGGGAAAGAAGTCACTGGATAAGGTGTTGCCTCCGATCATCACCGGCAGCGTGGCCATCGTCATCGGGATTTCGCTGGCCGGTGCGGCCTTGAATATGGCCGGCGCCAACTGGGCCGTGGCCTTTATCACGCTCTTCTTCACGGTGGTTTTTTCAGTTTATTTGCAGGGTAAGGGCTTGTTAGGGATGTTGCCCATTTTGTTGGGGGCGCTGGCCGGTTATGCCACCGCGTTGATTTTCGATGCGGCGCATCTTTCCGGGGAGACCCCTCTGGTGGGCTTTACCGCTGTGGCCGATGCGCAATGGGTGCAGGTGCCGCGATGGACGGTCCCTAATTTCTTCCATCCGGATGCGTTCTCGATTATGTTGTCGGTGGGATTGATCGCGATTGCCACGATTCCTGAATCGACGGCCCATCTCTATCAGATGAGCCTTTATATCGATCAACTGGCCAAGGATATGAAACGGGAACCCAAATCGATCAAGGATTTGATCGGTCTGAACCTGATTGCCGACGGCTGCGACGATTTTATCCAGGGGTTGTTGGGCGGCTGCGCCGGAACCAATTACGGCGAGAATAACTCGTTGATGGCGATCACCCGGAACTACTCGGTGTGGGTGCTGGGGACGGCCGGCATTATTGCGGTGGTGCTGGGCTTTATCGGTAAGTTGTCCGCTTTGGTCGGCACGATTCCTACGGCCGTCACCGGCGGGTTGGCGATCTATCTTTTCGGGGTGATCGGGAAGCAGGGTGTGGCCTTGATCCAGAGTGAGAAGGTCAACCTCTTCGATCCGCGAAATCTGGCGGTCGGCGCCATTATCCTGGTTCTGGGGATCGGGGGGAATATGGGACTGCCGAATGGAACGTTCCCCTTCATTATCCCGACGCTTTTCCCGCAGGGGATTCCGGCGATCGTCTTTGCGGCGCTCGTGGGGATTTTGTTGAATCTGGTCTTTGTGTTGTTGCCGCCGGAGAAGTTCGGCGTGGTCCAACGGACCGGGTTGGATTAAATCATTCAGTGCCATTTTTCGCGCGCCCTGGAGGGCGCGCGAAAAATGAATCAAAAACGGTCTATATTTCAGGAGATCTAGAGGATGCAACCTTTCGATTATTATAAGCCAACGACGTTTGAGGAAGCGTTCCGGTATCTAACCTTGCCGGACAAGGTGGTTTATCCATTGGCCGGGGCGACGGATTTTATCCCGGCCTGCCGCGACGGGCTGTGGAAGGCCGATGCGGTGGTGGATGTGAAAGAGCTGCCGGGGATGCGGGAGATCCGCGAGACGCCCGAAGGGTTGCTGATCGGGGCGGCGGTGCGGATGAATGAACTGTTCCGCTCTCCGCTGTTGAAGGGCGGCTGGAGTGTGCTGGCCGAGAGCGCGGCGGTGATGGGCAATGAGCAGGTGCGCAATCGGGCCACGCTGGGCGGAAATCTCTGCACGGCTTCGCCGGGTGCGGATACGCCGCCGGCTTTGCTGGCGCTGGATGCTCAGGTGGTGATCTGCGGGCCGACGGCCTCGCGGTATGTGCCGGCGGTTTCCTTCTTCAAGGGGCCACGGAAGACCGTGCTGGAACGGGGTGAGCTGGTGACGGGAGTGCTGCTGCCCCCGGTGCCGGAAGGGACTGTGGGAACTTATCTGAAGCTGAGCCGACGCAAGCGCGGCGATCTGGCGATCGTCGGGGTGGCCGCCGTGGCTTATCCTATAAAGGGCGGTTATTCGTGGAAGGTGGCGTTGGGCGCAGTCGCTCCGACGCCGATCCGGGCGGAGCGTGCCGAAGCGGCGCTCACGGCCGGCTATGATGCGGCGGCGATTGCGGCGGCAGCCCAGGGGGCTTTTGATTGCTGCAAACCGATCGACGATATTCGCGCCAGCGCGGCTTACCGGCGGGCGATGGTGATCAATATTACGCGGCGCGCCATTGAGGATACGGTGGCCCGCATGGCGGCGGCCTGAGCGGAGGGACGGCATGATCCACGAAATTAGTTTGACGATCAATGGGGAAGAACATACCCTGGCAGTGCATTCGCACAACACGCTGGCGAAGGTGCTGCGGGAGACGGTCGGCCTGACCGGGACGAAGGTCGGCTGTGAGAACGGCGAATGCGGCGCCTGTACGGTGTTGCTGGACGGCGAGCCGGTGAATTCCTGTCTGGTGCTGGCGGTCGAGGCCGACGGCCATGCGATTGAGACGGTCGAGGGCATGGTCAAGGAGGGCGAACTGCATCCGCTGCAGAAGGCCTTTATCGCGCACAGTGCGGTGCAATGCGGTTTCTGCACGCCCGGGATGTTGATGTCGGGGAAGGCGCTGCTGGCGCGCAACCCGCATCCCGACGAGTCGGAAATCCGCGAAGCGTTGGTGGGGAATCTGTGCCGCTGCACGGGATATGTGCGGATCATCCGGGCAATCCGGGATGTAGCCGACTCCAATCCGGCTTAGCCGTGAGAAGATCCAGCGAGGAATAAAAGATGGCGCAATATACCAGTGATCCGGTCGGCAAGAGTGTGCCGCGGGTAGATGCTTACGAGAAAGTCACCGGGGCGGCGGCCTATGTCGATGATATGGCGTTCGGGCCGGGGCTTTATTATGGAAAGATCGTGCGCAGTCCCTATGCGCATGCGTTGATCAAATCGATCGATACCAGCAAGGCGCTGGCCTTGCCGGGGGTGAAGGCGGTGGTGACCGGGCAGGAAAATCCCATGATGCTGGGATTGTATCTGAAAGACCGCTATATCTACGCTCACGATCGGGTGCGCTTTGTGGGCGAGGCGGTGGCCGGGGTGGTGGCGGTGAGTGAAGAGATCGCCGAGAAGGCCGCGGGGCTGGTCGAGGTGGTCTATGAGGAGCTGCCGGCGATCTTCGATCCCTGGGAAGGGGCTCAGCCGGGCGCGCCGCTGCTGCATCCCGATCTGGGGAAATATGAGGTCGTCAATTTCATCTTCCCGGAGCCGGGGACCAACATCTCCGAGCATTTCAAGCTGCGCAAGGGCGATGTCGAGGCGGCGTGGCCGCAGTGTAAAGCGGTCGTCGAAGGTGAGTTCAAGCTGCCGCAGATCCAGCATGTGCCGATCGAGACCCATGTGGCGGTGGCGAAGTGGGAGCCGTCGGGGCAGGTGACGCTCTGGTCGGCTTCGCAGTCGCCGTTTGCCCAGCGCGATCTGGTGGCGCAGGCTTTGAATATCCCGCACGGCAATCTGCGGGTCATTTCGCCTTACGTCGGCGGCGGCTTCGGCGGCAAGGCCGGGATTTCGATGGAAGCCAATGTGGTCCTGATGTCGCAGGCTGTCATGGGACATCCTGTGAAGGTGCGGATGTCGCGCGAAGAGGAATTCTGTGGGACGAATGTGCGGCAGAGCCTGTTGGGGCGCTATAAAATCGGCTGTGATGCCGATGGGCGGCTGCTGGGGATGGAAGTGGCCTATTACTTCGGCGGCGGCGCTTACAACGATTACGGTGTGAATATTTCCCGGGCGGCAGGCTATTCCTGTACCGGGCCTTACGATGTACCTAATGTGAAGGGCGATTCCTACTGCGTTTATACCAATCAGCCCATCGGCAGCGCCATGCGTGGCTTCGGCATGCCCGAGATTCACTGGGGGCTGGAGCAGATGATGGATCGGTTGGCCGAGAAGATGGGGATGGATGCCGTGGAGTTCCGGCGGGTGAACTGTGTGCAGACGGGCGATCATATCCTGACCGGGATGGAGATGCCGTCGATCGATCTGGTGCAGTGCATCGACAAAGCGGCCAAGGCGATCGGGTGGGGGCACGACGATCCGCCGACGGTGCCGGGGCGCAAGCGGGGCAAGGGGCTGGCGATCATGTGGAAGGCGCCGGCGATGCCCCCGAATCCGGGCAGCTCGGCGATCGTGCGCTTCAACGAAGATGCCACCGTGAATGTCTATGTCTCGGGGCAGGAGATCGGCCAGGGGGCGTTTACGATCTCGGCGCAGATTGCGGCGCAGGTGCTGGGGGTGCCCTATGAATGGGTGCGCGTTTCGGCGAATCCGGTGGATACCAAGTACAGCCCGTATGAGTGGCAGACGGTGGCGAGCCGGCTGACCTGGTCGATGGGCAATGCGGTCAAGGCGGCGGCGGAGCATGCCCGCGGGCAGATCCTGGAGATCGTGGCCAAATACTGGAACGAATCGCCGGAAGATCTGGACATCAAGAACGGGGTGGTGATTTCTTACCGTTCGGAGCGGGAGCAGCCGTTGAAGAAGATGGTGATCTACGGTCTGCCGAACGATAATTTCGAGGGCTGGCAGGGCGGCCCGATCGTGGGCTCGGGCAAGTTTATGCCGACCTATGTGAGCGGGCTGGATGCGGAGACCGGGCAGGGGACGCGAGCGGTGGTGCATTATACCGTGGGCGCCCAGGCGGTCGATCTGGAGGTCGATCCGGAGACCGGCGAGGTAGAGGTGTTGAAGATTGCCAGCGCGTACGATGTGGGCAAGGCGATCAATCCGGATCTGGTGTTGACGCAGATCGAAGGCGGGGCGGTGCATGGGATGAGCGCGGCTTTCGAGGGGATGTTCTTCGACAGTCGCGGCCGGTTGCGGAACGGCAGTCTGGTCGATTACAAGATTATGACGGCGGTGGATATTCCGCAGGAGATCCATGGGGATATTGTGGAGACGGCGCTGGAAGACGGTCCCTTCGGCGCGCGAGGGGTGGGCGAGCATGTGATGGTCCAGACGGCGCCGGCGATGGCGAATGCGCTGTACCGGGCGCTGGGCGTGCGGATCACGAATCTGCCGCTCTCGGCGGAGAAGATCTTTATGGCGTTGCAGGAGAAGTAGCAAGTAGACCGCAAATTGCTCTTTTGAGAAGGGGGTTTTGCGGGCAGAGAGCTGCCTGCAAAACCCCCTTTTGGGTTGGGGGAAACGTGAGACGTAAAACCTGATGATTGGGCGAGGCGATGGAGGGGCTCAGAGCGTGTCGCCGTTGGGAGTTCTGTTGGCCCTCATCCTCCCCCTGGCCCCCTCCTCGCGAAGCACCCCAACGAACATGCGGGAACGGGGATCTGGTTTCCGAACGATGGTTGCTCTATGGGGGAAGGAGGGGGAAGATTGTGTCGCCGGGACGGCTCTGGGAAAGGGCCATGTTTTCGTGCGCAGGCCCTCACCCCCCAGCCCCCTCTCCCGCGCGCGGGAGAGGGGGAGTAAGAGGGCGTCGCCAGCGCAATTCTGAAAAAAGGCCATGTTTTGGTGCGCCTTCTGAGGCGCACCAAAACATAAACAAAAAA
>CAZCTC010000065.1:0-42827 GCA_964501335.1 uncultured Anaerolineales bacterium | reverse complement strand
TTTGTCGTTTGCTGTGCTCATCGCTCACCGGACGCAGCGATGGGTCGGCCGGAGCTTCGCCATCACTCGTTTTCACGTTAGGATCGGGGGTAGCTATGCCGCCGGTCGGTTCGTTACGACGCTATGACGCCGGGCTTAGTTGCGGGAACCAGCCCTGCACAGACCGCTATTATAATAACACGCATGAAAAATTTTACGACAAAAGCTCTCTTTTCCCATCCAGTGCGGCGGTTCTTATAGGGAAAATGCCCTGTGCGGGACGTTAAAAGGCTGAAGTCGAACCGGTATCGCGTTTTAAGTTGCCTGATGGGGCTTTCCGGGGATAATTCCTGCGTTTTCAGTGAGGGGGTACTATACAGGATAATGAAAAAATGAAGAAAATCCACTTTTTTCTGTTGGGCATTTTATTGGTCTGGGTTTTGACGCTATGGTTGAAAATCTTAATGCTGGATCCCTTTTACGGAGATAATTTTTGGGGATTTTTCTGGCATGATTTTAAATACCCCTGGCAGGCCACGGGTTTAGTGATGATGGTACTTGTATTGTGTGGAAGAATTTTTAAGTTTTATCCCTATCTTCGTGATAATGAACTCTTATTTCCTATCTTTGGAGGATTGGGAGGACTTTCTTGGGTAGTATTTAATGGCATGTTTTTTCTTGCATGGATAGCTGGTCCTGCATTTGATGCCGATTTTGTTTTTCGTAAAGCTTTTCTATTCATGGACTTTTTATCGGTGATTTCATTTTTTTGCTTTTTTATCGTTTTCCTGTTTTCCGAAATCTTATACCGCCTCAATTTTTGGAGGGGCAGGAGAATCGATTATCTTTCACCGGAAGAATTCGATCACGATTTGGCGTCGGATATAGAACGTGACCTGAAAGGGGCTGAACAGAGAATACACCATGATTAGAAACATAAAAATCGAGACCGCGGCAAAACTTCCGGACTTTTTCTGGCCCGATTTTGACTTGCTTAATACCTGAATAATGATACAATCGGCATTGTCCCTGGAAATGGGCGGTTAGCTCAGTCGGTTAGAGCGCCTCTCTTACACGGGGCAGCTCTTCAAAGAGCTTCCAGCAGCATTAAGACCAGTTTTTTGTTTTTAGTTATCCCCAAGAAGCGGATCAAAAATGAAACGTGAAACAAGTTTACGTAAAGTCCGCAGTTCCCCCGGAGTATCCTCATGGCTGTAGAATGTACCAATGACGGGTTTGTTTACATGGATGGCGGGTTGCTCACCGTGGATTTGCGACAACGCCCCGGCGATGGTTGTTACATCCACAGTTATGCTTTTACTCCTGCCGAAGGTGCAAAAGGAAAGCTAATCCGAATGAAGGATGCCGCCGAAAGATACAATGTTTCTACGGCGACACTTTCTCATTGGGTTGATCGTGAGTTGGTTACCTCGGTTGTTCGGGGCCCTCGTCATACCGTTATTGAAGAATCTTCCCTGGCTGTGGTAGCGGGCTTATTCAATTATGTTAAATTTAAATGTAATTGTAGCCCTAGAAAAGCCTTTTCTATCGTTAACGAAGTGATCGATCAACCGGCCCCAGAATACGATGATGTATATTTAATTGATTTCAATCCAGTTGCAGATCCAGAGCTGGTTGGTCGATCGATAAGGCTTTCTGAGGCGGCAGAAAAATATGGGGTGAATACCTCAACTTTATCAAAGTGGGCTCAAAAGGGAATCGTAACTGTTATTGAAAAACAGGAAAAGTATGTAACATCCGATGAATGGTCCGTGGCAAGGGCTGCAAAGATTTATAATGAAATATTGAAATATCGCTCTCCTCGTGAAGCAGCGTGGATACTGAAACGGGCATCCCGGTTATGGCATCAAGAAGATAAATGATTTAAGTTGGTATGTTAAGAGCAAAGAAAAACAAGCCTTAAACTAAGGCTTGTTTTTTTATTGTCTTTTCGTCCAAAGTGTTGACATGTTAGCGGAATGGGTGTAATATATGTTCATTCTCAAAATTATCCAGGAGGGTGCCATGAATGACCAGAAAAAGACAACGAAGAGTGGTCGTAGCCCCCGATCTTTGCTTCAGGTCTTTGTCAAGCCCGAAATCTACCAACGATTACAGCAAGAAGCAGATCAAAACGGTGACACGGTTTCGTCTATTGTGCGATCAATGCTCCGCGATCGTTATAACAACCCCGCGCAGGTTCCCAATGCCCAACCTACGAATCAGACTGACAAATAATTTGCGCCTGACCTGAGTCTAGCAGGTCAGGCGCGCCACTAAAGCGGGTCGGCTTCAGCATTCCTTATTATACCATGCTGAATGTCCTTTTGTATCAACTTTCATTTTTTATTGCCGTGCCTCCAGGGGGTTACCATGTTAGATTTGCTTTGTGATGCACTGCGTTTCGGCGACTGGCCCGGCCATCTGCGGACAGCCTGGCGTTTGCTGACCCGGCAGGTCGGTCCTGACGATCAGTACCGGGTTGTAACTCAGCCCCATGAAGCTATCCCCGTGTGTGACGAACCCTTTTGCTTCTACGTCGGTTTCCCCTGCCGACGCCTCGATGGGACGACGGCTCATTACTGCGAGTGGCACGCCCGCCAGCACGGGATCTGCCCGGAGTGCTACGAGTTCCACGACGGGGAAGAAGCCTTCGAGATTTCCAAGTCGGGGATCTGCGACTCCTGCCTGGAAGGGATGAAGTATGGACGAGCTTGAAACCTACGTCTTCGTGGCAAACGTGCTGGCCTGGATTGTGGCGTTGCACTTTGGGCTGTTCATGTTCTGGCGGTGGGTCACTCACGACAGTCTGATTGCCATTGCCGCGACCGTAATCACCATGACTGTGCTCTGGTCCCTCATCATCAAGATCCTGGAAGCGTACCAGCGGAAGGTGAAAAATGGAAAACGATAACACCTTTGCCTGCCCTCACTGCGGCGGTCCTGTGCGTGTCATCCCTGAAGAGACCCTGCTGAACGGCGCCGATCCTAAGAAGATGGACCTGTTGGCCCAGGCCCTTGGTATACCGCGACCTGCCATGCACCGCCGGCCGGACGGTATCGATCAGCGCACCGCTTATCGTCCAGTTCCCGGAGTGGGGGCCGTCGCCGGCGCAATGATCCCCGAGCAGTGGACCGAAGCCTACTTCCAGCAGCCGGCCCGCACGCCCACCGTCGCCGGCGATGTGATCGTTCCGTTGTATCAATCCCTCGCCAGCGGTGCGATGGCCGGTGTACTGGTCGCCATTCCCACCCTGGCCTGGTCCTGGCCCTGGACGGTGCCGGCCGTCTCCGCTGTCGTGGCCACGGCCGCCGTCTGGGCCTGGCGGCTGGTCGATCTCGTGGATCTCCTGCGCAAGGTCGAGCGGTGGACCAATACCGACCTCGACGGCGATGGGAAGATCGGCAAAGCAGAGCCCCAGCGCGTGACGGTGGAGACCCTGCACAAGGATGCTCAAGGAAACGTCGAGCGGATCACCTATGACGATATCACGGCGGATGAAGATCAACTGCGCGCCCTGGCCTGGGGGCTGCTCATGGAGCGGCGACCGTTTTCCCGGCGGGAATGGACTACGGCCCCGCATAAGGTCTTTTCCCCCGATCAGTTCACTGTTTTGCAGGATGAGATGATCGCGGGGGGGCTTTTGTTGCCGAAAGGCAGCGGAGCCAATGCCGGATACAAGCTCTCTTTGACCGGTCGCAAGTTCCTTTGTCAGTACCTCCCCCACCCTGGGGCGGTGGTCGGTGGTGGTATGGCTTCCCGTATACCACCCACACCACCTACCACCACCGAAAGGAGCCCGGAATGAGCGGCGGAAGTTTCTCTTATCTGTGTTACGCCCCCGATCGGGAAGGCGAATTACTGCGCCGGGCCGACGACATCGGGGGCATGGCGGATTGCCTGGAAGAAGAAGGCTTCCTCGAAGCGGCCGAGGATACCCGGGCGGTCATGGCGGAGGCGAAGCGCCTCTCTCAGGCGATCTGGGATCTGGAACGCAGTTTGATCGGCTTGAAAGGATTGGCGGCGGTCTGGCACGCGATGGAATGGTATTTCAGCAGTGATATCGGAAAGGATGAGTTAGATCGGGCCGTGTCCAAGTATCTGGAAGAGAAAGCCAGACAACAGGGGAGTGAGGAATGAATGCCGGTGCAGGCCCTCACCATCCCCCCGCCCCCCTGCCTCTCCCAAAGACGCAGATGGGAGAGGCAGGGGGAGCCGGTCGACAAACGCCGCTGCAAGTTTCCCCTCCTTCCCCCACAGAGCAGTCGCCGATCGGGAACCAGACGCTTATCCAATTTGTTCATTGGGGGAAGGAGGGGGTCAGGGGGAGGATGAGGGCCAGATGACTACCTTAATCGCCGTGTTCAACGCTGAGGGCAAGTGCGTGCAACGCTGTGACGTCAAATGCTACGACGCCCAGGACGACAAGTGTACCTGTGTCTGTCATGGCAGGAACCACGGCGCCGGACGGAAACAGGCCATTGAGAACACCCGCGAGCTGGCCGAGTCCTGGGTGGAAGAATATGCCCGGCAAAACGGGATCCGGGTGGAGAAGATCCACCTGGCTGAAGAAGTGCAGCAGATGAAGCTGTTTTAGGAAAGGGGCAAGGGTATGGACGAGGTTATTTCTTTGGTGTGGAATCCCCGGCGGGGGCGGGATACGGAGCACCATTCCGGCCGGGGGGATTATTCGATCACGCATGGGGGCTGTAATCGGCGGGCGATCAAAGCCGAAGCGGCCCGGCGGGAAGCGCGGTCGGCCTGGTTGTTCGCGGATTGGCAGACGCGGGTCAACCGGCATTCGGAAGCCCTCATTGATCTGTACTACCTGAGCTATGACAACTGCTAAGGCAATCCAGGAGGAAGGGACTATGGATCAGCCGGCGGAAAAGGCATTGCAGATCAACGATCGGGTGATGTGGGGGGACGAGGAATGCGGGATCATCGTGGCTTTTTCGATCAGCGGAATGACGGCTTTTGTACGGGACTGGCGGGGCCGATCTTTGCAGGTTCCGGTGATCTATTTGAAGCGGCTGGAGCCGCCAGCGGCGTTGGGAACTGCCGGGTAAAGGAGGCAGGCGGATGGCACAGCTTATAGAAGACTTCGGGATTTATGAATTACCGGAAACGCAGCCGGATCTGCCGGAGGCGATGCAGGCGAGTCTGCGGTTTTTGACGCTGGCCCGGCCGGAGATCGTGACGCCTTTGTGGGCGCTGGCCTATCTCGCGCCGCTGGCCGACCTGATTGCGCCGACTTTTCTGGTGTGGCTGCATGGGCCGAGCCGGACCTACAAAGCGCCGCTCTCCGCTCTGTTGCTCTCTCACTTCGGGCGGTTCCGGTACAACACGCCGCCGGCGACCTGGACCGACTCAGCGCTGTCGTTGGAAACCAAGGCCATTGAGGCGGAGCACTGTGTGCTCTGGGTGGACGACTACAGCAGGCACTATGAAGGCGATGCCTACTTTCAGAGCAAGGTCACGCACATGGTGAAGAGCTGGTGCGCCGGCGTCGGGGGTTCCGATGCGCCCCGGGTCTATGCGTTGTGTACGTCGGATGTCTACTCGATCAATACGGTGATCCTGCCGCACCTGTTCGATGTTCCGGTGCAGCATAAGGATATCACCATGCGGGTGCGGGCGGCGGTCAACCAAGCCGTGGTCGAAGACGCGCCGTTGTATTCTCAGGCGATGGCCGGCTATGTGAACTGGATTCATGCTCAAGAGCCCAGCATGTTGGACAATCTGCGTTGGTGGGTGGTGGATTTGGCCGATGAGGCGGGCGCCGTGATGGCCTTGCCGGAACTGCACCATCTGGGAGCGTTGGGCGTGGGTTTTTCCTTGGGGCTGGCCTTTGCGGAATCGTTGGGGTTGCTGAGTCACGCGGAGTTCCAACAGCAGCAGATCGCCGGCTGGAAAGCGTTGCTGGCCGCCGGGGAACGGCAGTATCGGGTGCAGAGTGAAACTTTGGGAGGGGCCAACGATGGACGAGGATAAGCAACGGCTGATTGCAGGGGTTCGTTCTGGGTTTTTCGTGGTGAAATGTCTGGTGGTGATGGGGCTCTTGCTCCTGGGTCTGGTGCGGGTGGAGTTTCTCTGGGCGGCTTTGGGTGCCTTTTTGGGGTTGGTGGTGGCTGAAGTTGGCCTGCGCTTGGCCAACAATCCAGGAGCTGCGCTCCCGGAAACCGCTGGCCCGGTTGAATCAGGGGAGTTTCAAATCGACGATGGGGTGTACTGGGGTGGGGGTAGCGATGAGGAAGCCGGCATCATTCAGTCCTTTTCGCCGGATGGAACCCTGGCCTATGTCCTCGATTACCGCTGGAAGTGTCACCGGGTGCCGGTGAATTGCTTGATGAAGGTGGGGCCGCCGGGATCGTCCTGATCGGCGGACGGGATAATTTATCGGTTATCAAACATCTTGAAGTAAGGAGAAGAAAACATGACTACATCCAATTTAGTGCCGGCTCTTTCCCGTGAACAGATTGTCGAAGCCACCGCTGCCAGTTTGCGTTTCCTGGACCTGGCTAAACCGGAGATCATGGTGCCCTTGTGGTCGATGGCTTACCTGGCGCCGTTAGCGCCGATCGTTCAACCGGCCTTTACGTTGTTGCTTTACGGCCAGAAGCGGGCCATGAAGACCACGCTGGCGCGGTTGACGGCGTCTCACTTTGGGGAGTTGGTGGGGATGACGCCGCATGTCAGTTGGTATGAGTCGGTGTATTGGATGGATGTGGTAGTTCGTCGGATGCCGGGGCAATTGGTCTGGATTGACGACTATGCTCAACCCCGGCAGTCTCCAGTGTTGGCCCGTTATCAGCGGGTGTTGACCGACTTCGCTTCGATCGGCGTGGCCCGGCTCTTGCCGCCCAAGGAAGCGCGGCGACATTTCTTTTTTGTGCCTTTGACGCCGGAAGATTTCACGTTGCCGATGGTCGAGGCGATTGACCGGGCGGGGAGGGGTGCGGATGCTTTTTATCCTGGGGCGATGGCCGGGTATGCCGACTGGATCAAGGCTCAGGGTTTTCAGTCCGAAGAAAGCCTTTTGCATTCTATCGACCTGGGACAGCGGGAAGCGGGGCTGGACCTTTCTTATCAGCCGCGGCTTTTGTACACAGGCTATCGGATGGGGCTGGCCTTTGCTCAGCAGGTGGGCGTCATCCATGCCGTTGAACGGCGACAACGATTGGAGCTGGGGCGGCAGATTCTGCCGGCTATCTACGAAAAGCAACTTCTGGAAATGCGATAAGGAGAAAAACCCATGACTACCATGTTATTAGCCATCGATCCCGGCGCCGGCGCCATTAAACTGTACGGCGATTTCGGCTTTGTAGAGCTGCCGTCCATTATTGCGATCGACGGCGCGGCCGCCGTCTCGTCCCTGGCCGGCCTGACCACTTCCGAGCGGCCCGTCCATCTGGTCAGCGATAAAGGCAGCTTCCTGGTCGGTACGACGGCCCACGAATGGGGCCGGCCGGTGGAGAACCTGGATCACGACCGCTTCACCGGTGCGCCCGAAATGGAGGGCCTGCTTTGCGCCGCCCTGGATAAAGTCGTCGTCGGCCTGGACGAGAAGTTCAATGTGATCGTCGGCCTGCCGTTGGAGACCCTGACCGGCGACGAAGCGGCCGTCAATGTACAGGCCGTCAAGGACTGGCTCAGTGGAAAACATGCCTGGACGGCCAACGGGCGGCCCAGCGTGGTGAACATCGATAAGGTGAAGGTCACCTCGCAGCCGATCGGCGCGATGATGGATTGGTTGCTGGACGACGCCGGCCGGTACATCCCGGAGCGCAAAGTGCTGGCCGGCAAGGAGATCGGCATCCTTTCGGTGGGTATGAACACCATCGAAATGCTGGCGGTCCACAATATGCAGATCCAACAGCGGTTCACGGCCGGGCGATCGATGGGGGTGCGCCGGCTGCTGGAGATCCTCAATCCCAACGACTTATACAGCCGGGGCGAGATGGACGCCCAGCTCCGCGCCGGCACGCTGGAGGGAATCAACAAGGCCCTGCCGATCTGGTCCAGCGAAGTGTCGGACACCATCAACAAGCGGTGGGGCAACGCCTGGCAGCGGTTCGCGGCCGTGATTGTGGTCGGCGGCGGGGCCTTGCTCTTGCAAGATATGTTCACCCGAAAATTCCAGGGCCGTGCCTGGTTCCCGGATCTGCCGGTCCTGGCCACGGCGCGGGGCCTGTTCAAGTTCGGGCTGAGGAAGTAGCCATGAAGCGCTGGCGACTGTTCATTCTGGAAGTAGCGATGGTGGCTTCTCTATGCACCTGGGTGGTTTTCAAAGTCGCGTTGCTGACGTTGTTGGTCATCGAGGACTGGATTTCGAAAGGGGAACGGCCATGGTTAAGAAACATCGGGCACCTGGAGCCGGCCGGCCGCCGGCAGAACGGCAACCCGTCGTTATCAATTTGAAGCTGTTGCTTTATCCGGGCCAGGACGACGACCTGATCGCCGCCCTGGCTAAGGTTCCAGCCCGACAGCGAGCCAACACGATAAAGGCTACGATGAGGTCTGGACGATTAATTGTACCACAGGTCGCCGATCTCCCAGACGATGACGACCTGGACGACGCTTTAGACAATCTAACGTTCTAATTTCTTGACGCAAGAAATAAGCCCTTATTTCTTGCGTCAAGAAATAAGCAAAGGGGGAAACTGAACATGGACTACACCGACTTGCTTTCCAACGCTCTCCATTATGCTGATTGGGGCTGGGCGGTTTTTCCTTTGGTTGGCAAGCAACCATTGAAGGGCACGCATGGGTTCAAGGATGCCACGACCGATGCGGAGGTGATTCGACGTTGGTGGACTGAGAATCCCAAGGCTAATATCGGTTTGGCGGCCCATGCTTCTCATCTGGTGTTGATCGATCTCGACCACAAAGAGGGGCGGGACGGGATCGCTGCCTGGGAAGAGCTCAAAGCGGAGTACGGTTTTTCGGATGATTGGGCTTTGAAGTCTATCACGGGCGGTTATGGCTTGCATCTGATCTTTACAGCGCCGGAAGGAATTGTAATTCCCAACACCACCGACCAGTTAGGGCCGGGGATCGAAATCAAGGCCAGCAGTGGATACATTGTCCTGCCGCCGTCGATCCATCCCAACGGCAATGAATACCTGCCGATGAATCGCTGGAACCGCAAACCGGGCCCAGTGCCGGCTGAACTGCTCCCGCTTATCATGGAGCGGGAGCCTCAGCCGATCAAAGTGCCTGTGACGCAGCCGGCGCCGGCGATCGGGAGAACGGCTTCCTATGCGGAAACGGCATTGGTCAATGAATTGAATTTGCTGGCCGGCACTGCGCCGGGGGGACGTAATCGGCAATTGTTCAAGTCGGCGGCCGCTTTGGGGCAGATCGTTGCGGCCGGGTGGCTGGATCAGGGGCGAGTCGAAGCCAATCTTTTACAGGTAGCGGTCGCCATTGGCCTGACGGAGCGAGAGTCGCTCAACACGATTGCCAGCGGGATCGAGGCCGGGAGCGCCACGCCCAGGGTCATCAAAGAGCTGGAGGTATCTCAGCCTAAGCCGGTCTCTTCCCAAGAATCTCAATCTTCTGAAAAACCGCAGGAGGAAAAGAAGGAGTGGTTGGATGCCGATCTGCTGATCAATGCGTTGAAGCGGGGCGAGACTGGAGACGCGGAGATCCTGGCCCGGATCTTCCAGGACAGAATTGCTTTTGATCATGCCGAAGGTAGCTGGTTTTTGTGGGATGGTCAAAACTGGAACGAAGATCAGACCGGGCGGATCACCGGGCTGATTACTTCAGGCGTATTTGAACAATACGTTCATGCCTCAGGAGAGTCCATGAGACAGGCAGATATGAAGAAAGCTGACGAATTGAACAAGAATGCTACCCGCCTGTGCAACCGTAACCGGATTTCCAATGTCCTGGAACTTGCCGGCCGGCAACCGGGCATTGGAATTACCGGCAATGAATGGGACAGCAATCCCTGGCTGCTGGGCGTGAAGAACGGTGTCATCGATCTGCATACCGGCCAGTTCAGAGCGGGCGAGCCGAAGGACTATATCCGCAGCGTGGCTCCTACCGCGTATCAACCGGACGCCGATTGCCCCCGGTTCAAGCAATTCCTGATGGAGATTTTCAGCAACAATACCGACCTGTGCGCTTACATACAACGGCTATTCGGTTATGGGATTACCGGATTGACCGACGACCATGTTTTTCCGATTTTTTGGGGCGGCGGGCGCAACGGGAAAGATACCTTACTGGAAACCCTGGGTGGGGTCCTGGGAAACAATATTGCCAGCTCGGTGGCAGAAAGCATTGTTGTGGCATCCCAGGTGGCCCGGTCATCGGGAGCCCCTAATGCCGATTTGATGAGTCTGCGGGGTCTGAGATTGTGTTGGGTTAGTGAATCGGAAGAAAGCGCTCGACTGAATGTAGCACAGGTCAAGAAACTGACCGGCGGTGGGCAGATCACTGCCCGGCCGCCTTATGGCCGTCGCAACGTTACGTTCATGCCCGGTTACCTGCTCCTGCTGCTGACCAACCATAAGCCGACCATTCCGGCTGATGACAATGCGATCTGGATGCGGGTCAATCTGGTTCCCTTCAATGAAACGTTCAAAGACAATCCCGATCCCAATAATCCGCATGAACATCCGAAAGACTCCCGGCTACGGGAAACGATGATAGCGGAAGCGCCGGGCATTCTCAACTGGTTGATTCAGGGTTGTCTGGCATGGCAGCAGATGGGCCTCAATCCGCCTGAAATAGTTAGAGCCGCCACGGATGAATACAAACGTGACGAAGACATCCTGACGCTTTTCATTGAGGAATGTTGCGTGTTAGAGCCGAAGGCGTTCGTTGAGACAAGTGATTTATTGAACGAATACAACACTTGGGCTGAATCTTACGGAATGCGGCCGTTGGGGATCAAGACTTTCAGTCAACGGGTATCCAAGCGGTTTGAAAGCGGACGTAATCCCAAAGCCGAAAACCGGCGCAAAGGCTTTTTTGGAATCGGCTTACTTACCAAGGGAGACAAACCGGAAGCCTATTCTAAAAAGTGAAACTTTCGTAACTATGAAAGAAGGACTTAGATTTAAAGAGTAAATATCCGGGAATAGTTTTACAGCAAAGTTTCAATATCTGCGAAGGTTTCATTTTTCCAAAAGTGAAACTTTCGTAACTATGAAAGAAGGACTTAGATTTAAAGAGTAGATATCCGGGAATAGTTTTATAGCAAAGTTTCAATATCTGCGAAGGTTTCATTTTTTTCTAAAAGTGAAACTTTGAAACTTTCGCAACAGAAAGAAAACTTTCCCCACAGCACTTTTTTGGTAAGCGCACCTACCTAAAGTTACGAAAGTTTCACAAGTTAACCAGTCAACTAATTTACGGAGTAGGTAATGAAAAGCTTCTCTAAATTCATTCCAGCCCTGTTTTTACTTCCCTTTATCCTGGCTTCCGTGCTGCGGGGGCCGTCGGATTTCGCGGTCTACGCTCAGGCGGTGCGCCAGGTGCTGGGCGGAGCCCGGCTCTATACCGACGCGGTGACTTTCTACTATGCGCCCTGGGCCGTCCTGGTCTTTGCTCCGTTCGCTGCATTGCCGCCGATCGCCGGCCAGGTGGCGTTCAACCTGGCCTCCATCCTGGCCCTGGTCTGGGCTGTGACGGTGCTCTCCGGCGCTCAACGGTGGCAGGCGGTGGCGCTGGCCACCACGACCATGTTCTCGGCCTGGCTGATTATGTGTAGCCAGGTGGACGCTCTGATCCTGGCCGGCGTGGCGTTGGGCTACCTGGCGGTGGAACGGCGGCGGCCCTGGCTCTTCGGCCTGGCGTTGGTTATCCTGGGGATGAAGCCGACCAATGTCCTGCTGCCGGCGCTGGTGTTGGGGTTGGCGGTTTTGCGGTGGCCACGGCGCGAGCTGGTGCAGATCGCCGTCCTGCCGGCGCTGGCCCTGGTCGCCGGTATGGTGCTTGCCGGCCCTGATTGGCCGGTGCGGTTCGTGGCCTACCTCCAGGCCCATCCCAATCCGGATCCCTACGGCCTGATTTCGCCCTGGGGTATGGCCCTCTATCGGACCTCCCCTTGGGGAAACGTCGGGCCGGTGGTGCTGGGCACGGCCGGGATCGGGGCAGTCTGGTTTGCAGTGTTGAAGATAGAAAATTTAACGCAGAGCCGCGGAGAAGCAGAGCCGCAGAGCCAGAAAAGTCATAATTCCCTTATTTCTGGATCTGATTTTCAGTCAGAACAACTCTCAGCTCACTTTTGTCGAGGGTTGCGAGAGACCTTGTTGGTCTTGCTTCCGTTGGGCCTGCTGGCTTCGCCGTATGTGATGGTCTATCACGTGATCTACGTAGCGCCGGCGGCGGCGCGCCTGGCAGCAGCCGATCGGCGCACCGGGGCTCTGCTGGCCGGCATTGCGTGGGTCGATCTGGTCATGTTCTGGTCCGGCCGGGGCTTCTTCCTCTGGCCGGTCTATGTGGCGGCGGCGGTATTGTTCGCTGCGTGGCAGTTTGCGGGGCAACCAAAGGAGGTATCGAGATGAGATGTTGGTGGCGTAATCAACCGATAACGGTAGCGGGATCATTGAAGGGATCACAGCGGATTGTCTATGAAGAGATCAAGCGAATGTTGGCAGACCATCACAATCCTTCGGTTACAGCATTAAGCGAACAGACCGGATATCATTTTGTGACGATATGGAGAGCGTTGACTGTTCTGCGAGAACGCGGTTTGTTGAAAATCAATCAGGCTAAGCGAGGCACGAAGGCGGATTATATAATAATTGATTTGTAATATTAATTCATTGAGAAATTATGATAAAAATGAGTTTGCATTTTTAAGTTAGCAAATGCAATAGAGGGGGTTATCATACCTTCATGGTAACCCCAAGACTAACAGGGAGCGCCGCCGGTGCCGTCTGGGGTGTACCGGCTCTGGCGCTCCTTGTTGCGTCTATCGGTTCCATCTGCCGGGCCGATTCTTTCTTCTGGCTCCTGGTCTGGTGCGGTTACGGTCTGTGGTATCTGGCAATGGTCCGGTTGCCGGTACGGTACCTTGAGACAGGTTTACGGGTGGTCGCCGGAGTTGCCGCCGCTATCCCCCTGGCTGCGGCGCTCCGGCAGGGCCTTCGCCCGGAGGTGCTGGGCCTTAACCCCAATGCATACGCTTCGCTGCTTCTGTTGGTGCTTCCCTGGTTGCCAGGGCCTGGGCTTTTTCTGGGTCTGGCGGCGTTGGGTATCACCGGCAGCCGGGGCGCCTGGCTGGCTCTGCTGGTGGCCACGGTGGCATTGCGGGGCGATCGCCGGGTAAAGCTGGTCGCGTTGATGATTGCCCCAGCCCTGGTGGCGGCGTTGATCTGGATGCGGCCGGAGACGGTAACGGCGCGGTTGGCAGTGTGGTCCGAGGCGGTGACCTTGTTTTCACAACGTCCGTTCACCGGCTGGGGCCCCGGTACTTATCACTGGCTTTCGTCGGTCGAGGTAGGTAAGTCCCATCCCGACAATGCGCTGCTGGCGATCCTGGCCGAACAAGGGCTGATCGGCGCGACGGCCTGGATCTGGGCGGTGGTGGCGGTCGGGCGGCGGGTAGCGGCATCAGGGGAACGCCGGGGACAATTGGCTCTGACAGCTTTCGGGCTGCATCAACTGGTCGATTCTACGTTTTTCAATCCGTGGGTCGGGATAACGGCGCTGGCGATCCTGGCGCTGATCGGGAAATCTCTGGAGGTATCAAATGGACGACATTCGTGATGCGTTGGAAAGTCTGCCCTGGTGGGCCTGGTTGCTGGTGTTGTTCGCCGGTGTGGGTTTGCTGGTGGGGATACTCTATTTCATGGGGGTTGCCAATTGGGTGATTTTTGCCACGGTTGGCGCGGTGGTCGTCGGTGGTCTGCTCGGACTGGCGAAGGCCATCTTCGGCGGAGGATAGGCAATGGATGAACCGCAGGCCCCGGAAGTACAGCCAGAAGAATCGCATGAGCAACCGGAAGTTGTCCGGCCTGGGGGTCTGGTGGCCTGGGCCGCCGATCATCCCAATGCCATGTGGGTGGCGCTCCTGGTTTTGGCTACACCGTATTTCGTTTTCTGTTTCGGCGTCGCCATGGCAATGGCGAACGCCTTGATGACGGGGTGTCCGTCCTGTACTGGAGGCTGAAATGGCGTGGGCCTCCTTTGTGGCGGCGCGGGATGCGCGATCCGGCAGTCTATTCCTGGTGGGGGTGGTTTGTGCAATCATCATCTGGCTGTTCCCTCCGAAGTGGCGGCCCTGGCTGGCAATTCTATTGCTATTGTGTCTCGCTTATGCCGGGTTTGGCGCTGCGGGTCTACCTGGCGCTTTCTAAAGAAGAGCTGTGGTATGACGAAGTCTTCAGCGTCCTGGTGGCGCGCCTGCCGCTGCCGCAATTGCTGGCTGCCACGGCCGGCGACGTGCATCCCCCCCTGTATTACCTTTTACTAAAAGCCTGGTTGTGGTTCTGGGCGGCGCTGCCGGTCGAAGCGGCGGCACGGTCTTTCTCGTTGTACCTCAGCCTGATTACCTTGATCCTTTTCGGTATGGCGTTGCATAGACTGGGGCTGAGCCTGAAACAAATGGCGGTGGCCGGGATGCTGGCGGTCTACTTTCCCAGCCTGATCTACTTTGCCGCCGAGGCCAGGATGTATGCCTTGCTGGAATTCGAGGTAATGGCCGGGTTGCTGGCCCTGACGGATCGCCGGTGGTGGGTGCGGATCTTCGGCGGCGGCTTCGCCCTGGGGGCGTTGGCCTGGACCCACAACGTGGGATTGTTCTATGCCGCCACCCTGGCCGGCATGACCCTGATCCTGCGTTGGAAGCAGCCGCGAGTGATCGGCGAGCTGGCCACGGCCGGCACGCTGGCGGCGGTAGCCTGGATGCCCTGGGCTGTGGTTCTGCTGAACCAGGTCAAAGCGACGCAGGCTGGATACTGGACCTGGCTGCCGGACGCGGGTACGCTGGCTTACATGGTATTTCGGGCGGTCTTTTATCCTACCTGGCTCCCGGGCGTCGATCCGCTCTGCCTGGTCATGATGCCGGTGTTTGCGTGGGCTTTGATTCCGGCCTTATACCAGGCCGATCGGAAAGCCCCGGCTTTGCTTTTTGGGACGTTAGGACTGGCCTTGCTGCTGGTGGCGGTTTCCTGGGTTGCCGGCGTCGGCGTCCTGATGCACCGGTCGCTGGTGCCGGCGGCGTTCTTCCTGGCGGCTGCTCTGTCCTTGCTGTGGGAGCGGGCTGATCAGCGCCTGGTGCTGGCGGTGCTCTTCCTGGGCTGTCTGGGGATGGATGCCGGATATTTGCAGGGCAAGCAGACCTCGGATATTACGGTTTTGCAAACCATCCAACGCCAGGCGCAGTCCCACGATATCTTGTTCAGCTCAAACTCCTCGTCGATTCTGGCGTTGCTTTACTCAGATTTGCCTGTCGTTTTTCTGCCGCCCGACCAGGGCATTCGAGATGGCTTGTCGATGCAGACCATGCAGGCTCTGGGATTGACGCTGGCTCAGCCGGAGCAATTGCCGGCGGGGCGGATCTGGGTGCTGGATATGGACCTCCCACAGACCACGCCCCACGAACGCCGGACGATGGAACGGTTTCTGCAAGCCTGCCCGGGGACGTTGATTTACGCGGAGACTTCCGGGGAAATTGCGCGGAGTTCGCTATGGCTTATCGAGCAATGTCCAGCCTTATCGCCACGTTGATCGCCCGGCTGCGGCCGTCGTCGGTAGCGCCGGTGCAAAATGCGCCGGATGACGCACCGGTGATAGAAAATTTGCCACTGGTTGCTGAACCTGAACCGGTGCCGGCGGCGCAGCCGGGGCGGTGGTCCTGGCTAAAGTTTTCCCGGCCGGAAACTGAGGCAGAACATCAGGCCCGGATGGACCTGGCTGACGAGAAACGAAAGGCCAAAGAGCTGCAAGAGCTGGAGCGCAACAAGCTCAAGGTCACGCGCCGGCTGAAGCGTGATTTGCAGCGGGAGATGAACCGGGCCATCAAGCGGCTCATTGCCCGGCTGACTCAGATGGAGCTGGCCTGGTTCTCTGCCGGCAAGGCCAAGAAAATTTCACAGCTTCGCTTTGTAGAAAAGGTCGCTACGCCAGCCGCCATTTATTTGCGGATCGACACAGTGCGGATGCCGCGAGGGGTCAAAACTTCAGACATCGATTTGCCCGAAGTTTTGCAGGATCTCGGACTTTCGGTGGGCGCACCGGTGCGGGCGTATAGCCATTATGAGCATGGCTTCTGGTTGATCGTGGAGCGGGCCAACGGCCTGGCGTCGATCCCCAGCTACATTGAATATGCCGAAGTCGCCAACCTGATGCCGGACAGCGCCAGGATGACGGATATTCCCCTGGGGATGGGGTCCAACCAGCGTTTTTACCATTTCGACCTGGCCGATGCGCCGCATGTCCTGGTGGCCGGGGCGACCGGCTTCGGCAAGTCGGTCATGATTCACAACTTGCTGACCGGCCTGATGCGCCGGTCGAAGCCTTCCCAGGTCCGACTGGTGCTGTGCGACCTGAAAGGAGGCATCGAGCTGGGCGTCTATGAGGGCGTACCGCACCTTTACGATCAGCGCCGGCAGTCGAAGCTGGAGACCCTGCCGGAGCCGGAGGAAGGGGCGGCGGAGTCGGTGGACATCGACAACCTGGCCTGGATCGACGCGACTACCGCGCCGGTTCCCGAAGCGCCAGGGAAAAAGAAAGTCTTCGTCATCGAGCCACGGGTCTACGATCGGCGGGAAGATGTGGCGCCGCTCCTGCAACAGCTCTATTACGAGCTGGAGCGGCGCAACCAGCTCTTTAAAAAGGATCACGTCCGTGACCTCAACGGCTGGAATTACAAGCACCACGGCCCGCGCTATTTGCCCCGGATCATCTGTGTGATCGACGAGATCGCCAATGTGATGCTGGACAAAAAGGAACGCACCGAAGTAGAGCGCCTGTTGGCCGACATCGCGGCCCGAGGCAGAGCGCCGGGCATCCATCTGGTCATTGCCACCCAGCGGCCCAGCGTCGATGTGATCACCGGCCTGATCAAAGCGAACTTCCCGACGCGCATTGCGTTCAATACGGCGTCGCAGGCCGACAGCCGCGTTATCCTGGATAACTCGGCCGCGTCCGGCCTGGGCGTGCCGGGGCGTCTGATCTTCCAGCAGGATCAGAAGCACTTTGTGTGCCAGGCGCCGTTCGTCAGCGAGTCCTTTGTCCAGGATTTGGTGGGCAATCTTATCGAAGGTAAGGTGATTGAAGAAGTCCACCACAGCGTCAGCCGGCAGGATATGGCGCGGTATGTCTTGGCGGAAGAGGCCGGGTATCTGGGCATCGACCGGATCTACGCCCGCTTCCGCGGGCAGGGGATCACCCATGAAGATGTGCGGAACTGGGTGGCGGAGATCCAGGTGAAGAAAGAGCCCTTGCCGGTGGACGACAAATTCTATGGGCTTCAGACCGACAAGCGGGGCCGGCTGCGCCTGGTGGAGCTGGGGCCGGACGGGAAGCCGGTCATTCCCCAGGTCACGCCGGAGGATCTCTTCCGTTGGGCGCTGGAAGAGAACAACGGGGACTTCGACCGCCGTAAAATTTACGAGGCTTTTCGGCAATCCATATCGAGAAATCGGGTGGAGGAAATCGGAGCTGAATTTGAAGGGAAAGAAGTCAAGATCGGGCGAAAAACCTATCGACTTGATCCAGGTCAGGGGCGAAAACCTCGCCGATTGGTTCATATTGAATCGTGAATTGTTTTGTGGCCGGGCGGGCCACAACGCGGACCACAAAAACCGGTGGTGGGCCACAAAACCGTAAAAATGACCGTTGTGGCCTGTGGCCTGTGGCCCAAATATTGTGGGCTAACTGCCCACCCGTGACACAGGCAAAAGTTTTCCGGCCACAGGCCACAAAAAATGGAGCCTTATGGAGACCATAACCGAGACGCAAACCTATACCACAACGATTTACACCACGACCTTACCCTCGGGTGGGCAGGGGGTGGTGGTGGCGCGGGCCGACTTCGGGGATCTGCTGATCTTCGCGGCGTTGTTGTTGCTGGTCTTCATCCAGTTTGCGCGCTGGACCCGCGAGTGGGGGCGACGATGACGATCATCGTTTTGGGATTGCTGGTGTTGTTTCCGGTGTCCATTGTCGCCGATATGATGGGCGTGCTCCTGGTGCGGCTGTGGAAATCATGGGAGTCAATATGATCGGCGACTTTGAAGCCTTTGCGGCGGTGGTCGCCCGGCCGCTGGTGGAGCTGGCGGTCGGGGTGGTTATCGGGATCACCTTGACCTTATCCGCGGTGACGCCGTTTCGGGCCTGGGTTGCCCGGCAATCCGCCGAAGCGCCCCGCGAGAAAGGAGGTGAGTCGTAACCTTAACGGCAGCGGGCGGTTGAGAGTCTAAAAATCCATCTGATTTCAGGCACAGGGAGGTGCCATTATGGCCAGTATTTCGGTAGATACCAATTTGATCTTCAGCTATGCCAATAGCGTCGTGACTATGATGATGCCCATCATCGGGATCAGCGCCGGCTTCGGGCTGGGCTTCGGCCTGGTCAACAAGATTTCGGCGATGTTCAGTCACGCCATCTAAGCGGAGCATTCACAATGCCCAAGCGGCGCACAGTCATTACCCTGGACCCGGAATATGTTCCCTGGATGGCCGGGGCTCCCGATCCGGTAAGGCTGCGGCGTCCGCCGCGGCCTAAGTGGTTCGTTCTTTTACAGGTCGGGATTTTCATCGTCGGCTTTCTCGGATTGGCGCTGTTTACAGCGTTCTCGCGGCAGGCTCCGGGCGCTGCGCCCCAGACGCAGCCGCCCGCGCCTGGCCCCACTTTGGCTCCGCTGGTCACGGCCGATCCCAACAGTGAGGCCCTGATTTACTACGGGGGCAAAGCCGGGACCGTCACGTTGGGCTTCACGGCCGGGACGAAGGCTTTCACCTGCGAGACCTATCAGGTGGCCGGCGATGACGGGCAGATCTTTGCCGCCGGCGACACGAAGCTGGGGCCCAACATTTCCATGTATCGCTATGCTTCGGGCTTCATCGTTTGCGACGGTGTGCGCAGTGAGGTGGTGCCGTGAAACGCCTGGCGTTTTCGGTGGGGTTGGCTTTGGCGTTGCTGGCGCTCTGGACGGGCCTGATCTATGCGCAGGTGCTCTGGGAATGGCATGAAGGCGATGATTGCGGCCTGTGGAACGATCCCACCTGCGGCGTTTCCGGCTATGCAGTCGTGAGCGGCACGTCGGGTTACAACGGCATCGTCATTACCACGTCCTATTGCAGTCAAGGGGTGGTCTCGGTCACGGCCAGCGGCGGCTATCCCGGCTATTTCGGGATGATCTGGAATGAGACCACCGTCCTGACCGACATTGAGAGCACTCCGGGAACCTTTACCTTTACGACGCAATTCCATGGCAACGGAAACGATGAGCTGATCCTGCATTCGTACTACTACACCAATCCCGTCTTGAACACCATTCAGGTCACCGATGTGGTTCTTGATTGCCAGGGGACGACGGAGATGGATCTGTTAACCCAATTGATTGCTTTGCTCCAGGCCCTCCTTGAGGCCATCGGAGCCTTGCTGACCGCCATCGGCGACCTGATCAGTTCCATCATCGGTCTGGGCGGGCAGATCGACACCCTGACTTCGGCGCTGGCCCCCCCGGCCTATTCCCCCATCGAAGAGCCGGAATCCCCTACGGTACAACCCACCGCGCCGCCGGATATCGTAACCGAACCCGGTCAGTTGACCGTGCTTTACCTGCCGATCGTCGCCAAACAGGGGATCACGGCGACCAAACCATTGAACTGGCTGGCGCAGCTCAACCTTTGTCGCAGCCTGGCCGGACAGAGTGAAGTCAGCGAAGATCCCAACAGTTCCAGCGAGGCTGCAGCCCACGCGATCTATCTGGTGCGCAACGACGAGAGCGGCCACGAGGAAAATCCCTTGCATCCCGGCTACAGCGCAGCCGGCGCTGAGGCGGGAATGCGCAGCGATATCTTGACGGACGGCAATGTGCTGGGCCGCAGCGATGAATCCGCCGTCCAGGAGCTATGCTCCAATCCCTTCTACATCCTGGGGCTGATCGATCCCAGACTGAGCGCCGCCGGCTACGGCAGCGCCCTGGACGGCGCCGGCGCGGTGCGCATGGCGGCGGTCTTGGATGTGAGCCGCCAGGGACAGCCGGCGGCCTGGCCGGTGCGGTTCCCCGGATCCGGGCAGACGGTGCCGTTGCAGATCGCCCGCAGCCTGACCTCGACGCAACTGCTCCCCGATCCCCGGCCCGGGTGCGACATGGCCGGCGCGGCCGGCCTGCCCATCGTCCTGATGCTGGGCCACACCTTGATGGATATCTTCGTCTCGGATGCATCGCTGACCCTCAACGGCAGCCCGGTCGACTACTGCCTCTTCAGCGATCACACCTACATTGATTTCAACAGCGACCGGCAATATATGGGCCGGTTCCTGCTGGGCCGCGTCGGGGGAATCGTCCTGTTGCCGGCCGATCCGCTGACGACGGGAACCTATGCCGTCTCGATTACCGCCAATGAAACCGTCTATGCCTGGTCATTTACCGTTCAGTGAGGGCCTTATGAGAATTGGAAAGTGTAAAACTGGAAGATGGCTGGCAGTGCTCTGGACTCTGCTGGGGTTCAGTGTCGGGTTGGTCATCGCCTTGCCGGAAAGAGTGGCGGCGGCGCCGGTCCCGGTTCCGGTTGCCCAGCCGGCGGCGATGACCGTAACGACGGGAACCTATCGCCCTTTCCAGGTCTATGAATCCTCGAACGGTTTCTTCTCCTGCGCCAACCCGGCCGACGGCACGCTGATTCAGACGGTCAGTGGATGTTTCTCTCACGACATCCGCACCTGGGTCGATGGCAGCAACAACTACAAACGGTATTTCATCTGCGCCGGCTCCAGCTCTACCTTGACCGTCCATATGGCCGTGTCATCGACGGTATCCTCTTACTGGGGTAGCGGTTGTACTGCCTATGTCCGCTACCATTCTCTCGACGCCGTCTGGCCCGAGATCATGATCTACTTTCTCAACGGTCCCTGGAATACGCTGGTGCAAACCACGACTTCGGTGTTGGTCCTCAACGAAAGTGCGAATGTTTCGACCACGCTGGTCGAAATGCAGGCCGACGACTTCGGCCGGGGGCCGGAGGATCGCACCGGCTATGCCCATGTGCAGATCTGCGATCCCCAATTCATTATTCCGGTGACGCCCACCGAGTGTCTGATGACGCTGGCAGACTTCGGCCTGAATGCCGGCGACATTCTGCCGCGCAGCTCGATGGTCAGTGCAGCAGCGACCATGGTGCTCACGCCGGGCGGCTATGTCGCCAATGTGGTGCTGGAGGCTCCCCTGATGGGAGCCAATTACTTTGTCGAAGGCGGCACGTCCAACTCCAAGGAGTATGTGGTAGCGGGCCAGACGGCCGTCGCCCATCGCATGCAGCTCGATCCGGGGGATGTGATTACCATGGGGCCCGGCGACCTGGGACCGGTGCGGATCTGGAACTTCTGTCTGAACCCCGGCGAGACGCCCTGCCTCTGGCCCGGCTGGCCGGGGCCGGACCCGATGTCCCTGCCGCCGACCGTCACGGTGGACAATGTAATAGTTCCTGGTAAGAACCTCGGCGGCTGGAAGCCGGTTACGTCCACAACTCCAATTACCATTCCAATCTACGACGGAACCTGGGGCGGGGGCGGCGGCGGTACCGATCCGGTGGTGATGGGCTTCGGCGCTGCGACGCCGATTACCTGGACGCCGGGGGGCGAGTTGCCCGGACAGATGCCGGAGATCTGCCAGCAATACCTGAAGAATCCTACCGACCCCAAGCTGCGGGTCTACTGGTGGATGTGCTCCGGCTACAGCGGCGCCGGCGACAACTTCGGCGATCCGTTGGACGCCTACGCTTCGACCGGAGACGATCTGACGGCTAAACAACTGATCCTGGAGTTCACCGCCGTCAGCGCCAAAGGGACCATCCTGTATATCACCATCGATGCCGGCCGGGGCGACAAAGTGACGCACCGGTTGGATGTGGTCAAAGGGACGCAACGGCTTTCGATCAACATGGAGCCTTTTGCCGAGCGCCGGGTCAAGTTCACCTTCCGCTCGGTCGCTCCGGTCACCTTGAATGACTTCTGCTTTACCTACGGCAGCGGTTACACCGGCGCTTACCGGGATCGCTTCTTCTGGCACCCTGTCTGTGAACGGGATTGGGAAGTCAAAGAGGACTACCGCGCCGCCTTCCCGGCCCTGCTGATCGGCCGGAACGCTCCCGGCATTCCGATCCATGCCATCGGCGCGGGGACGATTCGCCCCTTTTCTATGTCGGGAGGGCCGGGTATAGCCAGTGAAGGACTGATGTTGGACGGCGTGAGTTACAAGAACTGCGTCTACATCGACCATGGGAAATACCTCTACGACGACGAGACCAACATGCAGGCTACCTCGATCTACTGCAATGTAGAGCAAGGCAGCTCATCGGCCAGACCCGTCAGCGTAAAACGCGGCCAGCTCATCGGCCACACGTTGACCAGTTACAACGGGAATGCCATTGTGGCCCTGCAACTGGGCGGTATTTTGATCGACCCCCAGCAATACTATGGGGCTTTCCCGGATTGCCGGACCCCCCATCTGACCATCGAGCGACTGCCGGGCTGCGAAGGCGACAACGGCAACGGTACCTTCATCCAGGGCAAACACAAGACGCCCTTCCCGGCGCTGCCGACCCTCAATCTGACATGGAATCTCTTTACGGACTTTATCCCATTGGTGACCGCCGTCTTGAAGTGGTTGGGGGATGTCTTCGGCTGGCTCGGGAACTTGCTCTATGACTGGGTCGGCTATCCGATCCTCTGCGCGTCGGTGGATCTCTACAACGGCCTGGCCAGTGCGCTGGAAAAGATCGTCAACTGGCTGATCGATGCCTGGGACGTGGTGGGCGTCTTCATCTACCGGATCTGGATGGTCGTCAAGCATATCCTGATGCGGTTGGGCGAGTTGTTCATGGGGGTCATGACGGCGATCTTCAGCTATGCCGACGGCACGATTTGTATCAAGAACGTCATGATCTACTTCGTGCAGGCCCTGTACTACTCGGCCATCGCCTCGGCGGATATTTCCGGCGACCTGAACGCCAACAGCGGCTTCGCCGTCGGCCTGGCCGTCATCAATTCCACGGTGGCGTCGACCTTTATGTTGCCGATGACCATGTTGTTGATCGGCTGGCTGGCCCGGAAGTTGGTGATCTGGACCATCAACAAATTTGCCCGGACCTTCAAATCAGGAGAGCGCTCATGAAACGGTGGATACTGGCGATTTTTGTGGGTTGGTGGTTGTTCCAGGCGGCACCGGTGCTCGGGGCGGAACCTACCCCACCGCCGGACGCGCAGCCGGGCACGACCTCGGCGGAGCAACCCAGCGAGGATTCCGCCTGGGAATGGATTGCAGCGGTAGATAGGTTCTTCGCTCCGGCCTTTGCCTGGATCGGCAAGGCCATCTCCGCCGGCATCGTCTACCAGGTGCAGAGCTGCGGCATTGTCGACGGCGGGTATCGGCCGAGCAGCAGCCCGATCCGGCCGGCGCAGGTCTCGGATCAGCCCTCGCTACCGGAAATGGCCTGGGCTCTGGGGCAAGGGCTGGGCGCTCCGGTGGCCTACATCCGGGCCCTCAAGCGGGAGGGCATCGATGTACTCTTCCTGAATGTCCTGGTCGGCTTTGTGCTGGCGGCGATCATCTGGGTCTCTATCATCCAGGCGTTGATCTGGGTCATTATGCTGGCGATCGCCGCGTTAAAGCTCATCTGGCAAATTATCCTGTTTGTGTTCCATGTAATCCGGGGGTGATCCAGTGACCTACTTTACCGAAACGATTACCGGCAGCACGACGTTAGATGCGCAGATATTTTCGGTATCCTCCATGAGCGATACCGCCTCGACGCTGAGTTCGATCCCATCGCAGGTCCAACCCTTTGTTATCCACCATGTTCCCTCCCCGCTGGACAATATCCATTTCAATGTAGATTTTTTCTATATGATTGGGCGGGTGGGAACCACCATTTACGCCATTGTGAGCGATACCGACACATGGCCGTTGCTGATCGTTGTGCTGCTCTTGATTGCGGCGTTCAATGTCTTGTTTGCCTGGCTGAACAAGACTGATGAGCTGGAATAGGAGGCTGGAATGCTGAAGTCTATGCAAGGAATGCAGGCTATGACGGTGATGTTCCGAGTATCGACTGCGGTGAAGTGCCATAGCTGCGGGCGGGATCTCAAGGGCGAGAACCTGCAACGCCTGGCGCGGCTGGGCTGCCCGGAGTGCCAGTGCAGGATCTTCGATTACACCATGCCGGACGAAGCAAAGCGCCGTTTTGAAACGGCGGTAGGAGGATAGCCGATGTTCCCCTGGATAACCCCTCAACAAGTCGAGCACTGGATAGGCGTCACGTTCGTGAAGTTCCTGCTCTGGAAGAACCGGGCCCAAGGGATGCGCTGCACACAATGCAAGCATACCGTTGAGCCGGAGCAGATCACGAGTTTTGCCAGGGCCGGCTGTCCGGCCTGTCAGGGTACAAAGCTGGAGATGACGAAATGAAGCAAAAACGGGGAAGGTATTTTGGGCGGCCTTCCGAGGCCGCCCAAAATACCCACAAAAAAATTCTCTTCCCCCCATCCAGCGCGGCGTATCCGAATTTAGATAAACCGATTGCGGGAAAGCAGGAAAAGCCATGAAACAACGTCTGGAAGTTTTCTTTTTGAGAATGCGGTGGGCCCTACGGCTTTTGGCCAGTGGTACATTGCCGGCGGGGACGCTGGAATTTCTGGAGACGCAGGAGGAAGCATGGGAAAGCTCATAAACAGTGTCTTCGGAGTGGCAAAGAAAACCGTGAAGAAGATCAAGGGCGGCGGAAAGAAACGCCGGCGGAAAGGCGTCAAGAAATGATGGGCAAGACGCACCTGGCGGCCGGCGCTGCGGCGGGGCTGGCGGTGGCCCGCAGCGCCGGCCTGCATGATCCGGCAGTGCTGGCGCTATGCACCGTCGCCGGCGGCCTGGCCGGCCTGGTCCCGGACTGGCTCCAGATCAATCTCCCGGGAGCCGGCGAGCAGATCAAGGGGATGTTCGGGCACCGGGGCTTCACCCACTGGCTCTGGTCGGCCCTGGTGGCGGGATGGCTGGTCTACCAGTTCGCGCCGATCGCCGTCGCCGGCGCCGTGCTGGCCGGCTGGCTCTCCCACCTGGCGCTGGATTGTCTATCCGACGGCATCCCCTTGTTGTGGCCGCTGGGACGAATCACGCTGGCGCATATCAAGACGGGGAGCTGGATGGATAAGCTATTCGGCGGCGCGGCGGTGGTGGTGGGAGTTATTCTTGCTTTGAAGTAGTTATTTCGGCCAGCCAGCCTTGAACTTCGGTGACCTCTTTCTTGAGGCCAATTTCTTGATAGATTGCCAGGGCTTCATTGAAAAGCTGCCGGGCACTTTCATTGTTGCCTTGGGCGGCGGCCAGCCGGCCTTGCATGGCAATACAGACAGCTTCGCCGCACCGCTCACCAATTTCATGGCAGATATTTAAGGATTGTTTGTAGAGTTGAGCAGCATCATCCCATTGTTGTTGGCAACGAGCTACATCTCCCAATTCACGAAGGGAATTGGCGATTCCAATGCGATTTTGAATGGTTTGATGAAGGGAAAGAGCTGTCGTTAGATCTCTGCGGGCTTCTTCGTATTCATTTTGGTTAAGATGAATTTCGCCAAAACTATGAATTATATTGGCTTCACCCTCGCGGTTTCCGATGGCTTGGTACATGGTCAAGGCTTCGGCATATCGTTCCCGTGCTGCTTTATATTCATCGAGCATTCGGTGCACATCCCCCAGTCTATGGAGAGCGTTGGCTTCGCCCTGGCGATCACCGATGGACTGGTAGATCGTCAAGGCTTCCATGTACCGCTCCCGCGCCGCCTCGTACTCGGCGAGCATTTTATGTACGTTTCCCAATCCTTTTAGGGCATTGGCCTCGCCCAGGCGGGATCCGATGGCCCGGTATATGGTCAAGGCTTCTTCGTACTGATCCTTCGCTGATGCGTACTTGGTGAGTATCCGGTGTATGTTTCCCAAGCGGAAGAGAATGTTGGCTTTGCCCAGGCGGTCGCCGATGGCTTGGTATATGATCAAGGCTTTTTCGTACTGTTCCCGCGCTGATACGTACTCGGCGCGCATTCTATGTACATTTCCCAGGCTTTTTAGAGCAGTGGCTTCGCCCTGGCGGTCGCCGATGGCTTGGTATATGATCAAGGCTTTTTCGTACTGTTCCCGTGCTGATGCGTACTCGACGAGCATTCTATGTGTGTTTCCTAGGCTTTTTAGAGCGTTGGCTTCGCCAAGGAGATCGCCGATGGCCTGGTAGACGGGTAAGGCTTCTTCGTACCACCTCCGCGCCATTGTGTACTCGGCGCGTCTCATGTGCACAGCTCCCAGGTTTTGTAGGGCGTTGGCTATTTCTAGCGGATTCTGTAATTTTTTCGCTGCTTCCCAGCGCCAGTGGGCGCATTCCAGACGCATGGTGTTGTATCCACGTAGCTGTAAATAGAAATCTATTGCTTCGGCAAAGGATATGATCTTGGACCAATCCTGTTTTTCCCAGGCCCAGATCATGGCGCCCAAGACATTGTCATGCTCAGCATCCAAATGTTCGCCGTATTTATTGTTGGTGTTACCCTGGATGGCATAATCCAGGTAGTATCGCTCCAGCCGTTCACGAAGCAAAGTGGCTTCAGCGGTATGAGTCTTTTCCCCGGCATAGAGTTTGAGCAGGGGATGTAATCGCCACCGTTCTTCGGTTTGGATGATCAGCGAATAGTCTCCCAGTATCCAGAGGATAGATTGTAAGGATTGCGGTTCCATTTCCAGGGCGGCGGCCAGCGCCGGCAAAGCTGCGGATTCGCCGGGGAGCGTCGCCAGGGCCATCATGGCGTGTTGTTCTGTTGGGTTCAGACGGTCCCAGCTTAAATCGAAGGCTATTTGCACACTGCGTTCTCGCCGATCTCCCATGGTCAGGGCCGTTAAGGGGCTTTTGCGGAGAAGATTCAGGTACGTAGTCAGGGGGTGGGGATCACGACGTAAGGTTTTGGTAATAAAGCCGGCCGCCAGGATCAGAGCCAGGGGGAGGCCTCCGACCAGTCTGTTGAGTTCGCCGGCTTGAGCGTCGTCTAGAGGACTCCCTGCCATTCGTGAGCGCAGCAATTCAACAGCATCGGGATCTTCCAGTGGAGACAGGTCATCGGGCGAGCCCGGAATGACATCGAGTCCCGCTTTGACGTTGCGGCTGGTTACCAGGACAGCGGCTTTGCTCCGATGGGCAAGGATAGTATCGGCAGTATCCAAAGCGGCTTCGGCGTTGTCCAGGATCAACAGGGGACGATAGTGGTTGAGGGTCTGTGCCATTTGGATGAGAGGGTTCCCTTCGGGTTTCAACCCAAAGGCGGCCAGCACCCAGACGGCCACGGTTTCAGGGGCTGGATTACCTTCCAGGGGAAGCCAGAGGATACCTTCGGGGAATTTGCCGGCGTCGGCCAAGTCTTGAACGATGCGCTGAGCCAGGGCCGTTTTGCCGACTCCACCCATGCCGCAGATCAGGCGCACGTCGCCGGCAAGCAGGGCCTTGCTTAGGGCATCCCGTTCCTTTTCTCGATCGATGAAGGGCTGGGGGGGAGGGAGGGCCTGGCAGGCGGCTCTATGTCCCATGGGATCGGGCAAGGGCTGGATGATTGTGTTGTTATTGCCTACTATGTTGTTATTGCCGTTGATGTTGGTTGTATTCGGTGGATTGGATGACATAGAATTACCTCCAGATTAAATAAGGGGGCTTACAATCCAGCTTCGGCCGCGCTGGGCCGTGTAAAATCCAGGTCCATGTACAGAATATTTTCACCAATGGGGCCATTGAAGCCCATGCGCCGGTATTGCAGGATTTGTTCGTTGATGGCGGCTTCAAGTTCTTCCGGGGTCAATTTTTCGGCGTGTGCAGGGGCGGGCGAAATTAATACCAGACTACAACCATGTTTGAAATGCTGAATGGTTTCCCAGATTGCCGTCAGGCGAGTTTTAGTTTCATCAAAGGCGGGGTGGATCCAGATTTCACCGATGATGAGAAAGTTTAATCCGTGTGATTTTTCTGTAAGTTCAGGGTAGATATCCTGGTCTTCAAGGATCATTCTTTCGATGGGATCTGTTACTTCTTCAAGATTGAGTTCTTCTGTGGGAATATGGATAGCGTGGTAGTAGGGCAGTAAGTCGTTGTAGTTTTGGCCGCCGACCTCGAAAAGGTCTTTCATGTCAATTTGATATTGTTTGGCTGTTTCATTGTCCAGGTAATAAGCTCTGATTTCGCCGGCAAGAAGGCCTTCTTCGCTATGGGGAATGGTGATTTTTCCGATAATCGTAGAGCAGAGATCGTGTTTGGTTAACTGGCCTGTGTTCACCAGCGTGCTGATGCTGTAGTTAATAATCATGGAACGGCTCCAGGGGTTCAGTTTACCGGTGTACAAGAGACCGGTTATCTTTCATTATTATTTTTATACGCCGGCAGTCAGAATCCTGACTGCCGGCGGTTGTTATTGAATCAGTCTATAGACCGGCTTCGGCGGCGGTGGGGAGTTGGAAACATTGGTTGAGGTAGAGTATTCCTGAGCCAATCGGGCCTTTGAAGCCCAGACGTTGGTATTGGGTGATTTGCTCGTTGATGGCGGCTTGGATTTCCATTTCACTGAGTTGGCCGGCATTGGATGGAAACGGTTCTAATAAGACTAGGCTACACCCATGACCGAATTTGCGGATCGTTTCCCAGACGGCGGTGAGCCGGGTTTTAGGGTCGGGGAAAAGCGGGTCGATATCTACTTCGTCAATCACCAGGATATTCTTACCCATGCCGTTTTCCCAAAAGTCGCGGTCGGAAACCATTTCAGTGTCGTAAATGGCATCGTAGTAAGACAGTAAGCCGGTTTGACTGCGGCCTGTGGCATCGAAGAGATCCCATAAATTGACCTGGTTTTCTTCGGCGGCTGAGATATCCAGGTAATAGGCGATGATTTTCCCGGCGGGAATCCCTTCGTCTTCGCTTTCACTGGGGATTGTAGGATGATCTTCCGTGATGGTGCCTTCGATTTCTGTGTAGAGGTTATCCTCGTTTAAGGCTCCAGTGTTTACACATGTGCTAATTTGGTAGTTAATGATCATTGAGATCCAGCTCCTGCAAAATTTTCCAGACCTGTAAGGTCTGGTGTAATGTCCATCATATCACTTTTTCTATACAAGGAAAATCAAGGATAGGGAGTTTTTTAGAGAATTAGC
Source organism: uncultured Anaerolineales bacterium (assembly GCA_964501335.1). Taxonomy (GTDB): domain Bacteria; phylum Chloroflexota; class Anaerolineae; order B4-G1; family SLSP01; genus CAZCTC01. Next base: position 13,494 of record CAZCTC010000065.1, on the reverse strand, counting down.
TTCGTCGTATGATTCAATGTTTCCAGATATATTTAAAGAACAGATATACCCCTATAGCTAATATGAAAAAAAAGATGATGGGCCCAAATAACCACATCGGTTTGGACAAAAGATGGTTGAAATTGGACGTTATTACAGAAGACAGTAAATAATAAGCGGTACTAAGAACAAAAAAAACCATGGCTTTTCTTAAAGGATTGCCTTTTATCCACAATTCATATTTTCTAAATAGATTATTCACTTAAAGCCTTCTTTACTCATGATTCTGTTGGAAAAACACAGGTGTAGTGTCCATCATATCACTTTTTCTATACAAGGAAAATCAAGGATAGGGCGTTTTTTAGAATTGGTACTCATCGTATAAGTATAAATATACGTTTGCCTTTTGGGGAAAAAGCCCTAAAATAGGCGAAAATCAGCCTTTTTCAGGCATTTATCCCTTGTCGATCTCATCGTATAACTTTTGGCAGAGTCAGGAGGCCGGCTGTGACAAACTATCTGGACGAATTTACTGCCTATTTGCAGGGGCTGGACCGCAGTCCGTTGACGGTGAAAAGCTATCGTCACGACGTGGAGCTGTTCTTTGCCTGGCTGGAGGCGCGCCTGGAGCGGACGGTGCCGCTGGTCGAAGTGACGCCTTTCGATTTGCAAAAGTACCGCGATTCTTTGGAAGACGGGAAGCCGTCGGTTACCAATCGGCGTCTGGCTTCGCTGCGGGTCTTCTTTACCTGGGCCCGAAAGCAAGGCCAGGTGGCCGGCAATCCGGTGGAGGATATCCAGGGGATCAAGCAGGACGACAAAAGCCCCAAGGCATTGACTCAGCCGGAGATCTACAAGCTACAGCGAGAAGCGGCGGCCCGGCATCAACTGGCCCTGGCCAAGGCCGGCGAGGAGATCACGGCGGCCTTAGTCGATGCGATTCGGGACGAGGCAATTTTCAATCTCCTTTTGTACACGGGCCTGCGGGTGGCCGAGGCTTCCGCCTTGAAGGTGGGCGATGTGGAAATCTCCGCCCGCAAGGCGCGGGTTACGGTGCGGAAAGGCAAGGGACGGAAATACCGGGTCATTCCGCTGCATTCCGTGGCCAAGAAGTCGCTGGAGGCTTACCTCAAAGTGCGGCCGGCGGATCGGGGCGAGGCGCTGTTCCTCGGCCAGCGGGGACAGTTGGGGACGCGGGGGATCCAGTTCCGCATTGAATCGCTGGCCGAAGCGGCGAAGGTCGAAGTGACGTGCCATGTACTTCGTCATACCTGCGCCTCGCGAATGTTACGGGATGCCAAAGCCGACCTGGTCACGGTGGCGAAGGTGCTGGGCCACAGCAATATCAACACGACGGCGATCTACACTCAGCCCGGCGAGGCGGAGATGATCCAGGCGGTGGAGGGGGTGGAGTAGAGCTGGGGCAACTGCTGTTATTAGAATAGGATGGCTGACTGAATGCTGGGGGCCATTGATTTTGAATCACATATCCCCACAAAATCATCAGACTGACGCTGGTAAGGATAATCGTGATAAGTTGGCCCATGATTTCTACAAAGCGCTCGTTTTTGAGAAACCTGGGTTTGAAAAGAAAATCGATCAAAGCCAATGGCAGAAGAATTATGTTCATAGCCAATCCGGAAAGGATGCCTATCGCTGTACCGCTTGCGGCACTGTACCATAAAAATTCCAGTAATTTCTCAAGGGGAGTCTTACTGGTTACTGTGTGATACAGGGTGAATAACATTGCTCCCAAGATCACCACAAATAAATGGGCCATTCCCTTTTTTATTTCCCCGTCATTACTGCCGGATTCTACTTCCCGCCAATCCATGCTGATGACGCTGCAGAAGACTGGAACGACCATGCCGATGATTAACAGGCCGGGTTCCGGTTGCCGGGAGAGCATTGAGGGCATAATAATGACTCCTATGGTTGCTATGACCAGGCTTATCAAACCGGCAACGATTCGGGCCTTTTTAAGCGACATAGTTTAATCGAGCTTTCCCCTTATCAGCGTGACAACCCTTTGCGGATTTTGTCCATGGCTTCCGGCTTTCGCCGGCAGTGATCCAAGATCAGGTTGATCTTTTCGTCACGACGCAATCCCCGGCCAAATTGATCGTAAATTTCAGGGCTGTTTACCAGACAGAGATGGTCCAAAGTTACGTCATCAAGATTTTGCAGCGACTTATCCAGTCGCCCCATGTCCCAGGGGGGTTCGATGCCGTTGAGAAGATCCTTGACATTAACCATCGTTTTCATTCCTGGAGGCATGAAGGTTGCAATGCCTGCTTCTTCCATATCCCGCAGCCATTGATATTTCACGGCGTCTATTTTGGGATGCCCAGGAATGGGGACCATTTCTTCTGTTTCCAATCCTGACAATGTGGTGTGGATACTTCCCAGCGTGCCGCGGATTTGCGCAAGCAGTTCTCGCCGTCTCTGTACCGGTCCCCGTACCCAGATATAAATCCGATTCGCCGCCAGATCGGCCTTGACCAGAGCTTCGTTGCCGTCGCATTCGAGCAGCACGCCCGTGCGCCAGACGGTATGATTCTGGATCAGGCGGTATAGTCTTACGATCAGTCGAGTGATAATGCTCCCTGGCAATACGTTGTAATGGACTTGAAAGGCGAGGGCCTGGGGCCAGTCTCCGGTGTCGCATTCGGCTTTAGGGAGCAGGTCAGGGACCAGGTAGCTGCCCTTCTCTTCAAGGGGAAAGCAGAGTTCGAATTTCTCCATCAGTTCGACGATAAAGGCCAGCTTGTCGTTGGGGTAACGTTGGGGATCTAAGATCCGGCGCAGTAGGTCCAAAGTGAGAATACCCTGTTTTTCAAAAAGTTCTTTGTCGTTGAGGATTTTGTAGATTCCTTCGGTCACCCAGGCCGGATTGAGGATGTTGGTCATCCCTAGGTAGGGATCGGGGAAATGCAAGATGATGCCTAGATCGTGGAGGAAATCCAGCAGGATCTCCTGACTTTCAAAGTTGGTTACTTTGGCAGCCTGACATCGTTCCACATAGTTGTCGTAAGAGATGTAATCAACTTCCAGGGTTTCCAGTTGTTTTTTGATCTTCAGCCAGGTAACTGGTAAGGGATCGAATACGTGGGGAAGGGCGGTGATCTGTTCGATGAGGGTGTCTCGAAGTTTTTGAATCCCGTGTCGGTTTTTACAAGAGGTTTCCAGGATATCTCTTATCTGGGGATAATTCAATTTCAGGCTGTGGGTATCCAGATCCAGGGGATGTTGATCGCATTTATTGCCTATCAATAAAATGGGAGAATCGCCGCCGAAGCTGTGGATGATCTTCAGCCAGTAGTCCAGGCGGTTGTCGGCTTCGCTCTGGCGGGCATCGATGACCAGTAGATAGATGGTGCGTTTGGTGAGGAAAAATTGGTGGGTGGCATTCATGATCTCCTGCCCGCCGAAGTCCCAGATGTTGACCTGTATTTTAGATTCTCCCTCTGATCTCATCAGGCTTAGCGGCCAGCGACAAACGGCAATCCCTTCAGTTTTATTCTCATGGGGATTAAAAGTATTGTGTACCAATCGATTGACCAACGAGGTTTTTCCCACATTTCCTTGTCCTACCAATACGAGTTTAATCTCATTGAGGGACTGTTTTTGTCCTGTCACAGAATCATTCCATGCCTGGATAATGACTTGGGGTTCATTCCAACGTTCCAGAATTTCCGGTGGCAACGGGAGGGGATTCTCTCTAATGTCTAGGTATTTGAGCTGGGAAAATTGTTCTAACCATTCCGGCAGAGTTGTCAATTGATTTTCATTAAGGTCCAGAGTTTGCAACTCAGTAAACTGCTTCAACCATTCCGGTAGGTTTGTGAGTTGGTTTCTGCCAATGTCTAGCCTTTGCAATCCGACAAGTCGGCTCAGCGATTCCGACAAGATTGTTAATTGATTCCCATAGATGCTCAGGCTTTGCAATTTGGTAAGCTGGCCCAACGATTCTGGCAGGGTTGTCAATTGGTTCCCATAGATGCTTAGGTTTTGTAATTTGGTAAGCTGGCCCAACCATTCTGGCAAATTTGTCAAGGGGTTTTCACCGATATCCAGGCTTTGTAATTCGATCAGTTTGTTCAACGATTCGGGTAAGCTTGTGAGTCTGTTTCCATAAATATTCAGTTTTTGCAATTTGGTAAGTTGCCCCGACGATTCTGGCAGGCTTATCAATTGGTTTCCACGGATGTCCAGTTTGTATAATTTAGTAAGCTTGCCCAACGTTTTTGGCAGGCTTGTGAGCTGATTTCCATGGATATCCAACTGTTGTAAATTAACAAGCTGCCCCAGTGATTCTGGCAGAGTTGTTAGCTGATTTTCGCTGATATTCAGATTTTGTAATCCAGTAAGTTTGCTCAGTGATTCTGGAAAAGTTGACAGTTTGTTCCCACGGATATTTAGACTTTTTAATCCAGTAAGTTGTCCCAGTGATTCGGGTAGAGTTATCAGTTGGTTCCATGTGATGCCTAAGCTTTGCAATTCGATAAGATGATTCAATGATTCCGGTAAGACTGATAGTTGGTTATCACCAAGAGCCAAGTTTTTTAATTTTGCGAGGCGGCACAAAGATTCTGGTAGGGCTGTCAGTTGATTGCTACTGAGGTTTAATTTTTGTAATTGGGTAAGTTGATTCAGTGATTCCGGCAAGATTTTTAGACAGTTCTCACTGATGTCTAGGTTTTGTAATTCGATAAGCCCGCCTAATGATTCCGGTAGGATTGTCAGTTGATTATTACAAATGTTGAGATTTTGTAATTTGGCAAGTTGGCCGAGTGATTCAGGTAAGATCGTTAATTGATTTTTGCTGAGGTTTAGATTTTGCAATTTGGTAAGCTGACCTAGCGATTCTGGCATAGTTATCAAAGCGTTTTCACTGATGTCCAGGTTTTTTAATTTGGTAAGTCGGCACAGCGATTCCGGGAGAATCGTTAGTCGATTTTTGCAAATGTTTAGGGTTTGTAATTCGGTAAACCAACCTAAAGATTCTGGCAAAGCTATCAAAGCGTTTTCACTGATGTTTAGTTTTTGCAATTTGGTAAGCTGTCCCAGGGATTCCGGCAAGGTAGTCAGTTGATTGTTGCTAAGGTTTAGTTTTTGCAATTTAGTAAGATACTCAATCTCATCAGGGATTTCTTTAAGCCCCTGATTTGGCAGATTTAACCTTACCCATCCTTCCCGTTCGGCTCGATCGATCAATTGCAGCAGTTCTTCATGGTTCATAGATCACCCCGCCCACTCTGCACACAGCACTTCCGCCTGAGCCAGCACCGTGAGCGTGGCGCGCTCCTGCCGGTCGGGGGGATAGCCGTGCCTGTTCAAGATCCGCTTGACCAGCCGCCTGAGGTTTGCCCGGACGCTCTCTTTGACGGTCCAGTCGATGGTGACGTTGCGCCGGACGGCGGTGACCAGTTCCCGGGCGATGACGGTCAGTTTTTCATCCCCCAGCACCTGGACGGCGCTGTCGTTCGCTTCGAGGGCGTCGTAGAAGGCCAGTTCGTCGTCGTTTAGACCCAGTTTTTCCCCCCGCTCGCCGGCTTGACGGATGTCGTGGGCCATTTCCGCCAGGGCGGCGATGATCTGTTCGGTCTCGAGCGTCCGGTTTTGATAGGCGCGCAGGGTCCGTTCGAGCATTTCGGCGAAGGAGCGGGCCAGCATCAGGTTCTTTTTGCCCTGCTGATGAATGGCGTCGCTGAGCAGTTTGCGCAGCAATTCGACGGCGAGGTTGCGGTGGGGGATGCGGCTCACTTCTTCCAGAAATTCGTCGGAGAAGATGGAGAGATCGGGCCGTTTTAACCCCGCCGCGGCGAAGAGATCGACGACGCCTTCCGGGGCGACGGCTTTGGAGACGATCTGCCGGATGGCGTAATCGAGATCGGCTCCCAGCTTGCCGCCGGTGCCGGAGAGTTTGGCCAGGGCGGCTTTGACGCATTGGAAGAAGGCGATCTCGTCGCGGAGGGCCTGCGCTTTGGGGTGGGTGGGGGCCAGCGCGAAGGCCCGCGAGAGCGAGGTGACGGTCGCCTTGAAGCGGGCCGGGCCGTCGGGTTCAATGCCCAGGATGTGGTCGGCGCCGGCGGCGATGAGGGCCAGCTGCTCCCGGTTGGTGGCGGTGGTCCAGGGGGTGCGGTCGAAGCCGTGGAAGAGGTCGCGGCAGATCTCGTACTTTTCGAGCAGCACGGCGACGGCCAGTTCGGGATCGAGGGTGGGATCTCCCGCGCCGCCGCTCTCGGTGTAAAGGGCCAGCGCCTGGCGCAGCGGTTCGGCCAGCCCGATGTAATCGACGACCAGCCCGCCGGGTTTGTCTTTGAAGACCCGGTTGACCCGGGCGATGGCCTGCATCAGGCCGTGCCCCTGCATCGGTTTGTCGATGTAGAGGGTGTGCAGGCAGGGGGCGTCGAAGCCGGTCAGCCACATATCCCGCACGATGACCAGCTTGAGGGGATCGGCGGGATCTTTGAAGCGGTTGCCCAGCGCCTCGCGCCGGGCCTTGTTGCGGATGTGATTCTGCCAGCCGGCGGGGTCGGAGGCCGAGCCGGTCATGACGATCTTCAGCACGCCGGCGGCGTCGTCTTCGGAATGCCACTCCGGCCGGAGGGCGATGAGGGCCTGATAGAGGGCCACGCAGATCCGCCGGCTCATGCAGACGATCATCGCTTTGCCCTCCATGGCGGTGAGCCGTTCCTCGAAATGTTTGACCAGATCCTGCGCCACCTCTTGCAGGCGGCGGTCGGTCCCTACGATGGCTTCGAGCTGCGACCAGCGGCTCTTCAGCCGCTCCTTCCGCTCGATTTCCTCGCCTTCGGTGACCTCGTCGAATTCGGGATCGATTTTGGGCAGCTCGGCCTCGTTGAGATCGAGTTGGGCGATGCGGCTTTCATAATAGATGGGGACGGTGGCGCCGTCTTCCACGGCCCGGCGGATGTCGTAGATGCTGATGTACCGGCCGAAGACGGCGCGGGTGTTGCGATCGTTCTGCTCGACGGGCGTGCCGGTGAATCCAATGAAGGAAGCGCCGGGCAGGGCGTCGCGCAGATGGCGGGCGAAGCCGTCGATGAAATCATATTGGGTGCGGTGGGCCTCGTCGGCAATGACTACGATGTTGCGGCGATCGGAGAGCAGCGGGTAAGCCTCGCCCTTTTCGGGCAGGAATTTCTGGATGGTGGTGAAGACGATCCCGCCGGAGGCCACCTGGAGCAGGCTTTGCAGCTGCTCGCGGCTTTCGGCCTGGACGGGATGCTGGCGCAGCAGGTCGGCGCAGCGGCTGAAGGTGCCGAAGAGCTGACCGTCGAGGTCGTTGCGGTCGGTGATGACGACCAGGGTGGGGTTTTCCATTTGGGGATGGAGGGCCAGCCGGCCGGCGTAGAAGACCATGGTGAGGCTCTTGCCGGAGCCCTGGGTGTGCCAGACGACGCCGCAGCGGCGGTCGCCCTCCGCGCCGGCGGCCGTGACGGTGGCTTCGACGGCCTGTCGCACGGCGTGGAACTGGTGATAAGCGGCGAGTTTTTTCTGGACCCGGCCGTTGCCGGGATCTTCAAAGACGATGAAATGGCGAGCCATCTCCAGGATATGCGTCGGGGCGAAGGCGCCGCGCAGCAGCACCTCGAGCTGGGGGAGGCCGGCCGGGGCGGGCTTTTCATCGTCGATGGTGCGCCAGGGCATAAAGCGTTCCCAGTCGGAGGTGAGGGTGCCGACGCGGGCGAAGAGGCCGTCGGAGATGGCGAGGAACTCATTGTAAAGGAAGAGGCCGGGAATCTGCGCTTTGTAGGTCTGGAGTTGATGGTAGGCCGTTTCGAGGGTGGCTTCTTCATCGGCGGGATTTTTCAGCTCGATGACGGCCAGCGGCAGGCCGTTGACGAAGAGCACGATGTCGGGCCGGCGGTTGATCTGCCCCTCGGTGACGGTGAATTGATTGACGGCCAGCCAGTCGTTGGCGGCGGGATGCTCCGGATCGATCAGTCGGACCCGATCGCCGATCACCCGGCCCTCGCCGTTGGAATATTCGACCTCCACGCCGTCGGCGAGCATCCGATGGAAAAGGCGGTTGTTGGCCAGCAGGGAAGGGGAGGGGAGGTGCAGTACCTTGCGTTTGGCCTCGTCCAGGGCGGCGGCGGGCAGCTGCGGATTGAGCCGGCGCAGCGCCGCCTCCAATCGACCCACCAGCAGCACCTCGTGATAGTGGGTCCGTTCGGCCTGCGGTTCGCCCGGCGCGATCGAGGGTCCGTAGACGACGGTATATCCCAGCTCGCGCAGGATCTCCAGCGCGGCCTCTTCCACAACGGATTCGGTGACGGTGGGCATGGGTGCCTCCGAATATAATGGATAGTGCTTACCAAAAATAGCGAGTTTTGTATTCGTGATAATTGCCGGCGGCCATCCACCAGCTGAACAGGGCTACCAGCACGGCCCCGATTCCCTGGCGCCAGCCGGATTCCAAAGCCATACAGCCTTTAGTCAGACAGGCCACCTCGGGTTTGCTGCGGGCATAAAGGATGGGAACGGTTCCGTCTTTGGTCAGTTCGTCATAGCGGGAATCCGAGATTTGCGAACTCGTTTCGATGGTGCGGTTTGAATCCGCCATGGTGAAGGTGTAATCGACCCAATAAGTAACTCCCCTGCTTCCACGTGCCTGCAGGTCGGTAACGACAGCAGTGGCGGCCACGCCTTCCCGGTTCAGCATATCAACTATCAACGAATCCCGAATCTGGGCAAATAAGAGATACAGGGAGAAAAAGCTCCCTATGCAGCCCCAAAGGATGGTTTGCTGGAACATTTGACGGCGTTTGTGCCAGGAGTCTCCATAGCGTCCCATGTTATGGGCCTGCATTTCAATCCAAATGGATGGAATCAGGAAGATCAGGATAGGCATTATTATGGTAAGTATCAATAGCCAGGATGTTGCGGATTCTACGAATTCAAGCATAGGGTCCTTTGAGTCGAACTGACTTCTTTGACAAACTTCAGCTTCTCACGGCGCGATCACGGCCGGCGTCGGCGACAGGGGCGGGTGGATGAGTTTTTCGATATAAAGCGGTAGTTCTTCGCTACAAACGTCCAGGCCGCCTTGATATAAATAACACCATATCTTTTTCCCATTGGCAAAATCAACCTGCACATAAGTTTCGGTGACATCCCTTCCATGATAATTCGGATCTTCCAGATTGTAGTAAACGGTGGTCGCTGTATAGACTCCGGAGCTTTGTATCAGATTTTCTTTGATGGTTGCATCTATATCCAGGTACCCGTCACAGTCGGTATGAAATTCACCGGTTTTGAAATTTTCATTGACCGCGATTGTATCAATGCATTCTTGTACAGTCTGTGCGTCGGCCCTTTTTGTGACTTCATTTATATTTCCTATTGCCGTGAAAAGCGAGACAAGGCCGTTTAAAGCGGCCAGTTCCAACAAATAGAGAATCAGGAAACTGATGGTTCCCAGAGTAAAGACTCGTTTGAGCATGGGGGGCTGGTTCCATCTTTTGAGGATTTCCAGCCATAGCTTTCCCCAGGAATAACCTTCGTTTACGGCCCTTTCTCTTTGATACTCCTGTATTAACACTACAATTAACGTCACGACAAGCGCGGTGATAAAAAGAAAAATTCCGGGAGCCCATAAAAATATCGGGTGTATGGTTGTCATCCTCAGTTTTCCGTATGTCTCAATCTCACGAGGGCCCGGCATCGACGGCGTAAAGGTCGGGCCGATATTTAGAGTCCATGATTGCGATTCCTTTCTGAATTGATGGTGGGGCCTTGCTCTGGCCCTCACCCTTCCCCGGCCCTTCCCTGCGCAGCACCCAACGAACACGTTAACCAGGCTGCCTTCAAATCCGTTCGCTGCCTGCTCTGTGGGAGAGGGAAGGGAGCCAGAGCCGCCCCGCGACGGGCCTATTCTCTGATCCCCCCCTTCCCCCATAGAAAAATCTTTGTTCGGGAACCAAGGCGCCTTACCCTGTTGTTCGTTGGGGGAAGGGGGGGACACAGGGGGGGATGAGGGCCTATTCCAGGCCCACCCGCACTTCCCCCGACAATAACTTCGGCAGCAACGCGTCCCGCAGGGCGGCCAGTGATTGGTTTTCCATATAGTTGACTTCGATCTTTTCAAATAATGGAACTATGATTTTGTCAAAAGCAGCAATGATATTAGCCGTGGGCAAAATAAATTTCGGAGTTTGTAAACCTTGAATTGCTAACATATTAACTGTCGTTCCATTGGTGCAGCCAATGACTTGTTCTCGTATTTGTGGAACCATAAGAAGCCGGTGGATAAAATGAGGGGTTAAAGGCGAATCAGGTAAAGGTCGAATTCTAAATAAGTGATGGGAAAACAAACCTTCATTTCCATAGCATTTGGAAACAATAGCAGGAAACCCAATTAATAGAAAATCAAAACCCTGTTCTGTATTGGCTACAATTACATCGCCGGGATAGACTTTATGGCGTTCCTTATAGTCTCCATCGTAATATTTGATACCGCGATGTTTATATCCTCCACCCTCTAACACAGAATTGAGATTGTGTAGGGGCATTCCTGAACTTTTTAAACCTTCCCCTTTGTAACTAAGTCCTTTGATTACTTCAACAAAATCTCCTAAAATTTCCACCTTCCACCCCGCGGGGATCTCCCCCAGCTCCGACTCCTCGAAGTGATCCGGGAACAATGCCGCCGTGGACTCGTCCATGCCGGCCGGGCGGCGGCCCTCCATCTTTGCCCGCACGGGATCGAAATCCACAAACCAGGATTGGAAGATCGCCCGCGCCAGCCCTTCCAGTGTGACGTTTATCCGGCGGTTCAACTCGATCTTGTCGTCCAGCGAGCCGAGGATGGTGGCGATGGTATGCTGTTCTGATAAAGGCGGAAGCTTTAATGTTAGAGAACGTAATTGTCCTAAATTAAATCCTGGGACCGAAGTTCCGATCGCTTGATTTTTAACTCGTTCGAACATTTCCGGACTGGAAAAAAGATAATACAAAAACAGGCTATCCGCTTTATTGGAATCAGGCGTCAATTTCATTTGTTTGTTAGAAATGACATATTCTGGATAAGTAGTCCTTTTATCAATCAAGCCGACTTGTCCAATTGTTCCCCAACATGTGAAAATTAAATCTCCGGCTCGCACTTTCGAACGTTCAAACTCTTGGGCTTTTTCTGTTGATAAGAAAGCCAGGTTGTCTTCAAGCAGACGATGTTCTACATTCTCGCTCAGATTATTACCTCTAATAACAGGTACACCTGATCCTTGAAAAAAACGGGCGCTAATGCTTGACCCAAACGGCCCTGTAGCTAACGCATTTGGAGATTTTGCAGCAATTTCTTCAACGGTTACTTCGGTCCAGTCTCCGTTCATTTATCGCAATCTCCCCAAATTCTCTCGGATCGCCGCTTCGAGCCGGGCCCCCTCGGCAAATTGACACTCCAGCTCGGCCGTCAAACGCGCCAGCTTTTCCTCGAAAGGCTCCCCGTCGTCTTCGACCTCCGCCGCGCCGACGTACCGGCCCGGCGTGAGGACATAGCCGTTGGCGCGGATCTCGTCCATGACGGCTGATTTGCAGAAGCCGGGGACATCTTCGTAGGCCGCCCCTACGATATCGCCATCCCCTCTCCAGGCATGATAGGTCGCGGCGATTTGCTCGATCTCGTCGGCGGTCAGCTCGCGGTGGGTGCGGTCGGTCATCACCCCCATCTTGCGGGCGTCGATGAACAGGGTCTCGCCGCGGCGGTCGCGCAGGGTGCGGCCGTTCTCTCCCCGGCCGTTCTGGCGGTTCCGGCCCAGGAACCAGAGGCAGACGGGGATCTGGGTGTTGTAGAAGAGCTGACCCGGCAGGGCGACCATGCAATCCACCAGATCGGCCTCGACGATGGCCTTGCGGATCTCGCCCTCGCCGGATTGATTGCTCGACATGGAGCCGTTGGCCAGCACGAAGCCGGCGACGCCGTTGGGGGCGAGGTGATGGATGAAGTGCTGCACCCAGGCGTAGTTGGCGTTGCCCGCCGGCGGGAGGCCGTAGGCCCACCGCTTGTCCTCGCGCAGCCGCTCGCCGCCCCAGTCGCTCATATTGAAGGGGGGATTGGCCAGGATGTAATCGGCCTTGAGATCGGGGTGCAGGTCGCGGTGGAAGCTGTCGCCGTGTTCGGGGCCCAGGTTGGTCTCGATCCGGCGGATCGCCAGATTCATCTTGGCCAGCCGCCAGGTGGTCGGGTTGGATTCCTGCCCGTAGACGCTGATGTCGCCGATCCGCCCGCCGTGCGCCTCGACGAAACGCTCGCTCTGCACGAACATACCGCCGGAGCCGCAGCAGGGATCGAAGACCCTTCCTTTGTAAGGGGCCAGCATGGAGACCAGCAGCCGCACCACGCAGGTTGCCGTGTAGAACTGGCCGCCCTTCTTGCCCTCGGCGCTGGCGAACTGTCCCAGGAAATATTCATAGACCCGGCCCAGGATGTCGCGGGAGCGGTTCTCTTTGTCGCCCAGGCCGATCCGGCTGATCAGATCGACCAGCTCGCCCAGCCGCTGCTTATCCAGGGAAGGGCGGGCGTAATCCTTGGGGAGCACGCCCTTCAGGGTGGGATTGTCCCGTTCGATGGCGGTCATCGCATCGTCGATCAGTTTGCCGATCTCGGGGAGGCGGGCTCCGGCCTGGAGCTTTGCCCAGCGGGCCTCGGCGGGTACCCAGAAGATGTTTTCGGCCAGATATTCGTCGCGGTCTTCCAGCAGGAGGTAGCGGGCGGCCGGCTCTTTGACATAGTAATCGCTCTGGGGATCGGCGGCCAGGCTTTCGAGCTGGCGGTAACGCTCGTCAAAAGCGTCGGAGATGTACTTGAGGAAGATGAGGCCGAGCACCACATGCTTGTACTCGGCGGCATCCAGATTGTTGCGGAGTTTGTCGGCGGCGGCCCAGAGCGTGGCCTCGAAACCGAGCGTCGCGCCGTTGCCGGCCTTCTTGTCGGGGGATGTTTTGGGCATGATAGCGTCCTTGTTTGTGAACTATGGAAAAGCCGGGCCGGTATTCAACCGTTACCGGCAAAATATTCCGAAGTGTGGAGTTATTGAGCATTGAGTCGGATGATGTGCCTTGTCGTTGTGCTCGAATCCCAGGATTATTGTATCACTTTGTATTATTTTTGCATGAAAGGATACTACGGGGAAGTAGACAGTAGAAAGTAGACAGTAGACAGCGGATTTGTAATGAAGTTTTGCTTCTAAGGTGACGGTTCTTCCTGCCTACTCTGCTCTGTTCACCGTTCACAATGAATGAATCGTCGGCGGGGCCGGGGGCCAGGGCGAGGGGGGGCCTCACGGTTGGAATCCGTGGGCGCCGGCCGCACGAATCGAACCGCCGAATCGTTGCCGCCTTTATAATAAAACGGGGGATTCATGCGGCGGCGGATTGGACAGGGGCGGTGTGGTGCGGTGCCCGGTGAGCTTACTCCCAAAAACCGGACTCTATGCTAATTAGCATTAACAGTATTAGAGACTATTTCTCTTAACATTTCTTTTG
>CAZCTC010000064.1:0-43342 GCA_964501335.1 uncultured Anaerolineales bacterium | reverse complement strand
AGGATTGGGTACCCACAAGGGGTACCCCTACGGGAGATCGTTTGTGTAGGGGCGACCTTTATGGTCGCCCATGGGAGGATTTTTGCGCGGCGCCGCCTGTTTTCAAGACAGAAGGCCATGCGGGGGTGTTCTGGAAATCGAATGCGATATGTGATCAGGAATGGTGTAAGACGAGGCGTATTCCTATGCTGCGGTTGTAGTTGCCTGAGGCGCTTCGGCCGCGGAAGGCGCATCGAGCGCGACTGCGATTGGTGAGGAAGGCTCCACCGCGCAGGACCAGGAGGTTTTTGTCGTCGTTTTTCAGATCCAGATCGTCGAGTTTGCCTTTGTTGATGTAGGGGGTCCACATGCTGTTGGTCCATTCCCAGATATTTCCGACCATATCCAATACGCCGAACTGACTGGCGCCGTCGGGGAAAATGCCGACGGGGGTAGTGTCGTCCAGGCCGATTTCTTCAGTGTTGGCAAAGCCTTCTCTCCAGGTACCCCAGGGATATTCGCGCTGATCCTGATTGCCGCGGGCTGCTTTTTCCCATTCGGCTTCGGAGGGCAGGGCGATCTTTTTGCGGGTCACTTTGGACAGCCATTCGCAATAGGCCAGGGCATCGTAATAGCTGATGTTGGTGACCGGGTGGTTTTCTTTTTTCTTGGGAGGAGTGCCCTGGTCCCAGCCTATGGGAATTTTATAGCGTGTGGCTTCTACGAAGATCCGATATTGGGCGTTGGTGATGGGCGTTTTGGAGATGGAATAGGGCTCCAGGAAGTTCCGGTGCAGGGGTTTTTCTGCTTCAAATCTTTTGCTGCCCATCCAGAAATCACCGGCGGGGATTTCGATCCATACCGGCTCTCCGTAGGGCAGTTTCCAGAAGGCTGGTTGGGTTATAAAGCCGCCGTTTTCAATGCGACCCAAGGCTTCGGCGGCGGCGGCTCGACGTTGCACCAGGTCGGTGATTTTGGGCTGCACGCCCAGGGTAGAGAACATACCTTCCAGGCCCCGGGTGGAGAGTGGGCGTTTGAATTCGTCTCGCAAACGTTGCTGGATTTCCTTTTGCAGTTCGATGTCGACGTAGACCGGGCCGATATCGCGGATGGCTTCTGCGGCGAGGATGAGATTGTAGAAGGGTTCGGGTTCTTTGGGCTGGTTCATGATGGCCCGAATCAGTTCATTGGCCCTTTGTTTGCCCTGTTTGCCCAGGTATCCTACTTCCAACAGCACGACTTCTCGCCACCAGGAATCTTCCACGCGCTTTAAGGTGTATTTCAGATAATCTTTGCGATCGGCGATGACCCGGGCGGCCAGATATTCCTGGAAGGTCAGGTGGCTGAATCCAAATTGACCCTGGCCGCGTTCAGTGAGCAAGCCGCTACGTTCGTTGATCAATTTGATGAAGCCGTCTACCGCTTTGGCGGCTTTGCGACTGTCTTTTAAGAGATCGAGAAAGACGGGGGTCAGTTGTTTGCGTAGATCGTCCAGATCGATTTCCTTGATGCGACGTTCCATCATTTCCAGGGCCACGGGTTCCAGTAAGCCCCGGCGATCTCCGGAATCCAGGCGCAATCCTTGCAGTACAGTAGTGGCGGAAAGGCCTTTGACCTCATCCCACTGGGCCAGTAAGACTTCCAGGGCTTCTTCGTAGAGTTCCACCCGGCGTTCCGGCAATTGAGCCCGGTAGCGATGTACCAGAGCGATCACGGTCAGCAGCAGGGGATTTACGGCGAGTTCCTGGACCCGTTTGTTGCCTTTGATGGCATTGAGCAGGGATTGAGTCTGTTTTTCAGCTTCGTGAAGGGCGTAGGCGGTGGCTTCTCCGGCCAGCGTCACTTCGATGGCGCGATTCCAGTAACGTACAAAACAGGCGATATCGTCATCGGTGAAATCCCGGATGGTGGTGATTTCGTAATTTTCGCCCAGGCGGGCGCCGCTGGTATATCCCACGATCCGGCTGGTCACAATATAGCGATTTTTGGGATAGACGACGGTGAAGCGTTCCACTATCCGGGCTACGCGTTGTCGTGTCGTCATACCGGCCACTTCGTCCATGCCGTCGAACAGGACCAGACATTCTCCGGCCTTTAAGCGTTCGCTGAGGAAATCTGTCGGCAGGATGATCTGTTGATTTTCAAAGTAGATCTGGAGGTAATCCATCAACAGTCGGGGCCCATCGGCTCCGTTGTCGGGACGGCCTTCTTCCAGGTTGCGGGCAAAATCACGCAACGGCAGAAAGATCGGCAGACGTTGTTCGTTCAATCCCAGCCGCTTCTGGACGAAGCCGCCGGCCTGATAGTCGCGGGCATAGGTCAACGCCAGATAGCGCAACAGGGTGGTTTTTCCCGATCCCGGATCGCCCAAGACGACCAGGCGGGGATAGAGGCTCAGGGCCTCCTGTACTTTGACTTTGACCTTTTGGTCATTTTTATGGCGTATTTCGCTGGGGGCGATTCGGGCTTCCATGGCGAGCCAGTCTTCGACTTCTGTGACGGTTTTGCGGACCACTGCGGTCAGGGTGACGTAGATCTGTTCCAGCTCGATGCTCACCAATCCTGAGGAGGAACGGATGCCTTGCAACGGCAGGCGGCGGTTGGATTCGATGACGTAGTACAGATAATATTCCAGTGTATCAACGGGATTGACGCATTGGGCGATATTGTTGAGCTTTTTCGACAGTATTAAGGGGGCTTCGGGATTGAAACGGCAGTGTTCCAGTAAAAGGTTGACTTTTTCATCACGTCGAAGCCCCCGGCTGAATTTATCGTACACACTGGGAAATGTGTCCAGGGCGAGGGCTTCGATCTGGATATCGTCCAGGCGATTGAGCTGTTCCCGCAGCGTCAAGGCCAGGGAGGGCATGGGTTTGGGGGTTACCATGGGATCCAGAGGTTCACCGCAGAGAGGGCAAAACTTGAATCGTGAGGGGGATTCTTCTCCACATTTAGTACAGTGCATGATGGTTGCCTCCGGCGGATTAAGACGTTATCGATCCCATTGTATTTTAATTTGGGCCGTCGAACAAGCCCGGGTTAAGGCTTGGGGGCGGGGCATTCTTTCTTGAAGAGGGCCCATTCTTCACATTCGGTGCCGTCAGGGAGGGTGCAGTAACCGACCTGACCGCCGTCGTCGCCGGTGCGGATATCCAGTTTGCCGCCGAGATCGAGGCAGTTTTGGGAGGCGGGATTGGCCATGTTGTTGGGGCCGGCGGTGGGTGTGGCGGTCGGCTGGGGAGTGGCGGGCGTGCAGCCGACGATCAGCAAAAAGATTACAAAAACGAGCAGGGATAAGGTTTTAGTTTTCATAGCAGATTCTCCTGGTTAGTTTAGTCAGACGGGAGTAGAACGTTGAGAGAGCGAGGAAAGTTCCCGGTGGGGGGAACGGGAGAAGAGAATTCACCACAGGGCACAGAGAGTACGGAGAAGAAGAGAGGAGATTCTTTAAAACGTGAAACGTAATGATCTGTTGGCTGGGGGAATTTGCACATCTATCGCCGGGGCGGCTCTGGAAAAGGCGATGTTTTGGTGCGCAGCCCTCACCCCCTGCCCCCTCTCCCATGTTTTGTTGTTAAGCAGCGACGCGATTCGAGAGGATGCGTTTTGGGGTACAGCTGCGAGCGATGCGGGAGGGAGAGGGGGAAGAGCGTGTCGCCTGTGCGGCTCTGGAAAAGGGACATGTTTTGGTGCGCCTTCTGAGGCGCACCAAAACATAAATAAAAAACTCTCTCCCCCCGTCCTGCGCGGCGCAGCTGGCCGGGAAAAGATCATTTACGGGACGTTCCAAGGCCCGGCCCTTACCCTAGGGATCTATTTTCAGGCCAGGTCTTGAATAATGAGAAATTTTGTATAATAGGCCCATGCTTGCAAAGGGAGGCTCCGATGACTGAGAATTCATCGAATGATTATCGGGTGTGTGTGCATTTGCTGGAAGCGGAAGATGGTGGCGATTACTGGCAGTATTTTACCGGGATCGGGAAAAACTCCTATTTGATATGTGGGGATTGTTACCAACATCCTGAGACGTGGGGTACGATGTTGCAGTCTGTGGATAAGGCTCGTTTTGATGGAGTTTGGGCTGATGGGTATTGGAATGGGATTGCAGGAAGACCTGAGGTGCGTTTCGAGCCGGCAGGGCTGGCTTTCGAGCATCGGTGGGTGGATTTTCCGGAATTTCAGGCTGATCCGCTGTGGGTGGTGCAGCCTTTGCCGGGGGGGACCGGCTCGATCTGGATCGGGGTGACGGCGGGTGGCGTGTTGGTGCGGATCGATTGCGATATGCCGGCTTCGTCTGTGATTACTAAATTTTCATCCGATGAATTTGACCTGGGGGAAGCTCTGGAGCTGGTGATTTCGCCGGATGGAGCCTGGGCGGCGGTGGCTAATGAGCGTAAACTTCGAGGCGTCGTGGTTGATCTCAATTCCGGCCGCCGGACGATGTCTTTGCAGCGTGATAATTACCATACGGGGCATTGTGTTTTTCCTCTGGCTTTTGGAATATATGGAAACCGGGCTTTGCTGGTACATGGGACAGGGTGGAATCGGGTGGATGTTTCCGATCCGGCCACTGGCGAATTGTTGACTCCCAGGAAGTATGAGACTCCACCGGAGGGGCAATCCCGGCCGGAGCATTATCTGGATTATTTTCATGGGCGATTGACGATTTCTCCGGATCAGACCTGGATTGCTGATGATGGCTGGGTCTGGCATCCGGTGGGAATTACCCGAGTTTGGAATTTCCGGCGTTGGGTGGAGGAAAATGTCTGGGAATCGGAAGACGGCTGTTCTCGAAAGGGGCTGGCATGGATTGATTATTTTTGGAATGTGCCGATGTGTTGGGTCGACGATCAGACGCTGGCGATATGGGGATATGGCGGCGATGATGAGTGGATGATCCCTGCGGCCCGGTTGTTCGATGTATCGACCGGAGCTTTGAAGGATTGGTTCCCGGGACCGGAAACAGCTCGATCCAATGAGGTGATGGGGCAAAACCAGATCAGGTATTCTGGGGCTTTCTTTTTCGACCGGTATCTCTTTTCGGTTTCGGGACGGTATGGGATTGGGGTGTGGGATGTGGCGCGGGGGGTGGGTTTATTGATAGATGCGTCTTTTGCGCCGATCGCTTATCATGCAGGGACGCGGGAGTTTTTGACGCTGCGGCCGGAGGGACGGTTGCAGTTGAGTCGGTTAAAGGGTTGAGATATTTTCCCAGGCCCGGGCGAGTTCGCGGTGAGCGGCGACGTTTTCCAGGAAGGAACGGCGCACGGTGGGATCGGGGATGGCGGCGGCCTGGGCCTGGAGCTGGCGATAGCCCTGGTCCAGAATTTCAGGGGCGCGGGGATCGGCGGCGGCGCTGAGGATCTGATAGCAGGTCAGATAGATTCGCAGCGGTTCGTCGGTGCCGTCAAGGGAGTGGTCTTGCAGGTAGGTGAGGATTTCTTCCACGCATTCTTTGGCCTGGGCCTTGTTTCCCCCGGTTTGAAACGCCCGGGCCAGACCGGCCAGCGATTCCATGGCCAGGAAATGTTCGTTTAACTCGCGCCGCAGAGTTACGGCCTGTTGGTAGGTGGCGACGGCTTCGGGCAGCTGTTGTAATCCGGTCAGGGCATGTCCCAGGTTGGTGAGGGCGTAGGCCTGATGGGAAGGATTGTTGATGGCCCGGGTGATGTCGAGCATTTCTTCGGCACAGATGCGGGCGGTCTGGTTGTCGCCCTGGTTGTGGGCGACCAGGCTGAGGTTGGCGAGGGCGACGCTGATACTGTCGCGATCGCCGATTTCCCGGGCGATCTGGACCCGTTGTTCGTAGTATTGGATGGCTTCCCCGTATTTCCCCTGGCTGCGGGCGATTTCCCCCAGATTGTTGAGCGTGCTGGAGCTTCCCCGGCGATCTCCGATGGTTTGGCTGACGAGCAAGGAATGTTCGAAGTAATCCTGGGCTGTGGTGTAATCCCCCTGATAGTAGCTTAGATTGCCGAGGATACGCAGGCTGTCGGCTTCCAGCTGGGGTGCTCCGTGGGATCGCGCGAGGCTCAGGGCCTGTTGGAGGGGGGGATTGGCGGCGGGGAGATCTCCCTGGCGCCAGAGGGCCATGCCCCAGCGGCAGTAGCCGGCAGCGGCGCGGGTAGGATCGCCGGCCAGATCGGCCTGCTGAATGGCAGTTTGGGCTGCGACGACGGCGCCGGCAAAGTCGCTTACGGCGTAGGCATAGCCGGCCTGGCGCAGAGCCAGTTCGGCCCGGCGTGCGGCGGCGGTGGCCGGTGCTTCGAGAACGGCCAGGGCGGAGGTCAATTCGGCCAGTTGGGCGAGATCCTGAGCCTGAGCGGTGCGGTTTCCTAAAATATCGTAGACATTCTCGCGGATCAAAAGGAGATCGGTGCGGGTGGCGACATTGGTCTCGGGGAGCAGTTCCAGGGCATGGGTCAGGTCGGCGAGGGCTTCGGCGTTGGCGAAGCGGGCGGCGGCCTGTTCTCCGGCGTAGCGCAGATAGGTAATGGCTTCCAGGGTTTGTCCGGCCAGTTCCAGATGACGGGCGATGACGCTGGTATATTCGGCGGCGCGTTCACTGCTGTGTTGTATCAGCCATTCAGCGACCAGGGCGTGGTAGATGCGGCGAGTGCGTTTGAGGATGCTTTCGTAGGCTACTTCGCGCAGGATGGCATGCTTAAAGATGTATTCCCGGGCGCCGACAAAGGTCGACTCCGGCCGATGGAAGATCATTTCTTTATTGCCCAGGATGGTCAGGAGCTGTTGCAGTTCGGATTGGTTGGTCGGTTCGGGCAGGGCGGTATTGAGATAAGAGAGCGTATCGTCCCAGAAGACCCGTCCTACAATGGCCGCCCCCTGGAGCAACTGACGTTCTGTTGTGGGGAGGCTGTCCAGCCGGGCCTGCAGGATACCGGCCAGAGTCGGGGGAACGCGGATGGTGGAGAGCCGACCGGCATCGATACTCCAGGATTCCTCGCCTTTGAGGATGATTTTGTCTTCAATGAGGATTTTGATCAGTTCTTCGATGTAGAAGGGATTGCCGCCGGCGTCCTGGATGACCATATCGTGCAGGGCGGGGGGGATGGCGGTGGCTTTTTGCAGGATTTCATCGACCAATCGATGGCCGTCCTGGTTGGAAAGGGGTTGTAATTCCAACCGTTGTTGATAGGGCCGTCCTATGCCCCATTGCGGCCAGCGTTCAAAAAGGGAGGGGCGGGTCAGATTGAGAATGAAAATCGGCACATTGTTCAGGAAGGAAGAGAGTTGTTGGATGGTTTGCAGGGAACCGTCATCGGCCCAATGGATATCTTCGAAGAAGATGATGATGGGAAAACGCGTTGCGGTACGTTGCAGGAATTCCTGTAAATAGATCAGGGCCCGGTCGTGGATCTGGCGGGCATCGCCGCGGGCTTTCTGGATATGAGGGCTGTTATTGAAATCAAAGCCCAGCAGGTGACCGATAAAGTGGGCCTGGAGCAGGAGTTCGGCCTGTTCGGCGGGCGTTTCTGCACCGGCGGCCAGTCCCTGTTCGATTTTCTCTCGTACGACGAGGGGGGGATCGTTGTCCTGGATTTGAAACCGGAAGCAGAGCAGATCGTGGAAGAGGGCGTAGGGGCGGTTTTGCATTTCGGGTGCGGCCCGGCTTTTGAGAAGAAAGAGCTTTTTGGGGGAGAGTTCGAGCCAGTCGTTGAATTCGTAGAGCAGGCGGGATTTGCCGACGCCGGCTTCTCCGACGATCGTAAGCATCTGTTGTTGGCCGGTGGCGAGCATCGTTTCCAGGGCGTTTTGCAGGCGTTCCAATTCGGCATCTCGACCGATCATTCGGGTTTCGATCCCTTCGACGCCGCGGTTGCGCAGGCGGAAGGCGCGGGGTTTCAGGTTGGAGATCAGATAGGTTTGCAGAGGTTCTGTTTTGCCTTTGACGTTGAGCGGGGTCTGGCGTTGGACTTCAAAGAGGCCCCGGACCTGGCTGTAGGTGGTATGGGCGATGAGGATACCGCCGGGGGGAGCTGCCTGTTGCAGGCGGTAAGCCGTATTGACCGTGTCGCCCATGGCCGTAAATTCGTGGGTGAGGCCGATTTCGCCGAAGAGCACCGGGCCGGTATTGATGCCGATCCGGATGGCGATGGGGGTGTCGGGGTTCGATTCCCACGCTTTGCTCCAGGAAGAGGTTTCTTTCTGGATGGTCAATGCGGCGCGGATGGCCCGTTCGGGATCGTCTTCGTGCGTTTCTCCGGCGCCCCACAGGGCCATGACTGCATCGCCGATATGTTTGTCGATAATGCCGGCGTGGGCTGTGATGGCGGCATCGATGCGGGCCCAGAGGGTGTTCATCATTTCGGTCACATCTTCGGCGTCCCGGGTTTCGCTCATGGCAGTAAAGCCGGAGATATCGGCAAAGAGGATGGTGGCCTGTTTGCGGCTTTGAGCAGCGGCCGGGCGGCTGTTTTCAAGGGCGGCCAGTTTTTCGCGCAAGGCGGTGATCGCGGGTTCTATGATAGCATCGCCCAGTATTGCGCGTTGTGCTTCCAGGGCTGCCAGCGATTGGCGGAGTTGTTCTGCTTCGGTCATGTTCAAGCGGCGGGTTTCAGTGTAAAAGAGATGGTGGCGCCCTGACCGGGAGGGTTTTCGGCCCAGATTTGTTCATTGTGGGCGTCGAGGGCCAGTTTGCAGAAAGCGAGGCCCAATCCAGTGCCCCGGCCTTTTTGTTTGCCGGTGGCAAATTTCTGGAAGAGGCGCCCTTCCATTTCAGGCGGGATGCCGGGCCCGCTGTCCTGAATGGAGATGCGGAGCCGGGCCTGGGGAGCCAGGGGGATCAGTTCGGCGGAGACCAGAATCACGCCGCCGACAGGGGTAAATTTAATGGCATTGCCGATGAGGTTTTGTAGAACCCGGCGGATCAATCCGGCATCGGCGACGGCTGGGGGCAGGTTGGTTGCCAGATCGCTTTTGAGATGGATTTCTTTGTTTTGTGCCAGGGGTAATTCCAGTTCCAGAACTTCATCGATCAGCGGTCGGAGGGGGAATTCAGTTGAGTTAATGGGGAGCTGGTCGTTTTCCAGCCGGTTGATATCGAGGAGGTTGTTGACCAGTTCCAGGGCTCGTTGGGTGCTGTGCAGCGCGATGTCGACGATTTTTTTGTCTTCGGATTGACGGAGGAGACTGACTTCATCTTCCAACAGTTGCAGCGATGTGAAGATCGAACCGAGCGGATTGCGCAGGTCGTGGATCAGGGTGTGAATCATGGTGTCGCGGAGTTGGGCGACTTCTTCTTCCGCCTGTCGGCGGGCGCTGATATCGACCACGAAGGCGGTGATCATAAGGTCGGGGCCTTCGTTAATAAAGCTCAGGCTGATCTCGACCGGAAATTCGCTGTCATCTTTGCGTCGGGCGATCAGATTCATGCCCATGCCCATCGGGCGGGAATGGGGGTTTTGGATGTATTGATTTCGGTGAGTTTCGTGTTTTTTGCGTTTGAGTTCGGGGACCAGAAGTTCAATGGTCTGGCCCTGAAGTTCTTCCGGGGAATAGCCGAACATTTTTAATGCACTGGGGTTGCACAGAAGGATGCGGCCCTCACGGTCGACCAGGAAGATGCCGAGGGGGGCATTTTCCAGAATATTGTTCAGCAATGAAGGCGGAATATTTTGATTAATAAGAGACTGCAATGTGTGATCCATATTTTTATTAATTGAGAATTTCGATTGTGCCGGTATTTCCGTCGAGGCGCAATTTCTGTCCATCCCGGATCCAAATCGTTGCTTCGGCGACGCCAACCACGGCGGGCAGGCCGTTTTCACGAGCAACGATGGCGGCATGGGAAATGACGCCTCCTAATTCCGTGATCACGCCGGTCAGGCGGATGAAGAGACTGGACCAGGCGGGATCGGTCAGTCGCGTTACAAGAATAATCGGATCGTGGATTTCCAAAAGTCGGCGACCAGCCTCCAGCGGGTCGTTTGTGACCATGGCAATGCCTTCGACGATCCCGGCTCCTCCGCTGGCTGGAATTCCCTGGAAACTGGCAGGGATGACTTGCCGGGGCATGGTCGATTCGTCGAGTGCCGGACGCCAGTGGTGCGTGCCGGGATCGAACCAGATCAGGTCCGGCGGCGGGGGTTGATTTTGATGAAGTTCATATTCGGTCATGCGGCGATTCAGGATGTCGAGCGGCGGTTTGGTTTCCCCCTGGCTTTTCAGAAAGAGATCGAATTCCGGTTTTTGGTAGAACAACAGCATATCTGCGGAAGAATTGGGATGGTAAGCGCGCGAGAGGGATTTCATGCAGATTCCGAATAGCGCCTGATGCAAGGCCAGATAGCTTTTGGAGCTTTCGCGACAGGCAATCAATTTTTGCGACCAGTTTAACAGCCGTTGCCAGACGGCTCGTTTGGGAGGGAACATGGCGACAAGCGATTTCTCTGCCAGCTGGCGGGTGGCCATGGCTCGTTGGGCCGGGGAATCCTGTTCGTCTAATTGAGCGGCTACTGCGATCATGATCTGTTGTGGGTAATCGGCCAATCGTTCAGAGGTGAAATCCAGCTCGTAGCGGAAGCCGCGATGGCCGTAGTCCAGGAGGAAGGCCTGCAGGCCTTTCAAGAAGGGTTGTGCTGCGGCGATGGTTTTGTAGGCGGAGAGATCGGTTATGCCTTTTCTCAGCAGGGCGCAGACTTCAGGTCCACATTGCAACGCAATGGTCCGTAGATTCCAAATGCGTTGGCCCATCAGGGAGGTGGTGGTGGCATTTCCTACGAAAAGTCCCAGCAATTGGGGGGCTTGATTTCGTACCAGACTATCCAGGAGAAGCAGGAGGATGGAGATTGTTTGATGGGCATGGCTGACTTCCAGTCCGCGGACGCCGGTTTCTGGAGATAATGCTTCCCAGGCAAGATCGACATCGTCGGGGGAGTTGCGGAGACGCCAGTAGAGATTGCGTGTTATTTCATCATAACCCGGCAGCACGTTGGCGTAGAATTGAATTGCCCAATGGTAGAAATGGTTTAATCGCTTGAGAAATTTGAGCGTGTTTACAAGGCTCAATTTGACGGGGGGTTGGGTAAATTCAGGGTGTTGAGCGATGAATTCATCCGGTACACCGACAGAAGCGGGATCGAAGGGGGTGATGGCTGCATTGCGGACGGAATAATTTAGATTGAGATAGACCCATCCCTGGACGATGGCGATGGGGGCCAGTTGCAGATCGAATCCGGGCATATCTGTAAGCATCTGGTTCATAAACCAGTTGACAGAATCCGTCAGGGTAAATTCCATCATAGAGGCCATGAGTGGATAGGTCAGAGCGACAGATTCCTGAGTATTATGTCCGCTAAGCAGCCATTCTTTGGGCATGGAGTGCATTTTCCTTTTTTGTGCCGCAGTTCTGGATTTGTGTTGAAGTCTTACTTTATGGGAATATGGGTAGCCTGATCCCAGAATCCGGTACAGGTTTTTCCATCTGATGAGGTGAAGAGAGCCGGACCGATTTCATCTCGGAAACGATCTCCGGTGGAAGGATGGTTGCGGACGGCTTCTTCCCCGGCATTTCCCAGGTAACTGATTCCAGCGGGACCCAGACGTTCAAAATGCCAGGGTAATAGGCCGGCGCGGCGATCTTCAATCCGCCAGCCGTTTTTCTCGAGTTTTATTTCAGGTTCACGGACCTGGATAAAGTGTCCGTCAGGGGTACGAAACCGGCCGAAACTGAGGGGCTGCAGATCGAGATCGCCGACGATGAAGATATAGAAATGTTCGGGGGCGTCGAGGATCATCCAGCCGGGAATATTGCCGGCGCCGCGTTTGCCCCAGCTGTGATCGCGATAGCCGATCAGTTCTCCTTCCCAATCGCCCTGAGGCATGTGTAGTTTACCGATCAGGTAGCCGTCTTGTTGGGCCTGATGATAATTTCCCAGGCGGTAAAGTGCGGCTGGATTGAGCGATTGGAAGGTGAGGTCGAGAGCAATTGGTTCGGGATTGCCCTGTGACGAAATCATTTCCCCGGAAAAGCGGATTTCCCAGCTTTGCCAGGGAGTCCGGCAGGTGAGGTTCAAAGCGGGACCTGAGGCCTGGTTCGATTCGAGGGTCAGGGGCGTGGGCGTTTGGTGTTGGTAGATCCAGCCGAAAGAGCCGAATTTCAGGCCGATGATTTCCAGTACATCCTGATTGCTGAAAAGAGTTCGTACCCCCAGAGTGATTTTGCCGTCAGGAGAGCCGGCGAGAAAATAGAAGGCTTCATGTTCGCCATTTTGTAAATCGTGGCGACCGTCAGTTTCGGGGGACAGATCCGTTGCCATGGGGTAACGAGGAATCAGTTGTCGGATTCCCCAGGAGAGGAGGTGGTTAAGAATATTTTTTAGTTGTCCCATGGGCTTATTATGGTATGGGGATTCTAATTGTCAAATAGGGGGAACTGAGATGAACGGGTTATATATAAATAAGAATGCCTTCGAAGATAAGGGCCTTATCCGAAGGCATTCCCTGCCGGGTTGATTCATGTTAAATTCAAAGCTTTAGTTTTCGATAACGGTTCCTCCGCAATCGATCGAATCCCCCTCAAAGAAGGTTTGGGTGCAGGTCTGCAAGTTGACCGTTCGGACGACCTGCCCGTTTTCCAGATAGCCGAACCTGCCTGTGCTGCGCGTTAAAAGGTAATTGTAACCGGGTCCTCCTTCCGTTTCCTGGCTGACGATTCCCAGGAAGACGACATTGGGTGAGTAAGACCAACCCTGGGTATCGAGAATGTAACCGTCTATACCTTCGTTGGCTTCAAGCCGTTGGATTCCTGGGAACCTCCATGTGCGGGTCCAGGTGGTATGGAACTGGAACCCAATCATGGAACCGTTGGCGCCGCGCCAGATGACGATGTTGATGTGGATTTTGATGCAGATCGAGATTACGAGATCGTTTTTGGTGGTGCATCCCAGGGTTTCGTGGCGCTGCATCAACAGATCGCGAGTCTGATCTACGGATTTAGAGACAGTTTCCCGGACTTCGGGGGGAAGTTTTTCGAGTAGTTCGGGCTGGGCGATGGGGTCGAAGTTGAAACGTTCTACGGTGATGGGTTGTCGGTCGGGAGGGAGGGGGCCCAGGGCCTGTGCTCCTGCAAAATCGGGAACCAGTGTGGATAAAATTATAACAATCAGTAACAATCCGCTCCAACGTTTAAGTCTGGTCATTTCGTGCTCCTGAAACTATCAGTTTATTAAAAATACTTCCCGGGAGGCGATTTTATTGTAGGTTTCAGTTGGGGATTGGAGGATAGATCTATTCTTAAAGGTGGGGGTATGTATCGCAACGTGAAACGTGAAGATGTGCGGCCGGCATGGGGATGAGGCTGCTGGACCAGAAGTCTCTTGCTAATGCGACGGGGGCAAAAAAAGCCCCGAAGGATGAAAAAGAGCAGAGATTTCACCACAGAGGCGCAGAGATCACAGAGAAGAAGAGAGGAGATTTTCTCTAAATTCTTCTCTGTGTCCTCCGTGTCTATTGGCAATATCTTCGATCTGTGGTGAGTCTTTTCTGGGCCTATTTTCAGGATAGAAGGCCATGCAGGGGACGGCACTCCAAAGGATGATAATAGATTGTCGGGTTAGAGGGCGCCCACGCAGGGGCGGCCCGATGTGGCCGCCCTCGGGGAGATTTTGCACGGCGCGGGCTATTTTCAGGACAGAAGGTCATGCGGGGATTCTGCGGTGAAGTTCTTTCTTGCATTGGGCGGCGGAGACTTTAGAATCGGGGCGTCGGCCGAGATAAATTTGTTTTACAGGAGCATTCAATGTTGGAGTATCTGACGACTTTGTTGATCGGTTTGATCGGCGGGGCTGCGGTGGGAATCCAATCTCCTATTGCCGGGGCGATGGGGCAGCGGGTGGGGGGGGCCGCCGGTAGTGTGATTGTGCATTTGAGTGGATTGATCCTCTCGGTTGTTTTGCTGGTGGTGCGGGGCGGGGAGCGGATTCGTGATTGGGCCGGCCTGCCCTGGTATATGTTGGGGGCAGGCGGGTTGGGGGTGATTCTCTATCTGACGATCAATGTGACGTTGCCGCGGTTGGGCAGTACGATGATGGTGACGTTAATCATTATCGGTCAGCTGGTTGTGGGCATTCTGGTCGATCATTTCGGCTGGTTCGGGGTGCCGGTGCATCCAATTTCAGCCGGAAGGCTGTTGGGGGTAGCGATTTTGCTGGTTGGCGGTTATCTGATCGCGCGGTGAACGGGCGGATAGCGGGCGTCAGGGGATAATTTTGATCTCTACGTTGGTCCCATCGGGATAGTGACGCAACTGATCATAGATTTTACCCAGGAAACTCAGGTATTCGGCCATGCTGATAGGACGGATATTGTTAAGATCGTAAGCTCCTCCCAGGCGGGGGAGTGCTATATACCCATAGCATTGTCCCGGGGCCAGGGTGATTTGATGGGCGACCAGATGGTCGACCAGACTGGCCAGAAACCATTGATTGAAATTATCTCCCTGCCGGATCAGAAATTCGAAATCTTTTTCGGAAGCGGCCAGCATGACGAGATTGCCGGAATCGGTTTGTAACCAGTGGACAGAGCCGTCAGCCAGTACCATAAAGAGGTCTCCGAAGCGGTTGACCAACCATATCTCAAAGGTTTCGGGGAGCAGCCATTTCCAGGTTTTGACGATGGCGTTCCAGTTATAAGAGGTGGGATCGATCAGGTAATCTTCTAATTGCATGATAACCTCGTTCATGGTTTGTACGGCCTTACAGGAATGTAGCATACCCTGGAGAAATGGCAAGGAACCTTTGTGTTTACGTGTTGAAGGCAGAGGCCGTGGCGGCGGCGCGGACGGTGGGAGCGGGATCGTTCAGAGCCTGTTGTACGGCTTTCCGGGCTTCCGGGGTGGCGATCCGGCTCAGGGCATGGACGGCGCGGCAGCGCAGCCGGGGGTGGTCGTCTTTCAGGGCTTGCAGTAGTGCTGGGACGGCGGCCGGGTCACCGATGCGGCCCAGAATCCAGGCGGCGCGGCCGCGGAGGGAGGAATGCGGGCTTTGTTCCAGCAGTTCGATCAATGCCGGAAGGGCCGGGGAGCCGATCCGGACCAGACCCTGCATAGCCGGTTTCCGCAAGGTGTAGGGCCCGGTCTGGAGGATTTCCATGAAGAGTTCCAGGGTGCGCGGGTCACCCAGGCGGCTGAGGCCCAGCAGGGCGAAGCGCTGGCAGGTCAGATCTCCTTTTCGGACCATTTTTTGTAATGGTTCGAGGATCCGGATATCTTCGATTTGAGCCAAAGCTGCTACGGCAATTTGGCGATGGAGATCAAGGGGATCTTTTAAGGTGGCGGTCAGTGCATCGATTGCTTGAGGATTTTTAATTTTGATCAAGGCATGGAGAATGTGGTTCTTCACCGGGTATCCGTCCGGATTTTCCAATTCCAGGAGTAATAGTGGGAGAGCTTCCCGGGCTTCTAGCTGGTCCAGAGCCTGGATCGTGGCGCCCATGGCCAGGGTGTCATGCTCACAAATGGCTTCGCGGAGCGCTTCCAGCAAGGGAGGGATAGCCCGTGGATCCCCAATCTGTCCCAGGGCTCGTGCTGCAAAGGTATCGAGCCTGACATCTCCTCTTTTAGGGGGTGTTCGAGTCAGTAATTTGATCAAGGGTTCGACGGCGAGCGGATTTCCATCCCGGCCCAGGGCTTGGACAGTCATGAAACGGTTCCGGTTGTTTTCATCCTGGAGGGCCTGATACAAAGAGGCGAAAGCCTGTCCGCGGCTGATTTTTTTTGTGGCTTGAGCCGTATTCTGGGCAGAAGAGTGAGTTTCCTCTAATGCTTTTTGCAAGATAGGGTAACCTTCGGAGTGACCAAGGTTGGCTAATGCCAGGGCCACATGATAGCGAATGCCCGGATGTTCGTCTTGCAATTGTTGAATGAGAAATTCTATAGCCCGGGGTGTGGCGATTCTTTGCAAGGCCACACTGGCATTCCAGCGAATTCTGGGGTTGGGGTCGGCGCCGATCTGGATCAATAATTCGATCGTTTGAGAATCATATAGATACCGAAGGATTTCTGCAATTTGAGCGATTTCCATATCGGTTGCATGGGAATTTTTTATTTTAGATAGCAGGAGTGTGCGATTTTCATCGGTTAAAGGTTGCGGTGGGGCATGTAGTTTCTTTAAGATTTCAATGGCGCATTGAGATATGCCGGGTTCAGGATCGTTTATGGCCTGTCTCAATGCTATTTGGGCTTGTCGATTGCCGATAGTTCCCAATGCTTTGAGTACCTCGATTCGTACCTGCCGATCGGAGTCCTGCAACATGGTGATCAATGTTTCCAGTGCGGCGGGGCCGCCGATTTGCCCCAGTGTCCTGGCAATTTCACAATGGGTCCAAGTGCTTTTATCCTGAAGAGCCCGGGTTAAAGCGGGAACAACGGTCTGTGTGGGAAAAAATCGCAGAAGGGTAGCCACCTCCATATTTATCGTGCAGGTGGGATCCTGGAGCAAAGGAGCTATTAAGGAGGCCAGAAGTTCTTTCCCATTTCCTTGAGGGTCGATTTTCTTTAAAAGGGAATTGATAGATGGATGAGATTGTGGATGATAGACATAGATACTGTACAGCTTTTGTACTGCTGTGCTGCGAATTTCGATCAGAGGATGATTGAGAGCTTGAAGCAACAGTGCCGGGGCGATGGTGCTTGTTGTATTGAAGTAGATTTTCCAGACGGATGCTTCTTGCAAGCCAAGGTAACGTTGCAGTGCCGGCAGGGCGCGGGGATCGTCCAGGCGGGCCAGGGCCTGGAGGGCGGCGAGTTGCACGGTTTTTTCGGGATCATCCAGCAGGGCGATCAACGGTTCGATGCAGCGGGGCTCTTCCATGAAGGAGAGTTCTTGTGCGGCGGCGGCGCGACTGTCGGCCAGGGGGGAGTTCAGGGCTTCCAGGAGGATGTCGCCGGCTTTTAAATAGCGCAAAGCCTGAGCTGCGCCGGCAGGGATGGGGCATTGGGGATCGAGCATGATTCGGCCCAGCGGTGCGACGGCGCGCGGGTCGCCGAGCAGTCCGAGGAGCCGGGCGGCGCGGGATTGTGTGAGTTGATCAGGGCTGTCGAGGGCGGCGATCAATGGGGCAACGGCTTGAGGTCCGGCTTCGAGCAGCCGGATCACGGCCCGGCGCCCGGCCGGCGTGGGTTGGTTCAATTCGGCGAGCAGGGATATAAGTTGGTTCACAGGTTTTCCATTGCTGGTTGTTCGTCGTAGGCTTTTTGGGCTTCCTGGACTTTTTCGATGTGAGTTTCGGACCAGGTGCGGATGGCGTTGAGCAGTTCGACCAGGGTGAGGCCCAGCGGGGTGAGGCTGTATTCGACTTTGGGCGGGATGCTGGCATAGATCTTTCGCGTAACGATACCGTCGCGTTCCAGTTCCCGGAGTTTTTGGGTGAGCACTTTCGGGGAGATCCCTTTAATATAATGAAGCAACTCGCCGAAGCGTTGGGTGCCGTCGGCCAGACGACAAACGATCAATACGGTCCATTTGTCGGCGATGCGATCCAATACCTGACGGGTAGGACATTTGGCCTCGTAGACGTTCCAGCAGAATTCCCCTTTACTATCCATTGGAAAGTTATCTCCATTTAAGGTTACTATATTACAAAAAGGTGCATACTTGAAATTATATATCGGCATTTTATAATGTCAATAGCCAGAGAAAAGCCGACAGTGAAAAGGAGTCAGACAATGGTAGAAACTTTATCCAATAAACAGCAGGCAGCGGCTTTGTTGAAGAGCATTGAGACCGGAGCGCCGGGCCCGATCGCTTATATCAATCCGCAAAAATACATTCAACACAATCTGGCCGCGGGCGACGGCCTGGCGGGTTTCGGCGCATTGATGAGCCAGCTGCCGCCGAATTCGGCCCGGGTGAACACGGTGCGTCTTTTTGCCGACGGCGATTATGTCTTTGCCCATACCGAATACGATTTCTTCGGCCCCAAAATCGGGTTCGACCTTTTCCGTTTTGAGGATGGCTTGATTGTGGAACACTGGGATAACCTTCAGGAAACGCCGGCGGGACCGAATCCCAGCGGCCATACGATGGTCGACGGCAGTGTGGAAATCCGGGAGCAGGACAAGACGGAGTCGAACAAGGCGTTGGTGTGTGCTTTCGTAGAGGATATTCTGGTCCATGGGAAGATGGAAAAGTTGAACGGCTATATCGACGGCGATCATTATATCCAGCACAATCCGCAGATCGGCGATGGGTTATCGGGATTGGGGGCCGCGCTTCAGGCTCTGGCGGCGCAGGGGATCACCATGCATTATGAGCGAGTGCATCGCGTTCTGGGCGAGGGGAATTTTGTGTTGGCGGTCAGCGAAGGGACTTTTGGAGGGCAGTTGATGGCTTTTTACGATCTCTTCCGGCTGGAGCAGGGGAAGCTGGTCGAGCATTGGGATACTATTGAGCCGATCCCGGCGCGAGAATTGTGGAAGAACGATAACGGAAAATTTTAACGAAAGATCTATTTCAGCAAAAGGCGCCCCGGCTTTGCCGGGGCGCCTTTTGCTAAAGTGATGACGTTGAAGCTGACTTTGAGTTTTTCCAGGATTATGCTAATCTTGGGGGCTGTGGAGCGCTCCCTGGAAAAAAGCTGTTATTCCGAGGGCCAGAGATGGATCGCGGTGGTTGCAAGGAGGCAACATGGCAAATACGGAAGAACTGTTGGCAATGCTGGAGCAGGTGCGCGGGTTAGATCCCGATTTTGAGTTGTTCGGCGCCAGCACGCATAATTACACATTGAATCCTACCCTCAGCGAGGCTGAGGTCGCGGCCTTTGAACGGGAGAACAAGGTTACGCTTCCACGAGACTATCGGGATTTTTTGCTCAAAGCCGGCAACGGCGGGGCCGGCCCTGTTTATGGGTTGCATGAACTGGCTCCCTGGCATTGTGAAGGGTTTTCGGAGGTTACTTCGGTGGTGACCACGAAAGACGGTCAGCGGTTTGAGGCTGGAACAGGCCCCCGGGCCGAATTGGAACGGCTTTCCGATCCCGCCCGGCCCTATCCCTTCACGGCTCCCTGGCGTGCGCCGGAGCCCGGCGAATCCCTGCCGATCCCGGAAGGGAGCCATCCTTTTGACGGTTGCCTTTATCTGGCCGACATCGGCTGCGGTTACTACTATTTTTTGGTGGTGACGGGAACCGCGGCGGGGCAGGTATGGGTGGATTATACGGCCGGCGATGGGGAGGTCAGCAAGGCTGCGGATAATTTCAACGATTGGTATCAGAACTGGTTGGAAGAAAATATGATGACGGCGGCGGTGAACATTGCTTCCAATACGTTGTGGTTCAATCCCGGCGAGGACCCGCGTCCCGAAGTCGTCGATGTGCTAGCGGTGCAGGAGCGGGTGGCGAAGCAATATCCGGAGTGGGCCGGGCAGTATTATATCCGCGGGGTACTGTTGATGTACAACCGCGAGGTGGATGCGGCCATCGAGACCTTGAATCAGGCCATTCAGGCGATTCCCGATGATCTGCGGCCGCGCGTGATGCTGGCTCAGCTTTTCTATTTGATCGGCAATACCGAAGAGGTTTTGGCTGTGGCTGATGCCGCATTGGCGTTGGGCGGTTATGAAGTGGAGAGCCAGGGGCGATTACACTGGCTGCGGGCGCGGACGTTGCAGGCGCTGGGGCAGCACGACGCAGCGATCGAGGCGGCGGCTCAGGCCCGGGATCTCTCTTTCTATGTTTTCTATGTGCAGATCGATTTTGCGGTTTTTGCCATTCGTTCGGGGCAGCCGGCGCGGGCCGAGGCGGCTTTGGAGGAATATATCCAACAGGCCCATGAGGATCAATCTGAGGTCGATTTCCGCAACCAGGTTTATCAGGTGATGGTGGAAGCCTGCACGGCCTGGGATCTGCCCGATGCGGCGGCCGATTATCAACGGCGGCTGGTCAATTAAGGTGATCATTCACTCAGATTTTATCGCCAAGGTGCCGGGGACGCGGAGAAAAAGTTCCTGTTTGGGCGCGCTTTTTGAAGCGCGCCCAAACATAAATAAAACACAAAACTCAAAGGGATTGTAAGGATGACAACAGAAAGCCTGGTGGGATGGCTGGAGCATCTACGAACCGTAGATGCGGAATTCAAAGTGCCGGGGGCGGTCGATCATCGCTATCAATTGAATCCGGCGTTGACGGAGGCCCAGATTGCCGGTTTTGAACAGGAATATTCTATTCCTTTGCCGTCGGCTTATCGGGATTTCCTGTTGAAAGCCGGCAACGGCGGCTCGGGGCCGGGATTGGGGTTACGGCCGCTGGCGCCGTGGAGCGTGCTTCCGGGATCGGATCAGCGGGTTTTGTTACTGGCCGAAGGTCGCGGCGGGGACAGTTATTATCTGACGCCCGAGGGGGCGGTGGGGGTGGTTTCGGGTGAGGAATTTGTGCGTCAGGCCGAAGGTTTTGATCTCTGGTATGAGGCCTGGTTGGATCAGAGTTTGATCGCGGCGGCTTCTCACGAAGCCTTTATGACCTTATGGTATCGGCCGGGGCGTAAACCTCGTCCGGAAGTGGTCGAGGTATTGGCCATCGTCGAGAAACTTTCCGAGCGGCATCCGGACTGGGTCGGGCAGTATTATCTTTGGGGATTGTTATTGATGTACAACCGGCAGATCGACGATGCTATCGGGGCCCTGGAGCGTTCCGTCGACGTGGCGCCGGAGGAATTACGGGCCAGCGTCATGTTGGGGCAGCTCTATTATCTCTTACAACAGGGCGAAGAGGTGTTTCGCGTAGTCAACAGGGCGCTGGAACGAGCCGAGGTGAAGGATGATCCTTTTATTCAAGGAAAGCTTTACTGGCTGCGGGCCAAGGCCTGGATTGAGCAGGAAAATGTCGAGGCGGCGCTCGCCGATGCGACGCGGACTCGGGAGCTGGATTTTTTCAGCTTCCACAATCAGATCGATTATGCGTTGTTTGTGATTCGGGCAGGCCGGCCGGAACTGGCGGAGGCGGCTCTGGAAGAGTATATTCAGAAGGGACGCGGCGAACGGCCGGAATCAGAGCTGCGGCCAGAAGTCTATCGTTTGATGGCGGAGATGTGTACGGCCTGGGAACGGCCGGAGCTGGCGCAGCATTATCAAGAACTGGCGGGGCGCTTTTCGACTTCAAGTTAGGGGGGCCGATTATAGATTGTCATTCGAAAGAATGACGGATGGAAAGGTTAGAATTCACCCGTATGTGTAATTTACACAACAGGTGAATTTCTTTATATTAAAAATGGTTATCAGGGGATGCTATCGATTATTACTTATCAAAGGAGATGAAAATGAATTTACAGCAGTCGGCGAAAAAGCAGGATGTTCCTTCTCAAATCAATCCCTGGATTGCAATTATAGTAGCTGCCACATGGTCAATGGTGGGGATGCTTTTATGTTTTGTTCTTCAAAAAGCCTTTGACATTGAAATCTCTAAACTGGTCCGTTCCATTATTAATTTAACCGTGGCTGCGTTTGGGGCGTTTTATCTTTTTCCCAAAATTTATCATACTCCTTTCAGTCAGATTCCGCTCAAAGAATATTTGAAACGCCTGGGCGTTTACTGGCCCCGAGAGGGCTGGCGCCATGTGCTGCTGGGCGTTGTTCTGGCTCTGTGTACGCTTTCGGCCATGCTGGCCGCCTCTCTACTGTCGGGGAGATATGTGTTGGATTGGAGTGCGATCAGTCTGGATCAATTTGTATTCAGTCTGGCCCCCGGAATTTTCGAGGAGATCTTTTACCGGGGGATCATTGCTGTTTTGTTGTTCCGATTGATCGGCTCCTGGAAAAAAGCACTGATCGGGCAGATCCTTATTTTCGGCCTGGCGCATTTTAAAGGTCTGGGAATTATCGATTTTGTGGAAATTATTTCTGTAATGGTTATCGCCGTCGCTTTTACCTATGCGGCTTATAAAACTCAGGCTTTATTGGCCGGGATCGTTTTCCACTATTTGCATGATTCTCTGCTGTTTTTTGTCCAACCTCCGGGAGCTGAATACATAGGGTTGCAGGAAAATGTTGTTTTCTACGCGCTTCTCTGGCTGATGGTAGGCTTTGCGTGCGGCATTATCTGGTTCGCCTCCGAACGGTTACAAATCCGGGGCGAGGAAAAACCA
The DNA here is from genome assembly GCA_964501335.1 of uncultured Anaerolineales bacterium. Classification (GTDB taxonomy): domain Bacteria; phylum Chloroflexota; class Anaerolineae; order B4-G1; family SLSP01; genus CAZCTC01. The sequence continues at coordinate 21,270 of CAZCTC010000064.1, read as the reverse complement.
TATGAAGCAGTTGAAGAGGCTGTTCTGGCGGCGGAACCGGCTCAATAATAAACTTAAGGTTTTTTTGCCCGGCGCAAAGCGAGGCACTGAGCAGGCGGGGAGAGTTGTTTTTATTCATGTTTTCGGCGGCTTTTTGAAATGAGTTCTTTTGTTTATGGTTTCGCGCTTCAGAAAGCGAGAGGGGAAAAAGAATCTGGTTTGCAATTCGTTAACGCTCCCTTTCCCTGTTTTTTCAGGGAAAGGGAGCGTTTTGTTATTTCGGCATTTTTTGTTTATTTAAGCGTTTGCGTCACGGAGATGATTTCGGTATGGTGGTTGATGAGGTTGTGGTGGTGGAAGAGCAGGATGCCGAGGGCCTGATCGGCGGTATAGCCTGATGCGTGGTAGCTCAAAGGCAGCGTGGCTCCAGCGTAGTCGGGACGGACGGGGGAGCCGGCGATGCCGTCGTTGAAATCCAGCCCGGGCTGGGCCGGGTGGTAGACGTGGGGGGCGCTGGTGTCGACCGGATCGATCAACCCGGTTTCCCGGCTGTAGCTGTTGACATGGTAACGCAGCGTGGGCGTTAAAGGATTGATCCCCAAGCGGTAGGCCTGTACCGGCAGGATCATCAGGTTGGTGTTGTAGACGGCGGTGTGGAGGAAGCCTCCGGGGATGCCGTTCAGGTATTCCACGTTGGTGCCGGTTTCCTGGCTGAGGTCGTAGAGCCGGGTGACGAATTCATCGTTGGGGGAGCTGCCGCCCTGGGTGGAGTTGTAGAGGATGTAATCGTCGCTGCCGTCGTTGTTGGTATCGAGGTAGATGCTGAACTGGACTTCGTTGGGGGTGGCATGCGGCGTCTGGGTGGCGATGGCGAAGTAGAGGGTGGTATCGGTGATGGTTTCAACGGCTCCGTAATCGCTGGTGATCCCCAGATATTTCAGATCGGCGATGTTGGCGTTTCCGGTGCTGGTGATTTCGTCCGGGCTGATTTCCTGCAATTCAAAGGCACTGATCAGGGTGAGGGCCTCGGTGGGCACATCGGTGCCGTTGAAGCCTGTTCCGGTCAGGCTGATGAAGGTGGTGGCGGTGGTGGCTGTGAAATTGAAGGTGGTCTGGACGGCGTGCATGTCGGAGGCGACCCGCGGGGCGGCGTAGACCGGCAGGCGGAGGGCGTTCCCTTCGGCGGCGGCGGTGATTCCTGAAGGTGCGGTCGTGAGGGTTTGGGCCGTCGGTGTGGCTTTGCGCAATACGACCGGTAGGTAGATTTTATAGGGAGCCAGCAGGGTGATATAGCCGCTCTCTTCATTCATAATATAGCGATAGTCGTTCCAGTCGTAGAGCGGGTCGGTGACCATTTGCATCCGGGCCGCGTCGGCGGTCAGGACGACGGTGAGGGTGATGGTGCTGCTGCCGGGCACCGTGAAACTGGCGGGCGTGACGCTGTAGTTGACGCCGGGCATGTCGGCGCGAGGGCTGTAGCGGGCCAGATAGGAGACCGTTTGCGTGCCGTGGTTGGTGACCCGGACGGCGTGGCTGGCCGTGTAGAGGCCGGTCACTTCGGGAAAGCCGAAGGAGACGTTGACGGCGCCCGGGGCATCGGCGTTGTAGAGGACGATGTGGGATTGGGCGGCCAGGGCGGCATCGAGGCGGCCGGCTCCGACCTGGGCCGGGGTGTAGAGCCGGGATGAAGCCGGGGGATCAGTGTGGAGATCGTGTTCGGCCGTGTTCATCAGCAGCGCTTTAAGTTCTTCCACCGTCCAGGTGGGGTGGAGTTGTTTCAGCAGCGCCAGTGTGCCGGCGACATGTGCTGCTGCGGCGGAGGTACCGCTGAGGTTGATTCCCTGGCTGCCGGAGCCGCCGTCGGCCGAGAAGATGGTCTCTCCGGGGGCGGTGATGTCGGGTTTCAGGGTTCCGTCACGGCGAGGGCCGCGGGAAGAGGCGGCAAAGCGGGTATCGATCTGGTTGGGATCGTTGAAGAGACCCTGGCCGGCATAACGGCGGTCGAAAGTGAGGGTGATCGTTTCGGCGAGATGGGCTTTAAGTTCATCGCCGATGGATTGGGGAAGGCCGAGGGCCGGGATGAGCGGATTGCCGGCGATCCAGAGGTCAAAGAGGCCTCCGTTATCGACCAGGAGGACGCCTTTGGCTCCGGCGGCGGCCGCGAGGCCGACGCGACTGTTGGAATTGCCGCAGGAAGGTTCGTTCCAATCCAGGAGGACGATCTTGCCGGAAATGCGGGCCGTATTGGTGACATCGAAGGTGTAGCAGCCGGTGCGTTGATCCTGAAGGGGATTGGTGCCGGGATCGGGATAGACCAGGGTTTGGGTGAGGGGCAGGGTGGTGGTCATCCAGTTGAAGGCGCCGGCGAAGGTGCCCGGTTTGAGGCCGGCGATGGCGGCGGGAGTGTTGACCATGAAGCCGTCCATGAGGATGCCGGCATCTCGAGAGGCGGCGACACTGACGGCCCGGTCGGCGATCGAAGGGCTGTCGGCGATGAAATAGGTGTCGCCGTTGTTGCCGACGGCAGCGACGACGATCATGCCGGCCAGGGCGGCGTTGTCGGCGGCCGCAGCAGTGGAATCGTAGTCGATGCCGAAGGGGGAGCCGAGGGCGAGATTGATTACATCCAGGTGATCTTCGAGGTTGCCGTCGTCGTTGGGATCGAGGGCCCATTCCAGGGCGGCGTCGGCGAGGGCGGTGGCCCGGCTGTTGCAGCCGAAGATCCGCAGGGCATAGAGCCGGGCTTTGGGGGCCACGCCGGGGCCGATGCGGAACTGGGAGAAGTCCAGATTGCCGGTGTAGGTGCCGGTGTAGACCGTGCCGTCGGTTTTGACTCCGTAACCGGCGGTGGTGCCGGCCATATGGGTGCCGTGATCGGTCAGCCGGGGGGAACTCAGGCAGGAGCTCGGGTCGGGATCGGGTTGGGGAACGGTATCGGTAATATTGACGCTGAGGGCGTCGTAGGCATCGCCTACGAAGTCCCACCCACCGACAACTTTAGCGTTGGGAAAGAGGAGCTGGCCCTGGTAGGTATCGGTGATGACGGTGGTATCGTTGACGGTGTAGGCACTGGTGCCGGGGCCGCCGAAGTCGGTGTGGAGATAGTCGATACCGGTGTCGATGATGCCGATGTCGATCCCTTCTCCGGCAATATTCCACCCTGAGGGATTCCAGAGGTTCGGGGTACCGATCAGGGGGACGCTGGAGGTGTTGTTGAGAGTTTTCAGATGCAGTGTATGGATGGCCAGAATGCCGGGGAGTTGTTGTAATTCCGGCAGATAGGCGGCGTCGATGGAGATGGCAATCCCGTTATAGGCCCGTTGGGTGCGGTAGAGGATCTGTGCATCGAGGGCCGCCAGGGCCGGCAGCAGTTTTTGTTGGGCGCTTTCGAGGCGGGCCAGATGGGCCTGGGTGAGGCGGGCCAGGGCAGGGGTATTGCCGGTTTGTTCAAGGGCGGCGGCGTAAATTTGGGCGACCGGAGGATCTTGCAGTTCGAGTACCAGTGAGAGCCGGCCGTGGGCGTTTTGTAGTTCAGCGTCGAGGGCGATCGGTGGAACTGTCGGGGTGCTGGCCGATGGGGAGGGGAGCGGCCCGGCGGTGAGGGTGCCGGAGGGGAAGAGTAGGGAGATCAAGATCAGAATGCATAACCAGGGAGTTGATTTGCTGGACATCTTATTTTATCTCCTGAGGGTGGGATATATGATTATATGGTTCAAGTGGATACTTCGACAAATTCAGAAAGTAGATAGCCAAATCCTTATCAGCGGCGATGCTCTGGCAAGTCCATTTTTTCGCGCGCCGTCTGCGGGGCGCGAAAAAATGAATAAAAAATTCTCTCTTCCTGCTTCGCACCGCGCGTCGTATCTCATGAAGAAAATACCTTTTGCGGGATGCTACAAAGCGGGACTCACGGTTACATGATACGCGCGCTCCACGAGGGAGCGCGCGTATTGTAGAATCACAATCAATTACTTGGTGCGGAGGCTGGGGGGCGGCGTCACGGTGGGAAGCGGAGCGCCGTCACCGCAGTGTCCGGGTCCAATAACTCCGTTGTTATATTGATCCAGCAGGGTTGCCAGGCGGATCGCCATCCGGCCGTCAGCGGTGGAGCTGCGGATCGGAGAGCGATGGGTGGAGAGCCAGTTGGCGGCCTGGGTCATGGCGGCGGCTACATCGGCGGGCACCGAAGCGCCGTTATAGCGATTGAGAACGGCCGCCACATATTGGCGGGAGAGAATGTAATAGGCATCGCCGCCGCGGCTGGGGGTGGAAATAGCCTGATACCAGGTTCCGCCGTTGATAAAGAAGGGGGAATCTTCGCCGACTTTGGCCCAGGTGGCGTCATATTTGGCCGGGCCGTATTTGGAGTGCGTCTTCCAGTAACCCTGGGTCAGGGTGCAGCCGGCGCCCGGTTCTTCCTGGCAGGCCTGCACGGTGAAGTAGAAATAGGTGGCCCAGTTGCGCCCGGTGAAAGCGGGGCCTTCACCCCAACCGGTTTCCTGTTGAACGATCTGGCCGCCTTCCATCTTGACCAGAGAAGCGTGAGCGGCAACAACCAGCCGGGTACCGGCGGTGTAGGAAGAAAGAGGAATTGCGTACGTGTATTCGGTCACGACGGGGTTGTGGATCGTTTTATAGGGGAAGCGGCCGGGAATGGGGTTGCCGTTCTGCTGCGGAATTCCGCTCAGGGAGAGTGCCACAGCGACATGGGTTTCGGCCAGATACCAGCTTCCAGAGGTGCTGAACTTTACATAGAGATTGGTGGCGTCATTCCAAACACTGACGGTTCCTGCGTCAATAGTCTGTCCTGCCAGGAGGCGTACCGTCGTGATGTCGCCACAGGGTTGGCCGCCGGAGGCAGCCTGGACCGGGACAACTGCCAGAGATGAGATCAGCAGCATGCTTAAGAGCATCAGAATCCACAGTTTTTTTGTCATTTGAGATTTCCCCTTTCAGCCGATGTAATTGGGCAATCGGTTCAAAACCGACCTATCCTTAATTCTACCTTGAGAAGTTGCAATAACGTGAGACTTTCGTTGGAATTTATTTGGCGGTTTTAATTATGATTTGTATCTTTTATTAAGAATTGCCGAGGATTTGAATTGAGTTTACAATAACAAAAAACTCTTCGACCTGTGCGGTTGTTTATGAGTGTGGAATAAAAACGATTTTTGCGTCCCGCAACCGGTACTTTTCTGGTAAAAAACGACGCGCTGTGCGAAGCAGGGGGGAGAGCGTTATTTTTATTCATATTTTGGGCGGCTTTCTGAAGCCGCCCAAAATATGGGCTTTATTCCAGACTAACCGCACAGGTTGAAACTCTTTTCCTCCATCCTGCGCGACGTAGGGGGACAGCAGACAGCGGCAAGTGGAAAGCAGACAGCAGCCGGTGGACAGCAGACAGCGGCAAGTGGACAGCCTCTTTCGCCGGGAGGGTTCTGGAAAAGGTCCATGTTTTCGTGCGCCTTCTGAGGCGCACGAAAACATACACAAAAAAACATTCTCCCTGCTTCGCCCCGCGCGTCGTATCTGGCCGAGAAAGGGCCGGGTGCGGGATGCTACAAGGCTATAGAGCCCTATTTTCAAGACAGAAAAGGATCAGGATGAACGACGTTGTTTTTAAGGATGCGGTGGTGATTATTACGGGGGCTTCGAGCGGGATCGGGCGGGAGCTGGCTTATCAATTGGCCCGGCAGGGAGCCCGGCTGGCGTTGGGGGCGCGCGATGCGGAGCGTCTGGAAGAGGTCGCGGCGGAATGTCGGGCTTCAGGGGCGCAGGTGTTGGTAGTGCCGACCGATGTCGGGGTGCAGGCGGATTGTGAGGCGTTGGTACAAAAGACGGTGGCGACCTATCAGCGGGTCGATATGCTGGTGAACAATGCCGGGATGAGTATGTGGGCCTTTTTCGACGAGATCACCGATCTGTCGATTTTCGAACGGTTGATGCGGGTCAATTATCTGGGCAGTGTCTATTGTACGCATTATGCCCTTCCTTATTTGAAGCAGAGTCGGGGCCGGGTGGTGGGGGTTTCCAGCCTGACGGGCAAGAGCGGGGTGCCGACCCGGACCGGTTATGCGGCCAGCAAGCATGCGATGGCCGGTTTCTTTGATTCGCTGCGGATCGAGCTGGCGGATTCGGGGGTGAGTGTGACGATGGCCTATCCGGGTTTTGTCTCTACCGAGGTGCGGGAGCGGGCGCTGCGGGCCGACGGGAAGCCGTTGGGCAAGAGTCCGGTTCATGAGAAGGATGTGATGACGGTGGAGGTCTGTTCCCGGTTGATTTTGGAGGCGGCGGCGAAGCGTCGGCGGGAAGTGGTGATGACCTGGCGGGGCAAGCTGGGGGTATGGTTGAAGTTGATTGCTCCGGGGTTGGTCGATAAGATTGCGCGGCAGGGAATCGAGTCGGGGCGGTAACAAAAAGAGAGTAGACGGTAGCAAGTAGACCGTAGACAGCCTGCGTCGCCGGGGCGGCTCTGGAAAAAGGGTATGTTTTGGTGCGCCTTCTGAGGCGCACCAAAACATAAACAAAAAAACTCTCTTTCCCTGCTTCGCACCGCGCGTCGTATCTGACCGGGAAAAGATCATTTGCGGGACGCTATAAGGCCGGGGCCATGTCATAAAGGCCCATTTTCAGGACAGAAACGCATGCCGGGGGCGGCACCCCGAAGGATGAAAATAGACGATTCGTCAGGATTGGGTACCCACAAGGGGTACCCCTACATTGGCGGTGTTCGCGTAGGGGCGGCCCGATGTGGCCGCCCTTGGGAGATTTTTACAAGGCCGGGTTATTTTTTTCAGGATAGATTGTTATGGATGATGCAACACTCTTTCAACGCTATGGGATCGAGCGCCTGTGGATTTACGGGGTGCCTTTTGGCGCCGATCCCCAGGGGCAGACGATCAATGATGTCAGCGGCCGCTCGGTCAAGGGCGCGGTAGATTATCTGTTGGATGTGTTGCGACGGAATGGGGATGAAGCCGCGGCGCAGGCTGCGATGGCGGATCTGGTTCGAATGCTGAACGCCTCTTTTCAGGATCGCCGTTTCCATCTGACGGTAAGTTATTTGCAAAACCCCAATAATTATTACTCCTATGAATTCAGTTTGATTGTAGGGTCCTATGCGCGCGCCATCAGCGGGGATCCGAATTTCTTTTTCAACCGGGGGACATGGACCACTCCGTCGGCTATCTATTGGTTGACCCGGCCTTTTTCCATTGCGCAGGTGTATGAAGCCATTCCCCGGTTGCTGGCGCCGTTTGCCCGGACGAAGATGCAGACCCGGGTGCGGGGCAATCGGGCCTGGGTGCAGTGGTGGCCCACACGTGAGCGGGAACGGTTGGTGCCTGAATATCAACCGCTCTATTTTGGGATGGGCTGTGAGGTTTATAAGGGGATCTTTGCCACCATTCCTTCGATGGTTTCCCATTTGCCGCTGGCTCAGGTGCGCGATTTAAAGTGTCTGGCGAAAGGGGATGAGTGCTGCGAATGGGAATTTACCTGGGAAGTGCCGCGGGAGTCCTTCGACTGGCGTCCCTGGGGTGGGATGATTGGGTCATTGATTTTACTTACCTATTGGCTTTTGAATGGGCCTCTGGCGCAATGGATCTTGCCTTTTGTGTTGATTCCCTGGGTGGCCAGCTGGTATGGGGGCCAGTTGCGGCGGTTTCGGAATGAGGTGCTGCGCCGGACTCAGCAGTTGGAGGAACAGCAACAACATTCGGAATCGCAACATGGACAGTTGCTTCAAACTTACGGTGAGGTGCAGTCGGCGAATATCGGGTTGGAACGAACGGTTCAGCAGCTGACGGTGCTTCATGAAATCGGTGTGACGATCGCTTCGGCGCACGATCTGGAAGCGCTGTTGGCGCAGACTTTACATGTCGTCACCAAGTTGCTGCATTTCGATCGGGCCTTGATCCTGTTGGTCGATGAGGAGCGGCAGGTGTTGACCTTTGGCCGTGGAAGTGGGGCGGATGAGGCAGTTCTTTCCCGGGTTCGTGATCTGGAAATCCCTTTAAGCTGGAGCCATTGGGCGCCGGTGAAAGCCGTTTTAAATCGCAGGCCGGTCGTGGTTGAATCCCGGGAGCTGGCCGCCGGGGATGCTCAGGCCTTGCTGGCGGAATTGAAGACCCCGGGATTTTTGACGGTGCCGTTACTGGTGAAAGAAGCGGTGGTCGGCGTTTTGCTGGTCGACAATTTGGGTACCGGTCAGGTGATCACCCCCGAGGATCAGGAGATCTTGTTGACCCTGGGGCGCACGGTGGCGGTAGCGATCCAGAATGTGAAACTCTTGCAGCGGGTGGAAGAATCCCGTGGAACGCTGGAGAGCAAGGTCAATGAGCGGACCCAACAGTTGCAGCGCCAGCAGGAATATTTAATGGCGTTGAACCGTACGGCGTTGGGATTGATGAGTCGGTTGGAGGTGGAGGAACTATTGCTGGATCTGGTGGTCCAGGCCGGTCAACTGGTGGGCGCGCCTCACGGTTACATCTATCTGGTCGAGGCGGGCGGTCAGGCGCTGGAGCGCAAAGTGGCGGTGGGAGCTTTCCAGCAAGCGGGGTATCTGCGGATTGAACCGGGCCAGGGGGTGGCCGGGTTGGTCTGGCAGAGCGGTGAGCCGTTTGTGGTCGCCGATTACGATCGGTGGGAAGGGCGCGCCCCCGCTTTTGTTTATGGTTTGATCGGGGCTCTGGCGGCGGTGCCGCTCAGATCTCGGGGCCAGGTCGTCGGGGTGATCGGTCTGGCTCACGACCGGGGGACCGGTCAGATTTTCAGCCATGAGGAAACGGAGCTGCTGAACCGTTTTGCCGAACTGGCGGCGATTGCGCTGGACAATGCGCGATTATATACCGAAGCTCAGCGGCGTTTGACCGAGCAGTCGATTCTGAATGAGATCGGGCGTTGCCTTTCTTCTTCTTTGAAGCTGGATGAAGTGTTGGAGATGGTGTATGAGCAGGTGGGGCGGATTTTCGATACCCATGATTTTTATATTGCCCTTTATGAAGAGGGTGCGACGGAATGGGAGATGGCTTTTCAGACCGAAGGTGGGGAACTCAGCGACCGTGGTCGGCGGCCGATCGGTATCGGGTTGACGGGGTATATTATTCGGAATCGGGTGCCGTTGTTGTTCCATACGGCGCAGGAGTTGATCGATTTTGTTCAGAGTTCCGATATCGGGTTGCTGGGCGATGTGGCGACCTCCTGGTTAGGGGTGCCTTTGATCGCTTCGGATAAAGTGGTCGGGGTGATGGCGATTCAGGATTATGTTAAGGAAAATCTCTATCGCGAGCAGGAGCTGGCGCTTTTTTCTACGGTGGGGGCGCAGGTAGCCATTGCGATTGAAAATGCGCGCCTGTTTGCGCTGGCCCGGCGACAGGCAGAAGAGGCGGAGACATTGCGGCAGGCGGGAGTGGTGGTGGCGGGCACTTTGCAGCAGGATGAGGCGATCGAGCGGATTTTGCAGGAAGTGGCCCGGGTGGTTCCTTACGATACGGCTTCGGTCCAGTTGCTTTATGACGGTTATCTGGAGATCGGCGGCGGCCGGGGGTTTGCGACGTTCGACAAGGTGGTGGGGTTGCGGTTTCCGATGCCGGGCGACAATCCCAATACGGAGGTGGTGCTGAGCCGGGCTCCGGTGGTGTTGGCTGATGCGCCGACGATCTATGCTGCTTTCAGAAAGGGCGAACATCAGCGCATCCATTCCTGGTTGGGCGTTCCCTTGCTGGTGCGGGAGCGGGTGATCGGCATTCTGGCCTTTGACAGTGCGCGCAGCAATTTCTTTACCGTGGATCATGCCCGTCTGGCGGCTGCCTTTGCTTATCAGGTGGCGGTGGTGATCGAGAATGCCCGGCTCTATCGGGCGATGGAGCATGAGAAGCAGAGTGCGGAGGCGGCGAATCAGGCCAAGAGCGTTTTCCTGGCGACGATGAGCCATGAGATCCGTACGCCGATGAATGCGGTGATCGGGATGACCAGTCTGCTGCTGGATACCGGGTTGACGGACGAGCAGCGGGATTTTGCGGAGACCATCCGCACCAGCGGCGAGTCGTTGTTGGGGATTATTAACGATATTCTGGATTTTTCCAAGATCGATGCCGGGCGGATGGAGCTGGAGCAGCAGCCCTTTGATATCTGGGAATGCGTGGAGAGCGCTTTGGATCTGGTGGCCGGGGCGGCGGCGGCGCGGAAATTGAACCTGAGCTGTTTTATCAGCCCGGAGATTCCGGAAATGGTGGTGGGCGATGTAACGCGCCTGCGTCAGGTGATGGTCAATTTGTTGAGCAATGCGGTGAAATTTACCGAGGCCGGCGATGTGGTGTTGCAGGTGGAAATGCAGCAGTGTCGGGGGGCGGGGGGCGGCGAACGTCTGTGTGAATTTCACTTTGCGGTGCGCGATACCGGGATCGGTATCCCTGCCGATCGAATGGGCCGGCTTTTCCAGTCGTTCAGTCAGGTGGATGCTTCGATGACCCGTAAATATGGCGGAACGGGGCTGGGGCTGGTGATCAGCAAACGGTTGACGGAGTTGATGGGGGGAAAGATGTGGGCTGAGTCGCCGGCACCGGCGGGGAGCAAGGTGGGGGGGCCCGGTTCGATATTCCATTTTGCGGTCTCTTTTGCCGTTCCGCCGGTGAGCCGTCAGTTGCGCTGTCAGCGGCAGCCCACAGAGCTGGCGGAAAAACGGTTGTTGATTGTCGATGCCCATCCTACCGACCGGCGTTTGTTGATTTTGCAGACGCAGGGATGGGGGATGCTCTCTCAGGGGGTGGCGACGGCTGAGGAGGCGCTGTCGTGGATCGGCGGGGAGAAACGGTTTGCCGTGGTTTTGCTGGATGGTCAACTGGTCGATCCCGATGCGGTGAAGCTGGCGCAAGGGATCCGGCAGCGGCCGTATGGAGCGGATCTGCCTTTGATTTTGTTGGGGGGGGAGTCCCGGGAGGTGGGGGGGGCCGGGCTTTTCACGGCGGTTTTACCCCGACCGGTGAAACCTTCGCAGCTGTGTGAAGCGTTGAAGGCGATTTTTGCGCCGGCCGCAGGGGTGCCGAAAGGACCCGCTCCGGCCCTGAAATCGGCTTTCGATCGGCAGCTGGCGCAGCGGCTGCCGTTGCGGATTCTGGCAGCGGAGGACAATGCGGTCAATCAAAAGTTGATGCTCTATTTATTGGAGCGGCTGGGGTATCGGGCGGATCTGGCGGCGAACGGGCGAGAGGTGTTGGCCGCGCTGCGCCGCCGGATGTACGATGTGATCCTGATGGATGTGCAGATGCCCGAGATGGATGGATTGGAGGCCACCCGGCAGATCCGAAAGGGGACCGACAGCCGACAGCCGCGCATTATTGCGGTGACGGCCAATGCCATGAAGGAGGATCGTGAGGCCTGTATGGCGGCCGGGATGGACGATTATGTCAGCAAGCCCATTCGACTGGAGGAGCTGGTGCGGGTGTTGAGCGGCAGTGCTCCCGCAGTGGAAAGTTTACCTGAGGCGGCGGAGGAGGCTCCGCTTGCGCTGGATCGCGAGGTATTGGTCCAGCTCAAGGCCGGGTTGGGGCGGCGGGGTGGGAAGAAGCTGGCGGCGTTGTTTGATTCTTATGATGAAAGTGCGCCGCGGTTGTTGGGTGAGGCCCGCCGCGCTCTGGAAGCGGGGGCGGTGGAAGAGTTGCATCGTGCGGCACATACGTTAAAATCAACCAGTTTGGCGATGGGGGTACTGGCGCTGGCGGCGCTGGCCCGTGAGTTGGAGCACGGCACGCAGGAGGTTATCCTGGCGGAGGCGGCCGAACTTCTGGCACGGGCGGAAGCTGAGTATGCGACGGCACAACCGTTGCTGGCAGCGGCGCGTGAAGAGCTGACCCGGGAATAGAATTTATGGAGGCAATCATCGATGAATAAGGTTACATGGTGGGATCGCGTAAAATACGCTTTTGACAATACCCTTGCGCAGGGACCGATCGCCCTGGTGGGTTGGCTGGGGGTTGCTTCGGCGGTGATGGTGGCGGTGGCCACTTTGATCGTCTGGCTTTTTGGGGCGGCCTATGATATGAGCCTGCCGATTGTTTTCTGGAATGTGCTCTTTCAGGCATTGACGCCGGGGCCGATCGATTTTTCGGCGGGGTCCTGGTTTTTTGTTTTGATTATGTTGATTGTGGCCTTGGGTGGCATCTTCATTGTCAGTATTCTGGTCGGCGTTCTGACGACCGGGATTGAAGATCGACTGCAATTATTGCGCAAAGGGCGTTCGCGGGTATTGGAAGCGGATCATTCGGTGATTTTGGGCTGGAACGAGCATATTTTCACCATCGTTCCGGAACTGGTGATTGCCAATGAGAACCGCTCGCGGCCCTGCATTGTGGTGATGGGCAACAAGGATAAGGTCGAGATGGAGGATGAGATCCGCGACAAGGTCGGGCCGACCGGAAAGACGCGGATTGTCTGCCGCAGCGGCGATCCGATCGATATTATGGATCTGGAGATCGTGAGCCTGAATACGGCGCGGTCCATTCTGGTGCTGGCGCCGGAAGACGACGACGATCCCGATGCGAGCGTCATTAAGACCCTGCTGGCCATTGTCAACCATCCCCAGCGGCGGCCGGAGCCTTATCGTATTGTGGCGGAGATCCACGATGAGGCCAATCTGGATGCGGCGCGGCTGGTGGGCGGGGAGGAGGTCGAGCTGGTATTGGTGGGACGGTTGACTTCTTATATCGTAGCGCAGACCTGCCGTCGGTCGGGGCTTTCGATTGTTTATACGGAGCTGTTGAATTTCGAAGGCGATGAGATCTATTTTAAGAACGAGCCGGGATTGACGGGGAAGAGTTTTGGCGAGGCTCTGATGGCTTATGAGGATTCAACGGTGATGGGGTTGCGGCCGAAGGGCGGTCATCCCGTGTTGAATCCGCCGATGGACACAATTTTGAAGGACGGGGATCAGTTGATTGCCATCTCGGCCGATGACGATACGCTGAAGCTTTCGGGCCGTAAAGATTTTGAGATCAATTCGGCGGCGATCCGGCAGGAACGACCGGAAGCATTGCGGCCGGAGCGGACGTTGATCCTGGGGTGGAACTGGCGGGCGCCGATCGTGATCTCTGAGTTGGAGAATTATGTGGCGCCCGGGTCGGCGGTGATGGTGGTGGCCGACGATGCGACGTTGGCGGAGCAGATCGAGCCATTGCGGGCCGGGCTGAAGAATCAACAGCTGGAATTTCGGATTGAAAATACCACCGATGCGCATCAGCTTGAACAATTGGGGCTGGACAGTTATCAGCATGTGATCGTGCTTTCTTATTCGGACCGGTTGCCGATGCAAAAGGCGGATGCCCGGACCCTGATCACCTTGCTGCATCTGCGGGAGATCGGTCGGAAGATGGGCAAGCGGTTCTCGATTGTGAGCGAGATGCTGGATAAGCGCAATCGGGATCTGGCCGAGGTGACCCATGCGGATGACTTTATTGTCAGCGGCAAGCTTTCCAGTTTGTTGCTGGCGCAGATTATGGAAAACCATGAGCTGCACGCGGTATTTGCCGGGATGTTGAGTTCGGAAGGGGCCGAGATCTACCTCAAGCCGGCGGGGGATTATGTGAAGCCGGGGGTGGCGTTGAATTTCTATACAGTGATGGAAGCGGTGCGGCGGCAGAATGGGGTGGCGATCGGTTATCGGGTGCAGGCGCTGTCCAATGATGCCGGGAAGAGCTATGGCGTGGTGATCAATCCGAATAAGTCGGAGTCGATTACTTTTGCAGAGGATGATCGGATTATTGTGCTGGCGGAGACGGAGTAGTTATTAAAATAAAAAATCGCTGCCCCGGCGAAGCCGGGGCAGCGATTTTTTGTTATGCGCGGGCTTTGGCCCTGGCTTTCACGGGGGCGGCGGCGGGCGCCGGTTTCCAGAGTGCGGCATAGGCGATGAAGGCGACGCCCAGGTAGGCGCAGGTCTTGGGGATCATCAGCATACCCAGCAGCGGGTTTTTATCGACAAAGAGGATGACCGGGGTATAGAAGGCGTAGGAGAGCGCGATCATCGCGGCGATCCATTTGAAGGTGGTATCGTTTTTGCGGAAGGCATCGTAGAAGATCAATCCCATGATGCCGAGTCCCTGGACCATCAACGGCAGGTTGCGGTAGAGGCCCATGGGTTGCGGCGGGACGGGGCTGCCCCATTCATTTCCGGGGAGCATGACGATGATCAGACGGACGACGCCGGCGGCCAGCAGCAGGTAGGAAGCCCAGTTATAAGTGCGGTTGTAACGGATCTGCCAGATCAAAACCATCAACATATAAAAGAAGGTGACGGTGATGGCGGTGGCCAGGGCGCCGACGCCGACCGGATTGATCGAGATGCCGAAGAGGGGGATGGTGGTGTCCAGGCCACCGATGGCGTAGCCCACGACCCGGAATCCGACGTGGCCGGTATCTCCCAGAGCCAGCAGAAAGAAAGCATTGCGGATCAGTTCGGCGAGTTTGCGATTGGCAGAAGCAACCTCTCCCATCCGGCGGGTCATCAGGACCACCATGGTCCAGACGACGATCAGGTAAGAGACATTGAAAATGCTCTCCATCCACATGCGTACGGTTTCATTCATCTCTGCGGGCTCCTTTTAAAAAGAATGTTGTAAGCAGCTGTGCCAGGGAAGGAATGTCCAGACCGGTTTCCTCCACCCGACCGATAAACCCGTTAATGACTCCCATGTAGAGGCGTCCCAGAAGTTCGGGGTCCTGATCGACTAAGATCCCTTCGGCAATGCCGGTTCTCATCAGATTGATGATCGGCTCGAAAAGCTCGGTGAAAAAGGCCTCGCGGATCAACTGTTGATTGGCCGGATCTTTGATGTGTTCGCGGTCGCGGAGCAGCAGGCCGTATTCGTGCTGAAAGCTGGCCAGGATGACTTCGGCGACGCGCTGGAGGCGTTCGGGAAGGGGGCCGGGTTCTTCGATGACGGCATGGAAGTTTTTTAAGCGGTATTGCAGAACCTGGACGAAGAGCGTTTCTTTATCGTGGAAGTAATAGTAGAGAGTGGGTTTGGTGAGGTTGCAGCGCTGGCATAATTCATCGATCGAGACGCCTCGATAGCCTTTTTGTTGAAAAAGGTTCCAGCCTTCGGTGAGGATGCGGGCAGCGTTTTCATGATCCCAGAATTTGTTTTCGGTCATCTTTCTTCTTGTTCTTGTATACTGTTTAGTATAGATATTATACTGGACAGTATACAATTGTCAAGAGGGAGAAGGGGAAAGGGGAAAAGTTTATATTTTCGCGCGCCGTTGGCGACGCGCGAAAATATAAGAAGCAATACCGCAAAAGTAACTCTGTTTACAACATCTTCGATCGGCGGGGAGTTCTGAGTGAATTATGGGGCATTGCTATAAAAACATTATTCCCAGGCCTGGATGATTTCGTGGTGTTTGGGGATGGCGTCCAGGTAGCCCTGGCGCAGGCGCGGGGAATGGATGTCGGCGGCGACTTTCTGCAGGGCCTGATAGGCCAGCTCCAGATAGGGGCGGGCGGCCTGGGGATTGTCGGTTGCTTGCAGGATAAGGTAGTGGTGGTAATAGAGGTGGGGGAGGTTTTCTACCCGCCAGTTGGTTTGTTTCAATGTTTCCATGACCCGGGTGGAGCGTTCCAGGGCCGCGGTCGGTTGACCCAGGCGCAGCAAGGCGAGGGCCGCGAAGGAGTCGGCGCGGGCGGCATCGAGCTCACGTCCGGCGTCGAGGGCCATATCGCGGGCCTGATTCAGGTAGAGCAGGGCTTTTTCAAAATCCTGTTGGACCAGAAGGATGTCGCCGAGCAGAATTTTAGATTCACATTGAAAGTTGAAGTCTTCGGCTTCGCGCAGCAGTTCGAGGGCGCGTTCCGTTACAATTTGGGCTTCTTCCATTTGATTGAGGGAATAGAGGGCCATTCCGGCGGCCCACCAGGCGACGCCCAGGGGGCGGAGGAATTCGGCCTGTTCCATAAAGAGGATGGACTGCTTGACTTCAGCCAGGGCTTCGGCGCTGCAGCCCATTTGATTGAGGGTGATGCTGAGATTGATGCGGACCATGGCTTCGTTGTAATCGTGATGGATCTGTTTGTAGAAGTCACGACACCGGGTGAAGGCTTCCAGGGCCCGTTCATATTCCGTACGGGTGCTGAGGTAGAGCGTGCCGAGGAAGCTCAAGGCCTTGATTTCGCCCTCCCGGTCGCCGGCGGCGCGGAAAAATTCCTGGGCCTGATTGAGAGACTGGTAGCTGTGGATTTCGTCTTCCAGCATCCAATAGATTCGGGAGAGCGTTATTTCACAGCGACCGCGCAGGGAGAGGTCATCGCATTGGGATGCGTAGACGAGTGCCTGACGGGCGGGGGCGATGATCTCCTGGGGGTTGTGGGTGAGCATCATCCATTCGGCGCGGCGCAGCAAGGCGACGGCCAGATGGTGAGGATCGTTCAGTGCGTGCGCCAGGGTTTCCAGTTGATGGATGGCGGCTTCTCGTTCCGGGTTGCGTGCCAGATTGCTCAGGACCAGTTCCAGCCGGCTCCAGAGATCCCATTCCAGTTGGAGATCAGGGTCAGGGAGCAATTCCAGGGCGCGACGGTAATAACCGGCCGCTTCTTCATTAGCGTATTGGGTTTCGGCCTGTTTGGCGGCGGCGTGCAGGTAGGTGATGGCTTCGGGAATCTGACCGGCCTGTTCCAGGTGGTGAGCGATCATGCCGGACCGGGTGGTGTGGGCGGAGTTTTGGCGCTCGATCATCCATTCGGCGACGCGAGCATGGTAGGCGCGGCGCTCGGTTTTGAGCAGGCTTTCGTAGGTGGCATCCCGCATGAGGGCATGGCGAAAGAGATATTCGTGGGTGCCGGAAATGGTGGATGTTTGTTGGGGCGCGATCATTTCCCGGCGACAAAGGGCGGTCAGGGCGGGGTCGGGATCGATTTTGTCCGGGACGACGGCTTCCAGGTAGCTCACGGCCTCTTTCCAAAAGATGCGGCCGATAACGGCGGCACATTTCAGGAGGGTCTGTTCTTCGGGGGGCAGGCTGTCGAAGCGGGCCTGCAGGACCGCGGTCAATGTGGAGGGAATGCCGATCTCCGCCAGCCATTGGGAATCGATCGGGTGGGTTTCGGCGCTGCTTTCGGTATGGTCGAGCAGCATTTTGATCAGCTCTTCGATATAGAAAGGGTTGCCTTCGGCCTGGGCGACGATGAGTTCCCGCAGCGGGGCGGAAATTTCAGCCGTTTTCTGAAGGATGGCCTGGACGAGGGTGCGGCTTTCGATGACCGAGAGGGGGTGCAGATTGACGCGGCTGTGACTGGCATCTTCGAGCTTTTGTTCGGGATGTTTTTCGTAAAAGGTAGGGCGGGCCGTGCTTAAGATCAGCAAGGGGTGCCGGTGGTCGGCCTGTTGGATGTGAGCCAGGGCGGTCAGGGAGCCGATGTCGGCCCAATGGAGATCTTCCAGCAGGAAGATGGCGCCCTGGGTTTGCGGTGCATCGGCGGCGGCGGCGAAGAGCTGACCGAGGTAGTTGAAGGCCCGGTTGTGGAGCTGTTGAGGATCGCGGCGCACGCCCAGGAGATGAGGGCTGTTCGGGAAATCCAGCCCGATGAGGCTGCCGATGAAGTGGGCCTTCATGACGGCGTGGGGAGTTTTATTCATCAGGCTGAGGATGCCCTGTTCCAGCTTTTCGCGGGCCAGTTCGGGGGCATCCTGTTCCTGGATAGCGAATTCCAGCATCAGCAGGCGGCGCAGGAAGGCAAAGGGACGGTGTTCGTCGCCTTCGAGGGCGAAACTTTTGAAGCAATGGACCTTTTCCGGTTGCAGTTCGAGCCAGGCTTCGAATTCCTGGAGCAGCCGGCTTTTACCGATGCCCGCTTCGCCGACGATCGAGAGGGCAAATCCCTGGCTGTTTTGCAGGACCCGGTGGAAAGCCTGCTGTAATTGTTCGAGTTCGGCCGCCCGTCCGATCATGGGGGTTTCGATGCCATCCATGCCGCGGGGATCCATCTGGAAGGCGCGGGGTTTGGCTTTGATGATCTGATAGGTCTGGATGGGGCGGCTTTTGCCTTTGATTTCCAGAAGCGGCTGGGCCTGGACGACGAAGAGGCCACGGATATGGCGGTAGGTTTCTTGAGAGATGAGGATGACGCCGGCGGGAGCGGCGGCTTCGAGGCGGGAGGCCAGATTGACGGTGTCTCCCATGGCGGTGAATTCGCGGGTAGAGGCGACTTCACCGAGCAGGGCCGGGCCGGTGTGGATGCCGATGTGGAGTTTCAGTTGGGATTGATGGGCGGTGTTGAAGTTTGTCAGGGCGGTCTGGAGGGCCAGGGCCGATTCGACGGCGCGTTGGGGATCGTCTTCGTGAGATTCGGCTGCACCCCAGAAGGCCATAATGCCGTCACCGAGATGTTTGTCGATCCAGCCGGTGTGGGTGGTGATGGCGGCGTCGAGCGGCAGCCAGAGTTCGTTCATCATGGCCGTAAGATCTTCGGCGTCGAGGTTTTCGGAGAGGGCGGTGAAGCCGGAGATATCGGCAAAGAGTACGGTGATTTGTTTGCGTTGGGGAGCCGGGGTAGGGCTGTTTTCGGCCATCAGGCCGGCGAGTTTTTCTTGCAGGGCGGCGATGGATGCATTGACTGGGCCGTCACCCAGGAGGGGGCGGAGGTGTTCCTGGGCGGCCAGCGCGCTTTGGAGTTGAATGATTTGGTCTTTGATTGCGTGCTCCATGGGTGCATGATACTACGGGGTGAAAGATCTGCAAGTGGGGATGCTTGACGGTATTGGGGCTGTGGGGTAAAGTGGTTTGAAGAAGTAGACAGTAGACAGCCTGCGTCGCGGGGGCGGCTCTGAAAAAGGCTATGTTTTCGTGCGCTGGCCCTCACCCCCTGGCCCCCTCTCCCATGTTTTGTTGTTAAGTAGCGACGCGATTCGAGAGGAAGCATTGTAGGGTATTGCTGCGAGCGATGCGGGAGGGAGAGGGGGGAGAGCGCGTCGCCGGGGCGGTTCTGAAAAAGGCCAAAGAAAGTAGTCAGCAGCAAGTAGACAGCCTGCGTCGCGGGGGCGGTTCTGAAAAAGGCTATGTTTTCGTGCGCTGGCCCTCA
Organism: uncultured Anaerolineales bacterium; assembly: GCA_964501335.1. GTDB lineage: Bacteria > Chloroflexota > Anaerolineae > B4-G1 > SLSP01 > CAZCTC01. Next base: position 2,225 of record CAZCTC010000064.1, on the reverse strand, counting down.
CCCCCTGGCCCCCTCTCCCATGTTTTGTTGTTAAGTAGCGACGCGATTCGAGAGGAAGCATTGTAGGGTATTGCTGCGAGCGATGCGGGAGGGAGAGGGGGGAGAGCGCGTCGCCGGGGCGGTTCTGAAAAAGGCCATGTTTTCGTGCGCATTCTGATGCGCACGAAAACATAAATAAAAACTCTCTCTGCCCATCTCGCGCGGCGTTACTGGCCGGGAAAAGATCATTTGCGGGACGTTACAAGGCCGGGGCCATGCCATAAAGGCCTATTTTCAGGACAGAAGGAAGACCATGGGAAAGCATTCCATAAAGAATACGGAGCTGGCGGTGAGGTTTTTGGGGCGTTGGGATCCGGCTGATCTGGCTGTTATTGAGCGTTTGGAGGCGTTTTATGATTGGGAAGCGAAGCGTTCCTCTTTGATTTTAGGGGCCCTTTTTCAACGGCCGGAGCTGAGGAAGTTGAGTGGCGAGAGGGATTCGGATCGTTCTTTAGGGCGGGCGGTAGCTCCTTATTTGTTGGAGGAATATTGCCGCGTGCAGATGCGATTTGATAATATCAGCAATTTTCACCTGGAGAGATTTGGCGGCCCGCTCTGGATTGCCGGGTTTTGTATTGAAGAACTGGAAGGACGGGGATGGGAGCAGTTTAATTTTAAGGTGGGAGTTGACGAAGGCTCTGAGATCGGTTTTTATTGTAGTGAAATAGAGCTGTTATCGGCGGAGAAGTTTATTCTGAGGAAAGCGTGAGCCGATATTAAATTGGGGAGGCATGGTGACAATGAAAATCCTGTTGGTCCTGCCGCAAGATACGTTGTATCGTTATCGAGGATGGTTGAATTCGTTGATTGGGCCTTATGCGCCGTTGACGTTGACGACGCTGGCGGCGCTGGTGCCGGAGGAGTTGCATGCCCGGGTCGATCTGCTGGATGAGGGGGTGCAGAAGCCGGACCACGAGCGGCGGCCGGATTACGATGTGGTGGGGATCACCTGTGTGGCGGCGTCGGCGCCGCGGGCCTATGAGCTGGCGGCGTACTGGCGCAAGCGCGGGGCTTTTGTGGTGCTGGGGGGGTTCCATCCGACGATGATGCCGGACGATGCGGCCCCTCACGCCGACGCGCTGGTTTTGGGGCTGGCGGAGCAGAGCTGGCCGCAGCTGCTGCGCGATTTTCAGGCCGGCCGACCGCAGAAGATTTATCGGGCGACGGAGGCCACCGTGGTTTCATCTCCGGCGGCCCGCCGCGATCTGGCGACGCGGCGTTATCTGCCGATTCCTTCGATGGTGGCGAATCGGGGGTGCCGTAACGGTTGTCATTATTGCGCCATGCATAAGATGTTCAAGCTGCGCTGTGTGGTGCGGCCGGTCGGCGAGGTGATCGATGAGATCCGGGGCTTGAAGAGCCGCCATTTGCTCTTTCTGGACCCTAATTTTATGGCCGATCCGGAGTATGCCCGCGAGTTGTTTGAGGCGATGGTCCCCTTGAAGGTCAAATGGATGGCGCCGACGATGTCGAGTGTGGTGTACGATACGGAGATGTTCGACCTGATGATCCGCAGCGGGTGTGAGGGGGTGATGATCGGCTTTGAGACGCTGTCCAAGGCCAGTCTGGAGGAGAGCGGTAAGCCGGACAATCAGGTGGAGCATTATCGGGAGATTATGCGGATTCTGCATCGGGAACAGATTGTGGTGCTGGGCGCTTTTGTGATGGGATTCGATCAGGATACCCGGGAGGATATGGAACAGCTGGTTGATATTGTGGATGAGATGGAGGTCGATCTGCCGCGTTATGCCGTTTTGACGCCTTTTCCAGGGACGGAGATCTACTATCAGCTCAAGCAGCAGGGGCGGATTTTTTCGGAGGATTGGTCGCGCTACGACGGTCAACATGTAGTTTTTCGGCCTCAGAATGTGGCGCCGGAGGAGTTGCAAGAATTGTTTTTTAAGACGTTGTGGCGGACCTATGAGACCCGGCGGGTTTTGCGGCGGGTGAAGCTGTCCCCGCACCATAAGGCGTTGATTTTTCTGACGAATTTTGGGATGCAGAAGGCCACGCGGTCGTTTATGGCGCAGGAAGAGCGGAGCGCTCAATCCTGACCGTGAAACATGGAACGTGAAACGTAATGATTCGTTGTTCAGGGGTAAAGGGGCAGGCGAGGTTGCAGAGACTGTCGCGGGGCGGCTCTGGAAAAGGCCATGTTTTGGTGCGCCTTCTGAGGCGCACCAAAA
>CAZCTC010000063.1:0-43890 GCA_964501335.1 uncultured Anaerolineales bacterium | reverse complement strand
TTCACTTCGGCCACTATTTGCACAACCGATGCGCTAACCGCACAGGTCGAAAATTTCTCTAAAGCGAAGTTTTTTGCTGTCTACTGTCTACTTGCTGCTGTCTACTTCCTGATGGATTAACTCTTCCTGCTCGCGCAGCGCCGGCAAAATAAAAGAAAAAGTACTGCCCTTGCCCGGCATACTTTCCACCCATACCCGGCCCTTATGCTTCTCCACCACCGACTTCACAATAGCCAGTCCCAACCCCGTCCCCCGGATCACTTCCGTCTCCGGCGACTGCACCCGATAGAACCGCTTAAACAGCTTGGGCTGTTCGCTCAGCGGAATGCCAATCCCCGTGTCGTGGATCTGCACGATCACATGCACCCCATCGCCATGGGCCCGGATTTCCACCTGTCCGCCCACATGGTTATATTTAATCGCATTGCCGATCAGATTTTCCATGACCTGCCGCAACCGGCGCAGATTGCCCAACACCCGCAACGGCTGCTTGGGCAGCGTCCAGGTCAATTGCAACCCCTGCTGCTCCACAATCGGAATAAAAGTCTCCGCAGTCTGCCGGATCAAATCATCCAGACAGCAGGGCTGCATATCCAGATCATACCCGGCCTCGATCCGCCCGATATCCAGGAGATCGCTGATCAACCCCGTAATATGGTCCAGGCTGTCCAAAGCCTTGGAAATAAACCCCCGCTGCGTCTCATTTAACGGCCCCACCCGCTCCAACAATTCTACATAACCTTGAATCGTCGTCAGCGGAGTACGCAGATCGTGCGAAACCGTCGAAACGAACTCGCTCTTCAGCCGATCCAATTCCTTTAAATAGGTAATATCCTGCATCACGACCAGACGGCCCAGATCGTCGATCGAGGTCATCTGCGCATTGAAAACTCGATCGTCCTCCAACGGGATCTCCGCCCGATGTACCTGCCCTCCCCCCGCACCCGCTCGCCGGAAAAGATCCAATAATCCGTTGTGCGAAAGGTAAGTCTGAATAAGTTTATCCTGTGCATCAGCCGGAATCTGGAAAACATCGCCCGCCGTTTTGCTCCACAACAACAACCGATTTTCCTCATCGGTAACCATAATGGCATCGTCGGCATGCTCCAGAATCGAGCGCAACCGCATCTTTTCTTCCTGCGCCGTGCTGAAAAGCCGGGCATTCTCCACCGCAATCGCCGCAAAATCGGCAATGGCCGAAAGCGTAAAAAGCTGATTCTCGTTAAATCCCGCATCCTGGATCCGGTTGACCACGCCTAAAATCCCAATACAGCCCCGTCCCGGAACCAGCAAAGGGACATACAACAGCGATCGCACCAGATATCCCGTCGCAATCTTGGTATCCCGCCGCAACATCGCCGGCTGCCCCGACAGCATCACCCGCCGGGCCACCCCGTCGGTAGCCTCAATATAAAACCGCCGGGCCAGATCCTCTTCGACATTCTTCGAGGCGCGCAGAAAGAGCTTCTCCCCCTCCTGCAACAAAATAAACCCCTCTTCCGCATTCGTCAGATTGAGCGCCGACTCGACAATCCGATCCAATACATCGTCCAGATCCAGCGAAGAACCCACCGATTTTCCCACGGTATAAATCGTATTCAGTTCCTGCAACCGCTGATTGAGATGTTGATTGGCAGCCGCCAACTCTTTCTCCATCCGCCGATACCGGGCCACGCGATAGGCACGGTCCAGCGCCTCGGAAATCAAAGTGACATTGCGTTCTCCCAACAGCGGCCGCTTGAGGAAACCGAAAACCTGAAACCGCAGCAAATCGTTAATCAATGTAAGCGAAGGGGTCACAGCCGTCACCACCAGCAAAGGGATCTCTTCGACCATCGGACGGATCGCCTCCAGAATCGCCGTGGCCTCCGTCGCCGACAGATCGAGAACCGCCAACATAACGCCGGGTCTACCCAGCGCGAGATTTAAATCAGCCGGAGACGCCCAGACCTCAAGAGTGTAATCTGGCGGCAACAGATCCCCGCTTGCTAATTCCTCGGCCAGGGCGGTATCCCGACTCAACAACAACACCCTCAATGAGTCCATCACGCCCCCTTCCTTACTCAAAATAGTCGAAAATTTCCCTCATACTTTCCCCTAACTCCACAGCCATATCATAGCCCAAATAAAAGAAGACGCAACTTCACTCCTTCCCTGCACTGCTGTCCTGAAAATAGGCCCGTCTAAGGTGCGACGCACTTTCTATCCATAAAACCGTCGATTCAAACGACCCAACCTGATGGCAAGCCGCCTGTCATTGCAAGATCAGAGTGCGTTGCACCCGCTTGGGAAATCCACCTCACCCACATAAGATGCTTTCCCTCTAAGTTGCGCCGCGCCGGAGGGGAGGAGAGAGTTTTTTTGTTTATGTTTTCGGCGGCTTAAGAAAGCCGCCGAAAACATAGCCTTTTCCAAAGCCGTCCCGGCGACACGATCTCTTATTCCCTCCCCCTCACCCCCATGCCGGTAACGCATCGTTACAAAAAATCTCCAAAAAGCGCGTCGAGCCTGTACAACCGCATGGTGCGAAGCAGGGATAGGGAGGGGGCCAGCGCACCAAAACATAGCCTTTTCCAGAACTACCCCGGCTACGCAGGCTGTCTACTTGCTGCTGTCTACTGTCTACTACCCACAACAAATCATCACGTTTCACGTTTTAGATGGGCCCCCCCCTCCCATCAAGCCCCCAAAACAGGTGTATAATGTACCCTTGAATACGGTGGCCGGGCCAAATCCCGGATCACCCAGGAGGTAATACTATGATTCCCAGACTTGGTCCTTTAGAATTGATCGTCATCCTTGGGCTGGCCCTCCTCATCTTCGGCCCCACCCGCATCGCCAAACTCGGCGGCGAGCTCGGCAAAGGCATCCGAGCCTTCCAGGATGGATTGCAGGGCGACAAATCCAAACACAACGCACCCGATGAACCCGGCAACGACAGATCCGATATCACTCAACTGTAATAAAAGCTTATGGATCTGCTTAACAATCTCGGCGGCGTCGAAATCATCATCCTGGCCACCCTGGCCCTCTTGCTTTTCGGCCCCCAGGACATGATGAAAGCGATGCGCACGTTCAGCGGATATCTCTATCGCTTCCAACAATCCTGGCGCGAAATCTCGGCCATCCTGCAACAAGATCTGCTTTCCGAAGAAACCCTGAATACGCCGCCGGCCCAACGCCCCATTTCGACCACCACCCCGACCAGGCCGCCGGAGATTTCCGCTGCCTCGGAGAATCCAGCGCACCCCACCGAAATTCAGGAACCGCCCCATGAATAAAACCGACGAAGGCATGTCCCTGCTGGACCATCTGACCGAGCTGCGTAAACGCATCCTTTACGCCCTGGCCGCCCTCCTCGTCGCCTTGATCCCGGCCCTCATCCTCACCCAACCGCTGGTCAATATGTTGATGACCTCCTCCGGATCCGTAACGCTGCAAATCCTGGAGCCGGCCGACCCGGCGACGATCTATTTCCAGGTCGCCCTCCTTCTGGCCTTCTTTATCGCCCTCCCCTTCATCCTCTACCAGATCTACGCCTTTATCGGTCCCGGGCTGTTGCCGGCCGAACAAAGATTGCTTCTCACCACCATCCCACCTTCCGTCATTCTCTTCGCTCTGGGAGTCGTCTTTGCCTTCTACGTCCTGATTCCCACCAGCCTGACCTTCCTTCAAAGCATCTTTCCTAACATCAAATCCGCCTACACGATTTCAGGTTTTCTATCCTTTATTGCCAACCTGACCTTCTGGATGGGCATTCTCTTTCAATTACCGCTGATCATGAACATCCTGGTCCGCGTCGGCCTGGTCGATATCAAAATCTTTATAAAAGGCTGGCGTTACTTTATCTTCTTCTTCGCCATCCTCGCCGCCGTCATTACCCCGACCGGCGATCCGGTTAATATGGCCATCGTCACCATCCCCTTCATCCTGCTCTATGGACTCGGCATCGCATTGGCCCTCCCCGTCGCCCGCCGCCGGGAGAAAAAACGGCAATCCGAACTGACATCCTAACCATACCCACAAACAATCGCACAGTTAGAAAAAAGCCCGTATTTTTGCGCGCATAAGAATGCGCGCAAAAATACAAATAAAAAACTCTCTCCCTCCATCCTGCGCGTCGGATCTTACAGGAAAAGAACCCGGTGCGGGACGCTAAAATGCTGGCTGCCCGGCTCGAGAATTAATAATTTCGCGGGCTTTCTGAAGCCCGCGAAATTACAAATCCAAACCTCACAACTTTCTTACAAAGATCAACGTAAGCTATAAATCTAAACCTTTCAGGAGGATCCCATGAAACTCTTAATCCGTTGGGCCATTACCGCCCTGGCGCTCTTTGTCGCTGCCAAAATCGTCCCCGGCATCTATGTCGACGGCGGTGGTTGGGTCGTCTACGCACTGATGGCCGTCATCCTGGGGCTCGCCAATGCCTTCATCCGCCCCTTGCTCACCCTGCTCACCTGCCCCTTCATCCTGCTCACCCTGGGCCTCTTCACCATCATCATCAACGCCCTTACGCTGCTGGCCGCCTCATGGCTGGCAACCGACATTTTCAATGTCGGCTTCCACATCGACGGTTTCTGGCCGGCCCTGCTGGGCTCGATCGTCGTCAGCATCGTCAGCGTCGCTCTCAATATGCTGGTCCACGACGACAAAAAGGAAAAACACGACTGACTCCTTGCCAAACACCATGGCTATGTTATGATTCCGGTACCCGGAGACCGCTGAGAAAAACCTTTCGCGCGCCCCAACTGGGGCGCGCGAAAACGTCAATAAAAAGGCATCTCTCAAAATTCAGGAGGTAACATACCATGGGACAAAAAGCCCTTCTCATCCGCCGCATCGTCCTCACAGCCCTGATGGCGGCGTTGATTTTCGTCCTGACCCGCATGATTCAGATCCCCACTCCCGGCAACGGCTATATCCACCTCGGTGATGCCGGCATCGTCTTCGTCTCCCTCGCCTTCGGCCCCTGGGTCGGCGCGGTCGCCGGCGGCCTGGGCACCACCCTGGCCGACTTGACCAGCTATCCCCAATGGGCCGTCTTCTCTCTGCTCGTCCACGGCCTTCAGGGCGCCTTGATCGGCCTGCTGGTCCGTCGCGGCGTCAACAAACGCACGCTCACCTTCGCCGGTATTGCCAGCGTCCTCGTCGTCGTGATCGGCTACTTCCTGGCCGGCTGGATTCTTATGGGCCTCGCCTCAACCGTCAAAGATATCCCGCTCAACATCGTCCAGGGCCTCAGCGGTATCGTCGGCGGCGTCCTCCTTTACATCGGCGTGACCCGCGCCTATCCGCGCCTGCTCCATACCGCCGGCCGCGCCTCTTAACTCTCGCCATAACGGGGGCGCAGCCCATCCGCTGCGCCCTCCATTGACCAACACAACCATGGCAGACTTCACTCCCCCAGCCGCTCTCCCGGCCATCTCCGCCGCCGACCTGGATTTCACCTACCCTCCACCCGGCCCCGACCTCCCCGAAGTCCCCGTCTTTCGAGGCCTGAACCTCCAGCTGGAAAACGGCGCCGCCCTGGTCGTATTGGGAACCACCGACAGCGGCAAAAGCACCCTCTGCCACCTTCTGGCGGGACTGGCGCCCCATTACACCTCCGGTCACGCCGGCGGCAAACTCCGCATCGCCGGACTGGACCCTTTAACCACCGCCTTCCCCCCCGGCGTCGTCGGCCTCCTCTTCCAGGATGCAGCCGCCCAGCTCTTCACTACCACCGCCGAAGACGAAGTCGCCTGGGGTCTCGAAGCCCTCGCCGTTCCCCCCGCTGAGATCGGCCCCCGCGTCACCGCAGCTCTGCAACGCTTCGGCATGCTCGAACTGCGTCAACGCCCCCCCTGGATGCTCTCCGGCGGACAGCAAAAACGGCTCGCCCTGGCCGCCCTCTGGGCCATGCAACCCGCCATCTGGCTGCTCGACGAACCCCTCGAAGGGCTCGATCCCTCCGGCCGGCGCGATCTCCACAACTCGCTTGAATTCCTCCGCCGCAGCGGCACCACCCTCCTGACAACCGCCCCCCATCCCCATACTGCCGCCCTTGCCCAAACCGCCACCATCCTGGAATCCGGCCGCCTCACCTCGCCCGAACCGGCGCCCGCTCTGCTCGCCCAAACTGAACGCCTGGAAAAAGCCGGGCTGCTCTTTCCAACTTCCCACTGGCCCGCTTTTACGCCGCCACCGACTCCCGACCCGATACCGGCCATCGAACTTCACAACCTGCACTTCGCCTATCCCGAAGGCCCCGAAGTCCTGCATGGTCTGGAACTTACCGTCCCGGCCGGCCAATGGATCGCCCTGGTCGGTCCCAATGGAGCCGGCAAAAGCACCCTGATTCGCCATCTCAACGGCCTGCTGCGCCCGACCGCCGGCGCCCTTTCTCTCTTCGGCCGACCTACCCGCAACCTCCCCATCGGAGAACTGGCCCGTTCCGTCGGCTTCCTCTTCCAGCGCCCGGAACAGCAAATCTTCAACGCCTCTGTCCGTGAAGAAATTGCCTACGGCCCCCGCCGGCTGCGCTGGCCCGACGCCGCCGCCCGCGTGGAACGAGCCCTCACCCGTTTCGGCCTGGAACCCTGGGCAGATCTGCCACCCGCCATTCTCAGCCAGGGAACCCGCCGGGCCGTCGCCCTCGCCACCCTCGCCGCCCTGGAAACCCCCATCCTGGTGCTCGACGAACCCACCAGCGGCCTCGACGGCCGGGGCTGGGCCCGCCTGCTTGAATGGCTGGCCGAACGCCGGGCCGCCGGCGTGACCATCATCCTCGTAACCCACGAAATGGAACTGGCCGCCCGTGCCGACCGGATGCTCTTCCTGCGCGACGGCCGCTGGGCCGCCGACGGTTCGCCCGCCCAAATCCTGCCCACCCTGCCCTGGGAATTGACCGCATGAACATCAGCTTTGATCTCTACATCCCCGGCAACTCCTGGCTCCATCGCCTCGACCCGCGGGTCAAACTCTGGGCCGTCGCACTCGGACTGATCGTCCCTTTCATAGTCGATCTTCCCATCCTGACCGGCTATCTCATCCTCATCCACCTGCTCCTGCTCAGCGCCCGCATTCCCTGGCACCGGCTCCAATGGATCTGGCAACAGCTCATCTTCCTGCTGGCCATGATCCTCTTGCTGCAACCCTTCTTCACCCCTTCCGGCGCCGTCTGGATCACCCTGGGCCCCCTTCAATTAACAGAGGGCGGCATGGCCTATGCCGTCTATCTGGCCTTGCGCGTGATCGCCATGGCCCTGCTCACCAGCGGCCTGCTCTTCACCACCGACCAGCGCGATCTCGTCCAGGCCTTCGTCCGTCTGGGAATGCCCTACACCTGGGGGCTCACCATCAGCCTCACCCTGCGCTTTCTCCCGGCTATCGCCGGACTTTTTACCGCCGTCCGCGAAGCCCAGGCCTCACGCGGCTGGATCTCCGAAGGCAACTTCGTCCGCCGCACCCGCGACTATCTTCCCGTACTGATCGCCGTCGTCATCGGATCGCTGCGCCTCAGCGACGACTTAACCCTGGCCCTCGCCGCCCGCGGGCTCGGCGCCGGCCCCCGGCGCACTGTCTGGCACGACCTCGCCATGCGCCCGCTGGATTGGATCATCGCCCTGCTCGTCACCCTGACCTTCATAGCTCTAATCCTCATTCATACCCTCTAATAAAAACATAAATAAAAAAATTTCTCTCCCCCTATCCCGGTAAGTCCCCAGGGAACCGTGGTCGCCAAATAAAATTACCCAAAGGCGCCTTTTAGTTCCCCCTGCTTCGCACCCCCTGCCCCCCTTTCCCCCGAGGGAAAGGGGGGAATGTTAAGCATTTTGTGGCCCGCCGCGGTCGCGGCGGGCCACAAAATGCAGTTTATACCCCCCTTCTTCCCCCGCTTGCGGGGGAAGAAGGGGGGCAGGGGGGATATGAGGGGGAGAAAAAACATTTTGGGCACGCTTTTTCGCAAAAAAATTCGTTCATGGTTAACTGTGGCCCTCTCCCCATTCCGCGCGTCGCCTTTTGCCGAAAAAAGCCATTTGCGGGACGCTAAAACTGCCCTCACATGGCCATAAAAAACGTTAACCCGGAGAACAAAAAAAGCCCATGTTTTCGCGGGCTTTCTGAAGCCCGCGAAAACATAAACAAAAAATTTCTCTCTTCCCCTGCTTCGCACCGCGCGTCGCTTCCGACCCGGAAAAACCCATTTGCGGGACGCAAAAACCGTTTTTAATCCACATTGATAAACAACCGCACAAATCAAGAAAAAGCCGGTATTTTTGCGCGCATTCTTATGCGCGCAAAAATACCAACAAAAAAAATCTCTCCCCCTGCTTCGCACCGCGCGTCGCTTCTCACAAAAAAAAACCTCTTGCGGGACGCAAAAAAGCCCCCCATAAAAACCATAGAAGGAACTAAACTGGCTACTTCGCTTACTTGTGTTATACTCTCCTCGGGTGCCTTTTCCCCCACACAGACCTCCATAAAGGCCAGGTCACAAAAACGCATGGACGAACACCGGGAAAACTTAACCCCCTGGATCGGCCAAAACGTTCCGGGAAAGGACGAAATCAAAAAACCATGGGCTACAAAACGCTCTTAATTTATAACCCTACCGCCGGACCCTGGGAAATGAGCCGCACTCTACAACGCCTGGCCGTCTATCTCAGCAATCAAAACTGGCAGGTTGATCTGGTCCAGACAGAACAATCCGGCGACGCCACCCGCCTCGCCGGCGAAGCGGCGCAGGCCGGCTACCAGTTAGTCCTGACAGCCGGCGGAGACGGCACCATCAATGAAGTCACCAACGGCCTGGCCAATACCAACACCATCATGGGCATCGTCCCGGTGGGTACGGGAAACATCCTGGCCCATCAGTTACGTATGCCCATCCTCTCTCCGCTGACCCCCCTGCACGTTACCGAAGTCGGGGACGCCCTCCTGAGCAGTCGGGTCCAGCGGGTCGATGTCGGAGTCGCCGATCAGCGCCGCTTCCTTTGTTGGGCCGGCATCGGTCTGGATGCCGAAATCGCCGCCCAGATGGAACCCCGTCCCCGCCACACTAAACGCCTGGGAGCCCTGCCCTACGCCATCGCCGCCGTCTCGGTCGCCTCCGCCTTCCGCGGCGTGCGCACCAAAATCACCGTCGGCGGCCGCCGCTACACCTCACGGGCCCTGCTCGTCCTGGTCAGCAACATCCAGCTCTACGCCGCCTTCTTTTCCATCGCCCGTCATGCCCGCATGGACGACGGATTGATGGATATCTTTATCTTCAAAGGCCTGGGCTGGACCTATGCCCTGCGCCATCTGGTACGAGTCACCAGCGGCCGCTACCTGAGCGACCCCGAAGTCGTCCAGATCCTTGCCAACCATCTGGTCATCGAAACCACCCCGGCCGTCGCCGTCCACCTGGATGGCGATCCCTTCCGGCAAACCCCTACCGACATCTACCTGGAACCGGGACGGCTGCGCTTTCTCGTCCCCCCTCAGGCTCCTGCCGATCTATTTTCAAAACCACCGGAGATAGTACTATGAACTGGCTTTACATCCTGTTATTAGCAGTGCCGGTCGCCCTGATCTCCAATTACCTCCATGGTCCGGTCCTGCTGACCTTTCTCGGTGCCTGTCTGGGCATGGTTCCGTTGGCCGGACTGCTGGGAGAAGCTACCGAAGCCCTCGCCGAACGTCTCGGCCCCCGGCTGGGTGGCCTGCTCAACGCCACACTCGGCAACGCGGCCGAACTGATCATCACCATCTTTGCCATCAAAGAAGGCCTCCTGGAAGTCGTCAAAGCCTCCATCACCGGCTCGATCATCGGCAACATCCTGATCGTCATGGGAATGAGCCTGCTGCTGGGCGGGCTGCGGCATGGACGGCAATATTTCGACCGGGGAGAAGCCGGACACAAAGCCACCTTACTGTTGCTCTCCATCATCGCGCTGGGCATTCCTTCACTCTTCGGCCACGCCATAGAAAGCACCAACCATGCCGGCGTAGAATACCTCAGCATCGGCACTTCCATCGTCATGATCGCCATCTACGCCCTCTGGATCCTCTACACCATGCGCAATCCGCTCCATCCCGGCAACGGCCCTCAACATCCGGCCAAAAACGGCCCGGCCTGGTCCATGAAAAAAGCCGTCGCCGTCCTCCTGGGCGCCACCGTCTTCCTCGCCTGGCAAAGCGAGGTCCTCGTCAGTTCGGTTGAACCGGTCATTGAAACGCTCGGTTGGACCCAGTTTTTCGTCGGCATCGTCCTGATCCCCGTTGTCGGCAATATCGCCGAACATCTGGTCGCCGTCCAATCCGCGGTAGAAAACAAAATGGATCTCAGCATGGAAATTGCCCTGGGTTCCAGCCTGCAAATCGCACTCTTCGTCGCCCCCGCCCTGGTCTTCATCAGCCTGCTCCTGGGCCATCCGCTCACCCTGCTCTTCAATCCATTTGAGCTGGCCGCCCTCGGCGCAGGCGCCATCATCGCCGGCATGGTCGCGCAGGACGGCGAATCGACCTGGCTGGAAGGGGCTCAACTGCTGGCCGTCTATTTGATTCTGGCCATCGGCTTCTTTTTCTTACCCTGACACATTTTCAAAACCAAGAGGTTGTAATGTTCGATACCCACACCCATACCCATCATTCATGCGACAGCCAGGCCACCATGGAAGAAATGGCCGCAATGGCCCTGGCAATTGAACTCCAGGGGATCGCCTTCACCGATCACGTGGAATGGATGCCGGAAGATGAAGCCACCGGTTACATGAAACCTCAGGCCTATTTCCAGGAGCTGGAACAGGTACGACGACGTTACCAGCGTCAGTTGGAAATCCTGGCCGGCGTCGAAATCGGCAGCTCCCACCTTTTCCCCAACGAAACCCGGGCCCTGATGAACGCCTATCCCTGGGATCTGGTCATTGGCTCGGTCCACTGGTTCAATGGAACCGGCGGCTGGCTCCCGGCCGCCTTTGAAAACGGCATGGAAGCCGCCTACACCAGTTACTACACCGAACTCAACGCCCTGGCCCGGGAAGGCGAATACGATATCCTGGCCCATTTCGACATCATCCGCCGCGACACCTGGAAGCTCTACCGGCGGGAACTCCCCGCCACCCCCTTCGCCGAATTGATCCAGTCCACATTGCAGGCCGTCATCGACCGGGGCAAAGGGCTGGAAATCAACACCTCCGGCCTCTGGCGCGGCATGAACGAAGGGATGCCCGGCCTGACCATTCTGCGCTGGTACCGTGAAATGGGCGGCGAGATCCTCGTCTTCGGCTCCGACGCCCACGAGCCGGACAACATCGCCCGCGAATTCGAGCGGGCTCAAAACCTGGCCCTCGCAGCCGGCTTCACCCACTTTGCACACTATCGCCAGCGGGAACTCATCGAATGGATCGAGATCTAATGCCGGCAGATCCGCCACAGGAAACCGATGCGGCGCAGCCACAACGCCGCTATCCGCGTAAACCGCCCTGGCTCCGCGTCCGGCTCCCCAGCGGAGAGACGCCCGCCTGGCTCAACGCCTTACTACGCGAAAAGCGGCTACACACGGTCTGCGAAGAAGCCGGCTGCCCCAACCTGGGACAATGTTGGGGACGCGGTACCGCCACCTTCCTCATCATGGGCGAAATCTGCACCCGCAACTGCCGCTTCTGCAACGTCGCCACCGGCCGTCCCGCGCCGCTCGATCCCCAGGAGCCCGAACATGTCGCCGAGGCTGTGCGCGTTATGGCCTTGAAACATGTAGTCATCACCTCCGTCGATCGAGATGACCTCCCGGACGGCGGTGCCGCCCACTTCGCCGAAACCATCCGGGCCGTCCGTTCCGCCCGCCCGGAATGCACCATCGAAGTGCTGATCCCCGATTTTCGCGGCCAGCACCCACCGCTCGAATTGATCCTGGCCGCCGAACCGGACATCCTCAACCACAACATCGAGATGGTCCCGCGCCTCTATCCCCAGATCCGCCCGCAGGGGAAATATGAATGGGCCCTGAGCATCCTGCGCCAGGCCCATGAAATCCGCCCCGCCTCGCTCACCAAAAGCGGCTTGATGGTCGGACTGGGCGAAACTGCCGCCGAAATCACGGCCACCTTCCGCGATCTCCGCGCCATCAATGTCGATATCTTAACCATCGGACAATATCTCCAGCCCAGCCGGAATCACTGGCCCGTCGAGCGCTATCTTCCCCCCGCAGAATTCGAAGCGCTGGCCCAACAGGGTCTGGAAATGGGCTTCCGCTGGGTAGAAAGCGGTCCCCTGGTCCGCAGCTCCTATCGAGCCGAAACCCAGGCCGAGTCTCTGTTACATACCCGGAATAATTCCAGTGAAGCGTGAGGCGAAAAACGCTATGAATGAAGAACCGTTAATGACCATCGTAATCCCGGCCTATAACGAGGCCCACCGGCTCCCGGAAACCCTGCGGCGCACCGCCGCCTTCATCAAATCGCGCCCCGAGCCGTTGGACATTCTGGTGGTCAACAATAACAGCCGGGACGCCACCAGCGAGATCGTCCAGGATTTCGCCCGTAGCCACCCCTGCTGCGCCATGGTCAATCAACCGATTCAGGGCAAAGGAGCAGCCGTACGAAAAGGGATGCTGGAAGGCCGCGGGCGCTACCTCTTTATCGCCGACGCCGATCTGGCCATGCCCATAGAAGAACTGCCGCGCTTCTTCCCTCAAACCCTGGGAGGCGACTACGATTTAGCCATCGGCTCCCGGGAAGCCCCGGGTGCCCACCGTTACAACGAACCCTGGTATCGCCATTTGATGGGACGCGTCTTCAATCCCTTTGTCCGCCTGATGGCCGTTCCCGATATTCAGGATACCCAATGCGGCTTCAAATCCTTCCGGCGAGAAATCGCCCACGATCTCTTCCAGACTCAAAAAATCGATGGCTTTGCCTTCGATGTGGAAGTCCTGGCGATCGCCCGTCACCGGGGATACAAAATCCTGGAAGTCGGCATTCCCTGGTATTACGGCCCCGGCAGCTCCATCAATCCTATTCGCGACACCCTCCGGATGATCCGTGAAGTACTCCACATCCGCCGGAACCTGAAATCAGGGCTCTACAACCGCCGACCGCCGATCGCTTAGAAAGCTCTTATAAAGCAAACCGAAGAAAAAGAAAAACTATTTTTCGCCCGCTCAGAAGGCGGGCGAAAATAAATAAATCTGAATCTTTTCGTATCTTCAAGGAGGCACCATGTCTGAATTGTTCACCCGCCCGATTATAGCCCGCGAAATCATTGTCAATCCGTCCTGGAAACAGCTTCGCGAATGGGCTCAAATCGAGGAAACCACCACCACCTTCGGCTCTGCCCGTTACATCTCCCGCATCCGCAACCGTTCTGCAGCCTTCACCGAGGTGGTCTTCGGCGAACCTTCATCCGAACAACGCCGCTGGTTGGAAGAACTTCCCCCCTTCCTGGAAACCGATCGCCTGATCCAGCTCGACCGGATCATGGGCCAGAACCCCAACTTCAGCCTGCACTGTCGCCTCTACATCCCCGTGGACTTTGCCCGGATGGCCTACATGTGGGGGCAATCGCTCTTCGATGCCCCGGCTGAATATTACACCCGCCCCACCGCCGATCTGACCACCATCATCTATCCTAAATGGCGTGACAAACTGATCGAACGAAAGGTCCTGGTCGATCCCAACAGCTTCACCACCTACATCCTGGGCAGCGACTACATGGGCGAAATCAAAAAGTCCTTCCTGCGCATGGCCATGTATTGGGTGAAAAAACAGGGTGGACTGGGGTTGCACGCCGGCTCCAAACTGCTGCGCGTCCATAATGCCAACAATGAGCTGGTGGAAAAAGGTGTCATCTTCTTCGGCCTGAGCGGCACCGGCAAATCCACCCTGACCTGCCACCATCACTTCCTCGCCGGCCCCGGTGAAGGCGTCTCAATCCGTCAGGATGACGTGGTCATGATGCAAGCCGATGCCTCCTGCTACGGCACGGAAAACAACTTCTACATCAAAACCGAAGGTTTGGAAAAAGAAGGCCAGCCCATCCTTTACGACGCCACCGTCGCTCCCGAAGCCATGTTGGAAAACGTTTGGGTCGATGCCAATGGCGAGGTAGATTTCCTCAACTACACCATCGGTCGCAACGGCCGCGCCATGGTCCGCCGTGCCGACATGGCTTACACCGACGACAACATCGATCTGCCCCGCGCCGATATCGTTGTCTTTATCACTCGCCGGGAAGATATCGTCCCGGCCGTGGCCCGACTTACCCCCGCCCAGGGCGGCGCTATGTTCGTCCTCGGAGAATCGATTGAAACCGCCGCCGGTGATCCGGCCAAAGCCGGTCAACCGGTCCATAGTGTGGGCACCAATCCCTTCATCATCGGACCGCAGGGCGAAGAAGGCAACATCTTCATGCGCTTCATGAAAGCCAATCCCGATGTCCAGGTCTTCCTGCTCAATACCGGCTCGATCGGCTTGCGCGGAATCGACCGCCAGCCCCGCATGGGCGTCGACGGCAAACCGTTGGGCGCCAAAGTCAAAATTCTCGATTCCACCGAACTGATCAAACAGATGGCCCGCGGCGGAATCCGCTGGGAAAAGGATCCGGATTGGAACTATGAAGTCGCGGTCGAAGTCGAAGGACTTCCGGACTACAAGGAACGGCTGGATCCGCGCCGTTACTACACCCCGGAAGATTACGCCACCCTCACTCAAATTCTCAAAGAAGACCGCCAGGCCTGGCTGGCCAAATTCCCGGAACTCGACCCGGAAATCCCGGCCTCACTCGGACTCTAATAAAAAACACCCCCGCATACGCGGGGGTGTTTTTTTGTGTGACTGGAAAACCGAAAGGCTATTCGCCTCCCAGTGTGTCGATCTTTTCTTCACCCTGTCGCAGAACTTCCTGTCCCTGCTCCAGCTTCTTCTGGCCTTCTTGCAGGGCTCCCTTGGCTCGTTCCTGGAACCGGGACTGTAACATCTGAGCCCGTTCTTCAGCTGCGGTCCGAACCGTGCTGATCCGATCCTCAGCCTTAGAACGCACCTCACCGATAGTCTTCTCAGCCTTCTGCTTGGCTTCCCCGGCTACCCGGGTTGCCTGATCACCTAACTCGATCCCCTTCTGACGAATCTGATCTCGAGTTTCCTCTCCGGCCTGCGGAGCCATCAACAGCGCAACCGCAGCACCGATCATCCCCCCGGCAAAGAACCCGATCAGGAACGCTCCGAAATCACTTTCCTGTTTCGCCATCTCGCTTCCCTCCCTGTTGGATTGATATGGTTTTGGGGCGCGGCCGAGCCCCCTTGACTACCATGACAATATCGTCCATGACCCGGCTAACCCCCGCAGTGAACCCAGCCACTTTAATGATTGGTGAAACCATATTCTGGCTGACAAACTCGGTGGTTCCACGCACCGTTGAAGCCGTATCATTCACCGAGCGTAATAACGGTTGAATTTCATCGCGCAACATCCGAATCAAAACCTGCAGTTGGATAGCAATGAAAATCAAAGCAATCCCCATTAGAAAAGACTCCAACCCCACCAGGACAATAATAATATCGCGTGTAGCCCGGGCAAAGTCGGCATTCAAGGCCATCGCTACAATTAACCCAATCAATCCTAATATCATTACTACGGCAACAACGATAATGATGATTTGAGTACGTCGTGATAAAAGATCGGTCTCTGGTTGTGGTGTTTGCGGATTCTGAGGTGCCGAAGTTTCCATAAATCCCCCTCCCTCTTTGGGTAAGCCGGTTTTATTATACCATGCTCATAAAAAATAAACAACAACCCGCTACAATCGGTTAGATCAATACAATGATTATAAGCAACTTAACCCAGCTTGCAAATCCCAAATTTATGCAATGCATAATTTAGTTGCATCCTGCGCCGCTGCGTGGTATACTCCACCTTAGATATAAGGTTGCTACCGTCTCCAACTTACAAGATCTCTAAATAAATCCTGTAACTAACTCACAGCAACTTAAAATACACCCAGTGAAGTCCTTCCAGGAGGGGGATTCAGATGATTGAAGGCGAATTACTTACCATCTTACGATGTCCCTATTGTGTAAGCGGAGAAACCCGCCGTAAAGACAAGGAAGATCCAGGACAGTTGACCCTGGTCCGTGATAATTCCTGGCTCGTCTGCCAGGACTGCAACCGCAAATACCCCATCCGCGACGATATCCCCGTAATGCTGGTGGAACGCGGCGAACATTGGATGAACACGCCGGTGGAATCCTTGCCGGTGCCGCCCCCGGCCGAAGAATAACCATGAGAATGTTGCTACGACGCGAAGACTGGCAGGTTCCGGCCCTTAGCTTCGCCGGATTGTTTTTCATATTAATCGGATTAGGAGCCCTGGCCTTACCCGCCACTTCAGAAGGCATCGCGATCTGGCAACTCAGCAACACTCACACCCTCAATCTCATGGACGGTCTGGGCCTTTTTGTCGTCTGCCTCGGTGTCATGCTCACCTGGTTGAGTGGAATCATGTGGCAAAACCTGGTGCGTCATTAAAACATCCGTTGATTATCTGCCCGAATTTACACCAACTCACGGAGTTTCAACCTGTGAAATCTCTCTTCTATTATTCCGGAGGTAATCATGGAGTCCTGGCAGTCTAAACTGGTAGAAGCGGCACACTGTCTTCAAGAAGTGCATCGTCTGGTGGTCTTTACAGGCGCCGGCGTCTCACGCGAAAGTGGTATCGCTACGTTCCGAGATGCCGACGGCGCCTGGAGTAAATATGATCCCCATATCTTTGCCACGCAGGAAGGATTCCGCCGCTATCCACAGGAAGTCTGGCAATGGTATAACAGCCGACGCCGGGAAATTCTTCAGGCCGGCCCAAACCCGGCCCATCATGCCATCGCCGGTCTGGAGTCATTGATCGATCAGGTTGTCGTCGTTACCCAAAATATTGACGGCCTGCACAGCCGCGCCGGCAACCACACGGTCTTGGAATTACATGGCAGTTTCCAGAAATTCCGCTGTTCTGCGAATTGCCAGGGTTCACCCACACCGCTGGCGGAACCACCGCTTGACCTTGAATCGCCCCCACCCTGTCCGCACTGTGGAGCTATGGTCCGTCCCGCTGTGGTCTGGTTTGGGGAAAACCTGCCTCAGGATATCTGGAAAGCTGCCGTCAATGAAAGCCTGAATTGTGACGCCATGTTGATTGTAGGTACGTCGGGCACGGTCGAGCCGGCCGCCTCACTCCCCCCCTATGCCAAACACTATGGCGCTTATGTGATTGAAATCAATCCCGAACCTACTCCTTTGAGCGGACTGGCCCATGTACAACTTTCGGGACCCGCCGGAACTGTAACTCCGGCCCTGGTCGAAAGCCTGAGCCGGCTCCGCAAAAAGTGAAAAACGGAGGTCTCTGAACATTATGGATAATCGCCCCCCTACATTTCAGCCGGGAGACTCAGTCGTCGTTAAATCCGGCATCCAGGACCCCCTCTGGCACACTCCGATCGGAGGCTGGCAGGGACGCATCGTCGAACTGGAAACCGACGCTGAAGGTACACCCCGTATCTGCATTGAATGGGATAGCCTCACGCTCCGCGCCATGCCCCCCACCATGATTGAACAATGCGAAAGCCGCGATCTCGATTGGACCGCCCTCTACCTCCACAGCAGTGAGGTCGAACCGGCAACCCCTCGCGATACCCCGGCTGACGTACAAAAAACTGCCGAACAAATTGCCCGCCGCTATGTCTGGCTTTCCCTGGGAGAAGAAGGTAAACGCATCCAACGGGTCTTGATCGGAGTCAATCCGGACAGCAAAACGGCCCTCCTGGAAGCCTGGTATCGCCATCTCAGCAAAAAATTGACCTTCCCCTTCCAGGTGGAAATCATCGATACCGTAGAATCGCTGCCACTGCAACCCGGACAAATCGGCGTGGTCCATAAACTCGCCGGCCTGGACTCAGAAAAAGGGCTCCTCGTCTCTCTTTCCGCCCGGCGACAACATTACACGCTGCCCCTCAGCCTCCTGGAACCGGTCGAAGAACGCTCCCCCAACTATCTCCCCATCAACGACTACATCACCTGGTTCGACAGTCAATATCAGGATTAACCACCGCCTTCTCAGATAATAAATTTTCGCGCGGGCTTTGCCCGCGCGAAAATTTAAACAATCGAATTTTCTTACGGCGACGGATCCGCGATCAAATCCCCCCAGGCGATCACCCGCATCGTGGCCGGCGATTTTCCCCCTTGCGGCGTCAACAACACCGAAAAATCCAGCGTCCCCCCTGCCCCCAACGGTTGATCCGGCTCTAAAAAGGCCTGACGATAAGCCAGCACCTTCCCCGCATCGTCATAAATCACCGCCACTACAGCCACACGAGGGATCGTATCCCCTCCGGCATTGAGCAACGTCCCCTGAACACGATACTGAGGCCCCGAAACCGATCCCTCAACCCGGGTGACTTCCACCGGCACAAAGCCCGCCGTGATCGGTCCTACCGGCTCCGCCCGCAACAACAAAGCCTGAACATTGACCGCTTCTGCCGGCGGGTTCTGAAAAAGCACCCCAAAAGGAGCCCGGGCCCCTGCCGGCAAATAGTCAGCCGCCGCCAGGGTCAACTGCGACAACAAAGGAGTGCCGGCTGAATCCATCAAAGTCACCTCGACCTGCATGTTCGTCACCGCCCCCTGCGTCGCATTGATCACCTCTCCCATACACCAGATCCCTCCCACGGGCGTCTTGTAATAGACCACCCCGGAAATATTCAAAGGCAAGGGCGTCGGCGTCGGCAACAACAAATTCTCCACTACAGGAGCTGCGGATTGCGGCTGTTCTACCTGTTCGATCTCTACCGGAATAATCAACGATTCGCCAATGCTTAGATACTGCGGATCGACCAACCCATTGGCATTTTGCAACGCGGTCATATCGACCCCATACTCCTGCGCAATTCCCAACAAAGTATCGCCGGATTGCACAACATAAACAATCGGGGTAGGCGAAGGCGTCGGCGTAAAGGTCGGCGTGGGAGGAATCGGGGTCAAAAATTGGGCCGCGGCAGTAGCGGTCCCCCGCACCAGCACTGGAAGTACGGTCGGCGTCGGGGTGATACCGGGCACCGGCGTAAAAACAGTAACACATCCGGAAAAACTGAACAATCCTGCCAGCGCGAGCCCTATCAGTTTCTTCCCCCTCATATCCCTCCCTGCCCCCCTGTTTTTCGCGCGCCGCAGACGGGGCGCAAAAAATAGAAATTCTCTGCGCCCTCTGCGACCCTGCGTTAAAATCTGAATCCCTGCATTACGTAAAGAGGCCCGGACAATGCCGGGCCTCTTGATGGGTAGACCTGTTTTATTCCTCTTCGGAAGGTAAGAGGCCAAGCAGCCCCATTCCCAACTTGGGCAGCGACACCCGTCGCTCCTCACGCCCAAAGCTGAGGACCTCACCCGAATCGGTTACAGCCTCAACGGAAAGCGCCAGACTCTGCAGTTCCTTGACCAGCACCTTAAAGGAGGCCGGAATGCCCGGTTCCTCAATCGCCTGGCCCTTAACGATCGATTCATAAGCCTTCACGCGGCCCTGAACGTCATCCGACTTGATCGTCAACATTTCCTGGAGCGTGTAAGCCGCCCCATAGGCCTCCAGAGCCCACACTTCCATTTCACCGAAGCGCTGACCACCGAACTGCGCTTTACCACCCAACGGCTGCTGAGTCACCAGCGAGTACGGACCGGTCGACCGGGTGTGAACCTTGTCTTCGACCAGGTGGGCCAGCTTGAGCATGTAGATGATCCCCACGGTGACCGGCTGATCGAAGAGATCGCCCGTCTTGCCGTTGTAAAGGCGCATCTTGCCCAATGTCGGCAACGGAGCGCCGGTCTGATAGCTGTACTCGCCAGCCTTGACCAGCACATCCTCGTTCGACAGTTCAAAAGCATCCTGCCCATGCTCATTCAACCACAGGCGCAGACAGACCACGCGCGCCATCTGGTCGGCCTCTTTGCGGGCCCGAGCCGGACGTTTGTCATCGTCAAAGACCAACAGGGTTTCAGGATCGTAATCCTTTTCCCGCAGCCATTCCCGCATAACCGAGCGGCGGGCATACACTTCATCTTCCCGCAATCGGTCGATATCGTAACCCTTCGGCGAAAGCCAGGCCGCCACATAGAGCAACCGCGCTTCGTCGTCATCCCGCAGGGATTCCAACGGATAGCCCTGGGCTTTCAACCAGCCCCAGGCCCGCTCCACCGCCTCGTCCCAGGCCCGTTCGCCCAACCAGGCGCGCGCCAGTTCCGCAGCGATTTCGTCTTCATCCGCCCCGTCGAACACCGGCACCGTGGTGCGGAAGCCCATGAACTGAGCCGCCCATCCCAGGTGAGTCTCCAGGACCTGCCCGATATTCATACGCCCCGGCACCCCCAACGGATTCAGGATGATATCCATCGGCGTACCGTCCGCCAGGAAAGGCATATCCTCGATCGGAACGACCTTGGATACCACACCTTTGTTACCATGGCGCCCGGCCATCTTATCACCCTGCGTCACCTTGCGGCGTTGCGCCACACTCACGCGGACCACCCGTTCCACACCGGCCGGCAGGTCGCGGTACTCATCACGGTCAAAAACCTTGACTTCTACCACTTTACCATGGGCACCGTGCGGCATGCGGAGGCTGGTGTCCTTCACATCGCGCAGTTTTTCCCCGAAGATAGCCCGCAAGAGCTTCTCTTCCGGCGTCAATTCTTTCTCACCCTTGGGCGTAATCTTCCCCACCAGAATGTCCAGCGGTCCGACTTCGGCCCCGATGCGAATAACCCCCTCTTCGTCCAGATCGCGCAAGGCTTCATCCGAAACGTTCGGGATTTCCCGGGTGATTTCTTCCGGCCCCAACTTGGTGTCGCGGGCCTCAACTTCGTGCTTCTCGATATGAATCGAGGTGAACTTGTCGTCACGTACCAGCTGCTCACTGAGCAGGATGGCGTCTTCGTAGTTACCGCCTTCCCAGGAAATGAAGGCCACCAACACATTCTGCCCCAGGGCCAGACTACCGGCCTCGGTCGATGAGCTGTCGGCCAGCACATCGCCCTTCTTGACCCGCTGCCCCTTCAGAACGGTCGGTCGTTGATCGATACAGGTGCTCTGATTGGAGCGTTGATACTTGCGCAGGTGATAGGTCTCCACCGTGCCGTTGTCCTGCATCACGATCACCCGTTCCCCGGTAACGCTCACCGCCGTGCCGTCATTGCGAGCCAGAACCACCAACCCCGAGTTGGAAGCGGCCGGCCGCTCCATCCCGGTGCCCACGTAAGGCGCATCCGGATGGATCAGCGGGACAGCCTGGCGCTGCATGTTCGAGCCCATCAGCGCACGGTTGGCATCGTCATGTTCCAGGAAGGGAATCAGCGCAGCCGAAATACCCACAACCTGAATGGGAGCCACATCGATGTAATCGATCCGGTCGGGCGCCGAGAAGATGAACTGATCACCTTTACGGGCCGCAACGCGATCCAGAACGAAGTGACCGGCATCATCCAGACGGGCATTCGCCTGCGCGATAACATACGGCTCTTCTTTGTCGGCGGAGAGATAAACCACCTCTTCCGTCACCCGCGGCATGATCTTGACCGGTTCTTTCAAGGGCAAAGCCCCGATCCGCTCCGCCAGTTCCGCGGTAATGGTCGTGCCGGAATTAGCAATCACCTCACCCGAATCGGGATCGGTAATGGTTTCGCGCAGCACTTCGCCCTTCAACTGCTCGGGCATATTGGGAATAACCCGCAAAACCCGGCGATAAGGCGTTTCCACAAAGCCCAGATCGTTCACCCGGGCATAGGTCGCCAGACGGCCAATCAAACCGATGTTCGGGCCTTCCGGCGTTTCGATAGGACAGATACGGCCGTAGTGGCTGTGATGCACGTCGCGCACATCGAAGCCGGCACGCTCACGGCGCAACCCGCCAGGCCCCAGGGCGGAGAGCGTACGCTTGTGCGTCAGGCTCGACAGCGGGTTCGTCTGTTCCATAAACTGCGAGAGCTGACTGGAACCGAAGAACTCGCGGATCGCCGCCACCACCGGACGAATGTTGATCAAATTGACCGGCGTCGGGGATTCCTCGCGCAGGCTCATGCGTTCCTTAACGACACGCTCCATCCGCAGCAACCCGACCCGGATCTTGGCCTGAACCAGTTCGCCGACGGTCTTAACCCGACGGTTGCCCAGATGATCCACATCATCAGGGCCTACGACCCCATTGTTGATAAAGATCATCCGCTTCACGATCGCCACGATGTCTTCTTTGGTCACCGTACGCAGCGAAAGCGGAATGCTCAATCCCATGCGCTGATTCAACTTATACCGGCCGACCCGCTGCAAGTTGTAACGCTGCGGATCGAACAGCTGAGAGACCAGAAATTCCTGGGCGTTTTCCAGCGTCGGTGGATCGCCAGGGCGCATGCGGCGGTAGAATTCCACCATCGCTTCCTGTGCAATCGTCCGGCCCGACTTGGGCTCCCAGTTCGGTTCCTGGCGCATAGTCGTGACAATCCAGGGATAATCCGGATTGGTATCCGCCTCAGCAAAGAGCTTGAGGATTTCATCATCCGTGCCGGTGGTCAGCGTCGTGCTGTGCAGTTCATCCGCCACAGCCGCCATGGCCCGCAAGAAAATCGTCACGGGGACGGTGCGCTTTCGATTGAAACGCAACGTCAAATAACCCGACTTGCGGGTTTCAAATTCCATCCAGGCGCCCCGATCCGGGATCAATTTAGCCGTGGCCAGACTTCGTCCACCCTCTTCCTCGACGCCGAAATAAACGCCGGGCGAGCGGATCAGCTGACTGACGACAACGCGCTCCGTTCCATTGAAAATAAAGGTCGCGTTTTCCGTCATCAACGGTAAATCGCCCAGGAAGATTTCTTGCTGGACGATCTGGCTGGTCTCACGATTGGCAAGCGCCACATCCACGTACAGAGGGATCGAATAAGTAAGATCCCGATCCAGGCACTCTTCCTGGGTGTACTTGGGTTCCCCAAAACGATACTTCAGGTCAAAGTTGTCTTCCTTCGCCTTCATCCCGGGGAGATACAGTTTGAGGAGCCCATTGAAACTTTCAATGGGTGAAATCTCATCGAAGAGCTCTAAGAGCCCTTCTTCCAATAGCCAGCGGTATGACTGGAGTTGAACTTCCACTAACCCAGGCAACGGCAGTGCACTAGGGATGCGTGCGTAAGACTTGGCTCCAAGGTCCGATACTAACATTCTTGTCTACCTTCCTCCCGGGAGTCCCCCCTTTAGAGATGACCGCCCTGACTGCTTTGCCCCGATCCACCTGGCGGTGAGAGGTCTACTTAAAAAACAGGGGGCCGGACCTGACCCGACCGGGGCACAAGCAAGGGTATATTATACCACAGGTATGATTTTCGTCAAAATGTCAAGTACAACTTGAGGCACGAATTTTCACCCCGTGCAGTTAACCCGGAAAACAGGAGGAAGAAGAAAAAGCCATTTTTTCGGCGGCTTCACAAAGCCGCCGAAAAAATGAATAAAAACAACTTCTCTCTCCCTGCTTCGCACCGCACGTCGCCTCTGAACCGGAAAGCGCTGTTTGCGGAACGCTAAAGCTACTGCACAGGTCGAAAAAACTATACGGAGACAGATTGAGCCGCGGGTTCGGCATACACCCCGCGCATCTCAGGAGGTAACAAAGCTGCTATTCGCCGCATCACCAAATCGGTCGCTTCATCCTTTTCGACCGAATTCAATCGGCCCTCTTTGGGCAATCGCAACGGTTCCCCAATTCGCACCCGGATCTTCATCCGCCGAAAATGGGAAAAATCCTCTTGTATATGATTGTCACCGGTAATCCCTACCGGGACAATAGGAACCCCCACTTTAGCAGCCAGATAGACCAGACCGTTCTTTCCCTGCTGCATCTTCCCGTCCAGAGAACGGGTCCCCTCAGGCGCCAGACCTAAGGGATCCCCCCGGCTCAGCACCTCGGTTGCTTTCTCCAGAGCCTCCCGATCGGCCTCACCACGCCGCACCCAGATAGGATCGGCAACACTGAGCAGCCATTTGAAAAAGGGGTATTTCAAATACTTGTCCGCTACAAAAACATAGAGCCGACGCGGACAGATCAACATCAATACCGGCGCATCCAGCCGGCTGATGTGATTGGGGGCCAGAATAAAGGCCCCTTCTTTCGGGATGTTTTCCATCCCCTCAATTTTCATATCGGAAAGCAACCAAAACAAAAATTTAAAAACGCTTCGCAGCCGCCAGTACATAGCTCTCCTCGTCGTTCAGGCGATTTCACGATATTCTACCTCCGCCAGGCTTTCGGCCTGACGGTAAAACTCCAACGAAAAGACCGGCCCATTCCGGCGCCGTTTCATCATCCAGCTGCCGACGACCACCACAAAAACCGGTAATATCACCAAAGGCCAATACCATATCGGCAACATCGGTTGCCCTGAAAACCGATCCAGATTGAAAAGAATCAACGCCAGCGCCAGCCATACAGTCATCCCATTGGCCCCGGCATCTCCCGAATGGATCCATCTCAACCCCGACATTCGCTGCCGGCTCAACGGCCAGAAGAGATTGCTTCCCAGATGCCCCAACTGATCTTCCAGCACATGGCCACACCAGCCCAAAGCCACCACCCATCCCACATCCGGCCCACCAATGCCTGCTCCCAACACCCCCACTCCGGCCCCCAACACCAGGCTATGCGACCAGCTTCGATGCCAGTCCAAAAAATGGATCAGCAGCCCGTCGGCGCCCGGCTCAAACAAGAGCGTCGGCCCGCTGAAAGCCTCAATATGCACCCACTCATCGTAAGTCGGCCGCAACGCCATCGGCAGCTTCCGCACCGCTCGTCGGCCGGACGGGACCAGGCCCGGATAGGCCACCCCG
This sequence comes from uncultured Anaerolineales bacterium, assembly GCA_964501335.1. Taxonomy (GTDB): domain Bacteria; phylum Chloroflexota; class Anaerolineae; order B4-G1; family SLSP01; genus CAZCTC01. The sequence continues at coordinate 19,025 of CAZCTC010000063.1, read as the reverse complement.
CCGGCACTGACGGCCGCCCCGACTTCTACCACCAGCTCCTGAGCCGCCGGATTGAAACGTACTGCATAGGCTCGCCACAAATCTGGCCCCAACCGCACGGTGTGCAGCAATACCCGCCGTGACCGGCCCGTTTCACAGGCCGTGGTCATCATCTCAACCAGCAGATCCGCCACGGCATCAGGATCGGGGTCCGGGCCCGGATCGATCTCGCGATCGCAGGGCACAAAATAACGGGCAAATTTAAAATCCAGGGTATCGGGAAGAATCCCCGCGATACCCCCCAGGACCGGCCATAACGCCCCCGCCGCTGCTCCCTGCACGACCTCAGGAATGCAGGTTGCCAGCGCCACGCCCGTGATGAAATGAGCGATTCCCTTCATCTCACCCTCCCGCGGACCTCCGGCAAAGAAGCTCCAGCGTCAGGCGCGGTCCAGGCTAAATTTTCGACCGAAGCATAGCACAAAATCCCTAAGCAGGCAAATAACCCTCAACCTTTGCGGTAGCTCTGGGAAAAAGCCCATATTTTCGGCGGCTTCAGAAAGCCGCCGAAAATATGAATAAAAAATTACTCCCAACGCGGAGCCTGCCGCAGGCGAGCAGGATACATGCTCCGCAACCGCCCCCCACTCCGCCGTCCCCACCCCAACGGGAACCCGTCCACCGTCACCAACACCCATCCTCCGGTCCCATCGTCCGACCAGCTGCCCCCGGTAAGAAATTGCCCCAGGCGCGGATCGCCGATTTCTAATGAGATCGTCTGCTGCGCCTGCTCCGGGCGCAATCCCATCGCCAGCCCGTGGTCCGGCGTAAACCGCCCGCCCTGCATCGACCCCAACCACCAGCCCGGCCGCAGCACATGCAACCCTTCCCAATCCTCAGGCATAAACCCCACCTGATAGAAATCCTCGCCCTGCAACCATAAACCCTCTTCCGGCGGTTCGACCAGCACCTCAGCCGCACCTTCCCGATACAGCCGGCGCAGCCGTCCCGGAGCTTCCACACCTGTCCACAGCTCCCGATCTAATGGAGGGGGTTCCCCCCGCCGCTGCAGCAACGCCACAAAATGACCGTGTCCCGGTCCCTTATGCGGAAAAAGCCGCACGGCACGGCTCAACGCCGCCGGCGCTCCGGCCCACTCCGGCCGGCCCGGATTGAACCCCGGCAAAGCAGGCGGCTCCGCCATTTCAAAATCCGGATGCTCCGCCAGGAAAGCCGCAATCGTCCCCTCATCTTCTTCCGGCGCAAAGGTACAGGTCGCATAGACCAACCGTCCGCCCGGTCGAATCAACGGGGCCGCTTGAAACAAAATAGTCCGCTGACGGCGAGCATTGCCTTCCACCACCGAAGGACTCCAATCCCGCACGGCCTGGGAATCGCGAGAGAACATCCCTTCGCCCGAGCAGGGCGCATCGATCAGCACCGCATCAAAAAGCCCATCCCAACGTTCCGCCAGGCGATCCGGCGTCTCATTGGTGACCAGCACATTGGTCACGCCCATCCGCTCCAGATTCATCGCCAACACCGCCGCCCGGCGGCGCACCACTTCATTCGCCACCAGCAGCCCTTGATTTCCCATCCGCGCCGCCAGCTGGGTTGATTTGCCCCCCGGCGCCGCCGCCAGATCCAGCACCCATTCACCCGGCTGCGGATCCAGCACGGCCACCGCCGACATAGCACTGGGGTCCTGAATATAATAAACCCCGGCGGTATGGTAAGGATGGGTGCCGGCCGGCGCTTCCTGCTGTAAAACCCACCCTTCAGGAGCCCAGGGAACCGGCTCCAAAGCCCAGGGCAGACGTGCCCGCAACTCCGACAGCGGCCCCCGTAAAGGATTCAGCCGCAACCCGATATCACGACGGCCCAAGGCCGCCAAAAAGGCCTCGGCCTCTTCAGGGCCGAACCATTCCGTCATCCGTTCAACAAATGCCGCTGGCCAGGGAAATTGTGTTGCATTCATGGGCCGGAGTTTACCACAAAAAGTAGAAAGTAGACAGCGATCTATTATTTGCGTCCCGCAAAGGGCGCCTTTCCCCCTGAGATACCCCGCGCTGGATAGGAAAAGAGAGTTTTTTTGTTTATGTTTTGGTGCGCATCAGAATGCGCACCAAAACATGGCCTTTTTTCCAGAATCGTCCCGGCGATACGCTCTCTAGCCCCCTCCCCCTCACCTCTATGTCGGCCACGCATCATTACAAAGAATCTCCCTAAAAGCGCGCTGCGCCGCTACAACCGCAGGGGGAGGGCTGGGGAGAGGGCCTGCGCACCAAACCATGGCCTTTTTCCAGAACCGTCCCGGCGATACGAACTCTTGCCCCCCTCTCCCTTCCACACTGCCGGCGCAATCAACTTAACAACGGGTCTCATAAAACGGCCACGGCACCATAAAACAAAATAAGGGAGAGGACGGGGGGTGAGGGCCAATCCCGCTCCGCCCGGCGTTTGTAACCAACCAGGACAGTGGTACGGAAAGATCGGCGAGGACAAAGTGGAATGGGTCCGGCACTTCCTGGGCTGGGACCCGGTGGATTTGCGGGATTACGGATCGGAGGAGTGGTACTATACCTCGTGGAAAGTTGGGGTCAACTCTGAAAAGACGGGATGGTGCGCCGCGGGGTACAGCTCGGAGGTGGGAACGGCGGTTCCCATTCCGGTCATCGAAGTACAGGCGGTGATTGGGGAACGGTGAGAAATCGGTATTCCAGGCATTTTTCATGAAAAAATCATAAAAAATCTAACCTTTTCCCGTATCTTATTAAAATACTACCCAAAAAGTAATCAATCCGGTCCTCACGGGATTGTGTCACAATAACTCCACAGTAATTCCAACAATAGAAGTAACTTCAATTAAAGCCCACCTTCCCTTATGTAATATTGGAAAGTACTGTCCATCGTCCTTTGTGATATCAATGCTCCAGTTTTCAAATCTAAAATATCAAGGGTGGTTTCGTTAACTACATAAACTCTGCCCGCATGCACCAAATATCTAGATTGATCCCCCTGCAATTCATATTCCCAAACAATTTTTCCCGATAATAAATCCACGCCCAGCAACTTATTCTGGTCTTCTACGGACAAAATAGAAATCTGGTTTGATTCCCCGCCCTTTTCTATATTTATTTTTTCCCCATCAACCTGCCATATTACAACTCCATTGTCAAAATCAAAAGCATAAATATGCTCATCCCCTTTAACAATCAAATGATTATCATTAAGTTCTGCTGACGTAAATGTAAATTCCGGCCAATCAGCTTCCCAAATCTTTACATCAGGATGAAGTCGTTGAATCGCAATTAACTTATACTTCATATCAACCCGTTCAAATCCCACAATAACATCATCATTCACAAATAAAACCTCGCTCAAATCCTTATTACGCCACTCCAGTTCTTGCTCAAACTTTCCAGTTTCAGGATCAATTAACATTATGCTGTCTTTATCACGATTTCTTAACCATCCCCGATCTGATGCTTTTACTAAATACCAAAGTGAATTATTATAAAATCCAAATGAACTGGAAACAGGAAATTCCGACTCCCACAATTGCCTGCCGGTCGCTAAATCATATCCGTAAAGATGACTTTTATCCTGATCATCTTCATTTAAAGAAACCACGGTATCAGAAATCGCAAAAACAGTGTTTTTTGTAAAATATCCAGAAATGTCTTTCTGCTCTATTTTCCATACAAAGGCATTTTGTTGGGCGTTTATAAGACTCAGTTTACAACCATCACCTAAATAATTTTTAGATCCGATAATAATCATGGAATCTTTCACATGGGGTTGATTGAAAGTCGTCCCGTTATCACAGAGGATCTTCTCCATCTCGTTGCTTTCTATATCCATCTTATACACACAATAACCTGCACTAAAATAAATACTATTCTCATATAAAGTCATTTCAGAAATATGGTAACCTGTCGTCAGAGACACAGGAGGTAACGACGGGACTACGAAAGAACAGGCACAAAAAACAAAAACTACAAAACCCCAATAAAGAATTTTCTTTAACATTTAAACCTCCTTGTCAATCAAAAATGCGCGGTTTTCGCCATTGTAAAGTCAGATTTACAAATAACTTTTACTTAGCAGGCGGTCCAGTTTTTCGGATACGCTCAGTTGGTTGCTCGTGGTCAGTTACTCCTTTACCGTAACCGAGTTGGAAATAGCTTACCACAAGCAACCATTTTTGCTATCTACTTTCCAATTTTATTGGATTATAATTGCGCAATAGCGTATTTACTATTGAGCTACATTCTCTCGCACCCACTGAGCCTGAAGGCGATTTTTAGGGTAAGCTCACTTCCCCCTCAGGGAGTTTCATCAGTCATATCCCAATAAGTCAATTTTTGAATGGAGGTAAACTGAGTAGAAGCTAATGATACAATCTCTTTGGTATTGATATCCAGTAAATGCAAACTAAACGTACTGTAACCTTCACCAAAAGATTTTACGTTGGGATCATTTTTCAATGTCCCCGCTACAGCTAATTTGTCTTCGGTAACCCACCTAACGGAGTGAATTAAGCGCCACATATTCAACAATTCTTTTGATGGTGAAATCACTTCAACTTTACCAGTATCAAGATCAATAATCTCAATATCTCCACCTTCACTATTCCCAACACTCATTGCAATCTTTCTACTATTAAAAGACCAAACGGCGTTGTTTATCACCTTATCACTGGAATAGAAAAGTTTAACATCCAAAGGATGAGAAAACTGTACCCCTCTTAAATAACTCATTCCAGGCTTAATCTGGTTAAATGTCACCCAACTTCCATCCGGGGACCATTCCATTGAGTTACAAAGTCCAGTATATTTTTTTGTCATAAATGACAATCCGGTTCCATCTTTCAACACAGTTGCCAATTTAAAACTCCCCTGAGAACTATAAAACGTCATAATATCCGAAGTTAACCCCATCAATAAAGTTTCTCCGTCAGGATTCCAGCTAAGATCAAAAACAGCATATCCTTGAGTATCAATTTCCCGTGCCTGCTCATTTTTCAAATCCACCAAATAAGCACGATTCTCCTTATCAATAAAAGCCACTCTATCCCCCAAAGGTGAAAGAAAATACCAGGAACTCAAATAGGAATGCTGATTAAAAACCTCTCCCTCAAGATTAATATCACATATTTTGTTAAATTTCTCGTCCTGGATCCCTAATCTTCCTGGGGAATCAGAGCTCCAATCAAAACCCTGATTCCCGGTTAATGATGACAGGTTAATAAGTTTCTTGTTATCCAGGTCGTAAACAAAAATCCCCTCTTTGTAGAATCCCCCCCCATATTCTATCCCATAAAAAATAAGAAGATTTCCCTTTTGCTGGCCATAAGGATTGGTTAAAACGCCCCCACAGGGATCCGACCGGACTGATTCACAAGAAGAAAAAAAGAAAACACAAAGTAAGCTCACAAGAAACCAAATACTATTTTGCCACCAGATTGATTTTTTCATACCTTTCTCCTTCAAAACCAGCCAAAATCGAACGAATTTATCAGCACTTAATTGATGAAGCTTTGGGTCAGCCCCCCACCAAGAGAGAGGGTCTGGCCCAAAGTCAGTCACGGGATGGTAAAAGATTCAAACCTTGAAACCCCGCAGAACGCTTTGAGAATATCTTCTTCACTATATCCCGCAGCCAGAGCTACTTGTCGTTGAGTTTCGGCGGCAGCAAAAAAAGCATCCGTATCAGCATAGTTCCCATAAAGAATCAGATATTTTTCAAAGCAAATAGCAAGACGACTCTATTTTTAACATAGCCATCTCTCTTCTCTGCGCTCGCTGCGCCTTTGCGGTGAAATCCCTTTTTCATCCCTGGGGATGCCGCCCTCGCGCGGCGTTCTGCCCTGAAAACCGGCCATCCACGGGCAACCATAAACGCAGATGCCGCCCAGGTAGGGGCGGGCCTGCCCCGCCCGGCAACGGCCTGCGGAACCGGCCTCGGGCGAGGAAACCTCGCCCTACAAAAACAATCTCCCGTAGGAGTACCCCATCCTGACAAATTTAGAGAAAATCTCCTCTCTTCTTCTCTGTGATCTCTATGACTCTGTGATGAAATCTCTTTTTCACCTTGTAGCATCCCGCAAATGACACTTCCCCGCAAGCAACACCGCACAGTGAGAAGCAGGGAATGGGGGAAGAGGCCAGGCCCGAAAATACGAAAACAAAAAAATCGGCTCGCACCCTGCACAGGATACGAGCCGACTCTTCACGCTGTCTACTTGCAGTTGTCTACTTCTGCAAGTTTACTCTTTATCGTAAGGTTCGCCGTCGGCAGCCGGAGCCATCGCACGGCCCACCACGCCCGCCAGGACGATCATCGTCACCAGGTAAGGCGCCATCAACAGGAACTGCGACGGGATCGGCACATTCAAGATGGCCAGTTTGGTCTGCAGCGAATCGGCAAAACCGAAGATCAGGGAAGCGCCCATCGCGCCGATGGGCGTCCATTTCCCGAAGATCATGGCCGCCAACCCGATGAAGCCTTTCCCGGCCGTCATGTTTTCGTCAAAGCGGGCCACGGAACTCAAGACCAGATAGGCCCCGCCCAGGCCGGCAATCATCCCGCCCAGGATCACATTGACATACCGGATCAGGAACACATTCACACCCAGAGTGTCGGCCGCACGGGGATGCTCACCCACTGCGCGCGTCCGCAGCCCCCACCGGGTGTAGAACAACATCACATGAATGGCGACAACCAGCAGCACCGTCAGATAGACCAGCAAGGTGTGATCGAAAAACGCCGGTCCGAGGATTGGAATTCCCGAAAGCAACGGGATGGGAACCGGACGGAAGGTCGGCGTGCTGTTCAGTTCCGGGTAAACCTGCAGATAGCGCGAACTGAAATAGCTGGTCAACCCGGTCGCCAGAATGTTGATGGCCGTCCCGGCCACCACCTGATTCACCTTATACCGGATCGCCAGCACCGCCAGCAATCCTCCCATCAAACCGCCGGCCACCAGAGCCGCCAGCAAACCGGCCGCCAAAGACCAGAAATCCGCCACCGGAGTCCCAGCCAGCGACGACGAGGCCAGATTGGTGCGCACCACACTGGCCACCAGAGCCGAAAGGAAAGAGCCCGAAAGCATCATCCCTTCGATACCGATGTTGACCACACCGCTCCGCTCGCACATCACCCCGGCCAACGCGGCCAGCGTGATCGGAATAGAACGCAGGAACGTGGCCTCCAGCATCCCGGTCAGATTCATGGAACCATCGCGCGCCGCCCAGGCCAGAAAGGCCAGGATGAAAAGCCCGACGACCACGCCCAGGACCAGGTTCTCCTGTTTCTTAAATCCCTTCACCAACTGCCAGATCCCCAGGAAGGTCGCTAACGTCGCAAAGAGATAATAGCTGGCCATCGTCGGAAAAGGCCAATCCCCCACTTTAATCGCATTGCTGTCGTTGAGATTGAAGGCAAAGGTCGTCTGTTGCTCGTTGGTTGTCCCCGGCATAAAGAAAACCAGTATGGCCAGCGCAAACGCCAGAAACACAATGCCCATCACCCGGGACCGCATGATCTTTTCTTTGGTAATACTCACATCTAATGTCGTCATTGCTGCCCCCTTACATCTGGCCCCAGCCGCTGGCAACCACCATATCATCGCTCTTCTTCAGGTTCTTGACCCGATAGATCAAACGGATGATTTCCGGCGCCGCAATAAAGATGATGATCAACCCTTGCAGGATCGAGGTCAAATCCAACGGCACGCCGGCGACCCCCTGCATATTACGGGCCCCGGCTTTCAGGGCCCCGAAGAGCAGGGACGACAAAACAACGCCCACCGGATGGCTTTGTCCCAACAGAGCCAATGCAATGGCGTCAAACCCATAGCCGGAAGAGAAGGAGTTCGGCATAAAGTGAATCACGCCCAGAATGTCGGTCGAAGCCGCCAACCCGGCCAGCGCCCCGCTGATCGCCATGGTCAGGACAATCGTGCGCGGCACATTGATACCGGCATAGCGCGCCGCCCGGGGATTCTGCCCGACGGTGCGGATTTCATATCCCAACGTGGTCTTGAAGAGCAGCCAGTAGACAAACCAGGCCACCAGCAAAGCCAGAATAAAGCCGGTGTTGAACCGGATGTTGATATCGTTCGGGAAGAACTGCGGCAGGTAAGCCGACGGCTGAATTTCCGGGCTCACCGGACGGAAGCCGGGACGAGCCATCGGGCCGCTGACATCCAGCATGAACTCGGCCAGCTTGAAAGCGATATAGTTCATCATGATCGTATTGATTACTTCGTGAGCGCCGGTCTTGGCCTTCAGGAAACCCGGGATAGCCGCCCACAAACCACCCCCCGCGATCCCGGCCAGCAGCGCCAGCGGCAGATGGATAAACCAGGGCAAGCCGGTAAGGCTGTACCCCACAAAAACGGAGGTCAATCCGGCCACAAAGTATTGCCCTTCCGCACCGACGTTGAAGAGACCGCCGCGGAAACCCACCGCCACCGCCAGCCCGGCGAAAATGTACGGAGTCGCCGTGCGCAGCGTCTCGGTGATCGCGTAGAGCGACGTGATAAAGGCCGCGCTGTCGCCGGTTTGAATCCAACTCATCAGGCCGGCCCACGTTACCGTCGGATCGCCAAAGGCACCGATCAAAAAGGCCTGGTAAGCCACCCCCACCACACTCAACGCCTTCCACAACCCGCCCCCGATCCCTTCGGCCTTGAAGGCATCAAAGACCACCGGGTCGGTAAACGCAATGACAAAGGCGCCGATAATAAAGGCGGTCAGGATCGAAAGCCCGGGCACCGTCGCGCCGCTCAGATCGAGCCGCTTCTTAGGAGCCTCGGCCGGCTTCTTATCCATCTCCTTCTTTTCTACTTGCTTAGGAGCAACCGGTTTCGGCTGCGCCGGCGTCGAATCGACCTTACTCTTGCTCATGCCGCCTCCTTCTTTGCAGGTTGCTCCGCGGTATGGTGCACACCAGCCATCAACAACCCGATTTCTTCTTTAACTGCCTTTTCGATCGGCACGATATCCATGATCTCCCCTTCATACATCACCATGACGCGATCCGCCAGGGAGAGCACTTCATCCAGTTCAGCCGAGACCACAATCACCGCAGCGCCTTCATCGCGTTTGCGCACCAGCTGCGAATGAATATATTCAATCGAACCGACATCCAACCCGCGGGTCGGCTGCGAGGCAATCGCCAGCTTCATCGGCCGGCTCAACTCGCGAGCGATGATCACTTTCTGCTGATTGCCGCCCGAGAGGTTACGCGCGGGAGTCTGCACACTGGGCGTCCGCACGTCGTATTCCTTGACCAACCGCTCAGCCTGCTCCAGAATGATCTCCTCCTGCAACACCAACCCTTTGGCATTGGGAGTCAGATAATAGGTATTCAAAATCAGATCTTCGGCAATGGGATAGCTCATCACCAGACCGTCGCGCTGACGATCTTCCGGAATATGAGAGGTGCCGCATTCCGTAATCGTCCGCGGCGTGGCATTGGTCACATCCTTGCCGTCCAACTGCACCGTTCCCTCAATCACCTTGCGCAACCCGGTAATCGCTTCCACCAGCTCCGTCTGCCCGTTGCCCTGCACCCCGGCCACCCCAAGGATCTCCCCGGCCCGGACCTCGAACGAAATTCCCCGCACGGCCATCTGTCCCCGGTCGCTCATAACCTGCAAATCGCGTACTTCCAAGACGATATTGGTCGGCTGCGCCGGTTTCTTGGGCACCGAAAGGATCACCTCCCGGCCCACCATCATCGAAGCCAGTTGCCGCTCATTGGTCACCTTGGGATCGGCCGCACCGACCACCTTTCCCAGGCGCAATACGGTCACTTGATTGGCAATCTCGCGCACTTCCTTCAATTTATGCGAGATGAAGATAATCGACTTGCCGCGAGCCAGCAAGGAGTTTACAACCTCAAAGAGACCCTCGACCTCCTGGGGCGTCAGGACCGCCGTCGGTTCATCCAGGATCAAAATATCGGCATTGCGGTAGAGCAGCTTGATGATCTCTACGCGCTGCTGCACGCCGACCGGCAGATCGCCGACCACCGCCATCGGATCGACATCCAGATGAAATTGCTCGGAAATCGCCCGAATCTTGCGGATCGCATCCTGGCGATCCAGGAAAAGTCCTTTCGTAATGGACTCCATCCCCAACATGACATTCTCGGCCACAGTCAGAACGGGCACCAGCATGAAGTGCTGATGGACCATCCCGATGCCCTGACGGATCGCATCGCCGGGACCCTGGATCTGAACCTTCTTGCCCCGGATAAAAATCTCGCCCTCATCCGGAGAATAAAGCCCGTACAAGATGTTCATCAACGTGGTCTTGCCGGCCCCATTCTCCCCCAGGAGAGCCAAGACTTCCCCTTCGTTCAAGGTCAGGTCGATGTGGTCGTTGGCCAGGACCCCAGGGAAACGTTTGGTAATCCCTTTCAACTCCAAAACCGGGGGCATAATTCCTCCTAATACGGATAAAGATCGCCTGCTTAATTTAAGTTGCTGCTTTGATCCATCCAGACTTCATTCATGACTCAATGCCGTCTGAGTCGCAAACCGTCCCACAGTCGGTAAACAGGAAATTTCAAACTGGGTGAACCACACCGGCGTGGAATTCACTGAGTAGGGGATTGAGCATTCTGTCTACTTTCTACGGCTGCTGTTCTGTTGCATAGGCGTCTTCAATCACAGTCTTGAATATAAAAAGTAGCAACTCAGGTTACGTAGAGGGGTGATATGTGAGAAATGATGCGTGACCCGACCTGGCATCACGCATCATTTCTCACGTATCACGTCTCCCTGAATTTTTGGCACGGAAGGTGTATAGACAAAGGTAGAGGCGGTGCCGAGGGTTCGGCACCGCCCAAAAATCATTGATTAGTTGCCCAGGGTCTTCAGGTAGTCGGACCAACCAGTGTTGATCTTGCCGGCGATGATGTCGGCCTTGACCTGTTCCAGTTCAGCGAGCACGTCGGCGGAAACGGCGCCATCGGCCACAGCGGCCAGGCCCACACCACCGTTTTCCAGGGTGCCCACGTAGTTCTCGCCATTGAAGCCCTTGAAGGCGGGATCCATAGCAACTTTGATCGTGTCCATGACGGCGACGTCGACGTTCTTGAGAACGCTGGTCAGGATCACGTTCGCGGCATCGGGCTGCTGCACGGTCCAGTCGGTGTCGACACCGATGATCCAGGCATTGCCCTTTTCCTTGACGGCCTGCAGAGAGCCGAAGCCCACCGGGCCGGCCACGGGCATGATCACATCCACGCCTTCATTCATGAATTCTTCCGCGATGCGGCGGCCGTCGTCCTGGGAGTTGAAGTTCCCAGCGAAAACGCCGTCGTTCTTGGCAGATTCCCAACCGAGAACCTGGACGTCGGTCCCGTGCTTCTCGTTGTAGTACTTGACACCGGCTTCAAAGCCGACCATGAAGATGGTGACCGGAGGGATATTGATCCCGCCGAAGGTGGCCACTTTGCCCGTCTTGGAGGCGGCGGCCGCCGCGTACCCGGCCAGGAACCCGGCCTGATCCGTGCTGAAGGTCAACCCGCGAACATTGGGGGCCAGGGAATCGTTGTCCACGATGGCGAAGTTGACATCGGGATACTTTTCCGCGAAGGCCTTGGTGTCATCAGCCAGCAGGAAGCCGACGGTGATGATCAGGTTGTACTTCTGGTTGATGTATTGGGTGATGTTGGTCGCGTAGTCGGTCTGCTGCTTGGATTCCAGGTACTTGCCTTCGATCCCCAGCTGATCAACGGCGTCCTGAACGCCCTTCCAGGCCACGGCGTTGAAGGACTTGTCGTCCACGCCACCGGTGTCGGTGACTTCGCCGACCTTGAAGGTTTCGGCAGGAGCAACTTCGGTCGCAACTTCGGTCGCAACTTCGGTCGCAACTTCGGTTGCTTCAGCGGTGGGGGCTTCGGTTGTCACCGGAGCGGGGGTCGGGGTGGTGGGGGTACAAGCGGACAGCAACAGACTGGCCAGCATCAGCAGGCTCACCAGAGTCATGAGATTTTTACGCATAAAAGAACTCCTCCATCTGTCAGTTTTAAATCATTGGGGTCATTCAGACAAAACAGCATCGATCGTCCCGCATTACTTTGTCTCGGACAACCACCTCCTTCCGTGCCAGTCCGATCCTACGAATGCTAAAAGCCTTTCAGGGTAGAAATTATTATACCAGGAAGGCAAAGTTTGCCAAATTCCTACCCCTGAGAGGCCTCGACCGCTTGAAAAGCTTCCAGGGGCGCCTGTTTTTCAAAGGTCAGGCTGTCATCCCCCAGATCGGCCATCACCCGATCCCCCGAGACATATTGCCCGCGCAACAGGCTGACGCTCAAGGGACTCTCCACATATCGCTGAATCGCTCTCCGCAACGGCCGCGCTCCAAATTGAGGATCGTAGCCCTGCTCGGCCAGCCAGCGCCGTGCAGCCGGGGTCAATTCGACGAACAGACCATATTCGCCCAATCGCCCCAACACTTCATTCATTTGCAGTTCGACAATGTTCTCCACATCCTGAAGGGTCAGATTCTTAAAGATGATGATCTCATCCACCCGATTGATAAACTCGGGACGGAAAGTTTCCTTGAGCGCCGCCTGCATCCGGCTGCGGGTCTCTTCATCCTCGGCATCCCCGCCTTTGATAAAGCCCAGCGCCCCACCCCGCCGCACATAGGTCGTGCCGACGTTCGAGGTCATAATGACGACGGTGTTTCGGAAATCCACCAGATGGCCCTGACCATCAGTCAGGCGTCCCTCATCCAGGATCTGCAATAAAGCGTTCCAGACATCCGGATGCGCCTTTTCGATCTCGTCGAAAAGCACCACCTGATAGGGCCGCCGCCGAATGGATTCGGAAAGCTGGCCGCCCTGATCGTACCCCACATAGCCCGGCGGCGCACCGAACAGCCGCGAGACGGTATGGCTCTCGCGGTATTCGCTCATATCCACCCGCAGCAGCGCCTCATCGTCATCAAAGAGGAAGCCGGCCAGCGTCCGCGCCATCTCGGTCTTCCCCACGCCCGACGCCCCCAGAAAAAGGAAGGTCCCGATCGGCCGCCGGGGATCTTTCAACCCGGCGCGGGCCCGGCGAATGGCATCCGCAATGGCGTGGATGGCCTCATTCTGCCCCACAATCCGCTGCTGCAAGGCTTCTTCCATCCGCAGCAGCTTCTCGGCTTCGGCCTCCATCACCTGTGCCACCGGAATTCCGGTCCAGGCCGAAACCACATCCGCGATATCCTTCTCCTCCACCACATCGTCGAGTTGATGGTTGTGCAGCCACTCTTCGCGCTTCTTGTTGAAAACCTGCTCCAGGCGTAGCCGCTGCGTTTTGATATCGGCCGCCCGTTCATACTCCCGAATATTGCCGGCCGATTCTTCTTCCGCGCGCAGCCGGTTGATCTCCGCTTCCATCCGTTTGAGATCGGGCGGCAACGTATAGAGCGCCACCCGCAACTTGGCCGCCGCCTCATCGATCAAATCGATCGCTTTGTCGGGGAGATGTCGATCCGTGACATATCGATGGGCCAGCTTGGCCGCCGCGGTCAGGGCCTCATCGGAAATCCGCACCTTGTGATGGGCTTCATAACGATCCCGCAGCCCGCGCAACATCGAAATGGTATTGTCGACCGAAGGCTCTTCCACCAGCACCGGAGCAAACCGGCGTTCCAGCGCCCCGTCTTTTTCGATGTATTGCCGATATTCGTCCAGCGTCGTCGCCCCGAGAGCCTGCAATTCGCCGCGCGCCAGCGCCGGCTTGATCATATTGGAGGCATCCAGCGCCCCCACCGCATTCCCGGCTCCCACCACGGTGTGCAGTTCATCAATGAAGAGGATAAACTCTCCCTGGGCCTTCTGCACTTCCTCCAGAATCGACTTCAACCGCTCCTCGAACTCGCCGCGGAAGCGCGTCCCGGCCACCAGGGCCCCCAGATCGAGCTGCAAGACCCGCTTGCCCTTCAGGATCTCGGGCACATCGTCCATCGCAATCTTCTGCGCCAGCCCTTCAACGATCGCTGTCTTGCCGACGCCCGGCTCGCCGATCAGCACGGGATTGTTCTTCGTTCGGCGCACCAAAATCTGGATGACGCGCTGGATCTCCGAATCACGGCCGATCACCGGATCGAGCTTCTTTTCTTTGGCCATCTGGGTCAGATCCCGGCTGAAGCGGCTCAGCACGCGATAGCGGGTCTCAGACTGCGGATCGGTCACTTTCTGGCCGCCGCGCATCTTCTGAATCAGTTCCAATACCCGCTCATGGGCGACATTGTTTTCTTCCAACAGACGCGCCACCGGCGTCCCCTTCTCCTGCACGATCGCCAGGAAAAGATGCTCCGTAGAAATGTACTCATCCCCCAACCGGTTGGCCTCTTCCTGAGCCAGATCCAACACCCGCTTCACCCGCGGGGTAATAAAAACCTGTTGACCGCCCCGGGCGCTATAAATGCCGGGCCGGGGGCTCTGTCGCAAAATATTATCCAGTCGTTCTTCCAACATTACGGCATCAGCACCCATCTCCCCCAGCAGCGAAGTCACCGCCCCCTGAGGTTGATTGATCAATGCCAGCAATAAATGTTCTACATCCACCTGACTATGGCCGTAGCGGGTCATCAATTCCACCGCGCGCTGCGCGGCTTCCTGGGCCCGCTCCGTAAAGCGATCAAACCGCATCATAAACTACCTCCTTGCCATCCTTCAACTCGCCCCTATGATATGTCCGTTCTCCTGCAATGCAAGGTAGAAACAGATGAAAAACTTTTTCATATTTTCGTGGGTTAGCCACTCTCTTCGAGAGTGGCTAACCCACGAAAATATAAACACATTACATTCCTTACATTCCTTACATTCCTTACATTAAGGAAGCAACTCCTCTTTGCGGACATTTTTCAAAGCCGCCCGGGCCGCCAGCTGTTCGGCCTCCCGTTTACTGGGGCCTCGCCCCTCGCCCACAATCTCTTCCTTCAAAAGGACCTGCGCCGTAAACATCCGGGAATGCGCCGGCCCCTCTTCACTGATAATGCGATAGGTCGGCGTAATATTTAACTCCGCCTGGGCCCACTCCTGAAACCGAGATTTGGCATCCACATAAGATTCGGCCTCCACGGCCGCCGCCACTTCTCGCTCAAACCAGGGCGCCAGCCGTTCCCAGACGACCTCCAATCCGCCATCCAGATAGAGCGCGCCCACCGTAGCTTCGAGCACATCGCAAAGATTGGCATCCCGGTCCGAACCGCCGCTGTCGGCCTCCCCGTGGCCCAACCATAAGGCATCGCCCAATCCCAAATGACGGGCAAGACGGGCCAGAGAGGTGGTACGCACCAGTGTGGCCCGCATTCGGGTCAATAACCCCTCCGGAGCAGCAGGGAATCGTTTATAAAGCCAGCTGGCCACCAGAAAGTCGAGAGCCGCATCGCCTAAAAATTCCAACCGCTGATTGTGATGTTCTTCTCCGCCCAGATCGGGATGTTCGTGGGCATACGAAGGATGAGTCAACGCCAGCCGTAACAATTCCGGCTGGCGAAAACGATAATTCAGGTTCGTCTGCACCGCAGCGATATTATCCGCCTCACCCATACAACAAAAAAACCTCTTTAAGGTTAAAATTTATTAGCGCCCAGAATTTCTGGAATCAAGGGCGGCCCCATCGGACCGCCCCTACAAAAAACACACCCGTAGGGGCGCCCCTGTGTGGGCGCCCACAAATTATAACAACCCCACCTGGCTGTAGTCGCCCAGCGTCAACTTCAACGCCTTGGGACGGATCGGAGAGCGATGGACCACCACATGCCGGCCGATCAGGCTGTCCTGAACCCGCCCGGGCAACGATTCCAGCACACTCTGCTCCAGCATAATCGACCGCTCCACTTCGCTGTCCTGCACCAGACAGCTCGGCCCAATCGATGTGAACGGCCCGATATACGAATTCACAATCCGGGTGTTCTCCCCGATAATCGCCGGACCGCGCACCACGCTGTTGATAATCTCCGCGCCCTTTTCCACCGTCACGCGGCTGTCGACCTGAGAATCGCGATCTACATAGCCTTCAATCCGCGGCGTCAGCTCTTCCAATACCAGACTGTTCGCCTCCAGCATATCGCCGGGCCGTCCGGTATCGATCCACCATCCCCGATGGAGATAGGGATAAACCCGCCGGCCGTCATCAACCAGCCATTGAATGGCATCGGTGATTTCCAATTCGCCGCGCCAGGAAGGCTTGATGGCATTCACCGCCCGGAAAATGCTGCTGTCAAACATATAGATCCCCACCAGCGCCAGATTGGACAACGGCTGTTTGGGTTTTTCGACCAGCTGCAAAATACTGCCCTGATCGTCCAGCTGGGCCACCCCGTATTGCTCAGGATGCAGCACCTCGGTCAACACAATCTGGGAATTCCAATCCGAATCGGCAAACTGCCGGATCAAAGGAGAAATCCCGCCCTGGATCACATTGTCCCCCAGGAACATCACAAAACGATCGTCCCCCAGGAAATTCTGGCTGATTTTCACCGCATGGGCGAGCCCCAACGGAGCATCCTGAGGAATATAGGTAATATTCACCCCCCAACGATTGCCCCGGCCGACCGCAGCGCGGATCTCTTCGGCGGTATCGCCGACAACAATTCCAATATCGTTCACCCCAGCGTCACGGATCGATTCGATGACACGAAAAAGAATGGGTTTGTTGGCCACGGGGATCAACTGCTTGGCACTGGTAAAGGTCAACGGATATAACCGGGTCCCTTTACCGCCGCTGAGGATAAGACCTTTCATGAATCCTCCTGTGAAAACTGTGTAGACTTCGCAGAAAAACGGGAACCATCCCGCAAAAGTTCCACTTTACTCAATTCTTTCGCGCGGCTGCAATGCGTAAAAGTAAACTTAATACCCCGTTATCAATCCCCCACCAGTCGCTTCGGTCAACACCGCCCCCAACAAACGCACCTGATGTTCTTCCAAACGGGCCTGGGCCTGCTTGACTGACTCCCGGCGGCTGCGCCCGGCCCGCATCGTCAACAACAGACCGTCACACCGGGAACCCAACACCGCCGCATCCAACCCGACCGTCACCGGCGGCGTATCCAGAACCACCACGGCGCATTGCGAGAGCAATACTTTCACCATCAAGGCCATCCGCTGAGAGCCCAAAATATCGGCGGGATTGGGAGGCAGCTCCCCACTGGGCAAAAGCCGCAGCCCGGGAACTCCCGACTCCACCAAAGGAGCTCGCTCATCCCGCGAACGGGCCCATTCCGTCAACCCGGGCGATTGCATCATATCGAACATCCGGTGCAGATGCGGCCGACGCAAATCCGCATCGACCAAAATCACCTTCTCGCCGGCCTGCGCAATCGCAATGGCCAGATTGGCGGCCACCACCGACTTATCAGGATCGGCCGCCGGCGCCGAAACCACCAACGTACGTAACTCATGATCCAGGCTGGCATAAGCCAGATTTACCCACAGGGCTCGATAGGCCTCAGCTGCCGGCGCTCCAGGGTTTGACAACGTGACCAGCAATGTTTTATCCATCATCAAGCCTTACTCCTTTGCTGCGGCCGCGGATTTTGCGGCTTTGACACGCGACTGTCGCGCCGGCGCAGCTCCTTTATGAGAAACAATCGGCGGGATCACCCCTAACACCGTCATCCCTAAATCTTGTTCAATCTCCTGCGGACGATAAATAATGCCCGCATCCAGCCATTCCAAAATGACGACCAGCAAAGTCCCAAAGACCAGTCCGAAAACTCCCCCCGCCGCCGTATTGATGGTCCGCTGAGGAGAGCGCAACACCCACTTCGCCGGTTCCAGCTGCATTGCATAGACCCGGTTTTCCTTGTCCTGACGCTGATTTTCGCTGTCGCGCCACTGCACCATCTTCACGGCCCAGGCATCGGCGATTTTAACCGCATCGGCAGGATCGTTCGTATCGACATCGATCTGGATCACCAACCGCGAATCATCCGGCGCCATGGTCACTTTGCCCTTCAATTCCTCAGGCGTAAGCATTGAATTGTTCTCATCAATGATCTCCTGAGCCACATCGGTCGTCCACATCGCGGCCACATATGAACGCAGCAGAATCTTCGCCGATTGGGTCAAACCGTAATCGGCCCGGGCCGGCTGAAAAAGCACCACCGCCGTGGCCCGATAGACTTTCCAGGGTGAAAAAGTGCTGTAGCCAAAAGCACTGCCGGCCGTAATCGCCAGGGCCAGCACCACAATCCAGCCCCGACGCTTTAAAATTTTCCAATAGTCCTGAATCCTCATTCGTAATCTCCTCAGAGATTTTGGGGTTATTATTTTCGCCCGCCCTTTCGGGCGGACGAAAATAATCTATGATTTACCGACCACGCAACCGAATCCGGGCCTCTTTACAGGTGGGACATTCCGAACCCACATAATCCCGTCCGCAGGTGCGGCAGGAACGCACATCCAAAGGGACCTCTTCTTCCACAGGCAATAAAATCAGGGCCACTTCCTGGCCTTCGTAACGGCTCAACCAGTCGAGTATGGCTGTCTCACTGATCTTCACGGTGCCATCCTGCGGATTGCGCCGCAGAATCCCCTGAAGCACCCGCCCTCCCAACTCATAAGCCGACGATGAAACTTCCCGAATGCTGGCTTTTCGATATGCAGGCATTGATGCCCTCCTGCGCGCCATTATAAACGAATCAAGGGAGAGAGCAACTGTTATATATTTATATATCCCGTCTTCCCCTGGTTTTTGGCAAAGAGATAATATTTCGGCCTGTACAGTTAACCCAGAAAAGCGAGTGAAAAAAGCCTGTATTTTTGCGCGCATAAGAATGCGCGCAAAAATACAAACAAAAAAATTCTCTCTCCCCATCCAGCGCGTCGCTTTTTACCAAACAAAAGCCTTTTGCGGGACGTTAAAAACAGACCTTAGCGATAGAAAATTGTCCTTGGAGTGCCGTCTTTGAAGAAAGCTGTTTTTTCCCGATCTGACGAAATGGCTCCCGGATTGACTAGCAGCCTGTCGGAGAAATGAGTTCTTTTAACATCGGAAAAAGCCAAAGCGG